>JAHJYA010000096.1 GCA_018826895.1 Gammaproteobacteria bacterium
ATGGTGGGGTGCCCTTCTCTTTGGTTACTTTCTCTTGGGCAAGTGTATAGACCGGAGACATGGTGGACACATGTGCGGGAACATGGTTGACGGATTATGCACCGGTGTCCGGTTCTCTCAGATCGATCTCCATCAGCTTGTGGTGGGCAAAAAACACATGAAACAGTCCATCGTCATTAGGACTGGGGCGAATCGCCACTGGCTGCCCACGCAGTGGATTGGATAGCTTGTATCGTCCGCCCCTGAAGTTGACTTCACCAAACCACTTCACCACCACCACGGTATCGTCAGGGCCGTACTCGATATCAGGGAGTTGTGTTGGATATGACCGGGGGCTGACTCGATAGCGGGTTGTGGGTGTGGCCATCTGCAAGGCTTCGTGAGGGCGGTGCTGGTTGTAGACGTGCCTCCAGCGGTCGAAAGCCTCCTGAGCCTGCTGTAGCGAGTGGAAGCTGCGACCGTTGAGCACTTCCGCTTTCAGGGAGCGGTGAAAGCGCTCGTCCTTGCCGTTAGTTTGCGGGTGATAGGGGCGGCTGAAACTCAGACGTATCCCCAAACGGATCAGCCAGATCGCCAGCTCTGTCAGTTGCCCAGGCTGACGTGAGGCCCCCCAAGGTGAACCGTTGTCCGTGTTGATGCGCACCGGCAGCCCATAACGTTCGAAGATCCGGCTCAGCTGCTCCTGGACAGTCTGATGACGCTGGTCGGCACAGGCACGAATACCTAGGTTGAAGCGGGAGTGGTCATCCAGCACGGTCAAGGGATGGCAAACTCCCTCGCTGGTTTGGAAGTAGCCTTTGAAGTCCATTTGCCAGAGGTCGTTAGGGGCAGAGTGCTCGAAGCGTTGCCAAGGTTGCGCAGCTTCCGAGGCTTGTGGGTCAATCAATCCATGGCGATGCAGGATGTTGGTGATAGTGCTGGGGGCCAGGCAAGGATGCCCCAGGTCCTGCAGTCGCCGGCTCAACTTGCGTCCGCCCCAGCACGGGTGTTGCAGACGCAATGCGATGACAGTGCTTTCCAGCTCCGCAGGCGTTAGCCGTGGGCTGCTTGCAGGGCGCCGTGAGCGGTCACTCAACCCGTCACGACCATGCTGCTCGTGACGGGTCAGCCATTTGTAGGCTGTTTGCGGGCTGATACCAAAGCGACGGCACAACTCTCGCCGATTAGCACCTTCCTGACGGGCCAGTAAGACGAATTCTTCTCGTAGGTTCATGGTGTCTTTTGCGTTCCAAGGCATGGTCGTGAACTCGGCAGAGGTCTACCGAAAGTGTCAACCATGTCCCCGCACACCTGTCACCTATGTCTCCGGTCCATACAGGCAAGCAAGAGAAAGTGACTCGCCCGTGAGGGGCGAAACACATCAGTCCAGACGACACGTTAATGGATAGAGCTACGTCACCAACAACGCACACTTACTTGCCAGTTCGGTGTCAAGCGCAACACCTCCACAGAAATGCGAAGAACCTTGGGCCATAGGGTCAGATCCCCAGCTTGTCGCGCAAGTTGTAGTACCAGGCGCCCATGGCGCTGAATGGCACTTGCAGCAGGCGGCCGCCCGGGAAGGGGTAGTGCGGCAGGGTGGCAAAGGCATCGAAACGCTCGGCCTGCCCACGCAGGGCTTCGCCGAGGATCTTGCCGGCCAGGTGGGTGTAGGTCACGCCGTGGCCGCTGCAACCTTGCGAGTAGTAGATGTTGTCGCCCAGGCGGCCGACTTGCGGCAGGCGCGACAGCGTCAGCAGGAAGTTGCCGGTCCAGGCGTAATCGATCTTCACGTCCTTGAGCTGAGGGAAGGCCTTGAGCATCTTCGGCCGGATGATCGCTTCGATGTTCGCCGGGTCCCGTGCGCCATAGACCACACCGCCGCCGAAGATCAGGCGCTTGTCGCCGGAAAGGCGGTAATAGTCGAGCAGGTAGTTGCAGTCTTCGACGCAGTAGTCTTGCGGCAGCAGGGTGCTGGCCAGCGCCTCGGACAGCGGCTCGGTGGTGATCACCTGGGTCCCGCAGGGCATGGACTTGGCCGCCAGCTCAGGCACCAGGTTACCTAGGTAGGCGTTGCCGGCAATCACCACGAACTTGGCTTTGACCCGACCGTTGGGTGTGTGCACCACCGGGTTAGCGCCGCGCTCAATGCGCACGGCCGGCGATTGTTCGTAAATCACTCCACCCAGGGACTCGACCGCTGCCGCCTCTCCCAGGGCCAGGTTGAGCGGATGGATATGCCCGCCGCTCATGTCCAGCATGCCGCCGACATAGCTGTCACTGGCGACCACTTCGCGGATGCGCGCGGCGTCCATCAGTTCCAGCTGGGTATGGCCATAGCGTTCCCAGAGTTTTTTCTGTGCTTCCAGGTGCTTGAGGTGCTTGGGGGTATTGGCTGCGAAGACGCCGCCATCCTTGAGGTCGCACTGGATGTTATAGGTGGCGATGCGCTCCCGGATGATCCGCCCGCCCTCAAAGGCCATATCGCCGAGCAATTTGGCCTGCTGCGCGCCGACACTGCGTTCGATCACGTCGATGTCGCGGCTATAGCTGTTGACGATCTGTCCGCCATTGCGCCCGGATGCGCCAAAGCCGACCTTGGCCGCTTCGACCAGGGTAACCTTGAAGCCGTTTTCCAGCAGCGAAATAGCCGTCGACAGACCGGTATAGCCGGCGCCGATGATGCACACATCGGTCTCCACCTCGCCGGCCAGGGGCGGGCGCTCGGGCACCGGGTTAGCGGATGCGGCGTAATAGGAGTGCGGGTATGCGGTGTGCGCCATTTTGCAACCTCTGTTCTTTATTTTTTACGATTGCCTGGATGCTACCCGAGTTGAAAATGCCCGGCTAGTGCCGCATGCAAAAACCGCAGGCCTGGCGCCGAGCGTAAAAATTTCCGTTATTCAGGCAGTTAGCTGCAAAAAAGGGGTTGACTCTTTTTTATCTCCCCGTAGAATGCGCACCCATCGAAGGCACATAGCTCAGTTGGTTAGAGCACCACCTTGACATGGTGGGGGTCGTTGGTTCGAATCCAATTGTGCCTACCAAATCGAAAGCCGCTGTTCGCGGCACGCAAAAGGGCAACCCGCAAGGGTTGCCCTTTTTATTTGGCTATAAATCGCAGCTTCTCGTAGGAGTCGCGCCTCGCGGCGAATAGCGGCCATTCCGTCCAAAAAGCAGCTTCGCGCCGGGGCGGCGCTCCTACGGCGGTTGCGTGTTACATGCGGCTGCAAAAGCCCCTAGCTGTCCTGCAGGTCTTTCAGGGCATCAAGCCACTCGCGCGGCACGTCGCGCTTGAGCGCCAGCTGGCATTGCTGGCTTTCGGGGTCGAAGACGATCACCGCTTCATTTTTGTCCAAGGCGCGGCGCACGCGCAGCACGCGGGTTTCCAGCGGAGTTTCGTCGCCATTGTCGGTGCCCTCCCGGGTGACGAAGTCTTCGATCAGGCGGGTGAGGGTGTCGGCTTCGAGCAGGTGGGCGGGAATCAGCACGGGGTCGGTCTCCAGAGGCAGCGGCGATGCTAACGCCTGCGCTGCGTGCTGGCCAGGTGTCCTTTAGAGGCTGTCATTGTCTTTGAGGTAGTGCTCCAGCAACTGGTACAGGCGGGCGCTGTCCAGGGGTTTGCCGAGGAAGTCATCCATGCCAGCAGCGAGGCCGTGCTGGCGGTGCTCGTCAAGGATGTGTGCGGTCAGGGCGACGATAGGGATCGCCGGCCAGCCGTGCTGGCGTTCCAGGCGGCGCATCTGCCGGGTGGCTTCAAAACCGTCCATTTCCGGCATTTCACAGTCCATCAGCACCAGTTGATAGGCGTTCGGCTGACGCTGGTACTCGGCCACGGCATCGACGCCGTTGACCACCAGGCGCACGCCATAACCACGCTTCTTCAGAAAGCCCTGCACCACTAACTGATTCACCGCATTGTCTTCGGCGACCAGGATGCACGGGGCGGCGTTGCCGTCGCTGCGGATTTCCCGCGGCGGGTTTGACTGAAGCACGGGATGATCCTCGTAGAGTTCGGCCAGCGCATCACGCAGCGCGGTCACTGGCACCGGTTGGGCCAGGCTCACCAGGCGCAGGTTCGGGTCGCTGGGCGGCTGTTGGCTGTGTTCCGGTGGGCACAACAGCAGCACTCGCTGACCAGGTACGAGTTGCGGCCGCAAGGTGTCGAGCCACTGGGCTGCGCTGCCAGGCCAGGGGGCCATCAGCACCAGCAGCGGCGGGGTGGCGTAATCGGCCAGGTAGTCGAGCAGGCGCTCTGGGGTTTGGCAGCGCTCGGTGTGCATGCCCCAGCGGCCGAACAGGCGGCTGAGGGCATCCAGACCGAGCCCGTCAAGGGAGGTGAGCAGGGCCGTACGACCTTTGAGTAGGGTATTGAGCGGGTCGATGGGCGTATCGCTGTCGTCCAGCGGCAGGTCGAAGGCGAAGCGCGTGCCCTGGCCCGGGGTGCTCTGCACTTCGATATGCCCGCCCATCATTTCCACCAGTTCCTTGCTGATGGCCAGGCCCAGACCGCTGCCGCCGTAGCGCCGGGTGGTACTGGAGTCTCCCTGGGCGAAGGAGTCGAACAGCTGTGCCAGGCCTTCATTGCTGATACCGATCCCGCTGTCGCTGACGGCGAATACCAGGCGCGCGTTGCCTTGCGCATCGTTACGCCGGCAGACATTGATCACCACATGGCCTTCGGCGGTGAACTTCAGGCTGTTGCTGAGCAGGTTCATCAGGACCTGCTTGAGGCGTGTCGGATCACCCTGCATGCGCTGCGGCACGCCATTTTCCAGGCTTACATAGAGGCGCAGGCGCTTGTCCAGGGCCTGGCCGGTGAACAGGCTGAGGGCTTCGGAGATAAGGGCTTCGAGGTCGAATTCGATATGTTCGAGCTGCAGCTTGCCGGACTCGATGCGGGCGTAATCGAGGATGTCGTTGATCACTGCGATCAGCGAGCTGCCGGAGCTGGAGATGGTGTCGACGTAGAACCGCTGGCTGCGGTCCAGCGGCGTTTCCCTGAGCAGTTGCAGCATGCCCAGCACGCCATTGAGTGGGGTGCGGATCTCGTGGCTCATCTTGGCCAAAAAGCGGCTTTTGGCCTGGTTCTCGATCTCTGCCTGTTCTGCTGCGCGGCGTGACTGAAAGCCTTCTTCCTTCAGTAGGTTGATGCGGTCGGCCAAGCCGATGGACAGGGTGATCAGCTCGACGGTCACGCCTACTTTGACCACCGCTGCGCCATACAGGCCAAACAGCTCGATACCCAGGGAGCCGAAGGTGGCGATCATGAACGAGCCGAGCAGAATGCCCCAGGCGATGATGTAGTAGGAGCCGTAACGCAGGCCTTGGCGCCAGACGTAGGCTCCTGCGAGCAAGAGCAGGCTGGAGACCGCCAGCACCGTAAGGCTGGCGAGAATGTTCCAGGTCTGCAGGCCCACCAGCGGTAAGGAAATCAGGCAGGCGACGGTCGCCAGCATAAATACCCGCAAGGCCATGTCCAGGCGCGGGAAGTACTGGCGGGTATGGAGAAAATGGCGGCTGAACTGGGTAGCGCTGAGGCAGTGCAGGTACATCAGGATATAGATGCTGATCGACTGCAGACCGAGGTGATCGGGTAGCAGCTTGAACAGCATGCCGTCGAAGCTGGCGGCGAACAGGCCGATGTTGAAGTTGTATACCAGGTACCAGAAGTAGGCCCGTTCGCGCAGTGATATGAACAGGAACAGGTTGTAGCAGAACATCGCGAACAGCACGCCGTAGAAGGCGCCGTTGATGCCCATGAGGTTTTCCTGCACCTCGGCACTGGCCTTGTAGCTGCTGAAAAACAGCGGCACGAACAGCGTGCTGGTGCTTTCCACCCGGATCAGCAGGGTGCTTTCGCCGGGCGCCAGGCTCAGCGGGAACCAGAAATTACGCACCTGCACCGGGCGCTGGGAGAAGGCATAGCGGTCGCCGCTTTCCTGCATCTGCCACTGGCCATCGCGACCTTGCTGATAGATTTGCAGGTGATCGAGCAGGGGGTAATTGACTTCCAGGTAGCCACCCAGAGCGTCTTGCAGGCGATTGTCCAGGTGGACCTTGAACCACCAGGTCGAGCGGTTTTTACCCAGGTTGGCATGGTTGGCGTGGACGGCGGTGAATTGCGAATCCGGCACTGCGGCGACCTGCTCAATGGTCAGGCGGCCTTCGCGGTCTTCCAGATATCCCATCGCTGGCCCTAGGGCCAGGCGGGTGTCGCTGCTGTCCAGCACTGCAGGCGTAAGCGCCCAGGCTGGGCTGCTCAGCCAGATCAGTAGCACCGCCGCCCACAGATGCCGCATCCCTGAACCCCTTTTCTCGCCGCGCACTGCTTGTGCGTGCAAGCAGACGCGGCGGTAGCGCGAGGGACACTCCCCAGGCACGCTACCTGGCAGGTTGTTGGAGCCTACCTGCTAACTCGGCATCTGCTTTATTACCGCTACTGTGCCCGGATGGCGAAAGGCCTTCAAGTCTCCTGATCGCGACGTCCGAGCAGGCTTTCCACAGTCGGGACGCGGGTCTCGCTTTCCATCTGCGCATCGTGCTCGATCTGGTGGCTAAAACGCTCCAGCGAGCCGGTTTCCGGCTTGGCGTCGCTGGCGAATACCGGCGGGCTGAGCAGGTAAGCGCCGAGCAGGCGGCTGAGGGCGGCCAGGCTGTCGATATGGGTGCGTTCGTAGCCGTGGGTGGCATCGCAGCCGAAGGCGATCAGCGCGGTGCGGATGTCGTGGCCGGCAGTGACGGCCGACTGCGCATCGCTGTGGTAGTAGCGGAACAGGTCGCGGCGCACCGGGATCTCATTTTCCCCGGCCAGGCGCAGCAACTGGCGCGACAGGTGATAGTCGTAGGGGCCGCCGGAGTCGTGCATGGCCACACTCACCGTGTGTTCGGTGGAGCGTTGGCCGGGAGCGACCGGGGCGATGTCGATGCCGACGAATTCGCTGACATCCCAGGGCAGGGCAGCGGCGGCGCCAGAGCCAACTTCTTCGGTGATGGTGAACAGCGGGTGGCAGTCGATGGGCGGTTCTTCACCGCTGTCGACCACCGCCTTGAGCGCGGCGAGCAGGGCCGCGACGCCGGCCTTGTCGTCGAGGTGGCGCGCGCTGATATGGCCACTCTCAGTGAACTCGGGCAGCGGGTCGAAGGCGACGAAATCACCCACCGAGATACCCAGCATCTCGCTGTCGGCGCGGCTGGCGGTAAGGGCGTCGAGGCGCAGCTCGACATGGTCCCAGGTCACCGGCAGCTCATCCACGGCGGTGTTGAACGCATGCCCGGAGGCCATCAGGGGCAGAACGCTGCCGCGTTGCACGCTGTGGTCGCTGAACACGCTGACGCGGCTGCCTTCGGCAAAGCGGCTGGACCAGCAGCCGATGGGGGTCAGACTCAGGCGGCCGTTGTCCTGAATCTCGCGGACCATGGCGCCGATGGTGTCCAGGTGCGCCGAGACCGCGCGGTCGGGGCTGGAGCGACGGCCCTTGAGGGTGGCGCGGATGGTGCCGCGGCGGGTCATTTCAAAGGGGATGCCCAGTTCTTCCAGGCGCTCGGCGACGTAGCGCACGATGGTATCGGTGAACCCCGTCGGACTGGGAATGGCGAGCATTTCCAGCAGCACTTTCTTCAGGTAGTCGAGATCGGGTTCGGGTAGCGAGGTCATGAAGTCTCCTGGCAGGTCGAGAAACAGGGGCGCTCAAGGCCCCTGGTTGATTTCCTGGCTGAGCGGGAACAGCAGGTCGATAAAGCGTTCGGCGGTGGGTTGTGGCTCATGGTTGGCCAGGCCGGCGCGTTCGTTGGCTTCGATAAATACGTGCTCGGGCTGGTCGGCGGCCGGCACCAGCAGGTCCAGGCCGACCACGGGGATATCCAGGGCGCGGGCCGCTTTGACAGCGGCATCGGCGAGCACGGGATGGAGGATCGCGGTGACGTCTTCCAGGCAGCCGCCGGTATGCAGGTTGGCGGTCTTGCGCACAGCCAGGCGCGTGCCGGCGGGCAGCACGCTGTCGTAGTCGACACCTGCGGCGTGCAGGGTGCGCAGGGTTTCGGCGTCCTTGGGGATGCGGCTTTCGCCGTCGGTGGCGGCCTGGCGGCGGCGGCTCTGGGCGTCGATCAGGTCGCCGATACTGTGGCGTCCGTCGCCGACCACTTCGGCCGGCCGGCGGATGGCCGCGGCCACCACTTCATAGCCGATCACCAGAATGCGCAGGTCGTAACCCTCATGGAAGCTTTCCAGTAGCACGCGGCTGTCGAAGGGCTGAGCACGCTCAATGGCGGCCTGCACTTCGGCAGGTGTACTCAGGTCTACGGAAACGCCCTGGCCTTGTTCGCCGTCCACCGGCTTGACTACTACGCGCTGGTGCTCGGCGAGAAAGGCGGCGTTCTCTTCGGCATTACCGGCCAGGCGCTGCGCCGGCAGGCTGAGGCCGGCGCGGGCGAGGGTACGGTGGGTCAGGCGTTTGTCCTGGCACAGGGTCATGCTCACTGCGCTGGTCAGGTCGCTGAGCGATTCACGGCAGCGGATACGCCGGCCGCCATGGTTGAGGGTAAACAGCCCCGCCTCGGCATCGTCGACTTGCACCTCGATGCCCCGGCGCCGCGCTTCATCGACGATGATCCGTGCGTAGGGGTTGAGCTCGGCACCGGGGCCGGGGCCGAGGAACAGGTTTTCGTTGATGCCGTTCTTGCGCTTGACCATAAAGGTCTGCAGCTCGCGAAAGCCCAGCTTGGCGTAGAGGCCCTTGGCCTGATGGTTGTCGTGTAGCACCGACAGGTCGAGGTAGCTCAGGCCGCGGCTCATAAAGTGTTCGATCAGGTGGCGTACCAGCACCTCGCCCACGCCAGGGCGCGAGCAGCGTGGGTCGACGGCCAGGCACCAGAGGCTGCTGCCATTTTCCGGGTCCTGGTAGGCCTTGTGGTGGTTCAGGCCCATAACGCTGCCGATTACCGCGCCGCTGTCTTCGTCTTCGGCCAGCCAGTACACCGGACCGCCTTCGTGGCGTGGGGTGAGGCGCGTCGGGTCGATGGGCAACATGCCGCGCATCTGGTACAGGGTGTTGATGGCCTGCCAGTCCTGCTCGTTCTGCGCGCGGCGAATACGGTAGCCGCGGAACACGCGTTGGGCCGGGCGGTAGTCGCTGAACCACAGGCGCAGGGTGTCGGACGGGTCGAGGAACAGTTGCTGCGGTGCCTGGGCCAGCACCAGCTGCGGCGCAGCAACGTACAGGGCGATGTCGCGCTCGCCTGCGCGCTCGGTGAGCAGCTGACGGGCCAGCTCGGCGGCATCGGGGAAGGTGTGCCCGATCAGCAGCCGGCCCCAGCCGCAATGCACCACGCGCGGTGGTCTCGAATCGGCGCCGCCTTCTTCGGCGAAACGCGCCTGCAGGCGCTCGTAAGTAGGTGCCTGGCCACGCAGCAGACGTTGATTGAAGGCAGAGGATCGCATGTCAAAAAGCTTCCTTGGTAACCCTGTTGCCCGGTGCATTCCGGGTCGGATTCTTTACATGACCAGCCTAGTCCGCCGCTGTTACAGGTTTTTCGTCGCCTGTAACAACATCGGGTGGCCAGGGCTTAAAGGCCCTGTTCGCTCAACCACAGATTCAGCGCCGCCAGCTGCCACAGCTTGGAGCCGCGCAGCGGGGTGAGCTGGCCGTGGGGGTTGCTCAGCAGCTTGTCGAGCATGGCCGGGTTGAACAGGCCGCGGTCCTGGCTAGGATCGATCAGCAGGTCGCGCACCCAACCCAAGGTCGCGCCTTCCAGATGCTTGAGGCCCGGCACTGGGAAGTAACCTTTCTTGCGGTCGATAACCTCGGCCGGGATGACCTGGCGCGCGGCTTCCTTGAGCACGTACTTGCCACCCTCAGGCAGCTTGAAGCGTGCCGGAACACGCGCCGAGAGTTCCGCCAGGCGGTAATCAAGGAACGGCGTGCGGGCTTCCAGGCCCCAGGCCATGGTCATGTTGTCCACGCGCTTGACCGGGTCATCGACCAGCATGATGGTGCTGTCCAGGCGCAGGGCTTTGTCCACCGCGGCGTCAGCACCGGGCATGGCGAAGTGCTCGCGAACGAAGTCACCGGCCGCATCGCCGGTCAGCCAGGCGGGCATGACGCAGGCCTTGTATTCATCGTAGTCACGGTCGAAGAACGCTTGGCGATACGCCGTGAAGGCGTCATCGGCGCCATCGACCTGCGGGTACCAGTGGTAGCCGGCGAAGAGTTCATCGGCGCCCTGGCCGCTCTGCACCACTTTGCAGTGCTTGGCCACTTCCCGCGAGAGCAGGTAGAAGGCGATGCAGTCGTGGCTGACCATCGGCTCGCTCATGGCGCGGAAGGCTGCGGGCAGCTGGTCGAGAATTTCGTGCTCGCCAATGCGCAACTGATGGTGGCGGGTGGCGAAGCGCTCGGCGATCAGGTCCGAATACTGGAACTCGTCGCCACGCTCGCCGCCGGCATCCTGAAAACCGATGCTGAAGGTCAGCAGGTTTTCCACCCCGGCTTCGCGTAGCAGGCCGACCAGCAGGCTGGAGTCGACGCCACCGGAGAGCAGTACGCCTACATCCACGGCGGCACGCTGGCGGATCGACACCGCCTCACGCATGCCGTCGAGTACGCGATCGCGCCAGTCCTCAAAACTGTAATTCGCTTCATCGCCCTGGGGGCCGTAAGGCAGCGTCCACCAGGTGCGCTGCTCGCGGCTGCCGTCGGCGCCGATGCGCAGCCAGGTCGCCGGGGGCAGTTTTTCCACGCCCGCCAGCAGGGTGCGCGGTGCGGGCACCACGGCATGGAAGTTCAGGTAATGGTTGAGGGCGATCGGGTCCAGGGTTTTGCCGATGTCGCCACCTTTGAGCAGTGCCGGCAGGCTGGAGGCGAAGCGCAGGCGCTCGGCGGTTTGTGACAGGTACAACGGCTTGACGCCGAGACGGTCACGGGCAATGAACAGCTGCTGGTTGTCGCGCTCCCAGACGGCGAAGGCGAACATGCCGTTGAGCTTGGGCAGCAGGTCGGCGCCCCAGGCGTGGTAGCCCTTGAGTAGCACTTCGGTGTCACCGCCGGAGAAGAAGCGGTAGCCCAAGGCTTCCAGCTCGTCGCGCAATTCGGGGTAGTTGTAGATGGCGCCGTTGAACACCATCGACAGGCCCAGGTCGCTGTCGATCATCGGTTGGCCGGAGGCTTCGGCCAGGTCCATGATCTTCAGTCGGCGATGGCCGAGGGCGACTGGCCCCTGGCTGTGAAAGCCATGGGCGTCGGGGCCGCGAGGGGCCAGGTGGTGGGTGATGCGCTCGACTGCCGCGAGGTCGGCAGGGCGTCGATCAAAACGTAATTCTCCAGCTATTCCGCACATAATTCCTTACCGGTATTGCCGTTGGGGAGTGCCCGGTCGTTGCCGGACCTTTTACACCAAAACAAAATAATGGTTTCATGTCAAAGTTTTGTTCGGTCTGTAAGAGACGTTATGAGCGAAAAAATAGTTCCACCTGAAATTTATGCGGCGGACGCCAGTCCGTTTGAAATGCCGCTGTTTCAAGCCCTGCGGCGCTTGCAACAGGATGGCGAGGTACATGCCAAGCGCCTGAGCCGCTTCGGCGGCCTGACGCCCATGCAATTGATGATTCTGCAGGTGCTGGCCGGCGAAACGCGGATGACCGCCAGCGCCCTCAGCGGCCGGGTCAGCCTGACGGCGGCGACGCTCTCGGGAATGCTCGACCGCCTGGAAGAGCTGGGCCTGTTGCAACGCCAGCGTGACGATCAGGATCGCCGCCGCCAGTGGTTGCTGCTCAGCGCCGCCGGCCATGCGTTGATGCAGCAGTCGCCAACGTTGCTGCCACCGGGCTTTCGCCGGCGCTTCGATGCCTTGAGCGAGTGGGAGCGCCACGCCCTGACCGCCGCGCTGTTACGCGCGGCCGAATTGTGTGGCGATGGCGAGGGTTAAGGTACGGCGAAGGCATGCATTCGCAATGTCACGGCACCGTCTGTAGGAGCGAATTTATTCGCGATAAATCGACAAGGCTCTGCAGCCGTCGCGGCCGAAGCGGGATGCCGCCCAGAACATCGCCGCCGTTCCCTCCCATGGGGCCGGGCATTTACCTACAGGTTACGTATCAACTGACGCAGCATAAACCGGTTGGGGTGGCAGGCCAGGGCGACGTCACGGGCAACCGGCAGGGCTTCACCCTCCAGCCAGGCGGCGATCAATTCGCCGCTCAGTGGCGCGGTGATCAGCCCGCGCGAGCCATGGCCGCTGTTGATGTACAGGCCGTCGAGCCATGGACAGGGCGTGTCTGGCTGCTGGCGGGCATCCTTGCGCAACACGGCGTAGGCCTCGGCGAAGGCGGCAGGTTCAGCCAGCGGGCCGACGAGGGGCAGGTAATCCGGGGTGGTGCAGCGAAAGGCGGCGCGGCCGTCAAAGGCGGCGTCTGGCGTTTGCGCTATCGCCAGGCGCTCTGCCAGGTCCGCAGAAATCTCCGCCAACAGCTGTAGGTTGTCCGCGTGATCGGCGGCGTTGGGCGTCAAGTCCTCGCTAGTGAAGTCGAAACTCGCGCCAAGGGTATGGCTACCATCACGCGGCGGTGCCACATAACCTTCAGCGCACACGACCGTGCGCAGCGCCTGGCTCTGCGCGGTGGCTGGCAAGCGGCTGATCTGTCCGCGAATACGCTTGAGTGGCAGTTCGGCACTGGGGGCGAAGGCCTTGATCTCCGCCGCGCCGGCCAGCACCACCACCGGCGCCTCGCCCAGCACGCGCTCGCCTGCGCGGGCCTGCCAACCTTCGGCGGTTTTCTGTAGGCCAAGCACTTCCTGATGAGTGACCAGACTGATATTCGGATGGGCAGCTAGCAGCCGGCACAGTGCTGGTGGATGCACCCAGCCGCCTTCGGGGTAGAACAGGCCACCCGCAGGCAAGCCGACGCCCGCGCAGGTCTCGGCTTCGGACTGGGTCAGTGAGTGCAGCAGCGAGGACGGGAAGGCCGCCGCCAGGATGGCCTGGCGTTGGGCTTCCTTGGCGTCGAACGCCAGTTGCAGCACGCCGCAGGGCGCCCAGTCCTGGCCCGCCTGCAAGCGCTCCAGCAGTCGGCGGGTGTAGCCGAAGCCGCTGACGATCAGCCGCGACAGCGCCGTACCGTGTGCCGAAAGCTTCAGGTAGAGCACGCCTTGGGGGTTGCCCGAGGCTTCCTGGGCCAGGTCGTGATGGCGCTCCAGCAGGGTCACGCGCCAGCCGCGTTGGGCCAGGCTGGCGGCGCTGGCGCAGCCGGCCAGGCCTGCGCCGATCACCAGGGCCTCGCGCACCGGCGCGCGCCAGGTCGGGCGGGCGTACCAGGCAGGCGCGGCGGGCGGGGGATTGTCGCTGGCGAACTGGCCGCGCAGCACTTCCCATTTTTTGCCCAGCCCCGGCACGCGCTTGACTGTGCAGCCCACCGCCTTGAGCCCGCGACGGACCACGCCGGCACTGCTGAAGGTGCCAAAGGTTGCGCCCGGTGCGCTGAGCCGGGCCAGTTCGCTGAACAGCTCGGCGGACCACATTTCGGGGTTTTTTGCCGGGGCGAAACCGTCGAGAAACCAGGCATCGACGCGTGCATCCAGCTGGCTGAGCAGACTCAAGGCATCGCCCACCAACAGGCTCAGGCTGACCCGCCCAGGCGCCAGATGCAGGTGTTGGAAGCCCGGTTGGATGCCCTGGTAGCTGGCGAACAGCCGCTCGCTGTAGGACGCCAGCTCTGGCCACAGAACCAAGGCGCGGCGTAGGTCGGCCAGGGGCAGGGGATGTTTTTCAACGCTGATAACGTGCAGCCGCGCACCCGCCGGCGCGTGCTGCTCGAACAGTTGCCAGGCGCAGAGAATGTTCAACCCGGTACCGAAGCCAGTCTCACCGATGACCAGCTGTTCACCCGGCTCCAGCGCTGCGAAGCGCTCGGCCAGGCGATTGTTGTCGAGGAACACGTAGCGGCTCTCGTTCAGGACGTTCTCGTTGGAGAAATACACGTCGCCATAGTGACGCGACAACGGCTGGCCAGTGGCGTCCCAGTCGAGTTCGGCGAGGCTGCAGGCCGGCGGTGGCGTGGGCGTGAAAGACATTGAGCGGGCCTGGTGGGCAAGGGCTTGCATTTTAGAGGCTGTTACCACCGGCAGTGCAAGCGATGGCCCATGCTAGGCTGATGCAAATTGCATACGGGGAGAGGCTGCATGTTTGAATCCGCCGAAATCGGCCATTCCATCGACAAGGACACTTACGATGCCGAGGAGCCGGTGCTGCGTGAGGCCTTGCTGGAGGCACAGTATGAGCTGAGGCAGCAGGGGCGTTTTGCCGTGCTGATCCTGATCAACGGCATTGAGGGCGCCGGCAAGGGCGAGACGGTCAAGCTGCTCAACGAGTGGATGGACCCACGGCTGATTCAGGTGAATACCTTCGATCTGCAGACCGATGAGGAACTGGCGCGGCCGCCAGCCTGGCGTTACTGGCGGCAGTTGCCGCCCAAGGGGCGTATCGGCATCTTCTTTGGCAACTGGTACAGCCAGATGCTCCAGGGGCGTGTGCACAAGCGTTTCAAGGATGCGGTGCTGGATCAGGCGATCAATGGCGCCCTGGGGCTGGAGCAGATGCTCTGCGATGAAGGCACGGTGATCCTCAAGTTCTGGTTTCACTTGTCCCGCGAGCGTATGCAAGCGCGGCTGGACTCGCTCAAGGACGACCCGCTGCACAGCTGGCGCATCAGCCCGCTGGACTGGCAGCAGTCGCGCACGTACGGCAAATTCGTCCGCCATGGCGAACGCGTGCTGCGTCGCAGCAGCCGCGAGCACGCGCCCTGGCATGTGATCGAGGGCGCGGATGAGCGCTATCGCAGCCTGACGGTGGGGCGGATTCTTTTGCAGGGCTTGCAGAGCGCCTTGCAGCAGGCGCCGCCGCACCCGCACGGCAGCGCACCGCCGGCCAGCCTGGATAACCGCGGCCTGCTCGACAGCCTGGATATGCAGCAGTCCCTGAGCAAGGAGTTGTACCAGGAGCAGCTGGCTGCCGAGCAGGCGCGGCTGTCTCTGTTGATGCGCGATAAGCGCATGCGTCGGCATGCCCTGGTCGCGGCGTTCGAGGGTAATGATGCGGCCGGCAAGGGCGGCGCGATTCGCCGCGTGACCGGCGCGCTGGACCCGCGCCAGTATCGAATCGTGCCGGTCGCGGCGCCTACCGAGGAAGAGCGCGCGCAGCCGTATCTGTGGCGTTTCTGGCGGCATGTGCCGGGGCGCGGACAGTTCACCATTTTCGACCGCTCCTGGTACGGCCGCGTGCTGGTCGAACGGGTCGAGGGCTTCTGTTCGCCGGCCGACTGGTTGCGGGCCTATGGCGAGATCAACGATTTCGAGGAGCAACTGGTGGACGCCGGTGTGGTGCTGGTCAAGTTCTGGCTGGCGATCGACGCCGACACCCAGCTGCAGCGTTTCCAAGAGCGCGAGCAGACCCCCTTCAAGCGTTTCAAGATCACCGAAGACGACTGGCGCAACCGCGAGAAATGGCCGCAGTACCGTGATGCGGTAGAGGACATGGTCAACCGCACCAGTACGGAAATTGCCCCCTGGACGTTGATCGAAGCCAACGACAAACGCTTTGCCCGGGTCAAGGTGTTGCGCACCATCAATGATGCGCTTCAGGCGGCCTTCGACCGCGACTGAGGCGCCCGGATGGCCCTGCATACGCCCGATGAATGATCGTCGTCGGGCGAGATTGTCGCGTCTTATGCTGCAGCCATCTCTCCCCATAACAATGAGGTATGTCATGCGTGAAGTGGTGATCGTCGACAGCGTGCGAACTGGCCTGGCCAAATCCTTTCGCGGCAAGTTCAACCAGACCCGTCCGGATGACATGGCCGCGCACTGTGTCAACGCCTTGCTGGCGCGCAATGCCCTGGACCCACAGCTGGTCGAAGACTGCATCGTCGGGGCCGGTTCCAACGAGGGCGCTCAGGGCATGAATATCGGCCGCAACGTGGCGGTGCTGTCCGGGCTGGGCACCCAGGTCGCCGGCATGACGCTCAACCGTTTCTGTTCCTCGGGCTTGCAGGCCATCGCCATCGCGGCCAACCAGATCGCCTCGGGCTGCAGTGAGGTGATAGTCGCCGGCGGCGTGGAGTCGATCAGCCTGACCCTGAAAAGCCAGAACACCGATCACCTGCTCAATCCGATTCTGCAGCGCGACCTGCCGGGCATCTACTACCCCATGGGGCAGACCGCCGAAATCGTCGCGCGGCGCTACCACGTCAGCCGTGAAGCCCAGGATGCCTATGCCCTGCAGAGCCAGCAGCGTACGGCGCGGGCGCAGTCCGAGGGCCTGTTCGACGACGAGATCGTGCCGATGAACGTGCGTTATCAGGTCGAAGACAAGGCTACTGGCGAGAAGCAAGTGCTGGATGGCGTGGTCGATCGCGACGACTGCAACCGCGCCGACACCACCCTGGAAAGCCTGGCCGCGCTCAAACCGGTGTTTGCCGAAGATGGCTCGGTGACGGCCGGCAACGCCTCGCAGCTGTCTGATGGTGCTTCCATGACGTTGGTCATGAGTCTGGACAAAGCGCTGGAGTTGGGCCTCAAGCCGATGGCCTTCTTCCGCGGTTTTACCGTGGCCGGCTGCGAACCGGATGAGATGGGCATCGGCCCGGTGTTTTCGGTGCCACGGCTGCTCAAGGCCAAAGGGCTGCAGGTTGCCGATATCGATCTCTGGGAGCTCAACGAAGCTTTCGCCTCGCAGTGCTTGTATGCACGGGATCGGCTGGAAATCGACAACGCCAAGTACAACGTCAATGGCGGCTCGATCTCGATCGGTCACCCGTTCGGCATGACCGGTTCGCGCCAGGTTGGCCATCTGGTGCGCGAGCTGCAGCGGCGCAACCTGCGCTATGGCATCGTGACCATGTGCGTGGGCGGCGGCATGGGGGCGACCGGCCTGTTCGAGGCTTATCGCTGACGTCAACTCACGCGATCTGTTGCGGCTCACTCCGCGTAGGAGCGCCGCCCCGGCGCGAAGCTTTTGGGTTGCCTGATATACCGCTGAATAGCCGCCATTCGCCGCGAGGCGCGGCTCCTACGAGAAGTCGCGCCACCATAAAGGCGAGGGTCAAAACGAGCGGCTGTCGAGCAGTTCGCGCGCCTTGATCATGCGGCGGATGTAGGCGCCGATTTCCCGCTCGGCATCGCCGCGGCTGAAATAGGGTCCTTCCAGGGTGCCTTCCCGGGTGCTGAAGAAGTAGCGTCCATTGACCGCGCTGACCCGCTCACTGCGGTAATGGGTGCCTGGCGCCGGATCGACTGCACGTTGAGCAAACATACTTGCAACTCCATTGGGGTGGTTGCTGGGTGATGATTTCAGGGTGTCTCTTGTTCCGCGTGAGTCATCGCTGTGGTGTGTTACGCGTTAGCTAGGCGCCTGTAAATCAAGTTGCTAAGTGGAGACTGTTTGCCTGAGTGTAACGACGTGCTCAGCGGGTAATATTCGAGCCGACGAGTGGTTGTTTTTGCTTGTTTACATGGTTTTTTGCCGATTTTTGCTGTTTTTTGGCGTCATTTTATGATCGCGAGCAGGAAGGTCGGCAGTACAGTTTCAAGCGATCGAGGTGCAAACTGTTGCTGTGTTGCGCCCCGCTAGCGCACTAGAATGGGGCGCTCTAGCGGTGGGCCTGCCTGGCTGTCACCGCATCGACTGCGAAGCCTGTCATGCACATTTCTTCCGGCCGCTGGCTGTATGGCCTGCTCCTTGCCCTGACCACTGCCGTGCTCTGGGGCGTTCTGCCGATCAAGCTCAAGCAAGTCCTGCAGGTGATGGACCCGATTACCGTCACCTGGTATCGCCTGGTGGTGTCCGGCTCGCTGCTATTGCTCTACCTGGCCGTTTCACGGCGGCTGCCGCGTTTCCAGCCTTTGGGGCGAAAGGGCTTTGGCCTGTTGTTGCTCGCCGTGGCGGGATTGAGTGCCAACTATGTGCTCTACCTGACAGGCTTGAACCTGCTTAGCCCTGGGACGACCCAGCTGGTCATCCAGGTTGCGCCCATTCTGCTGTTGATCAGTAGTCTGTTTATCTTTCGCGAGCGCTTTAGCCTGGGGCAATGCCTGGGGTTGGTGATTCTGCTGAGCGGGTTCGTGTTGTTCTTCAATCAGCGCCTGGGCGAGCTGTTGTCATCGTTGACCGATTACACCCTTGGCGTGTTGGTCGTGCTGGCAGCCGCGTTCGTCTGGACCTTTTACGGTCTGGCGCAAAAGCAGCTGTTGACGGTGTGGCATTCGGTGCAAGTGATGATGGTTATTTATCTGGCCTGTGCGCTGGTGCTGACGCCCTGGGCGCAGCCGTTGCAGGTGTTGGCACTAAGCCCGCTGCAGGGCTGGTTACTGCTGGCCTGCTGCCTGAATACCCTGGTGGCCTATGGCGCCTTTGCCGAGGCCCTGGCGCACTGGGAGGCCTCGCGGGTCAGTGCAACCCTGGCCCTGACGCCGCTGGTGACCTTTGTTTCAGTAGCGCTGGCGGCAACCTGGTGGCCGGGCCATGTGCTGCCCGAGCAGGTTAATGCGCTGGCCTATGCCGGGGCCGTGCTGGTGGTGCTCGGCTCGGCCCTGACGGCCCTGGGGCCGTCACTGTTGAGCAGCCTGCGTGCGCGTCGGGCGCGGCGATTGGCAGCGCTGGCGCGCTGACTCAGGCCCGCGTGCCGAGGGTTTCGGCCTTGCGCAGCCAGGCCTGGCGACGGGTTTCGCTGGCTGGGCGTACCGGCCCGAATTCGCTCAGGCGACGGGTCTTGATGCCGCAGAAGCCCAGCACCGTGCGCACCATCTGGCGGTGTGCCGGCGCGCCGTAGATCCAGCGGAAGTACCAGGGCGGCGTGTCCAGAGTCACCAGCAGGTCTGCGCTGCGCCCAGTGAGCAGCTTGTCCCAGCGCTGCGGGCCGGTGTACTTGAAGGCGAAGCCCGGCAGCAGTACCCGGTCGAGGAAACCCTTGAGTAGCGCTGGCACGCCGCCCCACCAGACCGGGTAGACGAACACCAGGTGCTCGGCCCAATGGATCTGCCGCTGGGCTTCGAGCAGGTCCGGTTCGAGTGTCTGGCTCTGGTCGTAACCTTCGTGCAGTACAGGGTCGAAGCTCATCTCGCCCAGCGCCAGCAGACGCACCACGTGGCCTTCGCTGCGCGCGCCCTGGGCATAGGCCTCGGCGAGGGCATGGCAGAGGCTGGTGCGTTTGGGGCTGCCAAGGATCAGCAGGATGCGCTTGCCATCGCCTTCCATGGGCGTGGCGCCAGTTTTGCCGATTTCACTCATGGCTGCCGGCTCCGAGCATGTTGGCCGGGCGCACCCAGGCATCGAACTGTTCATCGGTCAGGTAGCCGAGCTGCAGGGCGGCCTGACGCAGGGTGGTTCCGTCGTGATAGGCCTGTTTGGCGATCTCCGCGGCTTTGTCGTAGCCGATGTGCGGGTTGAGGGCGGTCACCAGCATCAGGCCGCGCTCCAGGTGCTCGGCCATTTGCCGGGCATCTGGTTCGAGACCAGCGATGCAGTGGCGCTGGAAGTTGCGGCAGCCGTCGGCGAGCAGGTTGATCGACTGCAGCAGGTTATGAATGATCACCGGTTTGAATACGTTTAGCTGCAGATGGCCCTGGCTCGCTGCCATGCCGATGGTGACGTCGTTGCCGAGCACTTGGCAGGCGAGCATCGACAGGGCTTCGCACTGGGTTGGGTTGACCTTGCCAGGCATGATTGAGCTGCCCGGTTCATTGGCCGGCAGGCGCACTTCGGCAAAGCCAGCGCGCGGCCCTGATCCGAGCAGGCGCAGGTCGTTGGCGATTTTCATCAGAGTCACGGCCAGGGTTTTCAGCGCGCCCGACAAACTGGTCAGCGGCTCGTGGCCGGCGAGGGCGGCGAACTTGTTCGGCGCGCTGGTCAGGGGTAGGCCGCTGAGCGCAGCCAGCTCGGCGGCCATGGCCTCGGCGAAACCGCTCGGCGCATTCAGCCCGGTGCCCACGGCGGTGCCGCCCTGGGCCAGCTCGCAGACTGCCGGCAGGGCCGCGCGGATCGCCCGCTCGGCATAACCGAGCTGGGCCACATAGGCCGAGAGTTCCTGGCCGAAGGTGATCGGCGTGGCGTCCATCAGGTGGGTGCGCCCGGTCTTGACCAGGCCGGCATGCCGTGACGCCTGTTCGGCCAGGCCATCGCTCAGCTCGGCCAGGGCCGGCAGCAGGTCGTGCTGCACGGCCCGCGCAGCGGCGATGTGCATGGCTGTGGGGAAGCTGTCGTTGGAGCTTTGCGCACGGTTGACGTGATCGTTGGGGTGTACCGGTTGCTTGCCGCCGCGTAGGCCTCCGGCGAGTTCGTTGGCGCGTCCGGCGATCACTTCGTTGACATTCATATTGCTCTGCGTGCCACTGCCGGTCTGCCAGACCACCAGGGGGAACTGCGCGTCGTGGACGCCGCTGAGTACCTCATCGGCGGCTTGTTCGATCAGTCGGGCGATATCCGGCGGCAGGTCGCCAATACGGTCATTGACCCTTGCTGCGGCTTTCTTGATCAGCGCCAGGGCGTGGATCACCGCCAGCGGCATGCGCTCCTGGCCAATGGCGAAATTGATCAGTGACCGCTGGGTCTGCGCGCCCCAATAGGCGTCTTCGGCGACCTCGATCGGGCCGATGCTGTCGGTTTCGGTGCGGCTCATGGATGCTCTCCCTCTGCGGTTCAGCCAGTGTAGGCCGTTGGGGTTAGGCTGTGTCGCGGCGCCGCGGTTCCCCGAGGGTCTGTTGACGTTTCGTCGCAAGCCGCG
>JAHJYA010000097.1 GCA_018826895.1 Gammaproteobacteria bacterium
AGCGCGAGGCAAGGCACAAGATGCGAGGTTTAGCTGGCTAAATGAGCTATCGAGAAACGCAGCATCGCGCTAAAACTGGCCCGGCCCTTCGGGTTGCGCGCAAAATCTCGCCATGCGGTGTTGGAGGACTTGGCAAGGGAACGACCATTACCGGCGTCCTCCGCCTAGCCTGGCGAGATTTTTCGCGGCAACGCGGCTTGCGACGAAACGGGAACAGACCCTAGGTTATGGCACCTTGCCCGGAGGCGCCCATGCCGATTCGCTACATCTTCAAACAGCTATTTATGCCGCCTGGCGTGCTGCTGCTCCTGTTGTTGCTGGCCTGGTGGCTACGTCGAAGGGCACCGCGGCTGGCGGCCTGCTGTTTTGTGGCGGGGTTGGGTGGGTTGTGGCTGCTCAGCTTGCCAGTGACGGTGGAAGCCCTGGCCCGTTATCTGGAGCGCGAACCCGTACTCGCCACCAGCGCCTGGCCACAGCTTGCACAGCAGGCCGAGGTGATCGTGGTGCTAGGTGGCGGACGTGAGCGCGATGATCCGGCCTGGGGTGGCGATCAACCCAGCGCCCTGGCACTCGAGCGGATTCGCTACGCAGCGCGCCTGGCCAAGGCGTCCGGCTTGCCGCTGTTGACCAGCGGCGGTCTGCACTATGGTCAGCCGCCCAGTGAGGCGGACCTGGCCGCCGAGGTATTGGCCACGGATTTTGGCCTGGCTACGCGCTGGCGTGAGTCACACAGCCGCACGACCTGGGAAAACGCGGTGAACAGTGCGGTGCTGCTGCGCGAGGCCGGCATTCAGCGGGTGGTACTGGTCACCCAGGCCTGGCACATGCCGCGGGCGCGTTGGTGTTTCGAGCAGGCTGGGTTGACGGTCGTCCCTGCACCCATGGGCATGCTCGGGGTGGCCAATGGTCGCCCGGCAGGCGGTTGGCTGCCGGAAGGGCGCGCGCTGTGGCAGAGCACGCTGTTGCTTAACGAACTGACCGGGGCGGCGATTTATCCCTGGCTGTACGGCTCGCGCTGAGTCGTACAGCCTGTTAGAGCGTCTTGGCCATGCGGCTGGCCAACAGCGCCCAGCCGATCAGCAGGGCGCTGAGCAACCAGAGTGGCCAGCCCTGCCACCGCAGATAGGGAGTGAGCTGCTGCATGGGCTGCACTTCGCCGTAGAGCACGCCCTGCTCGAACGAGGGTAGGCGCTCGGTAATCCGGCCGAAGGGGTCGATCAGCACGGTGATGCCGTTGTTGGTTGCACGGATCATCCAGCGGCCTGCTTCCAGGGCACGCATTTGCGCCATCTGCAGGTGTTGGACGGGACCGATGGAGTGGCCGAACCAGGCGTCGTTGCTCACGGTCAGGAGTAGGTCGCTCTGGGCGGAGAGGCTGGCGGCGAAATCCGGGTAGACCACTTCGTAGCAGATGAAGGCGGCGACCTTGTAGCCCTTGGCTTCCAGCAGCACCTGCTCGGCGTTGCCGCGGGCGAAGTCGGACATCGGCAAGTTGAAGAAGGCAATCAGCCCGCGCAGCAGATCCTGCAGCGGCACGTATTCGCCGAAGGGCACCAGCTTCTGTTTGAGGTAGTCGCCGCTGCCCTGGCCGATCACGCTCAGGGCGTTGTAGTAGCGCAGCTCGCCAGCCTCGTTCGGCTGGCGCAGGGGCACGCCGGTGATCAGGGCTGCGCCGCGCTCACTGGCAAAGCGGTCCATCACGCTGAGGTAGCCGATTGCCTGGTCCTTGAGTACGGGGACAGCGGTTTCCGGCCAGACGATCAGGTCCGTGCGCTCGGCGCTGAAGCTCATATCACGGTACAGCGCCAGTTGCGCGTTGAGCTGGGCGGGGTCCCATTTCAGGTTCTGTTCGACATTGCCTTGCATGGCGGCCACCTTGAGCGGCTCGCCAAAGGGTTTAGTCCAGGCATATCCGCTCAGAGCCAGTCCGGCCAGCCAGGGCGCGATCAGTAACGCGATCCCGGCAGCGAGAAACGCCTTGCGCGCGCGCAAGCGCGGCAGGTTGACCAGCAGTGCGGCGCTCAGGGCTAGCACGAACGACAGCAGCCATACGCCGCCCACCGGGGCGAGGCCGGCGAGGGGGCCGTCGAGCTGGCTGTAGCCCGCATACAGCCAGGGGAAGCCGGTGAGGAACCAGCTACGAAAGTGCTCCTGCAGCAACCACAGTGCGGCGAATGCCAGGGCGTCGGCCAGTGGCGCCTCGGTACGGCGCAGCCAACGTGTCCACAGCCAGGCGGCGAGCGCCAGCAGCAGGCCGAGGCCGGCGACAAAGCCCAGGGTCAGCAACCCGGCCAACAGTGGCGGCGCCGAGCCGTAGTCGTGAATGCTCACATACACCCAGCTGGTGCCGGCGGCGAACTGGCCAAAGCCATAGGCCCAGCCGCGCAGCACGGCCTGGCGCGGGCTCAGCTCACGCAAGCCCAGGTAGAACAGGACGAGCGAAACCAGCATCAGCGGCCAGATGTTGTATGGCGCCAGGGCCAGCGGTGTCAGGGCGCCAGCGGCCAGTGCGATAAGCGTGCCGGGCCAGCCGGGGCGGGTAATCCAGTGCATGGGGGCAATCCTGAAAGGAGGTGTGCGCAACGCTAGCGGATGGTGCGAGGGCTGAACAGCCCGGGCTTACGCCCAGGCTTGGCGCAGTCAGCGGCTCAGCGGGGTCAGGCGCAGCAGATGCAGGCGACGGCTGTCAGCATTCAGCACACGGAAGCGGAAGCCGCCGATTTCGGTGATTTCATTGCGCTTGGGCAGGTGGCCGAAGGCGCTCATCACCAGGCCGCCGACGGTGTCGAACTCGTCGTCGGAAAACTGGCTACCGAAGGATTCGTTGAAGCTGTCGATGGGCGTCAGCGCTTTGATCAGGAAGTCGCCGCTGGGTAGCGGCTTGATGTAGCTGTCTTCCTCGACGTCGTGCTCGTCCTCGATGTCGCCGACGATCTGCTCGAGTACGTCTTCGATGGTCACCAGGCCGGCAACGCCGCCGTATTCATCGATGACCACGGCCATGTGGTTGTGGTTGGCGCGAAACTCGCGCAGCAGTACGTTGAGGCGCTTGGACTCGGGCACGAAGGTCGCCGGGCGCAGCAGGTCCTTGATATTGAAGCTCGCCTGCTCGCCTTGCAGGATCAGCGGCAGCAGGTCCTTGGCCAGGAGGATGCCGATAACGTCATCCAGGCTTTCGCCGACCACCGGGTAGCGCGAGTGCGCGGCCTCGATGATGGCCGGGAGGAATTCGCGAGGGCTCTGGTTGGCCTTGACGCTCATCATCTGTGAGCGCGGGACCATGATGTCGCGCACCTGCAGGTCGGCAACCTGGATGGCCCCTTCGACGATGGCCAGTGCTTCACTGTCGAGCAGCTTGTTCTGGTGCGCTTCGCGCAGGACTTCCAGCAGTTCCTGACGGTTCTTCGGCTCGTGAGCAAAAGCCTGGGTCAATTTGTTCAACCAGGACTTCGGCTCGGTGCTCGATCGGTCTTCGCTCATGGATAGTTACTCAAGGTCCTTGCAGGGTGTGGGTCAGTCATCGTAGGGGTCGGGGTGGCCGAGTTCGGCGAGCAGGGCGCGTTCCAGCGCTTCCATTTCTTCGGCCTCGTCATCGTCGATATGGTCGTAGCCAAGCAGGTGCAGACAGCCGTGGACCACCAGGTGAGCCCAGTGCGCGTCCAGGGCCTTGCCCTGTTCGACGGCTTCATGCTCAACCACGGGGACGCAGATCACCAAGTCGCCGAGCAGCGGGATATCCAGCATTTCGTCGGGCACATCGGCGGGGAACGACAGCACGTTGGTGGCGTAATCACGCTCGCGGTAGGTGTGGTTCAGCTCGCGGCCTTCAGCTTCGTCGACCAGGCGAATGGTCAGCTCGGAATCGCCGCTGCGCTGGCGCAGGGCCAGCTCGCACCAGTGGCGGAACTGCGCTTCGTCCGGGTGTTTGCCTTCGGTTGCCAGTTGCAGGTCGAGCTCAATCATCGCGGCGCGCGCCTGGGTCGTTGTCGGCTGCCGGATAAGGGCGGCTCGGCGCCTGGCGCTCTTCGAAACGCTCATAGGCTTCGACGATGCGTTGCACCAGTGGGTGGCGCACCACGTCCTTGGCGAGGAAGTGGGTGAAGCTGATGCCCGGCACATCCTTGAGCACCTCGATGACGTGGGTCAGGCCGCTCTTGGTGCCGCGCGGCAGGTCGACCTGGGTGATATCGCCGGTGATCACCGCGGTGGAGCCGAAGCCGATGCGGGTGAGGAACATCTTCATCTGTTCCAGGGTGGTGTTCTGGCTTTCGTCGAGGATGATAAAGCTGTTGTTCAGGGTGCGGCCGCGCATGTAGGCCAGGGGTGCGACTTCGATCACCTGTTTCTCGATCAGCTTGGCCACCTGCTCGAAGCCGAGCATCTCGTAGAGTGCGTCGTACAGCGGGCGCAGGTAGGGGTCGATCTTCTGCGACAGGTCGCCGGGCAGAAAACCCAGCTTCTCGCCGGCCTCGACGGCCGGGCGTACCAGCAGGATGCGGCGGATCTGCTCACGCTCCAGGGCGTCCACGGCGGCGGCTACCGCGAGATAGGTCTTGCCGGTACCGGCTGGGCCGATGCCGAAGTTGATGTCGTGGTCGAGGATGGCCCGCACATAACGCTGCTGGTTGGCGCCGCGTGGGCGAATCATGCCCTTGCGGGTGCGCAGGGCGATGTTGCTGTGGGCGCTCGGGTTGTTCAGCTCTTCGATGCCGGATTCCTGCAGAAACAGGTGCACCATGTCTGGCGACAGCTCGGTGTTGCCGGCCTCGCGGTACAGGCGGCGCAGCAGGTTCTCGGCAGAGCTGGTCTGTTCAGGTGCGCCAAGCAGCTCGAACTGATTGCCACGGTTGCGGATCTCGATCTCAAGGCGCTGTTCGATCAGGCGCAGGTGCTCGTCGAGCTGCCCGCACAGGTTGGCGAAGCGGCGCGCCTCGAAGGGTTCGAGTATGAAGCGATGGGGTTCTATGGGTGCGTTCAAGGTCGTTTGATGGCCGCCAGTCGGCTGGGTTCGTGTCCGGAGAATAACGCCAGCGGGCCGAGCGTGGAAGCTCGGCCGCTGGCTCGTTCACTGTAGAGTCTGTGGCGCGACCAAGGTGCCCCTTAAAGAGTTGGGCATGGCTTCGTCAATATGCACGTCGACAAACTGGCCGATCAGGCTCGGATTATCGCTGCGGAAGTTGACCACGCGGTTACTCTCGGTACGGCCCTGGAGCATGCCGGGGTCCTTCTTCGAGTAATCGTTGACCAGGATGCGCTGCACGGTGCCGGCCATCCGTCGACTGTTCTCGAAACCCTGCTGGGTGATGCGGTGTTGCAGCAGTGCCAGGCGCTGTTTTTTCAGCTCCAGCGGGGTGTCGTCGGGTAGGTCGGCCGCCGGGGTGCCGGGACGGGCGCTGTAGATGAAGGAGTAGCAGAAGTCGAAACCGACATCCTCGACCAGCTTCATGGTCTGCTCGAAGTCCTTCTCGGTTTCACCAGGGAAGCCGATGATGAAGTCCGAGCTGATCAGGATGTCCGGCACGGCGGCGCGCAGCTTGCGGATGCGCGACTTGTATTCCAGCGCCGTATGGTTGCGCTTCATTGCCGCGAGAATACGGTCCGAGCCCGATTGCACCGGCAGGTGCAGGTATTTCACCAGTTCCGGAATCTCGGCGTGGGCTTGGATCAGCGCGTCGGAAAACTCCAGCGGGTGGCTGGTGGTGTAGCGAATACGGTCGATGCCGTCGATGGCCGCGACGGCATACAGCAGCTCGGCAAAGTCGGCGAGCTGGCCGTTGCCGGTGTCGCCGCGGTAGCCGTTGACGTTCTGCCCGAGCAGGGTCACTTCACGCACGCCGTGCTCGGCCAGGTGGATGACCTCGGCCAGCACATCAGCCAGCGGTCGGCTGACTTCCTCGCCACGGGTGTAGGGCACCACGCAGAAGGTGCAGTACTTACTGCAGCCTTCCATCACCGAAACGTAGGCGCTGGGGCCATCGACGCGCGGTTCGGGCAGGCGGTCGAACTTCTCGATCTCGGGGAAGGAAATGTCCACCTGCGGCAGCTTGGTGCTGCGCGCCGCGTCGATCATCTCGGGCAAGCGGTGCAGGGTCTGCGGGCCGAAAACCACATCGACATAGGGTGCCCGATCACGGATCGCCGAGCCTTCCTGGCTGGCCACGCAACCGCCGACGCCGATCACCAGGTCGGGGTTGCTCAATTTCAGCTCGCGCCAGCGGCCCAGCTGCGAGAAGACCTTGTCCTGGGCTCTTTCGCGAATCGAGCAGGTATTGAGCAGGATAATGTCGGCATCGGCTGCGTGCTCGGTGACTTCCAGGGCTTGATGTTCACCCAGCAGATCTACCATGCGCGAGCTGTCGTACTCGTTCATCTGGCAGCCGTGGGTTTCGATATAAAGCTTCTTGGTCATGCGGGCTCAAAAGAGTGATTCGAAGAACCGCGCATTATAGAGGGCTAGGCCCAGGGTTCCTAGCGTTGCCTGTCAGGCGGCTATGCTATGATCCGCGCCCTTTCGATCAACCCGCCGGTACGAACTGCATAACCATGAGCAAGCGCGAACCCATCTACAAGGTGATTTTCCTCAACCAGGGCCAGGTGTACGAGATGTACGCCAAGCAGATCTTTCAAAGCGATCTGTGGGGCTTTCTGGAAGTGGAGGAATTCGTCTTCGGCGAGCGCACTCAGGTGGTCGTCGATCCCAGCGAGGAAAAGCTCAAGGCGCAGTTCGACGGTGTAGTGCGCAGCTTTATCCCGATGCACGCAATCATCCGCATCGACGAAGTCGAGCGCCTGGGTACACCGAAGATCAGCGAAGCCAAGGGCGGCGGCAATATCATGCCATTCCCCATGCCGATGCCGGATAAGTAAGGCTTGTAGGGTGCGCCGTGCGCCCCACGCTCAAGGCAGCGGCGAGAATGGTGACAGGCCGTCGCTGGCCTGCAGCTCCTGCAGGTAATTGCGGAAGATCTGCCCGAGCACCTGGCTGGCGATTTCCAGCTCTTCACGCGGCATCTGCGCCGACACCAGATCGGCACTGTCCATGGCCTCGTCGGAGCCATTGACCGCGGCCATCTTCAGCACGATATACGCCTGCACATTGCTGGCCGGCACGCCTTCACCATTGAAGAACATCATGCCCAGGCGGTACTGCGCCGGTGCGTGGCCCTGCAGCGAGGCGCGCTCGAACCAGGTCAGCGCGCGCTCCAGATCGCGTGGCGCGCGTTTGCCGTCGTAGTAAAACTCCCCGAGTTCGTATTCGGCTTGCAGGTCGCCGTTCTGCGCGGCCTGCTCACAGGCGGCGAGGGCGTCGGCAAGGCCTTGCTCGTCGGTGTTCAGCGAGCAGCTGCCGGTTGACGGGATCAGCAGGGAGTTGCCGCCCGCGAACGCGAGCAGCGGCAGAAGGAGCAACAGGCAGCCCAGTGAGAGGGTGCGGCCGGTGCAATTCATGAAAATCCATTTACCTCGAAAAGCAGAACGGGCCATGGCCCGGCCGACGAGACGCGTCGACTGCGCCATTATGAAATAAGCAGCGGCGTTCTTACAAAGTCTTTACCGGGTTTTCTGTTCGACGGTTGCCCGGCAGGCTCAATAACAGCCAGGCCAGCAACGGGTAAGCGGGGATCAACAAGCCGTGTAGCAGGTCGATACGCTGCATCGAGGCGACCAGGCCGTCGCCGCCTGCGGCATACGCGGCGAGCAGAAACAGGCCCACCGCGCCGCCGGCCAGGGCCAGCGGCAGGCGCTGAGGCCATTGCAGCGCGCCGGCGTAGAGCACCAGCAGCAGGCTGGCCAAGCTCAGCAGCAGCCGGTAATCGTCAAGCTGGTTGAGCTGGCGGAACAGCTCGAAGAACGCACACAGGCCGAGAATCACCCGACCCCAGTTCGGTCTGCTCCAGGTCCAGCGGCGGCCCAGGGTCAAGGCCACGACACCAAGCAATGGCAGAGCGAGAAACGTCGTGGCCTGCTCCAGCCAGAGCGTGGCAGCGCGCCAGTCCGGGTCATTGCCCGGTTGCACGGCGGCTACGGCAGCCGCAGCCGCAGGCGCGGCAAACCCCAGCAGCGCGCAGAACAGTGCCGGTTGATCGCCCTCGGCGTAGCGCGGGCGGGCGCGACCGATGGCGATCACACAGCTCACGCAGGCCAGGGCCAACAGCAGGTTGACCAGCATTCCGCCGGGCATCAGGCGTCTTTCAGGGCAGCGAAGGCGCGCTCGGCGGCGTCCAGGGTCAGCGCCAGCTCGGTCTCGCCGTGGGCGATGGAGGTGAAACCAGCCTCGAAAGCGCTCGGCGCCAGGTACACGCCGCCGGCGAGCATCAGGTGGAAGAAGCGCTTGAAGCGTTCGGCATCGCTGGCCATCACGTCATCGAAGGTGACGATGTCGTCGGCACCGCTGAAGTACAGGCCAAACATGCCGCCCGCCTGGGTGGTGACAAACGGGATGCCGGCCGCATCGGCGCGCTCTTGCAGGCCTTGCAGCATGCGGCTGGTGTAATCGGTCAGCTCGGCATGAAAGCCCGGGCGGTCGATCAGGCGCAGGGTGGTCAGGCCGGCGGCCATGGCCAGCGGGTTACCTGAGAGCGTACCGGCCTGGTAGACGGGGCCGAGCGGGGCGATGCAATGCATGATCTCGCGCTTGCCGCCGAAGCAGCCGACCGGCATGCCGCCGCCGATGATCTTGCCGAAGGTGGTCAGGTCCGGGGTGACGCCATACAGCGCCTGGGCGCCGCCCAGGGCCACACGGAAGCCGGTCATGACTTCATCGAAAATCAGCACGATGCCGTATTGGTCGCATTGCGCCCGCAACCCTTCGAGAAAGCCCGGTGCTGGAGGCACGCAGTTCATATTGCCGGCCACCGGCTCGACGATGATGCAGGCCACACTGTCGCCGACTTCGCTGAGCATCTGCTCGACGGCCGCTAGGTCATTGAACGGCAGGGTCAGGGTGTGTTTGGCGAAATCCGCCGGCACCCCGGCGGAGCTCGGTACGCCCTGGGTCAGGGCGCCGGAACCGGCCTTGACCAGCAGGCTGTCGGAGTGACCGTGGTAGCAACCTTCGAACTTGATGATGTTGTCGCGCCCGGTAAAGCCACGGGCCAGGCGGATGGCGCTCATGGTCGCCTCGGTGCCGGAGCTGACCATGCGCACCATCTCCATCGACGGCACCATGCGGCAGACCAGCTCGGCCATCTCGGTTTCCATGGCGGTCGGGGCGCCGTAGGACAGGCCGTGCTGCAACTGGTTGCGCACTGCATCGAGTACCGCTGGGTGGCTGTGGCCGAGGATCATCGGGCCCCAGGAGCCGACGTAGTCGACATAACGCTTGTCGTCCTCATCGGTGACATAAGCGCCTTCGGCATGCTTGAAGAACAACGGGGTGCCGCCGACGCTCTTGAACGCGCGCACCGGCGAGTTGACGCCGCCGGGGATGTGCTTCTGGGCATTGGCGAAAAGGGTTTCGGAACGGGACATGAAGGGCCTCGCGGAATCGGGTGGTGGGGCGGTAAAGGCCCCGGTAACGGAAGACTCAGGCAAACAGGTCGCTGAAGGCGCGGGCACGCTGCTCGACTTCGGCGGCCGAGGCGGCGCCGAACAGACCGTGGACCACGGCGACCATGCTGGCGCCGCGGGCGATCAGGGCAGGGGCGTTGTCCAGGGTAATGCCGCCAATGGCCACAATCGGCAGGTTCAGGCTGCTGCGGGCGCCGTCCAGCAACTCGGCCGTGGCCAATGGCGCGCCTGGCTTGGTGTTGGAATCGAAGAAACGGCCGAAAGCCACATAACTGGCGCCCTCGCGCACGGCCTGCTCGGCCAGCGGCAGCTGGGCATGGCAGGTCGCGCCGATGATTGCCTGGCGCCCCAGTAAGGCGCGGGCCACGGCCAGCGAGCCGTCGCCCTGGCCGAGGTGCAGGCCGACGCCCAGGCGGGCTGCGAGTTCGGCATCATCGTTGATGATCAAGGCCGCGCCATAGCGGTTGCACAGCTCGCGCAAGGCTTCGGCCTCGCGCAAGCGGCGCGCTTCGTCAGCGGACTTGTCACGGTATTGCAGCAGCCGCACGCCGCCTTTGAGCGCCGCTTCGACATAGGGCAGCAAGCGCCCGTTGGCCAGCAGCTGGCGGTCGGTGATGGCATAAAGCCCGCGCAGTTTCATCGAGCTGGCTCCAGAGGACGGTTGTGCATCAGCAGAAATCCAGGGGCAGGCGGCGCGGCACGAACTGGCCGTGGCCAGGCTGCTCGGCATCGCGCAGGGTGCGCCAGGTGTAGTCCAGAGCGGTTTTCACCGCGCTGACCAGCTCTTCGCCAATCGCCAGGCGCCCGGCCAGGGTGCTGGCCAGGGTGCAGCCGGAGCCATGGTAGCTGCCCGGCAGACGCTGGCAGGTAAAGGTATGGCGGCTGCCGTCGCGGCTATACAGGCGGTTGTGTACTTCGTGTTCGTCGCCATGGCCACCGGTGATCAGCAGGTGCTGGATATGCGGCAACAGCTTTTCGGCGCACTGGTCGGGCGTGCCCTCGGGCAGCTCGGCGAGGATGCGTGCTTCGGGCAGGTTGGGGGTGGCGATGGTCGACACGGCGAACAGGCGTTCGCGCATGGCATAGCCCACTTCATCCTTGCCTAAGGCGCCACCACCCCCGGCGCGCAGCACCGGGTCACAGACCAGCGGCACGCCGGGCAGGCGCTGCATGATCAGCAGCACGGTCTCGACCATTTCCACCGAGCCGAGCATGCCCAGCTTGACGGCGGCGACCGGCAGATCGTCGATGATGGCGTTGGCCTGGGCTAGCACCCATTCGCGATCGAGGACGCGAAAGTCGTGCACGTTGACGGTGTTCTGCACGGTCAGGGCAGTCACGGCCGGGGCGGCGTGGCAGCTCTGGGCGAGCAGGGCTTCGATGTCGGCTTGCAGTCCGGCACCCCCACTGGGGTCATGGCCGGACAGACAGAGCACTACGGGGCGGGAGGTGGGCGTTTTCATGGGGCGCGAGCTTAGGGTCTGTTGCGGTTTCAGTGCAAGCCGCGTTGTCATGCTCAGCCCTTGGCGTGCGTGCTGGCATTGTCACGGAATGTGCCGCATTACAGGCGCGGCCCGCGTGCGACTGATGTCCCTGGCGGATTTGCGCATGACCATGCCGATATGTGACGAAAAGGCGCACTGCGGTGCGCTGTTCGCGGACTGAATCGTTGCTGGCAAGGTGCCTGCACGCCACGTTTTCAGGGGCCGGCTGTGCTAGAGTCAGCGCCATTCAAAACAACCAGGCGAGCGAGGCTGCGTCAGCATGTGAGAGGTGGGGCTCTCCGGCGCAGTTCGACGTCGTCTCTGTGGGGCTGCATGCGCTTCGTCCTGACTCTGTTGCTGGCCGTCTGGCCGCTATTCGCCACCGCCGTGGTACTCGATGAGAGTACCCGGTCACTGCCACTGGGCCAGGCGATGTACGTCTTCGAGGACGTGCGCGGCGATGCGAGCATCGAAGACATCACCTCCACAGCGCTGCAGGCGAGCTTCCGCCAGCACGACAAGCCCGTGCTCAACGCCGGGTATTCCCGTTCGGTTTTCTGGCTGCGCCTGGACCTCGAATACCGGCCGCGTTCTTCGGCCGGACCGCGGCCCTGGTTGCTGGAGTTGGCTTATCCGCCGCTCGATCATCTGGAAATGTATGTGGCCGATGGCCGCGGCGGCTTCGTCCTTGCCCAACGCACCGGCGATGCCCTGCCTTTTACCAGCCGGCAGATCCGCCAGAACAATTATCTCTTCGAGCTCGACCTGCCGCCCGGGCAGGCGCAGCGTGTCTACCTGCGCCTGCAGAGCCAGGGATCGATTCAGGCCCCGCTGACCCTGTGGGCGCCGAACGCCTACCTTGAGGATCAGCCCGCGCGCATCTATGTGCTCGGTATCATCTACGGCGTGCTGTTGGTGATGCTGATCTACAACCTGTTCATTTACCTGAGCGTGCGCGACACCAGCTACCTGTACTACATCCTTTACATCGCCTCGTTCGGGCTCTACCAGGTCTCGGTCAATGGTGCGGGTATCGAGTACTTCTGGCCGAACAGCCCCTGGTGGGCCAATGCCGCCACGCCATTTTTGATCGGCTCGGCCGCGCTGTTTGGCTGTCAGTTTGCCCGCAGCTTCTTGCATACCGCTGAGCACAGCCCTTGGGTCGACCGTACCTTGCTGGTGATGATGGCCTGCGGCGCCGGGGTCATGCTGCTGGCACTGACCGCCAGCTATGCCGTGGCGCTGCGCCTGGCCACTTACCTGGCGCTGCTGTTCACCGTGGTGGTCTTCGTGGCGGGCACCCTGGCCTGGCTGCGCGGCATGCGCGTGGCGCGCTACTTCATCATCGCCTGGAGCACCTTTTTAGTCGGTGGGGCGATCAACACCCTGATGGTGCTGGGTTACCTGCCCAATGTGTTTTTGACCATGTACGCCAGCCAGATCGGCTCGGCGCTTGAGGTTGGTCTGCTGTCGCTGGCATTGGCGGACCGTATCAATGCGATGAAGGAAGAGCGCGCACGCATTCTCGAAGAAGCCGGGCGCAAGCTCGAGGCGTTGAACCAGGAGCTGGCCGACAGCAACCGCCTCAAGGACGAGTTTCTCGCCACAGTCACCCATGAGTTGCGCACGCCCATGAACGGCGTGATCGGTTCCCTGGAGTTGATGCAGACCGTCGATCTCGATGCCGAGCTGGCGCAGTACCAGAAAACCGCGGCCGGATCGGCCCGGGACATGATGCGCATGGTCAACGACATTCTCACGCTCACGGAACTGCAGGCCGGCAAGCTCTACCCGCGACGCGAGCCGTTCAGCCTGCGTGGTCTGCTCGACAGCCTGCGCGGGCAGTACGCGCCGCGTGCCGAGGCCAAGGGCTTGCAGTTCGTCGTAGAACTGGATGAGCAACTGCCGGACACCCTTGAAGGTGATGCTGGCAAGTTGGGGCAGGCGCTGGGCTGCCTGCTCGACAACGCCATCAAGTTCACCGCCACAGGTCGTGTCGGGATACGGGTGGTGCGGGTTGGGGCGGCTGCCGACAGCCTGCCGCTGAGCCTGCAGGTGTTCGACAGCGGGATCGGTTTCGAGGCTCCACCACCTGGCGAGTTGTACCAGCGTTTCCGCCAGCTCGACGGTTCCATGACCCGTGAATATGGCGGCCTCGGCATTGGCCTGGCCATTTGTCGGCGTCTGGTCGACCTGCTGGGTGGCGCCCTTGAGCATGAGTCGCAGCCTGGGCGCGGCAGCCGCTTCGATATTCAGGTGCCCTTGGCCCTGCCGGTGGATACGCCTCGTCAGGCGCCGACGCTCAAGCGCGCTGTCGGGCAGGTTTACCGTGAGCCTGAGCAGTGCACGGTGCTGGTCGTCGAAGACAACGCCATCAATCAGTTGGTGATCCGCGGCATGCTGCTCAAGCTCGGTTATCGCGTGCGCACGGCGGATAATGGCGCGCAAGCGCTCGAGCTGTTGCGCAGGGAGCTGGTCGATGCCGTGCTGCTGGATTGCCAGATGCCGATCATGGATGGCTTTGCCACCTGCCGTGCCTTACGCCACCTGCCGGGTTGCGAGACCTTGCCGGTGCTGGCCATCACCGCCCACAGCCACAGTGGTGATCGCGAGCGCTGCCTGGCCGCGGGGATGAGTGATTATCTGGCCAAGCCGGTCAAATTCGAGACCCTGCGATTGCTTCTGCACGAATGGGTGCTGTGCCGCGAGCTTGGCCAATAAGCCTGGCTGATTTGGCGTAAATACCCCTGTTGGTAACGGCTGAATCCTGATTCACTGCTTGCATGCAATGAATCGAGATTCAGACTATGGCTTACCGCTCAACTCCCTTGCGGATCGACCGCGACCATGCCCTGCGTGAGCGCATCCTCGAGTGTGCGCTTTCGCGTGTCGCCGACGGTGGCTTCGCCGCCCTGACCATGCAGGCATTGGCCGACGATGTCGGTATCGCCACCGGTAGCCTGTACCGGCACTTTCGCAGCAAGGGCGAGCTGGCCGCCGATGTCTTTGCCAGCGCCAGCCAGCGCGAAGTCGATGCACTGGGCGCCGCGCTGCGCGGTCCCGGCGACCCGGCACAACGCCTGGCGGCGGGTATTCGTCAGTTCGCCGCCAGGGCCTGGCACAGCCGGCGTTTGGCATTTGCCCTGATCGCCGAACCGGTCGACCCAGAGGTCGATGAGCAGCGCCTGCTGTACCGCGAGGCCTATGCCGAGCTGTTTAGCGAACTGCTCGAAGAGGGCCGCAAGGCAGGCGTCTTCCAACTCCACTCGGCCAGCCTGATCGCCGCCTGCCTGGTGGGCGCGATTGCCGAAGCGCTGGTCGGCCCGCTGTCTCCGCCGGCCCGCGCCGCCCGTGAAGCCGGTTATCCCGCCCCAGCTCTCGATGATGTCAGTCAGGGCCTGGTGCTGTTCTGCCTGCGCGCCGTTGGCGTCAAGGAGCCCATGTGATGACCCTGAGCCTGCATGCTGAAACCCACGAGGTGTTCAACCAGGTACCGCCATTAGATGGCGCTAACCTGTACCGCATTGACCTGCCCTTGCAGGAGTGGACCCAGCGCTTCGGCGGTGGCTGGGCCCAGGCACGTATTGATGCCTACGGCGCTCTGGCCGGCGGCGAATTGATGGCTGCGGGCTTTCTGGCCAATGAGCATAAGCCGGTGTTTCACAGCCATGACCGCTATGGGCAGCGCATCGATCTGGTCGAGTTTCACCCGGCCTATCACCAGCTGATGAGTACGGCGATCGAGCATGGCTTGCCATCGCTGCCCTGGACCGATCCGCGCGGCGGAGCCCAGGTCGCCCGCGCGGCCATGAGCTACCTGCACAGCCAGGCGGAAGCCGGCAGCGGTTGCCCGTTGACCATGACCTATGCCAGCGTGCCGGCGCTCAAACTGCAGGGGGACGTGGCCGAGAAGTGGCTGCCGAAAATCCTCTCGACCCAGTACGACCCACGCAACCTGCCGATCGAGCAGAAGACTGGCGCGACCATCGGCATGGCCATGACCGAAAAGCAGGGCGGCACCGATGTACGCGCCAACACCACACGCGCCTACCCGCTCGGCCTCGGCGGCGCCGGGCAGGCCTATGAGCTGGTAGGGCACAAATGGTTCTGCTCGGCGCCCATGTGCGACGCCTTTCTTACCCTGGCCTACACCAAGAAGGGTTTGAGCTGCTTTCTGCTGCCGCGCCACCGTCCGGACGGCACGCGCAACGCCTTCTATATCCAGCGACTGAAGAACAAACTGGGCAATCAGTCCAATGCCTCCAGCGAGGTTGAATACCGCGGCGCCCTGGCCTGGATGGTCGGCGAAGAGGGGCGAGGTGTGCCGACCATTATCGAAATGGTCGCCCTGACTCGCTTCGACTGCATGGTCGGTTCCAGCGCCCTGATGCGCCAGGCTCTGACCCAGGCCGCGCACCACTGTGCGCACCGCCAGGTGAGCGGTCGCGTGCTCAGCGAACAGCCGTTGATGCAGAACGTGCTGGCCGACCTGGCCCTGGAAAGCGAGGCGGCCCTGGCCCTGACCTTGCGTATGGGCCAGGCCCTGGATAACCCGCATGACGAGCAGCAGGCCAAGTTCGCCCGCCTGGTCACCGCCGTCGGCAAATACTGGATCTGCAAACGCGCCCCCGCGATGATCAACGAAGCTGCCGAATGCATGGGCGGCGCCGGCTACGTCGAAGACAGCATCCTGCCGCGGTTGTACCGCGAAGCGCCGGTCAACTCGACCTGGGAAGGTTCGGGCAACGTGCAATGCTTAGACGTGCTGCGCGCCCTGTCGAAGGAACCGGGCGTGCTCGATGCGCTGTTCAGCGAGCTCGGCGATGGCCATGGTGACCTCCACCTGGCGGCGCATATCCAGCGCCTGCAAGCGGGCTTTCGCGACACCGCCGACATCCAGTACCGCGCCCGCCAACTGACCGAAGACATCGCCCTGGCCTTGCAGGCCAAGCTGCTGCTGGAGGCCGGTAACGCCACTGTCTCCGATGCCTTTATCGCCAGCCGCCTGGGCAACGGCGGTCGCGTCTACGGCACCTTGTCCAGAGGCGTGGATGTCGAAGCGCTGATCGCCCGTAGTACGCCGCATTTGCTTTGAGGCAGGCATACAGTCAGGCCGATTGGCGCAGTAGCCGATGCGCCTCTCGACGCCATAGCCGCTTCACGCAGGTCGCAAAAATGGATTATCTGGACCGGTTTTGCTCGTGCAGGTTATACAGTTGCTCGGCAGCTCAATCGCCTTTTCCCCGGCTCGCGCTACCCGATCTTTAACAAGGAAAACTTGGTAGATTTTTAACGCCCGATTTTTCCTTTTGGGAACAGTCGGTTACGCTAAGTGTGTTCCCCGCGCCAGCGGGGATGAACCGGTGGTACTGGGCCAAACCGCCAGCAGCCAGGGGTGTTCCCCGCGCCAGCGGGGATGAACCGCCTGCCGTTTCGTGAGCAAATCGCGTTTATGCGTGTTCCCCGCGCCAGCGGGGATGAACCGAACCCACCCGCAAAACCTCTGAAATTCGGTACGTGTTCCCCGCGCCAGCGGGGATGAACCGCGAGCGCGCGGTGGCAAATCGCCTCGCTGGGCGTGTTCCCCGCGCCAGCGGGGATGAACCGATCAGTCTGGTAGCGGATCTGTTTAACGTCAGGTGTTCCCCGCGCCAGCGGGGATGAACCATCA
>JAHJYA010000098.1 GCA_018826895.1 Gammaproteobacteria bacterium
CCTGGCAGGCTCCCTGCCAGGCCGTATCTAACACGCATTCCTCCGTCCCGTGTGCCTCTGCACCGCGCCTTCCTTGATTTGTCTTCTGCGCTAAGCGAGCTCTCCGTCAAGGAACCTGTCTCGCGGTTCTAACGTCCAAGCAGGCGGTCGTCGCGACCTTGTGCCAAGCTGTCTGTTATCTGTCGCTCTGGAGCTCACCCATGTCACTGCGCACTATCGCCCTTGTGGCGTGCTGTCTGTTGTTGGTCGCCTGTAACAAGATCAACCAGGCCAACTATTCCAAGCTTGAGGCGGGTATGGCCAAGGCCGAAGTGGAGACACTGCTCGGACGGCCGAGCGAATGTGCCGGGGCGTTGGGTGTTCTCAGTTGTACCTGGGGCACCCAGGAGCGCTTTATCAGCGTGCAGTACGCCGGCGACAAGGTCCTGATGTTTTCAGGTAAAGGTTTGCAATAAAGGAGTCAATGATGCGATTAGCCGCTGCTGTGCTGGCGCTGGGTGTGTTAGCGGGATGCGCGAATTCGGGAACCGGTGTGGTGCCGCCGAAGACTGTTGATCGGGTCGACCTGGCCCGCTACCAGGGCACCTGGTACGAGCAGGCCCGTTTGCCGATGTTCTTCCAGCGCGATTGTGCGCAGTCCGAAGCACACTACAGCCTGCAGGATGACGGCAGTATCGGCGTACTCAACCGCTGCCGGACTCTGGAAGGCGAATGGCAGCAGGCTGAGGGACGTGCAGTGCCTCAGGTTGAAGGCAAGACCGACAAGCTGTGGGTCACTTTCGACAACTGGTTCAGCAACCTCCTGCCAGGCGTGGCCAAAGGCGACTACTGGGTGCTGTACCTTGATGACGACTACCGGACTGCGCTGGTGGGTAGCCCTAACCGCAAGTTCCTGTGGTTATTGACGCGCGAGCAGCAAGTGTCTGCCGCGCAGCGTGACAAGTTGCTGGAGGTGGCGCGCAGCCAGGGCTATGACACTCAAGAGCTGATCTGGCGCAGCCCGAACGCGGCGATCAGAACACCCTGATAGGCGTCTTCTGCGTTCGCGACGCCCGTTAGCGGGTGCATTCGCTCACCCGTTCGGGTGAGCGAATCCGCAGGCCGGAGTGGTTAGTCTCCTTCGATGCCACTCGGCATCACAATAAGAAGGAGCCACCATGCGCCCGACCCTCAAGACGTTGACCGCCGCCATTCTGCTCGCCGGTCTTTCTACTGCCCACGCCATGCCGTACAGCCAATTGGTGATCTTCGGGGACTCACTCAGCGACAGCGGCCAGTTCCCGGATGCCGGTAGCCCGCTGCTGTTTGGCAACCCCACTGGCGGCCTGCGTTTTACCAACCGTACCGGTCCCGGCTATGCGGACAACAACAGCGAGTATTACGCGCAGGTTTCGACCCAGCGTCTGGCCACTCAGCTAGGGTTGCAGGCGCTGCCGTCGACGCCGATTCTGCCGCAGGCGCTGACTGGCAATGCCGACGGGACCAACTACGCCGTGGGGGGTTATCGCACGGATCAGATTCTTGGCTCCATCGTCGACACCAACGGCTCAGTGGTGGACACGGGACTGGGTCTCAGCCGTACACGCAATGGTTACCTGGTCGACGTGCCACGGGTAGACCCCAATGCGTTGTTCTACATCAATGGCGGTGGTAACGATGTGCTGCAGGGCGTGATTGTCGATCAGGCTACGGCTGCGGCTTCGGCTGCCGACTTAGTCGCCGGTGTTGCGGCGCTGCAGGCGGCTGGGGCGCGCTACATCATCGTCTCGGACCTGCCTGATGTGGGGTTGACGCCGGCCGGTTTCGCCTCCGGTCAGCGTTCGGCTTTTTCGGCCGCTGCCGAGTTGTTCAATACCGAGTTGGCCAGCCAGTTGAATGCCCTGGGTGGCAACGCGATCCGCTTGAATGTGCGTGGGTTACTGGGCGAGGTGCAAACTGATCTGGCGCGCTATGGCTTTGACCCTGACGTGATTCAGACCGATGTGTGCTTCAGTGGCGATCTCTGCCTGGAAGACGCCACCTCCGGCATCACCAGTGCCACGGCGAACCCGGATCGGCTGTTGTTCAACGACGGTGTGCACCCCACCGCAGCCGTGCAGCAAATCAGCGCCGACTATATTTATTCGATTCTCGCAGCGCCCTGGGAAACGGGTCTTCTCCCGGAAATGGCTTTGGGCAGCCTGACCGGGCATCAGCAGCAGCTGCGCAGCGAGTGGCAGTCACAGCGCTATGCCTGGCAACCGGTGGGGCAATGGCAAAGCCTGGTGGCGGCCTCGGGTCAGCGGCTGGCGTTCCAGCGAGGCGAAGCGGTTGCCGAGGGCGACAGCCAAGGGCTCGGTTTGACCGTGGGCGGCAGTTACCGGCTGGACGCGAATTGGCGCCTGGGTATCGCCCTGGGTGTGCAGGAGCAGCAGCTTGAAGCCGGTGCGGCCGATTCGGAGTACGACCTGCGCAGCTACCTGCTGAGTGCGTTCGCCCAGTATCAGAACGGTCGTGTCTGGGCTGATCTTGGCGCGACCGCCGGGCACCTCGATTACAGCGATCTGCAGCGGCGCTTTGCCCTGGGCATAACCGAGCGCAAGGAGAGCGGGGACAGTGAGGGTCAGCTCTGGGCATTGTCCGGGCGCCTGGGCTACGACCTGGCCAATGCCGACAGCGGCTGGCAGGTCAGTCCCTTCGTCAGTGCAGACCTGGCGAAAATCACCGTTGACGGCTACCGCGAGCAGGGCAGCAGCGCCACTGCCCTGGATTTCGACGAGCAGCAGCGTGACAGCCGTCGTCTGGGCGTGGGTGTGCAGATGAACTATGCGGTGAATGCGATGACGCAGGTTTTCGCTGAAGTTGCCCGTGAGCGTGAGTTCGAGGACGATCCGCGCGATCTGCGCATGGGCTTGTCCAGCGTCGAAGGCTCATCGTTCGAGTTGCAAGGCTATGCGCCGGCGAGCGGACAAACACTGGCGAGCATGGGCATCAGCCACGCCCTCGCGGCGGATATGGACATCCGCGCCACCTACCACTGGCGCGGGACTGAGGCACGTCAGCAGGCGGTCAGCCTGGCCTTCAACTGGGACTGGTAAGTGGCGCTACTGCCAATCCAGACGGGCGAGCCGCCACTCGCCGTCTTCCAGCCACCACTCAAGCTTCACGGTGTAGTGCTTGGCGCTGTCGGGGATCAGCCCTTCAGCGCCGACCAGGCCGACCTGCGCTTCGGTGTGGCCCTTATCGCTGTAGGTGGGGTCGATGTGGCTGCTCTTGCTCAGTGCCAGCACCTTGATGTTCTTGTGGCGCAAGAACATCAAGGTCATGGTGCGCTTGGCCCAGTCGCGGTCATAGGTGGCTTGGGCTGTGAACTCAGGGTGCAGTTGCTCGATCACCGCGTTGGTCTTCTTCGCTTCCAGGTTGTCCTGCAGCTGTTGCACGGCGGCTTCGAGAGCGGCCTGCGGGTCATCCGCGCCGCCACAGCCGCTTAGCAGGGCACAAAACAAGGTGAGGGAGAGGGCAAATTTCGGCAGCCACATGTTCAAGTCCTTTTTCATGGTTATGATGCGGGGTCAGGCGCGCCTGCGTGCCAAGGCGCCGGTATTCATCAGGAGCACACCATGCAGACTTTGTACCCGGAGATCAAACCCTACGCGCGCCACGAGCTCGCGGTGGAGGAACCGCATGTCCTGTACGTGGACGAGAGCGGCTCGCCCGACGGGTTGCCGGTGGTGTTTATCCATGGTGGCCCGGGTGCTGGCTGCGATGCCCTGAGCCGGCGCTTCTTCGACCCCAACCTGTACCGCATCGTCACCTTCGACCAGCGTGGCTGTGGCCGCTCGACGCCCCACGCCAGCCTGGAGAACAACACCACCTGGCACCTGGTGGCAGACTTGGAGCGTATTCGCGAGCACCTGGGTATCGAGCGCTGGGTGCTGTTCGGCGGCTCCTGGGGTTCGACCCTGGCGCTGGCCTATGCTCAGGCTCATCCCGAACGGGTCCAGGCGCTGATCCTGCGCGGTATCTTCCTCTGCCGGCCACAGGAGTTCGACTGGTTCTACCAGGCCGGCGCTAGCCGCATCTTCCCTGATTACTGGCAGGACTATGTGGCGCCGATTCCGCTGGAGGAGCGCGACAACCTGATGCAGGCCTTCTACAGGCGCCTCACTGGCCCGGATCAGATCGCCCAGATGCATGCGGCCAAGGCCTGGTCGACCTGGGAGGGGCGCACGGCCACGTTGCGGCCCAATTCGCAGGTGGTCGAGCGTTTCAGCGAAAGCCACCGCGCGCTGTCGATTGCCCGTATCGAATGCCATTACTTCGTCAACAATGCCTTCCTTGAGCCTGACCAACTGTTGCGCGACATGCCGAAGATCGCCCATTTGCCAGGCGTGATCGTGCATGGCCGCTACGACATGATCTGCCCGCTGGATAACGCCTGGGCACTGCATCAGGCTTGGCCTAACAGCGAGCTGCAGATCATCCGCGATGCCGGCCATGCCGCCTCCGAGAGCAGCATCACCGATGCCCTGGTGCGCGCGGCCGACGAGATCGCCCGGCGGCTGCTCGACCTGGCCCCGGACGAAGCATGAAGGCACTGATTCAGCGGGTGACCAGTGCCCGTGTCGAAGTCGCTGGCGAGGTGGTGGGGGCGATTGATCAGGGCCTGCTGGCGCTGGTGGGTGTCGAGCCCCAGGACAGCCCGGCCAGTGTCGAGAAAATCCTCCATAAGCTGCTCAACTACCGGGTGTTCAGTGATGCCGCCGGCAAGATGAACCTGTCACTTAGCGATGTCAGTGGCGGTCTGTTGCTGGTTTCGCAATTCACTCTGGCGGCCGACACCAAGAGTGGTCTGCGCCCCAGCTTTTCCAGCGCTGCACCGCCGGCACTGGGTGCTGAGCTGTTCGATCTGCTGGTGACCCAGGCTCGCACCCGACACCCCCATGTCGCCACCGGCCAGTTCGGCGCCGATATGCAGGTGCACCTGATCAATGACGGGCCGGTGACCTTTCTGCTGGAAAGCTGAGCCCGCACTCAGCGTTGCAACGCATCGGCGACAAAGTCCAGGCGATCCTGGCCGAAGTGCATTTCAGCGCCAACAAAGAAGGTCGGTGCGCCGAACGCGCCACGTTTGACGGCTTCTTCGGTGGTGGCCTTGAGGCGTCCCTTGATCGCCTCATCGTTGACCAGACGCTCGAATTCGTCCAGGTCGAAGCCAGCAGCGCTAAGCACTGCGGCAACCACTTCGGGCTTGCCGAGGTTTTTCTGTTGCACCCATAGCGCCTCGAAAATGGTTTGCACGTAGTGCTCGAAGCGCTCGCTACCCTGGTAGCCGGCCGCGCCGCGCATCAGCGTCAGGGTATTGATCGGGAAGTGCGGGGTGAAGCTCATCGGTACGCCGTAGCGGCTGGCGAAGCGCGCCAGGTCCTGCAGCATATAGCGGCCCTTGGCCGGAATATTCACCGGCGACTGGTTGCCGGTGGCCTTGAACACGCCACCGAGCAGCATAGGCCGCCAGACAATCTGTGCACCGGCCTGCTGGGCGATGCGCGGCAACTGAGTCCAGGCCAGGTAGCTGGTCGGGCTGCCGAAATCGAAGAAGAACTCGACGGTTTTGCTCATTGCATGCTCCTTTTGGCTGTCTTGTTATGACGCGCAGTTGCTAGAACGTCTCAGACCAGGGGCGTAGATCCAGCTCATGCACCCAGCAATCGCGTGGCTGGCAGTGGATCTGCCAGTAGGTCTCGGCGATATGCTCGGGGTTGAGGATGCCGTCCTGATCCTTGAGCTGGTAGAGCTGGGGGAAGGTGTCGCGGATAAAGGCAGTATCGATAGCCCCGTCTATGATCGGGTGGGCAACGTGGATGCCCTGGGGGCCGAGTTCGCGGGCCATGCTCTGGGCCAGCGCGCGCAGGGCGAACTTGGCACTGGCGAACGCAGAGAAGTTCGCCCGGCCACGCAGTGAAGCCGTTGCACCGGTAAAGATGATTGTGCCCTGGCCGCGCGTCAGCATGACCTTGGCGGCTTCACGCCCGGTGAGAAAGCCCGCCAGTGCAGCCATTTCCCAGACCTTGCGGTAGACCCGCTCGGTGGTTTCGGTGATGGAGAACTGCACGTTGGCGCCGATATTGAACACCACCGCATGCAGCGGACCGACCTCGCGCTCGATAGTGGCAAACAGTTCAACCACCTGCTCTTCGACCCGCGCATCGCAGCCAAAGGCCCGGGCTGTGCCGCCAGCGGCTTCGATCTCCGCTACCAGTGCACCGAGTTTATCGGCATTGCGCCGCGCCACACAGGCGACATAACCCTCGCGGGCGAAGCGTTTGGCGATGGCGCCACCGGTGGCATCGCCGGCTCCTACCACCAGAATTGCTTTACGTTCGGACATTGCAGTCTCCTCGAGTTCTCTTTTGGAACCTTCATGGATAGTCGGTTCCATTTTGGAACCTGTCAAGCTATGGTGGGCCATCGCACATGGAGTCTGAACAATGCGCTGGGAAGAACTCGAGCAGCAACCCTGCTCCCTGGCCCGCACCTTGTCGGTGGTGGGCGACCGTTGGACCCTGCTGGTGCTGCGTGAAAGTTTCCTTGGCACGCGCCGCTTCGACGAATTTGAGAAGCGCCTTGGGATTACTCGGCACCTGTTGGCCGACCGGCTGAAAAAGCTGGTGGAGAGCGGCGTGTTGAATAAGGTTGCCTATCAGCAGCGGCCTCTGCGCGAGGACTATCGCCTCAGCGACAAGGGCCGTGATCTTTACCCGGCGATCATGGCGCTGGTGCACTGGGGCGATCGCTATATGAGCGGTCCTGAAGGCGCGCCGATCCGGCATATCCACCGCAACTGTGGCCAGCCGATGCATGCTGTACTGGTGTGTTCGGATTGCGCTGAGCCGCTGCAGCCGCAGGATGTGTTGCTGGAAGAAGCACCGGCGTTCAAGGGACAGCTCTTGCCAGCGCATTGGCAGGCTCGGCGTGCGGAGGAGCATCAATAGATAGACGTCACCAGCACTGTGCAGGGCGCGCCTGTTAGAACAAGCGCGCCAGCAGCGCCGTCACCGCCGTCTCTACCCGCAAAATGCGCTCGCCAAGTTGCACCGGTTGCAGGCCTGCCTGCTGCAGTTTTTCCACTTCATAGGGAATCCAGCCGCCTTCCGGGCCGATGGCCAGGGTAATCGGCTGCTCGACCGCGCGCGGGCAGGCTGGGTAGTCACCGGGGTGGCCGACCAGCCCCAGGGTATTGGCCGCGAGAGTGGGTAGTTGGTCTTCGACGAAGGGTTTGAAGCGCTTTTCGATAATCACTTCCGGGAGCACGGTATCGCGGGCCTGCTCCAGGCCGAGCACCAGTTGCTCGCGAACCGCTGCCGGTTCAAGAAAGGGTGTTTGCCAGAAGCTTTTTTCCACGCGGTAGCTGTTCAGCAGGATCAGCCGAGGCACGCCCATGCTGCTGACGGTTTGCAATACCCGACGGAGCATCTTCGGTCTGGGCAGGGCGAGCAGCAGGGTTAGCGGCAGTTTGGCGGGGGGCGGCTGGTCGACGCTCACTTCCAGGGTGGCGCTCTGGGCGTTGAGCTGGATGACCTGACCATGGCCCATCAGCCCACCGAGGCGACCGACACGCAATGAATCCCCTACGGCTACGCGATGCACTTCCAGCAGATGCTTCAAACGCCGCCCGCTGAGCTGCACGGTGTCGGCGGCGATGAAGTCGCCGTCCTCAAGTAGCAGCAGGTTCACGGTTGGGTGCTGGGCGGCTGATCCTGGGAGGGCGATTCCTCAGCTGTTTCCGCCGATTCCTCTTCGTGCTCGTCACGGCGTTTGACCATGGAGCCAAACAGCAGGCCGGCTTCGAACAGCATCCACATGGGCACTGCCAGCAGCGTCTGCGAAAACACGTCCGGCGGGGTCAGCACCATGCCGACGACAAAGCAGCCAACCACCACGTACGGCCGGCTCTTGCGCAGGGTGGCTACATCGACGATGCCGACCCAAATCAGCAGGAAGGTCGCCACCGGGATCTCGAAGGCCACACCAAAGGCGAAGAACAGGGTCAGCACAAAATCCAGGTACTGACCAATGTCGGTCATCATCGACACGCCTTCGGGTGTAACGCTGGCGAAGAAGCCGAACATGATCGGGAAGACCACGAAGTAAGCGAAGGCCATGCCGCCGTAGAACAACAGAATGCTGGAGATCAGCAACGGTACGGCGATGCGCTTCTCGTGTTTGTACAACCCCGGCGCGATAAAGCCCCAGATCTGGTGCAGGATGATCGGCATCGAGAGGAACAGCGCGACCACCATGGTCAGCTTGAACGGCGTGAGAAACGGCGAAGCCACCCCGGTGGCGATCATGGTCGCGCCTTCCGGCAGGTAGGCGCGCAACGGCGCGGCCACCAGGGCGTAAATATCCTGGGAGAAATAGAACAGCCCGGCGAACAGCAGCAGGATGGCGCCGACGCAGCGCAACAGGCGGCTACGCAGTTCGGTCAGGTGCGTGACCAGCGGCATTTCCTGGTCGTTGTCGGCAAGTCTGCTCATGGCGCGGGTTTCTGATCCTGGCTGGCGGGTGGCGTCGTGGGCGCGGCAGGCGGCTTGATTTCAGGCGCATCACCGCCGACTTCCGGTGCCTTGGGCGGCAGGCTGCCAGGCGACAGCAGGTCCTGCTTCATGGCGTTCATCTCGCGTTCCAGATCGAGAATCTGCTCATTGTGCAGTTGCCGACGAATTTCATCGGCACCGATTTCCCGTTCGACCTCGGCCTTGATCGCGCTGAAGCTGCGCTTGATCCGGCCGATCCACAGGCCGGCCGTGCGCACCGCCCCCGGCAGCCGTTCAGGGCCGAGCACGACCAGGGCGACGATCCCGACGAGCAGCAGTTCGGTAAAACCTACATCGAACATGGCGTGGGCTCGTCAGTCTTTCTTCACAGGGTCTTCGACCTTGCGTGCCTGGGCGTCGATGGTCTGGCCCTTTGGCTCTTCCACGGCCGGCTTGTCGGCTTCGCTGTTATCCATCGACTTGCGGAAGCCCTTGATCGCGTCACCCAGGTCCGAACCCAGACCTTTGAGGCGCTTGGTGCCGAACAGCATGACCACGATCAGCAGGACAATCAGGAGTTGCCAGATGCTAATGCCACCGAATCCCATGATGCGTACTCCGTAAAGGTTAGTGATTAGGACTGCGGACGCGCGGCTTTTTCCGCGTGCCCGGACAAACCAAAGCGCCGGTCCAGTTCGTCCAGTACAGCCTGGGGGTGCTGGCCGAGAGCGGCGAGCATGACCATGCTGTGGAACCAGAGGTCGGCGGTTTCGTAGATCAGGTCACTGCAATCGCCACTGCTGGCGGCATCCTTGGCGGCGAGGATGGTTTCCACCGACTCCTCACCGACTTTCTCCAGAATCTTGTTCAGGCCCTTGTGGTACAGGCTGGCGACATAGGAGCTGTCAGCCGCTGCGCCTTTGCGCGCTTCCAGAACCTCGGCCAGGCGGATCAGGGTGTCACTCATGGGGCTGTCCTGAGTAAATAGCATGCGGGTCTTTGAGCACGGCGTCGACGGTCTTCCAGGCGCCCTGATCAAAGACGCGGTAGAAACAACTCTCGCGGCCGGTGTGACAGGCGATGCCGCCCAGCTGTTCGACCATCAGAATGACCACATCGGCATCGCAATCCAGGCGCAGCTCATGCAGTTTCTGCACGTGTCCGGACTCTTCGCCCTTGCGCCAGAGTTTGCCACGCGAGCGCGACCAGTAGATCGCGCGCTGCTCAGTGGCGGTTAGGCTCAGCGCCTCGCGGTTCATCCAGGCCATCATCAGCACGCGGCCTGTGCGGTAGTCCTGGGCGATGGCCGGGACCAGGCCATCGTTGTTCCAGTTGATTTCGTCTAGCCAGTTCATTGCAGGTTCCGTGGTGATCGGGTGCGCTGGTGGGCTGCTGCCGCGCGAAGTTGCCCAGTCTGCCAGTGGTCGCCGAGATTGGCTATCGGCGCAGGATCAGATAAAGCCCGCTGGCGCCCATTAGCCAGGCCGGCCAGGCAGTGAGCGACTGGACGTCCGCAAGGCTCAGGCCCAACGCGACCGCCCCGGCGACCAGCGCTGCACCCAGTAAGCGCAGCAGGCGACTGTCGTTACGCTGAGCCCAGGGCGGTGGCGGATCATAGGCATGGGGCTGGGCCATGCGCTCCAGCAGGCTGCGGGTCATATTGGCCAGGTGCGGCACCTGCTCGACCTGGCTTTGCAGGTTGTTCAGCAGGCTGCGCGGGCTGACCCGTTCGCGCATCCAGCGCTCGAGAAACGGTTGCGCCGTGCTCCACAGATCCAGGTCGGGGTACAGCTGGCGGCCGAGGCCTTCGATGTTGAGCAGGGTTTTTTGCAACAGAACCAGTTGCGGCTGAATTTCCATATTGAAGCGCCGGGCGGTCTGGAACAGGCGCAGCAGCAGCTGGCCGAAGGAAATGTCCTTCAGAGGGCGCTCAAAGATAGGCTCGCAGACGGTGCGAATCGCTGCCTCGAAATCATTCACCTGGGTGTCGGCCGGCACCCAGCCGGAATCGATGTGCAGCTGCGCCACGCGGCGGTAGTCGCGCTTGAAGAAGGCCAGCAGGTTACGCGCCAGGTAATCCTGGTCCTCGGGCGTCAGGCTGCCGATGATCCCGCAGTCCACTGCGATGTACTGAGGGCTCCAGGGCGTGCGGGTGCTGACGAATATGTTGCCGGGGTGCATGTCGGCGTGGAAGAAACTGTCGCGGAACACCTGGGTGAAGAATATCTCTACACCGCGCTCTGCCAGCAGCTTCATGTCGGTGCGCTGGTCGGCCAGGGTCGCCAGGTCGGTGACCTGGATGCCGTAGATGCGTTCCATGACCAGCACGCTCGGGCGGCACAGGTCCCAGTACACCTGGGGCACATAGAGCAGTGGCGAGTTCTCGAAGTTGCGCCGCAGCTGGCTGGAGTTAGCCGCCTCGCGCAGCAGGTCGAGTTCGTCGAAGATGGTTTTTTCGTAGTCGCTGACCACTTCCACCGGGCGCAGACGGCGCGCTTCACTGGAGGCGCGCTCAGCGATGCGGGCGAGCAGGAACAGCCAGGCGATGTCCTGCTTGATCACCGGTTTGAGGCCTGGGCGGATGACCTTGACCACCACTTCTTCGCCGCTTTTCAACTGCGCCGTGTGCACCTGAGCGACCGAGGCCGAGGCCAGGGGCAGGCTGTCGAAACGAGCGAATACCTCGCTCACCGGGGCGCCCAGTTGCGCCTCGATCAGCGCTTGCGCCTTGGCCGGGTCGAACGGCGGCACTTGGTCTTGCAGCTTCGCCAGTTCATCGGCGATATCCAACGGCAGCAAGTCGCGGCGGGTCGACAGCACCTGGCCGAATTTGATGAAGATTGGCCCCAGGGCCTCCAGCGCCAAGCGCAGGCGAGCACCGCGCGACAGCGCCGAGGGTGCACGCGGGAGCCAGCGCCACGGCAGGACGAAGCGCAGCGCACGCAGCCAGAATGGCAGCGGCAGGGCGAACAGCAAGTCGTCCAGTTGATAGCGGATCACGACGCGTTGAATGTGCAGCAGGCGACGCAGGGCAAGCAGCTTCATGCGGAGGGCTTATGCGATTGGGCAAGGCGCTCGATACGGGCATCGAGGCGGTCGAGGTCGAGCTTGAGGCGGTCGAGCTCGGCGAAACGCGCATCGGCTTCGCGTTGGCCAACCAGGCTGCGTGACTCTTCACTGAGGTAATCGGCCAGGTTCAGGCGCAGGCTGTCGAGGGCCTGCTGGCTCCAGCCGAAACGGCTGCGCAGATGGCCGCTGAGCAACTGGCTACCGACCGGGCCGAGCCAGCGCGAGAGTTCGTATTCCCAGTCCAGTTCGAGGTCTTGCAGGATGCCGGCCAGCTCCAGCAGCAGGGCGCTGTCACCTTCCAGGCTGACCTCGGGGCTGTGCAGGATACGCGTCTTGTCCGCACTGGTAGCCAAGCGCAGCAGGCCGGCTGCGGAGGCGCGCAGCACACAGTCGGCTTCTGCGGCCCACTGGCTGGCCAGTTGCAGGCCGTTGGCGCTGGGCAGAATAAACAGTTGCAGGCTGGGGGACGCGCATTCCACGGCAATCACCCGGCCGCTGAGCCGCGCCAGGCGCGGCAGCGCGGTGCTGTCCATGGCCAACACACGATTGAGACCCAGCTCGACGCCGGCCAGCAGCCCGGTTAGCACCATGAGGGTCTGTTCCCGTTTCGACGCGAGCCGCGTTGCTGCGCCAAATGGTGCCAGGCAAGGCGTGGGACGCAGGGAATGGTTGTTCCCTTGCCAAGTCCCACAACGCAGCATGGCACCATTTGCCGCGCAACCCGAAGGGCCGGGCCAGTTTTTGCGCGGTGCTGCGTTATTCGTCGTTCATTTGGAATAACCAAACTTCTCTCCTCATGCCTTGCCCCGCGCAAAAACTGGCTCCGGCGCGGCCGCGAGCGAAAACGGGAACAGACCCTACGGTTTGATGCCGCGATGCAGGGCGACAATGCCGCCGGTCATGTTGTGGTAGGTCACGGGCTCGAAGCCGGCGTCAATCATCATCGCCTTGAGCGTGTCCTGGTCGGGGTGCATGCGGATCGACTCGGCCAGGTAGCGGTAGCTGTCGGCGTCGTTGGTGATCAGCTTGCCGGCCAGCGGCATAAAGCGGAACGAATAGGCGTCGTAGAACTTCGACAGCAGGTCGCTGGAGGGTTTGGAGAACTCCAGTACCAGCAGGCGGCCGCCGGGCTTGAGCACGCGCAGCATGGAGCGCAGGGCGTCTTCCTTGTGCGTCACGTTGCGCAGGCCGAAAGCGATGGTCACCACGTCGAAATGGTTGTCCGGGAAGGGCAGTTTTTCCGCATCGGCCTGGACGAATTTGACGTTGCCGGCCACGCCCTTGTCGAGCAGGCGGTCACGGCCGACCTTGAGCATCGACTCGTTAATGTCAGCCAGCACCACTTCGCCGGTCGGCCCGACCAGGCTGGCGAATTTGCGCGTCAGGTCGCCCGTGCCGCCGGCGATGTCGAGCACCCGGTTGCCGTTGCGTACACCGGACAGTTCGATGGTGAAGCGCTTCCACAGGCGGTGCATGCCGCCGGAGAGCACATCGTTCATCAGGTCGTACTTGGCGGCGACCGAGTGGAACACTTCGGCGACTTTCTCTGCTTTCTGGCTTTCCGGGACATCCTGGAAGCCGAAGTGGGTGGTCGGTTCGCTGTCGTGGCGCTTGTGCGGATCGTTCATGTCGCCCTTACCTAGCCGAGGCTGAATCTGAATGGCGGCCATTCTAAACCCGCCACCGCATCCCTGTCTTGGCATGCGCCACGGCGAACCGCTGCGTCGCTCCTGGCCGGGCTGCTATAGTCGCGCGACCTAAAGTCGCAGGCAGGAGTTGGACAATGGCGAAAATCACCGTGGAGCGCGAGCACGCTCTGGGTCGTGAGGCGGCGCGAGCTAAGGCGGAGCAGTTGGCTGAACGCCTGGCGCGGGAGTTCGATGTGACCTATCAATGGCAGGGCGACACCCTGCTGTTCAAACGCAGCGGCGCCGACGGCAGTATCGCGGTCAGTGATGATCGGGTGCGCGTGGAACTGAAACTGGGTCTGCTGCTGTCGGCCATGAGCGGCATCATCAAGCGCGAAATCGAGCAGGTGCTGGATAAAAGCCTGGTTGCCTGATTGGTGCCGCGACATAGGTCTTTATGCGCAGAGTTGGCGTCAACGTGCAGCCCTAGTATGTAGATTCTAATTTTTCTGAGTACGGTGTATCTCAAGCCTGCATTTCGTGGGCGATTCCTCAAACCACCGCGCGTGAGGTGCACCATGTCCAAGGTTGCCGTCAGGAAAAAACTCGAAGCCGAAGTGGATGCCAAGGCCACTGTGCTGACCGATGTCAAAGTATACGCCCGCAAGATCTGGCTGGCTGGCCTGGGTGCCTACGCCAAGGCTGGTCAGGAAGGCGCCGATTACTTCAAAACGCTGGTCAAGGCCGGTGAAGGCGTCGAAAAGCAGGGCAAAAAACAGGTTGCAGCGCAGATCGATGCGGCGAATAGCCAGATCGATGGTGTTAAAAGCACTGTGACCAGCAATGTGCAGAGCGTGAAGGGCAAGGTCGATCTGCAGCTCGACAAGATCGAGAAGGCATTCGACAGTCGTGTCGCGGGTGCGCTCAATCGCATCGGTATCCCGTCCAAGCAAGACGTCGATGCACTCTCTGCTAAGCTGGATGAGCTGAGCGCGTTGCTCGAGCACGTCGCGCGTACCAAATAAGGAGAGCAGGATGGCTGTCAAAAAGAAAACCGAAAAACAGACCAGCTCCTGGATCGGCGAGGTTGAGAAATACTCGCGTCAGATCTGGTTGGCCGGCCTAGGCGCATACTCCAAGGTCAGTAAGGACGGTACCAAGCTGTTCGATACCCTGGTCAAGGATGGCGAGAAAGCCGAGAAAGTGGCCAAGACCGAAGTCGACAAGCAGGTTGGCGCTGTGAAGACCAGCGTGGGCAGCACCGTGGGTTCGGCCAAGTCGCGTGTTGACGAGGTCAAAGGCAAGGCGATCGGTAAGTGGGGCGAACTCGAAGAAGCCTTCGACAAACGCCTCAACAGCGCTATTTCGCGTCTGGGCGTGCCCAGCCGCAATGAAGTAAAGGCGCTGAATGAGAAGATCGACAGCCTGACCAAGCAGATCGAGACGCTTACCGGCGTGTCGGTCAAATCGGTCAAGCCGGCCGCCAAGCCTGCTGCCAAGGTTGCTGCTAAACCCGCACCGAAAGCCGCTGCCAAGCCGATGAAAGCGCCGGTCAAAGCACCTGCCAAAGTCGCTGCGGCCAAGCCGGCACCGGCTAAAGCGGCCGCCAAACCAGCAGCTAAACCGGCTGCCAAGGCTGCACCGAAACCTGCGGTCAAACCCGCTGCCAAGCCAGCCGCAGTGAAAAAGCCAGCCGCGCCCAAGGCCCCGAAAGCGGCTGCCAAACCAGCCGCCGCCAAGCCAGTTGCACCGGCCGCCGCAGCGCCTGTCGAAGCCACTCCGGTAGCACCTACCACCGCGTCCTGATTCACCTGGTACGCTCACAAACGCCCGGCCTTGTGCCGGGCGTTTTCGTTTCCAGGAATATCTGCTGAAGTCCCGCATGCCCTCATGCAGCCTAGATGGTATAGGCTTTTTGACCTACTCTGTTTCCACCAAGCGCCAGGCAATCCCACAGAAAGCCGCCATCCAAAGTATGGGCTGGAGTATGGGCTGGCGATAAAGTGAACGGAGGGAAGGCATGGGCACGCTGACAGCGAAGACAGTAGAAAAGCTGGCGAAAGCCGCCGTAGTTGGCATGACTGGCGACGGTGGTGGGCTGTACTTCAAAGTTGGTAAGTCTGGTGGGGCGAGCTGGATATTCCGCTACAAGATCGCAGGCAGGGGCCGTGACATGGGTGTTGGCAAATACCCGGAGATAACCCTGGCCAGCGCCCGCGAAAAGGCCGCAGATGCTCGCAAGCTGACCAAGGCCGGCCACGATCCGCTAGCCGCCCGTGATTCCGAACGCGAACACAAACGCCTGACAGCAGAAGCGGAACGAGCGAGGGAAGCCAGGAGAGTGGCGTTTGAAACGCTGGCCACTGACTACTTGGCCGCGCATGGCTCACACTGGTCAGTATCATGGCGTAAAGGCTGGTTGCGTAAGCTGGAGCTGTACGCCTTTCCACATATCGGCAAGCTACCAGCCGATAAGATTGAAACCGAGCATGTGTTGAGAGTGCTGCAACCCATCTGGGCGACCAAGACGCGCACCGCCGACGAAGTACGTGGACAACTTGAGCAAATTCTCGACGCTGCCAAATCACGCAACCTACGCGAAGGGGAAAACCCGGCACGCTGGCGCGGACACCTAGATAACCTGCTGAGCAAAGCCGAGAAGAAGAAGGCAAGAAAGCGCCAGCACTTCGCGGCCATGAAGTGGCAGGACATAGGCGGGCTGATGAGGAAGCTAAGCCAGGATGAAAGCCGGGTGGCTGTGGCACTGCAACTGCTGCTGTTTACAGGCGCGCGCTCGCATATGGTTCGCTTCGCGACATGGGATGAGATCGACTTGCAGGCCCGCACCTGGTCGTTACCTGCCGAGCGCATGAAAACAGGCAAACCTTTTGTTGTGCCTCTAGCTGATGAGGTTGTTGAGTTGTTAGAGAGTCTGCCCCCAGTTGGCGAAAGCCCCTACCTCTTCCCTGGCATTGGCCGCAGTGGAGTTATCCATGATGACGCTATGCGTGATCGGCTTATATCGCATGGATATGCAGGCCTGACTGTCCACGGCTTCCGCTCAACGTTTCGCGACTGGGCAGGCGAGTGCACCCACTACCCCCGCGAAATCTGCGAAATGGCTTTGGCGCACGATGAGCGGGACCAGACTGAAGGAGCCTACTCACGTACAGATTTTCTTGAGAAGCGCCGGGGCTTGATGGCCGACTGGGCGAGCTACGCGGTTAGCACTCCTTCTGATAACGTCATCCAGGGCGCGTTTGGTAGGCAGGCGCAGCGAGTTGGAGATTGACGAGTGAGACGTGACCATCAGTTGCTTCAATGGCTTTCGGTTGATCAGGCGCTGGAGAGTCTGCGCAGTATGACCAAGCAGCCGATCTCGGAAGCGGATTTGATCAGTCAGTGCGAGGAGGGCAACTGCGGTGCCTTCGTGAAGGTGAGTGCGACCGAAGGAAAATCGTTAGATGCCCTGGTCGACGAGTTGGGTGAGTGGAACTTCCAGGTGTTTGGGGCTGGTTATCAGCAAGTCAGTAGCCCGGCGGCTCTGCTCCACAATAGAAAAAGCGGACCCATCGCTGCGCAACTGGTTGGGGCTGTACGGACGTCATTGCATCTGGAGTGCCCTGAAACGGAGGACGTGTTCTGGGAGGCCAGCGTTGCTCCCCAGGAGCAGTCGCTCTACTTCAAGCGGTTAGAAATTGACCGTCTTGCAGGGTTGATCAATGGAGCGGATGAGCTTGAGCCGCGCGTGCAAACCAGTGTGGCGCGGTTGCTATCAATCATGGCAGATATGGCTGAGCTAGATATTAGTAAGCCCAAAAAGGCTGCGGATGTGCTTTGCAAGTACGCCGCGTCGAAAGGTCTCAAGCCTCTGAGTCCTACCACAATTAAGAAGTACGTCGAATGGGCTTTGGACTCAAGGTCGCCAGATTAATAGCGACTGTTGAACCTGTCCCTGGAGCTAATAGCCCAAATTTCCTTCCTTTCTCCGTACCTTGCTCCTCGTCAGCCACACAGCGCCAGAGTGCGCCACGGAGCAAATGTAATGGAAAGCAACTTCAATGATGGTCAAGTCCAGCGCCGCATCCTTCGACGCCCTGAAGTCGAGATGCGGACTGGATTCAAGCGTGCACACATTTATAACCTAATGAGCCGGGGTCTGTTCCCTAAAGCAGTGCCGATTGGCTCAAGGGCTGTCGGTTGGGACTCCCTGGCAATTGAGCGCTGGGTGGCGGATCGTCTTGCTGGAGCGCCTTCTTGCCATTCGGGTTCGACTGGGGGCGTACAGTGAGCACGCTTGCGTATGTCCGCGTTAGCGCTGCTCACCCCGGTGAAAAAGATCAGCGCCAGGATATCGCTTTGGCATACCGCATTGAGCACTGGTTTAAAGATGAAGACCTCAACGGGTCGACATGCATCTTGGAGCTACCCGGCTTCATCGAGCTATGCAAACTCGCCCGGAAAGGCGACACCGTAATCGTGTCTTCGCTTGAATGTGTAGGCTGCTCAGGTCCGGAGCTATTCGGGGCTTTTCACGCGCTGCGAAAAAGGGGGGTCGGCTTGAAGTCAGTGCGAGGAGAGTTCGATCTATCGAGCTCTGTCGGAAGAGATCTCTTCAACACGATGGCCTTACTCGCCCGGCTGAAAGATAGGGTCATGGGCTCAAAGTGAAGGGGCTGGGTGGAGATACCAAGGATGCGTTCTCCTTCGTGATGACTGCAGCTCAGAAGGTGTACTTTTTGAGCTCTCCGATAAGGCTGAGGTCGCCAACGAAAACATTGGGCGCGCGGACGGCTCAAATACGTTGATTTATTTTGAGCTGTCGCATATATTCTGAGCCATACTTTTGAGCCAAAGAATGGAGCGCCCCAATGACTGTATTGGCCTACGTACGCGTCAGCACCGAAGATCAGAGCACTGAAGCTCAGCGCCACGGTATAGCCCAGCTGCACAACGTTGAGCATTGGTTCTCTGATGAGGCAACCAGTGGTGCGATCAAAGCACTACAGCGACCCGGCTTCGCTGAACTGTTCAAGTTCGCCCGAAAGGGCGACACCTTGGTCGTTGCAGCTATAGACCGACTGGGCCGAGACACCATTGATGTGCTCGAAACGGTTGAAGCGCTTAAAGCCAAAGGCGTTACTGCTATATCTATGCGAGAAGGTTTCGACCTGTCCAGCCCCGTAGGAAAAACAATGCTGACCATGTTGGCAGCTATTGCCGAGCTGGAGCGCTCCAACATCAAAGCCCGGCAGATGGCAGGCATTGCACGCGCAAGGGCGCAGGGCCAGAAGCTCGGCGCACCGAAGAAGATCGACGATCAAGCAGTTGCTACTTGGCGCAAGGCCAATCAAGCGACGATCCAGGAGACAGCCACGGAATTCGGTATCTCTATCGCGGCAGTCAAAAGAGCCTGCGCAAAAAAGTCCTTACAAATAGTTGAGGAGGAGTAAGCGAATGCCCGGCAAGCAAAAGACACCCGACCAAAGCACTCAGGCGGTCATCCTCAGAGAGGCCGGCTACACATTGCCAGCCATCGCAGAGCGCCTCAATATAAGCCTGAGTACTACCCAGCGATTGCTGAAGCGACATGGCGCAGTTGCTGGCGCTGCTTCACAGGCACTGATTCAAAAGGCCAGGGAAGACCTTCTACAAAACGCTTTTGCCTTGGAGGCCGTTCAGCAGGTGGCCGCGTCGCTGGTGCTCGACGATTTGTCGCTCGGGCGCTTGATTCGAAATAAGCTGGCACAGGCCGTCGAGGCTTTGGAGCCGACATCGGACAACGCCCCCATCGTTTGCCGAGCATTGGCAGCCAGCGCAACCACTCTCAAGCTCACGCAGGATGTCGGTCGCCGGGCTCTCCCTCTAGATAAGCTTAATCAGGCGCTAGATGTAGAAGATCTGCCGGAGTTGGTCATTCACGTAATGACTGAAGATGACGTTCTAGCGATGCGTGCTCAACAACGCAAAGAGGATGCCGGGCTAGATGGCATCGTTGATGACGACGATATTGAAAACGAGCGCTGGCTCCGGCAAAAGGCAGTGCGTGACGATGACGTTATCAGTGAAGGCATCTTGACCTGAGCTTGACCGGCCAAAGTGTCAAAGCCTTAGAGCCCCCGGACAGCCCTCTACCCCTTGGCGACATCGAGAGCCGACGATTTTTGAAAATCGTTAACGGGTGATAGTGAGGCATAGAGCATTGAATATGACAAACAGCACCAGCATCCCAGCCGAGCCCCCAGCCCTGTCGGCACAACAGAGAGCGATTAGCCCGGAAGAAGTCGGACTGTTTGATGCGGACAGGCCGGAGCAGTGCGCTGGTGGTCGTGGAGTAGATGCAAAAAACAGCAGCCGCAAACTGCCTCGAAAAATCCTTTCAACGCCACAGCAAGCGGGGATCATGGCTAATTTCCACTCTAGCCATGAAAAGCATGTAGTAGCTATTAGTGAACTACAACCAGACTTAGACAGCGAACAAGTAACCAAGCTCCTTTCTATAAACAGCTTTGTCAGTCAGTTAGTCAAATCATACAAAGGCAAAAGCACTGGCAAGCTAGCTGACTGGTCGAAGCATGTGCCTGCCCACATCAAGCAGTTCTTCCGGTTGCTTTGGTTAGCTCGGCAACCAGACGCGAAGGTTTTTACTATCCGGTTGGATCATGATGCTGCGATAGCAGCGCTGGCAGCGAAACGAAGCCCGGCCAACCACCTTGCAGGAGTCATCCAGCGGACGCTTGCCAAGCTTGAGATAACCACTGAGCAGGCATTCAACCTGGAGTTTACCCACGGCACCAGCAAGGAAAACCACCCGTTGCATATCCACGGGGTTCTGTACGTCCAAACTGATCGAATCGAAGAGGTCAGCAAGGCGCTCAGAACCGCGCTAGCGAAGGAGTACAGGCAGCGCTTCGATAACCTGGCTGTCCACATCGACAGCATCCAGAACGAGCGCTGGTGGGCTGCTTACTGCATCAAAGAGCACGACATCACGGCCGGCCAGCTCAGCATCATCAGGAGTCGTGAGGCCGCCCCAGACTATGCTAGCCATGCGGCCAGGAGAGGCGGCAAGACGGTTTATGAAGGCATGAGTGACTGGCTCGACTAGCTTCATTGGCACACCCAGGCCGGGCAATGATTTCACAGGTCAGCGGAAGATGGATATCACGTTCTGATACCGGAGCTGTCTCGAAAGCATGCCTAGCCTTTGGAGCACCAAACAGTCCTTTCGCAGAGACGCTTCCTAACGGTAGCGGTCAAAGGGGTGACCGTTAAGGTATAGTTCGAGGCTAGATCTCAGGAAGGGATGCCTATGAGTCACCGCGTCGTAGAACTGCACTGCATCATGCCGATTGACAACCTCCCCTCAGTGAAGCAGAGGGGTATCCTCTCGCATGACAGGGCTAAGCCGGTGCCTCATGCCTCGGTAGCGAAGCAGGAAATTCAGGATCGCCGCGTCGGTAAGACCGTACCCAACGGAATGCGCCTTCATCAGTACGCCAATCTGTATTTTTGCGCGCGGAACCCGATGCTTTACCTACGCCAAGAGGCTCACGGCAACCTGTGCGTAATCAGAGTGAAGCTCGCAGTCTTGGATCTGCCAGGAGTGGTGATCAGTGATCAGAATGCTGCTTCAGACTGGGTTAGATTCTATTCGTACCCGGACGGGTTGGGCAGGATCAATTTTGACTACGTATTCGCAGATTGGTGGTCAGATGACCACGAACCTACTATGTGGCGTAAGAAGGCGACAAAGTGTGCTGAGGCACTGATCCCAAATGTAGTGAACCCCGAGTACATCTCAGGGTTCTACACTTGTGATGAGCAGACAAAGCGAAAGGTAGACGGAGTGCTTAACCAGCTTAACTGGGGCCTGCCGACAACCATAAACTCCCACCTATTTTTCAGGTGAGTTCAGTGATTCGAGTTCTTATTGGAGACATGTTTCAGAGCGATGCCAAAACCCTGGTCAATACCGTAAATTGTGTTGGAGTAATGGGCAAGGGAGTCGCTTTGGAGTTCAAGAAGCGCTGGCCAAAACTAATGGAAGACTACGCTGACCGCTGCCGAAAAAAACAGGTCAAGCCCGGTACTCCCTACATTTATACGGACATCTTTGGGGCGTCTATTGTTAATTTCCCCACGAAAGATCATTGGCGGTCAGCTTCAAGATATTCCGACATTGAGAAAGGCCTAGAGATTTTCGTTGAGAAATACAAAACATGGAACGTAACCTCAGTAGCCTTCCCTCCTCTTGGTTGTGGAAATGGGGGGCTCGAATGGGAGATAGTGGGGCCGCTTATGTATAAAATGCTTTCGAAAGTCGATATTCCGGTTGAAATATTTGCACCGTTCGGGACGCCAGCCACTCAACTGACCGCTGAGTTTTTATCCCCATCGCAGCATCGTCTGTTTAATGAAGTTGGGCATAAAGGTACACGCGACAAGAAATTCAACCCTAACTGGCTGGTCATGTTAGAAGTAATGGACCAACTTGAGCGGCAGCCATACGCCCCTAAAGTCGGAAGAACAATCTTCCAAAAAATCTGCCATGCAGTTACAGCGCTTGGAGTGGAGACAGAGCTAGATTTCAAGAAAGCAAACTATGGTCCCTTTTCGGAAGCAGTAAAGAAAGTGCTCGGCAACTTAGCCAACGCCAATTTGGTTCAGGAAGTTCAGCTTGGAAGGATGAACCACCTCAAGACTGGTCCAGAGTACGAACACCTTCGTGACAAGCATAAAGATGTATTGATCGCCAACCGCTTGCGCATAGAGAAGACAGTCGACCTTTTCAGTCGAATCAAGAACACCGAGCAAGCAGAAGAAGTCGCTACCGTCTTTTTTGCCGTCAGTAAACTAAAGGAAGAACAACAAGTCCCCATCGTGCCTGAGCGTGAGGTTTATGACTTTGTTCTTTCCTGGAAAAAAGCGTGGAACACTGAAGAAAAGAAAGAAGCAATCGCCTCTGCGATCAGAAATCTTGCGATGCTTGGATGGATACGAGTCAGCCTGAGTGACTGCCTTCCCCTTAGCGAATTCGCTTAGGAATACCAGCCAGCCCTACTAGCCTGCGAAATTAATGATTTAGACGCGTGTTCAAATACCAAGCAAGCGCGAAGCCCCTGAAAGTCGGGAGATTTTCAGGGGCTTTTTCGTTAACTACATCGTCGCCAGCTTGTCCCGCTGAAGTATGGGCTGAAGTATGGGCTGGGCACAGATAATTTATCTTGGCCATGCAGGGCATGGGGTACAGAGTATAAACGCCCGGCCTTGTGCCGGGCGTTTGTGTTTTGACGCTAGGCCTCTAGATAACGCTGGGCCAGGTGTTCGGCGGCGTAGCGTGAGTCGGGGGCCAGGTGCGGAGCGACCAGCATCATCACCTGATACACCACCAGACGGCTTTCGCCCGTGCTGCCGATAATGCGTTGGTAGTCGAGGGAGAACAGCAGCGTCAGGGTGATCTGCTCGACGAGTTGACCCAGGGCGCGGGTGTCGCTGAGTAGCTGACCTTCAGCTTTGAGCCTAGCCAGTAGCCCGGCGAGGGTGCGCTTGAGGGCGTTGAGCCATTGGCGAATACCCCGCGCGAGTTTGGGCAGGCGCCCGGCGAGGTTGGACAGGTCCTGGAATAGAAATCGATAGTGCGCCAGCTTCTCGACAATCAGGTGCAGGAACAGCCAGTAGTCTTCGACATCCAGCTGTACCTCCGGGGGCGGGTCGAGCAGGGGGGCGAGGTCCGCCTGAAAACGCTCGAACAGGCCGAGAATAAGGGGTTCCTTGCCGTGGAAGTGGTAGTAGAGATTGCCTGGGCTGATATCCAGCTCGTTGGCAATTTCCAGGGTGGAGACGTTCGGTTCGCCCTGCTGGTTGAACAGCTGCAGCGCACATTCGAGGATACGGTCGCGGGTTTTCATCCGGGTGTCTTGTTCTGGCCGCCAAGGCTCGACGATAGCCGGCCGGCTGAGCGCCGGCTAGCACTGTTTTTGCGGGTCAGCGCACATGCACGTAGGTGCCCGGTGCAGCCTCCATGGGCGAGTAGCGGGTGCTGCCAATGGCCACAACTGTATCGCGTTGCTCCCCTGAGCGTTCCTGCAGCCAGCTTAGCCATTCTGGCCACCAGCTGCCCTGTACCTGAGTCGCATCGTAGATCCAGGCGCGCGGGTCGCTGCTGAGTGTGGCGTTCTCGCTGTAGGTCGCCTTGGGGTTGCCCGGTGGGTTGAGGATGCTCTGTATATGGCCGCTATTGGACAGGATGAAGCGACGTTTGCCGCCGAGCAGCAGGGTCGAGCGGTAGACCACATCCCAAGGGGTGATGTGGTCGTTGACGCCGGCGACGCTGAAGCTGTCAACCGTAACTTTCTGCAGGTCGATGGGCGTGCCGCAGATTTCCAGCCCGCCTGGGCGGGTCAGCGGGTTGTGCTTGAAGAAGTCGATCAGGTCGCCGTGCAGGGCGGCGGGCAGACGGGTGTTGTCGTTGTTCCAGTAGAGAATGTCGAACGCCGGTGGTTGCTTGCCGAGCAGGTAGTTGTTGACCCAGTAGTTCCAGATCAGGTCGTTGGGGCGCATCCAGGCAAACACCTTGGCCATGTCGCGACCGTCGAGCACGCCTTGCTGGTAGGAGCGGCGCTTGGCCGCTTCAAGGGTCAGCTCATCGGCGAAGAGCATGGCCGGGCTGTCGATCTGGCTGTCGAGCAGGCTGACCATATAGGTGGCACTGGCGACCTTGCGCAGTTGCCGCTTGGCCTGCAGATGGCCCTGCAGGGCGGCGATGGTCAGGCCGCCAGCGCAGGCGCCGAGCAGGTTGACGTCCTTGCTGCCGGTGATCTCGCGGCACACGTCGATGGCCTCTTCCAGTGCCTGAACGTAGCTCGACAAGCCCCATTCGCGGTGCCGGGCATCCGGGTTGCGCCAGCTGATGATGAAGGTTTGCAGGCTGTTCTTCAGGGCGTACTGGACGAAGCTCTTATCGTTGGACAGGTCGAAGATGTAGTACTTGTTGATTTGCGGCGGCACGATCAGCAAGGGGCGCAGGTGCTGCTTCTCGCTCATGGGGCGGTACTGGATCAGCTCCAGCAGCTCGTTGCGAAAGACCACGGCGCCAGGTGTCGATGCCAGGTTACGGCCCACCTCGAAGGCATGTTTGCTGACCTGACTGGGCATGCCGTCGTTGTGCAGCAGATCCTCGGCCAGGTGATTGAGGCCCTTGAGCAAGCTGGCGCCGCCACTGTTGAACAGCTCCTTGAGCGCCAATGGATTGAGCAGGGTATTGGAGGGTGACAGGGCATCACCCAGCAGGGTGGCGATAAAGCGTGCGCGGGCACGATCATCGGCTGACAGGTCGCTTTCATCGATCCACAGGGCCAACTGCTTTTGCCAGGCCAGATAAGCTTGCAGGCTGCGTTTGTAGAAAGGGTTGAGGTGCCAGGTTGGGTCGGCGAAGCGGGTGTCTTTCGGGTTCACCGCGTGGGGCGCGTCACCCAGCAGCACGCGGCCCAACTGGCCGCCCAGTGCCAGCAAATGACGAGCGCTGTGGCGAGGCTGTTTGATGCCTTGCAGGGCCAGGGTGCGTAGCGTTGAGAGCAGGTCGCGACCGCGTACCCCGATCACTGCGTTCTGCGCATTCATGAAGCTGGCCGGGGCGGGCAGTTGTTTACTGCTGCGTGACTGGTCTCGCATGGGTAACACTCCGTCGTTATGCCGTAGAGACTGCTAGGAGTCCTGCCGGACTTAACCCTGTTCTGCTGCGTGAAAGCCTGATTTGGCCTGGCTCTCTCACGGCACAATAAGGCCAAATACCGCATATTCCTGGTGACTGGGTGCAGCAAGGCGTGTACCAGAACGCGCTCAGGTGCGGGCTAGACGCGTCGGCGTCTCACGCCGGTGCAGTAGGCGCACGTTTATGTGATCTGAGCGTACCAGCGTAGCACCAGGATCGAGCGACGTCGGGTCAATGCGTGCGGGCGGGCGTGGGGCGCGGGTGCATTACGGCACGCTGACGTTCTTCTTCGAGGAATTTCATGATGATCGGCGCTACCGCTTCGGCGCGGGTGACCAGGAACAGGTGCCCGTCATCGATCACATGCAATTCCGAGTTGGGAATGCGCCAGGCCAGCAGGCGCATATTGACTAGCGGGATCAGCGGGTCGTCATCGCCGGCCAGGACCAGGGTCGGTTGGCTGATCTTGTGTAGCCAGTGGATGCTGGTCCAGCCGAGGCCGGCGAACAGTTGCCAGTAGTAACCCATCTTGCCGCCGGAGCGCACCTTGCTGGCATGCGCTAGGGCTAGCTTGGGGTCGCGGCGGAAGGCGCCGCCGTAGATGTCGGGTGCGATATGCACGCCGTAAGAGGGCTGTACATAGCGCCGTGGGCTGGCCATGCGCCAGAGCACCTTGGGCTTGCCCGGCACCATCACCGCGCCGGCAGAGGTTGCCGCAAGCACCAGCTTCTTGCAGCGCTCCGGGTAGTCGTGGGCGAACTGCTGGGCCAGGGCGCCGCCCCAGGACACGCCGATAGCATTGACCTGGCCGTAATCCAGGTAGTCGAGCATGCGCGCGGCCAACTTGGCCAGACCGGGAAAGCGGTACGGTGTGCTGGGTGTTGAGGAGCCGCCAACGCCGGGTACGTCGAATGCGATGACCTCCAGTTCCGGGTCGAGCGCGGCGACGAAGGGCATCACCAGCTCGAGGTTGGCGCCAATACCATTGAAGATCAGCAGGGGCGCCATCGTACTTTTGCCGGGTCGAACGGCGGTGCGGATGGTCTGGCCATCCAGGTCGATGGTGCGAAACACGAATGGTAACGACATGCGCAGTAGCCCTATAAAGTTATTCGCTGGCCGCGACCGTCCCGGTCATGTCCAACACCACCACGGGCCTAGCCACCCTTGGCACGCATGCCAGGACGGGCGGCACATCCGTTGCCGCGGGCGAAGCTGCGCACGCCGCTGTTCAGCGCTCGTGCACGTAGGTTCCCGGGGCGGCTTCGCCGGCCGGGTGTTGTTTGTTGCCCAGGCTGGTGGGCGCCTTGCGCAGCTTGCCGGAGCGTTCGGCCAGCCATTTTTGCCAGTACAGCCACCAGGAGTCAGCGTGCTTGGTCGAGCTTTCCTGCCAGGCGCGCGGGTCAAAGGGCATTTCGCTATTGGTCATGTAGCGCGCCTTGGGATTGCCTGGTGGGTTGAGAATGCTCTGAATATGCCCGCTGTTTGACAGCACGAACTCGCACTTGCCGCCAAACAGCAGGGCCGACTTGTAGCAGGATGTCCAGGGCGTGATGTGGTCGTTGGTGCCTGCCACACAGAAGAAATCGCAGGTCACCTGCTTGAGGTCGATCGGTGTGCCGCAGACCTCCAGCGCGCCGGCGCGGGTCAGCGGGTTGGTCTGGAACATGTCGATAAATTCGCCATGCAATGCGGCGGGCAGGCGGGTGGTGTCGTTGTTCCAGTAAAGGATGTCGAAGACTGGCGGCTCGTTGCCGAGCAGGTAGTTATTGACCCAGTAGTTCCAGATCAGGTCATTGGGGCGCATCCAGGCGAACACCTTGGCCATGTCGCTGCCTTCGAGCACGCCGGACTGGTAGGAGCGGCGCTTGGCGGCCTCCAGGGTTTTCTCGTCGGCGAATAGCGCGACCTGGGTGTCGAGTTGGGTGTCGAGCACGCTGACCAGCAAGGTCAGTGCGTGCACCTTCTGGTCGCCCAGAGCCGCATAGTGGCCAAGTAAGGACGCCGTAGTCAGGCCGCCTGAGCAGGCGCCCAGCATGTTCAGGTCCTTGCTGCCAGTGATCGAGCAGATCACCTCGATGGCTTCCTTGAGCGCGGCAATGTAGGTCGATAGGCCCCACTCGCGCTGAGCCTTGGTCGGGTTGCGCCAACTGACCACGAAGGTCTGTACCTGGCTGCGCAGGAGGAAGCGCGCCAGGCTCTTTTCCGGTGACAGGTCGAAGACGTAGTACTTGTTGATCTGTGGCGGCACCACCAGTAGCGGGCGCTCGTGCACGCTTTCGGTGATGGGGCCGTACTGGATCAGCTCCAGCACGTCATTGCGAAATACCACGGCGCCATCGGTGATCGCCAGGTTCTTGCCGACCTCGAAGGCGTCCATGTTCACTTGGCTCGGCATGCCGCCGTTGTTGACCATGTCCTTGGCCAGGTGCGACAGGCCATCAAGTAGGCTCTTGCCACCGGTTTCGAAGAAGCGTTTGACCGCGGCCGGGTTGGCCATGCTGTTGCTCGGCGCCATGGCTTCGGTCATCAGGTTGATCACGAAGTGGCCACGGCTGGCATCCTGCTCGGACAGGTTGCTGTGCTCGACCCAGTCGTGTAGCTCCTTGCGCCAGGCCAGGTAGGTCTGCAGATAGCGGCGGTAAAGCGGGTTCTGGCTCCAGGCCGGGTCGGCGAAACGGCGGTCGCCGTCCTCGGGTTTGAGGCTGGATTGGCCGAGCAATACGTTCTTCAGTTCGAGGCTGAAATGGGCCATGTGCTTGACGCTATGGAATGGCTGGCGGATGGCTTGTGTGAGCACCATACGGGCCGAGGTCAGCAGGTCTTTGCCGCGAATGCCGATCACCGGGTTGAGCCCCAGGGTGTTCTCGGACGCCTGGCGCTTCAGGTCATCATTATTCTTATCACTCATCTACGACGCTCCATTGTCCAGGCCAGTACAGGCAGGCCAGTGCGCGCGGCGACACGGACTGATCGGCCAGATACTGCTCGGGTTACCGGGGGCGGAACCATTCCGCTTCGTGCCGTGCCGGTCACAGACCAGCGACGGGAATCTGCCAGCTCCTTGGTTACCCGAGTTTGGACGTTTGCGCAAGCCGGCCGCAGCGGCCGTATCTGCCGAAGAGTATGCCGATGCAGATTAGAAAATGCGCTCTAACTGCAGGCGTAGGCGGATCGAGTGAGCCCGGCAGGCTCTGGCATAAGGGTTACAGCATTAGGCGCACGGGTGATACGTCGGGGTCGCGGGATTTGCCGGCGGCGGCGAGGGTGTCGAGATAGTCCTGCCACAGCTCGGTCTGGCGCGTGGCCAACTGGTACAGGTAATCCCAGGTGAACAGGCCGCTGTCGTGGCCGTCATCGAAAATCAGCTTGAGCGCATAGTTGCCTGCGGGCTCCAGGCCGATCAGGGCAACGTGCACTTTGCCGGTTTGCAGGATGGGTTTGCCGTGCCCCTGCACCTCGGCCGAAGGGGAGTGCACACGCAGAAATTCGGCGGGTAACTGGTATTGCTGATCACCATAGCGCAGCTCAAGCAGCTTCGACGCTTTGTGCAGTTTGATCGCGCTGGGGATGGGCATGGAGCTGCTCCAAGTGACAAGCCTCAAGCTACAAGCGTAAGCGGGGTGCTTGCGGCTTGTAGCTTGTAACTTGCGGCTGTTTTCAGAGGATATAGCGCGACAGGTCTTCATCCTTGGCCAGGTCGCCGAGGTGGCTGTTGACGTAGTCGGCATCGATACGGATCGGCGTGCCGTTCTGCTGGCTGGCCAGGTCGCCGGCGCTGAAGGAGACCTCTTCGAGCAGGCGTTCGAGCAGCGTGTGCAGGCGGCGTGCACCGATGTTCTCGGTCTTCTCGTTGACCTGCCAGGCGATCTCGGCGATGCGTTTGATACCGTCTGCCATGAACTCGATGCCCAGGCCTTCGGTATTCAGCAGCGCCGCATACTGCTCGGTGAGCGAGGCATGGGGCTCGCTGAGAATGCGCTCGAAGTCACTTGGCGACAGGGCCTTGAGTTCCACGCGAATCGGCAAGCGACCCTGCAACTCGGGCACCAGGTCGCTGGGTTTGCTCAGGTGGAAGGCGCCGGAGGCGATAAACAGAATGTGGTCGGTCTTGACCATGCCTAGCTTGGTGTTGACCGTGCAGCCCTCGATCAGCGGCAGCAGGTCGCGCTGCACGCCTTCACGGGAGACGTCTGCACCGCCGGTGTTGCCGCGCTTGGCGACCTTGTCGATCTCGTCGATGAAGACGATACCGTTCTGCTCGACGGCCTCCAGCGCGAGAGCCTTGAGCTCATCCTCGTTGACCAGGCGCGCTGCTTCTTCGTCACGCACCAGCTTCAGCGCCTCCTTGACCTTGAGCTTGCGGCTTTTCTTCTTGCCCTTGCCCATATTGGCAAACAGGCTTTGCAACTGGTTGGTCATCTCTTCCATGCCCGGCGGGGTCATGATCTCGATGCCGGCCGCGGCTTCGGCGACTTCGATCTCGATTTCCTTGTCGTCCAGTTGGCCTTCGCGCAGACGCTTGCGGAACAGCTGGCGGGTATTGGAGTCGCTGGCGGGCGCGGCCTCTTCGTTAAAGCCGGTGCGCGCTGGCGGCAGTAGGGCGTCGAGGATGCGGTCTTCGGCGGCGTCTTCGGCGCGGTGGCGGACTTTGACCATTTCCTGCTCGCGCAGCATCTTCACCGCGGCATCGGCCAGGTCGCGGATGATCGACTCGACATCGCGCCCGACGTAACCGACCTCGGTGAACTTGGTCGCCTCGACCTTGATAAACGGCGCATTGGCCAGCTTGGCCAGGCGCCGGGCGATCTCGGTCTTGCCGACGCCGGTTGGGCCGATCATCAGGATGTTCTTCGGCGTAACTTCGGCGCGCAGCTCCAGCGGCAGCTGCATGCGCCGCCAGCGGTTACGCAGGGCGATGGCCACGGCACGCTTGGCGTCGTCCTGGCCGATGATGTGGCGGTTGAGTTCGTGAACGATCTCGCGGGGCGTCATGGACATGCGGCGATACTCCAACGGAAGGCGCGCTTATTCAGCGCAATCTTCTTCCTCAATGGTCAGATTCTGGTTAGTGAAGACACAGATGGAGCCGGCAATGTTCAGCGCGGTTTCGGTGATTTCACGGGCGCTCAAGTCGGTTTTCTGCAGCAGGGCCATGGCCGCAGCCTGGGCGAAGCCGCCGCCAGAGCCCATGGCGATCAGGCCCTGCTCGGGCTCAACCACGTCGCCGTTGCCGGTGATGATCAGCGAGGCGTCCTTGTTGGCCACGGCAAGCATGGCTTCCAGGCGGCTCAGGGAGCGGTCGGTGCGCCAGTCCTTGGCCAGCTCGACGGCGGCGCGGATAAGGTGGCCCTGGTGTTTTTCCAGCTGGCCCTCAAAGCGCTCGAACAGGGTGAAGGCGTCGGCCGTGGCACCGGCAAAGCCGGCCAGCACCTGGCCGTGGTACAGGCGCCGGACCTTCTTCGCGTTGCCTTTCATCACTGTATTGCCGAGGGATACCTGGCCGTCGCCGCCCATGACGACTTTGCCGTTGCGGCGCACTGAAACGATGGTGGTCAAGGGGAGCGTCTCCACACTGCGGGGCGAATTTGCCCGAATGAAAACTCAGATGGGGGGGCGCAGTTGGCTTTTCAACCGTGGAGGGGCGATTCATCTACCGCTGGTAGATGAATCGCTGTAACAACAGATTGCCTCAGCGGCTCTGGCGCTGTTGCAGCAGCAGGTTGCTGAAGCCGTTGGCGGCCAGGGCCTTTTGCGACTGGGCAAGTTGCTCGCGGCTGGTGAAGGGCCCGACCAGTACGCGGTGCCAGGTTTCCTCGCGCACCGTGCCTGACTCTACGCGTACGTTCTGGCCGAGCAGGATGATCTGCGCACGCACGCTTTCAGCATCGTCCTTACGCCGGAAGGAGCCGGCCTGGAGGAAAAACTGAGTGGTCAGTGGCGCCTTGGCCACTGGCTCGATCACCGGCGGCGCGGGGGGCGGAACCTGGCCATTGAGCGCGGCCTGGGCGCGCTCGGCGTCAATCTTCGCGGCTTCTTCCGGGGTCACCGGTTTGGTCTCGGCAGTGGCCGGTGTCGACGGTGGCAGCGCGTCTGGTGGGACGATGACTTCGGACTCCGGCAGCAGCGTATAGAAGTCGTACTTGGGCTTGTTCGGCTCGTCCGTCACCGGCTTGGGCTTGCTGGTGACCGGGTTATTACTGCGTGCCTGTTCGCCACGGTCACGCTTGACCGCGTCGCTGCCCGGTTCGAGGTTCATGAGGGTCATCACGAACACCCCGACGATCAGCCCGCACGCCAGCCAGATCCAGCCCGGAACGGGTTTTTTCGCCGGCGCCTTGTAGCGGCTGGCGCCGCGTTTGGCCGGCGCTTTTTTGCGGGCAGCCATTTACATGCGCTCCAGGGTTTCCAGGCCGAGCAGTTCCAGGCCTTGCTTGAGCGTGCGGCCGGTCAGAGCGGCCAGGCGCAGACGGCTGTTGCGTACGGCTTCATCCTCGGCGGAGAGGATCGGGCAGTTCTCGTAGAAGCTGGAGAACAGCCCAGCCAGGTCGTACAGATAGGCGCAGAGCAAATGCGGCTCGCCCTTGTCGGCCACGCTGGCGAGCACTTCATTGAACTGCGCGAGCTTGCCTGCTAGTTCGATTTCTTGCGCGGCCTGCAGGTCGAGGCTGCCTTCGATCTCATCGAAACCCTTGCCCAGCTTGCGGAACACGCTGGCCACGCGGGTGTAGGCGTACAGCAGGTAGGGCGCGGTGTTGCCCTCGAAGCTCAGCATCAGCTCGAAGTTGAAGCGGTAGTCGCTGGTGCGGTGCTTGGACAGGTCGGCGTATTTCACCGCACCGATGCCTACGGCACGGGCGATCTGTCGTAGTTCGGTTTCGGCAAGCTCGGGGTTCTTGCCCTTGACCAGGCTGTAGGCGCGCTCTTCGGCCTCATCGAGCAGGTCGACCAGCTTCACCGTGCCTCCGTCGCGGGTTTTGAACGGGCGACCGTCTGCACCGTTCATGGTGCCGAAGCCCATGTGTTCCATCTGCAGGCTGGCGGGAACGAAGCCAGCCAGGCGTGCAGCAGTGAAGACCATCTGGAAGTGCAGGGCCTGGCGCTGGTCGACGAAGTACAGCACCCGGTCGGCTTTCAACACGTTGGCGCGGTAGCGAGTGGCGGCCAGGTCGGTGGTGGCGTACAGGTAACCGCCGCCGGCCTTTTGTACGATCAGTGGCAGCGGGTTGCCTTCGGCGTTCTTGAACTCGTCCATGAATACGCACTGGGCACCTTCGCTTTCGCTCAGCAGGCCCTTGGCCTTGAGGTCGGCGACCACGTTGGCCAGGTCGTCGTTGTAGGCGCTCTCGCCCTTGACGTCGGCCATGCTCAGCTTCACGCCCAGGCGGTCATACAGCGCCTGGCAGTGACTCAGGGAGATATCGTTGAAGCGATGCCACAGGCGCAGGCACTCGGCGTCGCCGGCTTGCAGCTGCACCACCAGCTCGCGGGCGCGCTCGGCGAACTCAGGGGATTCGTCGAAGCGTTTTTTCGCTGCGCGGTAGAAGCCTTCCAGGTCGGCCAGTTGGCTGTCGGCCGCCGTCGGGTTTTCCTGCATAAAGGCCAGCAGCATGCCGAACTGGGTACCCCAGTCGCCCACGTGGTTCTGGCGGATGACGTCGTCACCGAGGAATTCCAGCACCCGCGCCACGCCGTCACCGATGATGGTCGAGCGCAAATGGCCGACGTGCATCTCTTTGGCCAGGTTGGGTGCGGACAGGTCGACCACCACGCGCTGCGCCGGGCCGGCCTTGCGTACGCCAAGTTTGGCGTCGGCCAGCAGGGCGTCCAGGCGCGCGGCCAGTGCCTGGGTGTTCTGGTAGAAATTGAGGAAGCCTGGGCCGGCGATTTCGACCTTGCTGATGCCAGCATCAGCCGGCAGCGCGGCGATCAGCTTTTCCGCTAGATCGCGTGGCTTCATGCCAGCAGGCTTGGCCAGCATCATGGCGATGTTGCTGGCGAAGTCGCCGTGGGTCTTGTCTTTGGTGTTCTCCACCTGAATGGCCGGGCTCAGGCCTTCGGGCAATACGCCGTCGGCAGTGAGGCGGGTCAAGGCTTGCTGGATCAGGTGGCGAATGCTGTCTTTCATGGTCTGCTCGGTCGGCCGTTGGGGCGGCGGCGCCCTGGGGCGCTGGTTGAAAACTGCGCATTATAGAAGCAGCGGCAAGCTGCAAGCCATCACTTGTAGGGTGCGCCGTGCGCACCGGCGGTGCGCGAACAGGTGGTGCGAGGCGCGCGCCCTAGAACAAATCGATCGGGTCGACGTCCAGCGACCAGCGCACAGCGCGGCCGGCGGGCAGGCTTTCCAGGCGCTGCATCCAGGTGCTGAGCAGGTGGTGCAGCGGTGCACGGGCGTTGGCCTGGACCAGCAGTTGCGCGCGGTAGCGGCCGGCGCGGCGCTCCATAGGTGCCGGGATCGGGCCGAGCAGTTCCACACCGTGCAGGCCGAAGTCGCTGAGCAAGTGCTCAGCCTCGGTGCAGGCTTCGTCGAGAAACCCTTCAGCCTGGCCCGGCTTGTGCGCTTCGGCGCGCAGCAGGGCAAGGTGGCAGAACGGCGGCAGGCCGGCGCTGCGGCGTTCGCTTAATGCCTGTTCGGCGAAGGCGAAGTAGCCCTGTTCGGTCAATTGCACCAGCAGCGGGTGGTCGGCCAGATGGCTCTGGATGATCACCTTGCCTGGCTCTTCCGCGCGCCCGGCGCGGCCGGCAACCTGGACGATCAGCTGGGCCATGCGCTCGCTGGCGCGAAAATCAGCAGAGAACAGCCCGCCGTCAGCATCGAGAATCGCCACCAGCGTGACCCGCGGGAAGTGGTGGCCCTTGGCGAGCATCTGGGTACCGACGAGGATGCACGGCTCGCCGCGCTGCACCGTGGTGTACAGGGTGCTCATAGCGTCCTTGCGCGCGGTGCTGTCGCGGTCCACGCGCAACACCGGGACGTCGGGGAAGAGGATCGCCAGGCGCTCTTCGGCGCGCTCGGTGCCGGCGCCGACCGGGCGCAGGTCGACGTTGTTGCAGGTTGGGCAGTTGCTCGGCTGCCGCTCGCTGTGGCCGCAGTGGTGGCAGCGCAGTTCGCGTGAGCGCTGGTGCACGGTCATGCGCGCGTCACAGCGTGGGCATTCCGACAGCCAGCCGCAGTCATGGCACAACAGCGTGGGGGCAAAACCGCGGCGGTTGAGAAATACCAACACTTGCTGGCCGGCTTTCAGCGTCTGCCCGATGGCCTGTTGCAGGGGGGCGGAGATGCCTGAGTCGAGTGGGCGACTCTTCACATCCAGGCGCAGAAAACGTGGCGGCTGAGCCCCGCCGGCCCGCTGGGTCAAGCGCAGCATGGCGTAGCGTCCGGCATGGGCGTTGTGCAGGCTTTCCAGCGAGGGCGTGGCCGAGCCGAGGACGATCGGCACCTGTTCCTGGCGCGCGCGTACCAGGGCCAGGTCGCGGGCGTGGTAGCGCAAGCCTTCCTGCTGTTTATAGGAAGCGTCGTGTTCTTCGTCGATGATGATCAGGCCGGGGCGCAGCATCGGGGTGAACAGCGCCGAGCGTGTGCCGATGATGATGTCGGCCTCGCCGTCGCGGGCGGCGAGCCAGGCGTCCAGGCGTTCTCGGTCATTGATGCCGGAGTGCAGCAGGGCGATGCGCGCATTGAATCGGCGCTCGAAGCGCGCCAGGGTCTGTGGCCCGAGGTTGATCTCGGGGATCAGCACCAGGGCCTGCTTGCCGGCTTCTAGGGTTTCGCGGATCAGTTGCAGGTACACCTCGGTTTTGCCGCTGCCGGTGACCCCCGCGAGGAGGAAGGCGGTGAAGCCGCCGAAACCGCTGCGGATGGCTTCGACCGCGCTGCGTTGTTCCGGGTTGAGCGGCAGCTCGGGCTGGGCCAGCCAACTGGTCGGCCGCGGCGCGCTGGCATGGCGGCGCACTTCAACCTCGACCAGGCCCTTTTCACGCAACAGCTCCAGACTGTCCTTGTTCAGCAACAGTTTGCTGAGCAGCGCGTGGGCCACGCCGTGGGGGTGCTGGGAAAGGGTTTGCAGGGCTTCGCGCTGACGCGGCGCGCGGTTCAGGCGCGGGTCGTCGAGGCGGGCATCGGCCGTGGCGGACCAAAAGCGTTCCTGGCGCGCCTCGGCCGGTTCGCCCTGGCGCAGGAGGACTGGCAGGGCCCAGCTCAGGGTATCGCCGAGGCTGTGCTGGTAGTACTGCGCGGCCCATAGGCACAGGCTGAAGAAGGCCGGCGGTACTGGCGATTGCGCATCCAGCAGTTGCAAGGCGGGCTTCAGCTTGTCAGCGGGCACCTCGCTGTGCTCGGCAACTTCGACCAGGATGCCGATCATCTCGCGGCGGCCGAACGGCACACGCACGCGCATGCCTGGCTGCAGGTTGTCCGGCAACGTACCCACTGGCGGGAGGTAGTCGAACAGGCGGCGCAGGGGCGAGGGCAGGGCGAGGCGCAGGATCAGGTTGGACACGCGTGGGCTCCAGAAACAGGCGGCGATCTTAGCATGGCGACCACCGGCATCCCGCGTGGCTTGCATCGCGGTGCGTGTCTGGTATGATCCGCGACCTATTTCCGTGCGGTACCTGACAACGGGTTGGGTGGCGGCACACATTACCGAGGAATACACCATGAAAGCTGATATCCACCCGACTTACGAAGCCATTACCGCCACTTGCAGCTGCGGCAATGTCATCGAAACCCGTTCCACCCTGGTCAAGCCGCTGAGCCTGGACGTGTGCAACGAATGCCACCCGTTCTACACCGGCAAGCAGAAAATGCTGGATACCGGTGGCCGTGTTGACCGCTTCAAGCAGCGTTTCGGCATGTTCGGCGCCAAGTAAGCGACCGACTGCTGCGAGCAGCCTGATGGTTGATATCGCATCATTGAAGAAGGCGTCCCTAGTGGGCGCCTTTTTCATGGCCAGCGTTTTTTGCTCGCTGGCCCAGGCGTTCTGTCCGGCGCCGGCTCAGGTTACGCCTGTGCAGGTGCAGCGGGTGGTCGATGGTGACACTGTGCGCCTGCGCGATGGCCGCAGCGTACGGTTGATCGGTTTGAATGCGCCCGAAGTTGCGCGCAAGGAGCGGCCTGCCGAGCCCTTCGCCAACGCTGCGCGCAAGCGCCTGCAGGCGCTGGTCGAAGCCGACGACGGGCGTGTCGGTTTGTTGCTGGGCCGGCAGGCCAAGGATCACTACGGTCGTACTCTTGCGCACCTGTATGGCGCTCAGGGGGTCAATCTGGAGGCGCAGTTGCTGGCTGAAGGGTTGGCTGTGCGTGTAGCGATCGCGCCCAATACCTTGCTGGATGATTGCCTGCGTAAGGCCGAAACCCAGGCACGCGAGCAACGTCTGGGGCTGTGGGCCCGCCCTCCGTTGGTGGATGCCGAGCAACTGCGCCAGGGTGGCTTTGCCATCGTGACGGGGCGGGTTCGCCAGGTCGAACGTAATCGAGGTGGTCTCTGGTTGGAGATGCCGGGTTCTCTGGTGCTGCGCGTCGCCCCCGAGGCGTTGGCCGATTTCGATGAGCGCGCCCTGCGACGCCTGGAGGGCGCGCGGGTCGAGGCGCGTGGCTGGGTGATTGACCGTTCGCGGCGCGGCGACATAAAACCTGGGCAGGCTCGCTGGATGCTACCGTTGACTCATTCCACCATGCTCGAGGTGCTGCCATGAAGGTTCTCGTGTGCGTTGCGGCGCTGCTGTTGCTGGCTGGTTGCGCGGTCAACCCGGCCACTGGACGCAACAATTTCGTGATGATGAGCGAGCAGCAGGAACTCGATCTCGGGCAGCGCTACAATCAGGAAATCGCCAAGCAGAACCCGCGGCATGCCAATGAAGCCCTGCAAGCCTATGTGCAGCAGATCGGTGAGCGGGTAGCGCGTGCCAGCCATCGCAGCCAGCTCGACTACCGCTTTACCGTGGTCGACAGTCCCGACGTCAATGCCTTCGCGTTGCCGGGCGGCTACATCTATATCCACCGTGGCTTGCTTGCCTACCTCAACTCCGAGGCGGAACTGGCCGCCGTGCTGGGACATGAAGTGGGCCATGTCACGGCGCGCCACAGCGTGCAGCAGCAAAGCCAGTCGACGGCCTGGGGGCTGTTGGGTCAGGCAGTGGCCATCGGCACGGGCATCGGCGCAGCCGGAGACCTGACCAATGCTCTGGGCGGTGCGCTGGTCAGCGGCTACGGTCGCGACATGGAGCTGGAGGCCGACGGCCTCGGCGCCCAGTACCTGGCGCGCAGTGGCTACGACCCGCAGGCGATGATCGGTGTGGTCGAGGTGCTGAAGAATCAGGAGACCTTTGCCAAGGACCAGGCCGCGCGACGGGGGCAGCCACAACCTGCCAGCGGCTACCACGGCCTGTTCGACACCCATCCCGACAATGACCGGCGCTTGCAGGAGGTCCTGGGGCCAGCCAGGGCGCTCGCGACCGGGCAACAACTGATCAATCGCGAGGCTTTTCTCAAGCACCTGGACGGATTGCCTTTTGGCGATTCAGAAGCCACTGGGGTACGGCGCGGCCAGCGTTTCTACCATGCCGACCTGGATTTCACCCTTGGCTTTGCGCCCGGCTGGTCCCTGGTCAATCGGCCTGATGCGCTGATTATTCACAGTGCCGATCAGCAGGCTTTCGTGGCCATGACCCTGGAAGACAATGCGCAGCGCCTGGCCCCGGAGGCGTTCCTGCGCCAGCGTGCCGGCTCTACCGCCCTGCAGGCGGGGACGCGCTGGACGGCGGGCGAGTATCAGGGCTACACCGCGCTGTTGCCTGGCAATCCGACGCGGCGTGTCGCCGCGGTGGTGCAAGGCGAGCGGGCTTACCTGTTTGTGGCCGTGGTGCGCAATGCGGCCTTGCAGACCCAGGACCGCGCGTTTCTTGAGGTGATCCAGAGTCTACGCAAAATGACCGCCGCCGAACGGCCTCTGGCGCAGCCGCAGCGTCTGTACCTGCAGCGCGTGAAGGCGGGCGAGAGCATGGCAGCGTTGGCGCGCGGCAGTGTGTTGGGTGAGGAGGCCGAGTCCCGTCTGCGTCTGCTCAACAACCTTTATCCCGCCGGCGAGCCACGGCAGGGCGACTGGGTGAAACTGGTGCGCTAGCCCATGGCCCGTGGGTGACCGAACAGTCTTGTGCAGCTATATGCAACTTGCGTATCCTCGGCCGCCTGCCTGTCAACAGCCAAAAAAGCGGAACGCCACTATGTCTGATCTTAAAACAGCCGCTCTCGAGTACCACGCTCAGCCCCGTCCGGGAAAACTCAGCGTCGAACTTACCAAGCCCACTGCCACTGCCCGTGACCTGGCGCTCGCCTACAGCCCGGGTGTTGCCGAGCCGGTCCGCGAGATCGCGCGCGATCCTGAGCTGGCCTACCGCTACACCGGTAAAGGCAACCTGGTTGCCGTGATTTCCGACGGTACGGCCATCCTCGGTCTGGGCGACCTCGGCCCGCTGGCGTCCAAGCCGGTCATGGAAGGCAAGGGTGTACTGTTCAAGCGGTTTGCCGGCATCGACGTGTTTGACATCGAAGTCGATGCCGAGAGCCCGCAGGCGTTCATCGACACCGTCAAACGCATCTCCATCACCTTCGGCGGCATCAACCTCGAAGATATCAAAGCGCCAGAGTGCTTCGAGATCGAGCGTGCGCTGATCGAACAGTGCGACATCCCTGTGTTCCACGATGACCAGCATGGTACGGCTATCGTGACTGCCGCTGGCATGCTCAATGCCCTGGAAATCGCCGGCAAGACCCTGGAGGAGGCGAAGATCGTCTGCCTGGGCGCTGGTGCTGCGGCCATCTCCTGCATGAAGCTGCTGGTGAGCATGGGCGCCAAGGTCGAGAACATCTTCATGGTCGATCGCAAGGGCGTGATTCACGCTGGCCGCGACGATCTGAACCAGTACAAAGCAGTGTTCGCCAGCGAAACAGACAAGCGCACCCTGTCCGATGCCCTGGATGGTGCTGATGTGTTTGTGGGTCTGTCGGGTGCCAACCTGCTGACCGCAGACAACCTCAAGCGTATGGCACCGAACCCGGTGGTCTTCGCCTGCTCCAACCCGGATCCGGAAATCAGCCCTGAGCTGGCTCATGCCACCCGTGATGACGTGATCATGGCCACCGGTCGCTCGGACTACCCGAACCAGGTCAACAACGTGTTGGGCTTCCCCTTCATCTTCCGTGGTGCGCTGGACGTACGCGCAACGCGCATCAACGAAGAGATGAAGATCGCTGCGGCCACCGCGCTGCGCGAACTGGCCAAGCTGCCGGTACCGCAGGATGTCTGTGATGCCTACGGCGGCATCAAGCTGGAATTCGGTCGTGAGTACATCATTCCGAAGCCGATGGACAAGCGCCTGATCACCGTTGTCTGCGATGCCGTGGCCAAGGCCGCCATCGAGTCCGGCGTAGCCACCCTGCCGTACCCGAAGCACTACCCGCTGACTTCCGTTGACCAGGTGTTCAACGGCTGATTCGGCAGTCGAGCGCGGGTGGTCATCCACCCGCCTCGGCAATAAAAAACCCGCATCCTTGGATGCGGGTTTTTTATTGCACTCACTTTACAGGCGAGTGCTTAGAACAGGTCGATGGGCGCGGCTTCGTCGGCGGGCAACGGGCTGCCGGGCGCGCCATAACCCGAGTCGAATTCCGACATCGGCGGTGGCGTGTCTTCGCTTTTGAATAGCTCGAAGTAGGCGTCGGCGGTCGACGGTGTTGCGGCACGGCCGCTGTGCGGGTCGATGCGCAGGGTCATCAACCCTTCAGGCTCGGGCGGTAGATGGCTGGGTTTATCCTTGAGCGCCCCGCCCATGAAACTCATCCAGATCGGCAGGGCGACTGTGCCGCCGTATTCGTTGCGGCCCAGGCTTTCCGGTTGGTCAAAGCCGGCCCACACGGTGGTCACGTAATCGGCGTTGTAGCCCGAGAACCAGCTGTCTTTGGACTCGTTGGTGGTGCCGGTCTTGCCGGCCAGGTCGTCACGCCCCAGGGCCATGGCGCGGCGTCCGGTGCCGCGCTTGATCACGTCCTGCAGCATGCTGGTCATGATGTAGGCGGTGCGTTCGTCGATGATTTGCTCAGCAGCAATAGGCTCTGGGGTCAGTATCTGCGCTGCAAGCTGCTGGCCCAGGTTGGCCGGTGCTGCCAGCTGGGCTTCAGGCGACTGAACGGCGGCTGGCGCTTCTACGGTCGGTTTGCCATTCGGGACAGTCGGTGGATTGGCGACGAACAGGGCTTCGCCCTGGCGGTTGTCGATACGCTGGATCAGATAAGGTTGGACCTTGTGCCCACCATTGGCGAAAACCGTCCAGCCGGTGGCGATTTCCATCGGCGTAAGGTTGGCCGTGCCCAGCGCGAGGGACAGGTTGGGTGGTAGGTCTTGTTTGTTGAAGCCGAAACGGGTCACGTAGTCCACGGTATTGTTGATACCGAGGGCTTGCAGCAGGCGGATCGAAACCAGGTTGCGCGACTTGTACAGCGCTTCGCGCAAGCGAATCGGGCCTAGGAAGGTATTGTTGTCGTTCTTCGGTCGCCAGACCTGGTCCAAGTATTCGTCGACGAAGACGATGGGGGCGTCATTGACCAGGCTGGCAGCGGTGTAGCCATTGTCCAGCGCGGCACTGTAAATGAAGGGCTTGAAGCTGGAGCCAGGTTGGCGCTTGGCCTGGACCGCGCGATTGTAATTGCTCTGCTCGAAGGAGAAACCGCCCACCAGCGCGCGTATGGCACCATTTTGTGGGTCGAGTGAAACCAGTGCGCTCTGTGCCTGAGGGAGCTGGACGAAATGCAGGCTGCCATCTTCCTGACGTTGCACGCGTACCAGGTCGCCTACTTGAGCGACATCGGCCGGCTTCTGCGGGCGAGGGCCCATGCTGTTGGTGTTCAGGAAAGGCCGCGCCCATTTCATGCTGTCCCAGGAGACGGCTTCTTCCTGGCCCTGGCGAGTGAGTACCAGCAGGCCGCTCTTCTCGACTTGAGTGACGATGACCGGCTCCAGTCCGCCTAAGGTGTTGCGCTTGCCTAGCTCCTCGAGCCAGGTCTCCTTGGTCATGCCCGGCAGCCGGCTCTCGGGGCCACGATAACCATGGCGCTGGTCATAGTTGATCAGGCCCTGGCGCAGTGCAGTGTTGGCCAGGTGCTGCAGGTCGCTGGGTACGGTCGTGGTGACGTTGAAGCCTTCGGTGTAGGCCTCGCTGCCGTAACGGCCAACCATTTCGGCGCGGGCCATCTCGGCAACATAGGGGGCCTGCACTTCTGGTGTTTGTACGTGATAGCGCGCGTCGATGCCCTCGGCAATGGCGGCGTCGTGGCGCGCCTTGTCTATTTTTCCGAGCATCAACATGCGCCCCAAGATCCAGTCGCGGCGCTCCTTGGCGCGCTCGGGATTGACCAGCGGATTGAAGCGCGAAGGTGCTTTTGGCAGGCCTGCGATCATCGCCAATTGGCCGAGTGTCAGTTCGCGTATGGGTTTGCCGTAATAGACCTGAGCGGCTGCTTCGATACCGTAGGCGCGGTGGCCCAGGTAAATCTTGTTGACGTAGAGCTCGAGAATCTCGTTCTTACTCAGCTCGCGCTCGATTTGCAGCGCCAGAAGGATTTCTGTGGTTTTGCGCGAGAAGCTGCGCTCGCTGGTCAGGAAGAAATTCTTCGCCACCTGCATGGTGATGGTGCTGCCGCCGCTCTGGATCTGGCCACTTTTCAATAATTGCGTGGCAGCGCGCAGCAGGCCTGTCACGTCAACGCCATAATGATTGGCGAAGTTGTCATCCTCTGCGGCGAGCAGGGCGTTGATAAAGTCCTGTGGAATGTCGTTGAAAGCGATCGGCGAGCGGCGCATCTCGCCGAATTCCGCGATCAGCTTGCCGTCGCTGCTGTAAACGCGCAGCGGGATCTGCAGCTGAATGCTGCGTAGCGACTCGACGGATGGCAGGCTGGGGCTAAGGTAAAGGAAGGCGCCGCTCAAACTGAGCAGCAGCCCACAAAAAATAGCAACGCAGGACCAGAGCAGGAACTTCAACAAACGCATCAAAATGTTTGTATTTCCAGATAAAAGAATGGGTTAAGAAAAAGACGACGCGAAAATAGAAAAACCGTTCACATTATAAGCGGTTTTTTCGTCAGGGAGCCATTTGCGCTTCTGTCAAGACTGTTATTTAATGTGGAAAAACATAAATAGTCCGTAAGTTGCGGATGCCAATAGGAAATCGGTCGTGCTAGGGCTCTTCAATCAGAAAGCGAATACGCTGCTGGGGATCGATATCAGTTCGACCTCCGTCAAGCTCCTCGAATTGAGTCGCTCCGGAAGCCGCTACAAGGTAGAGGCCTACGCTGTCGAGCCACTCCCGCCCAATGCGGTGGTCGAGAAGAACATTGCCGAACTCGAGGGGGTCGGTCAGGCATTGTCACGTGTTCTGGCCAAGGCGAAGAGCGGAGTAAAGGTCGCCGCAGTCGCAGTAGCCGGCTCCGCTGTGATCACCAAGACGATCGAGATGGAAGCTGGGCTTTCGGATGATGATCTTGAGAACCAGTTGAAGATCGAGGCGGACCAGTACATTCCCTACCCGCTGGAAGAGGTTGCCATCGATTTCGAGGTACAGGGCGCCTCACCTCGCAACCCCGAGCGTGTAGAGGTGCTGCTTGCAGCCTGTCGCAAGGAGAATGTCGAGGTGCGCGAGGCAGCGTTGGCGCTTGCTGGCCTGACGGCCAAGGTGGTCGACGTCGAGGCGTATGCGCTGGAACGGGCTTTTGGCCTGCTGTCCGAGCAGCTTGGTAGTGGTCATGACGAGTTGACGGTTGCCGTTGTTGATATCGGTGCAACCATGACCACCCTTAGCGTTCTGCACAACGGCCGTACCATCTACACCCGTGAACAGCTGTTCGGTGGGCGTCAACTGACCGAAGAAATTCAGCGTCGTTATGGGTTGTCCATGGAGGAAGCTGGTCTCGCCAAAAAACAAGGCGGTCTTCCGGATGACTACGACAGCGAAGTTTTGCAACCGTTCAAAGAGGCGGTTGTTCAGCAGGTATCGCGTTCTCTGCAGTTCTTCTTTGCGGCCGGCCAGTTCAACGATGTCGACTACATCCTGTTAGCGGGTGGTACGGCGTCTATTCCTGATCTCGATCGCTTGATCCAGCAGAAGATTGGTACCCAGACGCTGGTAGCTAACCCGTTCGCCGATATGGCATTGAGCAACAAGGTCAATGCTGGTGCGCTGGCCAGTGATGCTCCTGCGTTGATGATTGCCTGCGGTCTGGCGATGAGGAGTTTTGACTGATGGCACGGATCAACCTTCTTCCCTGGCGAGAGCAACTGCGCGAAGAGCGCAAACAGCGGTTCCTCGTGGCGCTTGGTGGCGTGCTGATTATCGCGGCTGGCAGCATCTTTCTGGGTGACCAGTACCTGAACAGCGCGATTGAACGGCAGACGGCTCGCAATGAGTTCGTGCGCAAGGAAATCGCGGTTCTGGATGCGCGCATCAAAGAGATCAGTGAGCTGAAAACGCGTCGCGAGCAGCTACTCGAGCGTATGAAGATCATCCAGGACTTGCAGGGCAACCGCCCGATCATTGGTCGGGTATTTGATCAACTGGTGCGTACGTTGCCTGATGGTGTGTATTTCACTGCGCTCAAGATGAACGGCAAGAACATCGCAATCGTGGGTGCGGCCGAATCGAACAATCGTGTTTCCAATCTGATGCGTAATCTGGAGTCGTCTGACTGGCTGGAGTCGCCCAATTTGACCGAAGTCAAGGCAGTGACTGCTGGTGCGCTGGATCAGGCGAATGTATTTCAGCTGACGGTGCAGCAGACGCAGCCTGCACTAGGCTCGGAGGAAGTTGAGAAATGAGCCTGAGTGAATCGCTTGAAAGTTTGCGCAAGGTTGATCTGGCTGAGTTGGATCTCAATAACCTCGGTTCTTGGCCCGCGCCTGTTCGGTTCATCGCTGGGGTTCTGTTGCTGGTTGTGGTCTTGGCATTGGGTTACAACTTTCATCTCAAGGCTCTTCAGACTCAGCTCGGGCAGAAACAGAATGAGGAAGTGACGCTGAAAGAGCAGTTTGCCTCGAAGGCATTTCAGGCGGCTAATCTTGAGGCCTACAAGGAGCAAATGCAGGAGATGGAGGTTTCGTTTGGTGCGCTGCTTCGACAGTTGCCTAGCGACACAGAGGTTCCAGGCCTGCTTGAAGACATCACCCGGACGGGGCTTGGTAGTGGCTTGGAGTTTGAGGAGATCAAGTTGCTCCCTGAGGTTGCTCAGCAATTCTATATTGAGCTGCCTATACAAATCAGCGTGGTTGGCAGCTATCACGACCTAGCTACATTCGCCAGCGGTGTGGCAAGCCTACCTCGGATCGTAACGCTGCATGATTTCGAAATGGTACCTGTAGCTGCAGATACTACCTCTAAGCTACGTATGAGCATTTTGGCTAAGACTTATAGATACAACGACAAAGAGATAAAGAGCGACACTCCGCCTGTTGCTGCTGTTACTAAAGGGGCGAAGAAATGAAACAAGCTTTTCTTCTGCTAATGATGGGTCTGTTGCTATCAGGTTGTGGTGGTGGGCGTGATTTTAACGACCTGCAGTCTTACCTGGATGAGGTCCGTGCCAGGCCTAAGGGTTCAATTGAGCCGTTGCCCAAGTTTCAACCATATGAAAGTTTCACCTACAGCGCCGCCTCTCTTAGGAGCCCATTCCAGCCCCCTGTGAAGATAGATTTTACAAATCGTCAGAAGGGTTCGCAGGACGTCAAGCCCGATGAAACTCGGGTCCGACAATTCCTAGAAGGCTTCAATATTGAAGTGTTTGAAATGGTAGGTACGCTCGGGAGCGGGCAGGACCTATTTGGTTTGGTAAGTGGCGCGGGAGGTGTTCACCGTGTCAAGGTCGGCGATTATCTGGGGCGTAATCACGGGCGTATCCTAGCTATCGACGAGTCTAAAATTGATGTGATCGAAATCGTTCCTGATGGTGATGATGGTTGGCTCGAGCGTCCTCGTAGTCTCTCCCTTAAGGAGCGCTCGTAAGAGCGGAGTGATCATGAAGAAAAATAACCGGTCTGCCCAACGGAACCTAATGATGAATAGCCCATTTACGTACTTTAGTGCTTCCTTGCTAGCGGTGTTCTTGTCGCCGGCGCTTTTGGCTGCTGACCTGCAGGCGCTTGATGTGGCGTCATTGCCGGGCGATCGTGTTGAGCTCAAATTGACATTTGATGAGCCTGTAGCAGCTCCTCGTGGTTATACGATTGAACAGCCCGCACGTATTGCTCTGGATCTACCAGGCGTTGCCAATAAGCTAGGGGCCAAGAATCGTGAGTTGGGCGTTGGCAATGCGCGCAGTGTTACGGTCGTGGAAGCAAAAGATCGGACTCGTTTGATCATTAATTTGACCAATTTGGCGCCTTATAATACGCGCGCTGAAGGTAACAATCTTTTTATCGTTGTGGGTGAAGGGCGCGGCGTGCCTCAAGTAGCTGCAGCGCCGGTGATTACTGCAAGTGCTCCGGTGGCTGCCAAGGCATTCGTTCCGCAGGGTAAGGCGATCAGTGATATTGATTTTCAGCGTGGGGAGCAAGGCGAAGGTAATGTGGTTATAACGTTATCCGACGCCAGTGTGAGTCCTGATATACAGGAGCAGGGCGGGAAAATTCGCTTAGACTTCGCCAAAACCCAGTTGCCAGAAGCCTTGCGCGTGCGCTTGGATGTGAAAGATTTTGCGACACCGGTGCAATTTGTCAGTGCTACTGGTTCGGCTGATAAGGCCAGTATCGTGATTGAACCGACCGGTCTTTATGATTACTTGGCATATCAGACTGACAATACTCTAACGCTCAGCATCAAGCCGCTGACCCAGGATGAGGCTAGCCAGCGTAAGGCTGAGAGTTTTGCATATACCGGTGAGAAACTTTCGCTCAACTTTCAGGATATTGATGTGCGCTCAGTGTTGCAGCTGATTGCTGACTTTACTGATCTCAACCTGGTGGCTAGTGATACTGTTGCTGGCAATATCACCCTGCGGTTGCAAAATGTTCCATGGGATCAGGCGCTTGATCTAGTGCTGAAAACCAAAGGTCTCGATAAGCGTAAGGTCGGCAATGTGTTGCTGGTTGCGCCAGCAGATGAAATCGCGGCGCGTGAGCGTCAGGAGCTTGAATCGCAGAAGCAGATTGCCGAATTGGCGCCTTTGCGTCGCGAGCTGATTCAGGTCAATTATGCTAAGGCGTCGGATATTGCGAAACTTTTCCAGTCGGTTACGAGTACCAGTTCTGGCTCTGGTGAGACTGGTACGGGAGACGAGCGCGGCTCCATAACGGTAGATGATCGCACCAACAGTATCATTGCCTATCAACCTCAAGAGCGACTCGATGAGCTGCGTCGAATTGTTTCGCAGCTTGATGTCGCTGTGCGTCAAGTCATGATTGAGGCACGCATCGTTGAGGCTAACGTGGACTACGATAAGAGCCTGGGTGTTCGTTGGGGTGGATCAACCAATTTGTCGGGTAATAGTAATTGGACCACGTATGGTAACGATGACCAGGGCGATGAGGGTGGCAACACTGGGACGGGCGATACTGCTATTGGGCCTAACGTACCTTTTGTAGACTTGGGTGTGGCCAATCGCACAGCAGGTATTGGTATTGGTTTTGTAACCGATAATACGATTCTTGATCTTGAGCTGACCGCCATGGAAAGGACTGGTAACGGTGAGATTGTTTCGCAACCCAAAGTAGTAACTTCGGATAAGGAGACGGCAAAGATTTTGAAAGGGACCGAGGTGCCGTATCAGGAGTCCAGCTCCAGTGGTGCAACTACTGTTTCCTTTAAAGAGGCCGCTCTTTCTTTAGAAGTCACGCCGCAAATTACCCCTGATAATCGTATTATTCTTGAGGTTAAGGTCAATAAGGATGAGCCTGACTACCAAAACGCTTTGCTGGGTGTGCCTCCGATTAACAAGAATGAAGTCAATGCCAAGGTGTTGATTAATGATGGCGAAACCATTGTCATCGGTGGTGTATTTTCCAACACGCAGAGCCGCTCTGTAGATAAAGTCCCTTTCCTGGGTGATCTACCTTTCCTGGGGCGTATGTTTCGCCGCGATGTCGTGCAGGATAACAAATCAGAGTTGTTGGTTTTCCTCACTCCGCGCATCATGAACACCCAAGCCGTAGCGGTGAGCCGTTGACTCTGTGCGTAATTTGATTCTTGTAGGCCCGATGGGTGCCGGAAAAAGCACCATCGGGCGTTTGCTTGCCAAAGAGCTGCGTTTGCCTTTCAAAGACTCCGACAAGGAGATCGAACAGCGGACAGGTGCTGACATTCCCTGGATCTTCGATGTTGAAGGTGAGCAGGGCTTTCGTGAGCGCGAGCAGGCGGTGATCGCTGAGTTGTGCGAGCAGGATGGCCTAGTACTGGCGACGGGGGGCGGGGCGGTGATGCGTCCTGAAAACCGTTCGACGCTCTGGCGTGGTGGGCGTGTGGTTTATTTGCATGCGTCGGTTGAGCAGCAGCTTGATCGGACTGCCCGTGATCGCAACCGCCCATTGCTGCGCACGGCGAACCCAAGCAAAGTGCTGGGTGAGCTGCTGGCGATCCGTGATCCTCTGTACCGCGAAATTGCCGATGTGATCGTGGAAACCGACGAGCGACCTCCGCGTATGGTTGTCCAGGAGATCATCGAGCGGCTTGAGGCGTTGCCCCCCCATTAAAGCGCAGGCATAACTGCGCTATCCTAGGACCCTTTCCTGAGCGGGGGCTCCATGCAAACTCTTCACGTCGATCTCGGCGAGCGCAGCTATCCCATTTATATCGGCGCCGACCTGCTGGGGCAGGCGCAATTGCTTGCGCCTCACATTGTCGGGCGGCAAGTTGCGGTGGTGACCAATGAAACCATTGCACCGCTGTATCTTGAGCGCCTATTGGCCAGCCTTGCCGGCTACAACGTGGTTTCCATTGTGTTGCCGGATGGTGAGGCGCATAAGAACTGGGAAACCCTGCAGCTGATTTTTGATGGTTTGCTCGGCGCGCGGCATGATCGCCGTACCACTGTCATAGCTTTGGGCGGTGGCGTGATCGGTGATATGGCTGGCTTTGCCGCGGCTTGTTATCAGCGTGGGGTTAACTTCGTCCAGATTCCCACCACGCTGCTGTCGCAGGTTGATTCCTCGGTTGGGGGCAAAACAGGTATCAATCACCCGCTTGGCAAGAACATGGTCGGTGCGTTTTATCAGCCCCAGGCGGTACTCATCGATACTTCCTCGCTCGTCACCCTGCCGCCACGCGAGTTGTCGGCGGGTTTGGCGGAAGTGATCAAGTACGGTTTGATCTGTGATGCGCCTTTCCTCGATTGGCTCGAGGCGAACATGTCGGCCCTGCGAGCGCTGGATCAAACTGCTTTGACGCTGGCTATCGAGCGCTCCTGCGCTGCTAAGGCGCGGGTCGTTGGCGCGGACGAGCGTGAGACCGGGGTGCGGGCAACCCTGAATCTGGGGCACACCTTCGGTCATGCCATTGAGACGCATATGGGCTATGGCGTTTGGTTGCATGGTGAGGCTGTGGCGGCGGGGACGGTCATGGCGCTGGAGATGTCCTGGCGCCTGGGTTGGATCAGTCAGGCTGATCGTGATCGCGGCATCCGGCTGTTTCAAGCCGCCGGTTTGCCGGTAGTGCCCCCTGCCGAGATGACGCCTGAGCAGTTCCTTGAACATATGGCAGTCGATAAGAAAGTGCTTGATGGCCAGCTACGGCTGGTGCTGTTGCGCCAGATGGGTGAGGCGGTCGTAACGGCCGATTACCCGCGTGAAATTCTCGATGCCACGCTGCGCGCGGATTACCGTGCGCAGGTGGATCTGCTTACACACCAATGAGTGGCTCATGACCAGTTTGCATGCCGACGAGGCGTTTCTCGATCACTATCAGTTCACCCATGATCCCTTTGCGGCTCGCGTGCCGGGCTTCAAGTTTTTCCCGGCGCAGCGCAAGCCGGTGCTGGGCCAGTTGCATCATCTGGCGCGCTATAGCCAGCTGCTGTTGGTGGTGACTGGTCCGCTCGGCAGCGGTAAGACGTTGTTGCGCCAGGCATTGGTTGCCAGCACCAACAAGCAGGCTGTGCAGAGCGTTGTGGTGTCGGCGCAGGGCGCTACTGATCCGGCCAGCCTGCTACGCCAGGTTGCCCAAGCGTTGCAGATTCAGCAAGCCGATCCGCGCGCCATTCTGGCCCAGGTCGGCCAGTTGGCGCTCACTGGGCAGGAAGTCTACCTGCTGGTCGATGATGCCGAGCAGTTGAGCGAGGCCGCGTTGGTCGCTCTGCTAACACTGGCGGCAGGTAACGGTGAGGGCCGTCCCCATGTGTTCCTGTTCGCTGAGCCGGAGGTAATCGAGCGGCTTGAGGTGCTGGCTGCCGGGGAAGAGCGCTTTCATGCCATTGAGCTGCAGCCTTACAGCGAAGATGAAACGCGCGAGTACCTGGCGCAGCGGCTCGACGGTGCTGCGCAGGGCATTGAGCTGATCAGCGATGAGCAAATTACCGAGATTCATGAGCAATCTGGTGGCTGGCCAGGTTCAATCAATGAGGTGGCTCGCGAAACATTGATAACCGCCATGCTGGCCAGTCGAGGCAAAGCCAAGCCTGGTGGTGCTGGTTTTCGTTTGCCGCGCAAGCATGCGTTGGCAGTTGTGGTTGTGGCTATCGGGGTGCTTGCTGCATGGCTGATGCAGGGCCGTGAGGTCAGTACGGAGCCTGCTTCGACTGTGCAGCAGGTGCCTGCTGCGGAGCCGCAAACAGATCCATCCGCGCCTGCGCAAGAGTCTGCGAGTACGGGTGTGCCGGCGATCGAGTTTGCCGGTAACAACCAGCCGCTGCCATTGCCGTTAGTGGGTGACGCGCAGCCGGTCATCCGCCAGCCGTTGGCTGAAGCGGCCGGGATGAGTGCTGGTGAAGATGCGGAGGCTGACGGGGGAGAGTCCGTGATCAATTTGCCGCCGCCGGTACCGATTGCCCCTGTTACGCCATCTGCGCCTATTGCTCAGGCGCCGGTCCCGGCGACAGTGCCTGCACCTGCACCTGCACCTGCACCTGCACCTGCACCTAAGGCTGTCCCTGTGCCCGTCCCTAAGCCTACTCCGGCTCCTGCGGCTTCTTCAGCGGCTGCCGGTTGGTATGGCGCTCAGGCTGACGGTCGTTTTACCCTGCAGATTCTGGGTACCCGAGCGGAGCGCAGCGCTCAGGCATTTGTCAGTGAGCACGGTAGTGAGTACCGCTATTTCCGCAAGCAGCACCAAGGGCAGCCGCTTTACGTGGTGACCTATGGTAGTTTCGCCAGTCGTGATGCGGCCCAGGCGGCCCTGCGCGGTCTGCCGGCTAAGGTGCAGGCCGGTAAGCCATGGCCGCGGACCTTCGGTAGTATCAAGCAGGAAATCGCCCAGTCCCGCTGAGCACGCTAGATAACCTGCAAGTCGATAGCACGACTTGCAGGTTGAATCCTTCGTTTTAGCGACATAAATTTTCATGGCGTCGCCACGAAATTTGTGAGCGCCAGGGCGGATATGTACAATAACCTCCCTTTTGCCTGCGCAATGCTGGGGCACTACCCTGCGCGTACGGTAACTTGTTGAATTAGAAAGCAATAGCCTTGAATAAAGGCAGCCTGGTGAGAGTCCCTATGAAAGCAGGTTTGTACCGTCCTGATGAGTTCAAGGATAACTGCGGCTTCGGCCTGATCGCCCACATGCAGGGCGAGGCCAGCCATCACCTGCTGCAGACGGCCATCGAAGCGCTGACATGCATGACCCACCGCGGTGGGATCAACGCCGATGGCAAGACCGGTGATGGTTGTGGCTTGTTGATTCAGAAGCCCGATGCCTTCCTGCGCGCGATTGCCCAGGAGCAGTTTGGTGTAGCGCTGCCCAAGCAATATGCGGTCGGCATGGTGTTCTTCAACCAGGACCCGGCCAAGGCCGAGGTTGCCCGCGAGAACATGAACCGCGAAATCAGCAATGCCGGACTGCAGCTGATTGGCTGGCGTCAGGTGCCGGTCGATACCAGTGTGCTGGGGCGCCTTGCGCTGGAGCGGCTGCCGCAGATCGAGCAGGTGTTTATCGGTGGCGATGAGCTTTCCGATCAGGATTTCGCCATCAAGTTGTTCAGTGCCCGGCGCCGCTCCTCGGTGGCCAACGTCGATGACAGCGAGCACTACATCTGCAGCTTCTCGCACAAGACCATCATCTACAAAGGCCTGATGATGCCGGCCGACCTGCAGCAGTTCTACCCGGACCTGGGTGACGAGCGGCTGCAAACGGCGATCTGCGTATTCCACCAGCGTTTCTCCACCAACACTCTGCCGAAGTGGCCGCTGGCGCAGCCGTTCCGCTTCCTGGCGCATAACGGTGAGATAAACACCATCACCGGTAACCGCAACTGGGCGCAGGCGCGGCGGACCAAGTTCGCCAACGACCAGATTCCTGATCTGGACGAGCTTGGCCCGCTGGTCAACCGCGTCGGCTCCGACTCCTCGAGCATGGACAACATGCTCGAACTGATGGTCACCGGCGGCATCGACCTGTTCCGCGGCGTGCGCATGATCATTCCGCCAGCCTGGCAGAACGTCGAGACCATGGACGCCGACCTGCGCGCGTTCTACGAATACAACTCCATGCACATGGAGCCCTGGGATGGCCCGGCCGGCGTGGTGTTGACCGATGGCCGCCATGCCGTGTGCCTGCTCGACCGTAACGGCCTGCGCCCGGCGCGTTGGGTGACCACCACCAATGGCTACATCACCCTGGCCTCGGAAATCGGCGTGTGGGATTACCAGCCCGAAGACGTGATTGCCAAAGGCCGCGTTGGCCCGGGGCAGATCCTCGCGGTCGACACCGAAACCGGCCAGGTGCTCAACACTGAAGACATCGACAACCGTCTCAAGTCGCGCCACCCCTACAAGCAGTGGCTGCGCAAGAGTGCTCAGCGGATTCAGGCGACCCTGGAAGACCGCGACCACGGTTCGGCGTTCTACGACAGCGACCAGCTCAAGCAGTACATGAAGATGTACCAGGTTACCTTCGAGGAGCGTGACCAGGTGCTGCGTCCGCTCGCCGAGCAGGGCCAGGAAGCGGTCGGCTCCATGGGTGACGACACGCCGATGGCGGTGCTCAGCCAGCGTGTGCGCTCGCCCTATGATTATTTCCGTCAGCAGTTCGCTCAGGTCACCAACCCGCCGATCGACCCGCTGCGTGAAGCGATCGTCATGTCGCTGGAGATCTGCCTCGGTGCCGAGCGCAATATCTTTGAAGAGTCGCCGGACCACGCCAGCCGCGTGATCCTCAGCTCGCCAGTGATCTCGCCAGCCAAGTGGCGTGCGCTGATGAATCTGGATCGTCCAGGCTTCGAGCGTCAGATCATCGACCTGAACTATGACGCCTCGCTCGGCCTGGAAGCAGCCGTGCGTAACATGGCAGACCAGGCTGAAGAAGCTGTGCGCAGCGGTAAGGTGTTGCTGGTGCTGACCGACCGCCACATCGCGCCCGGCAAGCTGCCGGCGCATGCGGCGCTGGTCACCGGTGCGGTGCACCATCGCCTGACCGAAAAAGGCCTGCGTTGCGATTGCAATATCCTGGTTGAGACCGCGACTGCCCGCGATCCGCATCACTACGCCGTGCTGCTCGGCTTCGGTGCCTCGGCGGTCTATCCGTTCCTGGCCTATGAAGTACTTGGCGATCTGATCCGTACCGGCGAAGTGCTGGGCGACCTCTATGAGGTGTTCAAGTACTACCGCAAGGGCATCTCCAAAGGCCTGCTGAAGATCCTCTCGAAGATGGGTATCTCCACCGTGGCGTCCTATCGCGGTGCTCAGTTGTTCGAGGCCATCGGCCTGGCCGACGAAGTGACCGAGCTGTGCTTCCGGGGTGTCGCCAGCCGCATCAAGGGCGCACGTTTCGTCGATATCGAAGCCGAGCAGAAGCTGCTGGCTGCCGAAGCCTGGAACAACCGCAAGGCGATTCAGCAGGGCGGCTTGCTGAAGTTTGTCTACGGCGGCGAATACCACGCCTACAACCCGGACGTAGTGAACACCCTGCAGGCAGCTGTGCAGCAAGGTAGCTACGAGAAGTACAAGGAATACAGCGCGCTGGTCGATACCCGCCCTGTGTCGATGATCCGCGACCTGCTGGCGCTCAAGCTGGCGGATCAGCCGTTGGCGCTGGACCAGGTCGAGCCGCTGGAGTCGATCTTCAAGCGTTTCGACTCCGCCGGTATCTCCCTGGGCGCGCTGTCGCCGGAAGCCCACGAGGCTATCGCCGAAGCGATGAACCGTCTGGGTGCGCGCTCCAACTCTGGTGAGGGCGGCGAAGACCCGGCCCGTTACGGCACTGTGCGCAGTTCGAAGATCAAACAGGTGGCCACCGGCCGTTTCGGCGTGACCCCGGAATACCTGGTCAACGCCGAAGTGCTGCAGATCAAGGTCGCTCAAGGCGCCAAGCCCGGTGAGGGTGGCCAGTTGCCTGGCGGCAAGGTCAACGGTCTGATCGCCAAACTGCGTTATGCAGTACCGGGCGTAACCCTGATCTCGCCGCCGCCGCACCATGACATCTATTCCATCGAAGACCTGGCGCAGCTGATCTATGACCTCAAGCAGGTCAACCCGGCAGCCCTGGTCTCGGTCAAACTGGTGGCAGAAGCCGGTGTCGGCACCATCGCCGCCGGTGTGGCCAAGGCCTATGCCGACCTGATTACCATCTCCGGCTACGACGGTGGCACCGGCGCTTCGCCGCTGACCTCGATCAAGTACGCCGGCGCGCCCTGGGAACTCGGCCTGGCCGAAACCCACCAGACCCTGCGCGGTAACGACCTGCGCGGCAAGGTGCGGGTGCAGACCGACGGCGGCCTGAAAACCGGCCTGGACGTGGTCAAGGCGGCCATCCTCGGTGCCGAGAGCTTCGGCTTTGGCACCGCGCCGATGATTGCTCTGGGTTGCAAGTACCTGCGCATCTGTCACCTGAACAACTGCGCTACTGGCGTGGCTACACAGAACGACAAGCTGCGTAAGGATCACTTCATCGGCACCGTCGAAATGGTGATGAATTTCTTCACCTATGTCGCCGAAGAAACCCGCGAGTGGCTGGCCAAACTGGGCGTACGCAGCCTGGAAGAGCTGATCGGGCGCACTGACCTGCTCGAAATGCTTCCCGGCGAGACGGACAAACAGCAGCACCTAGACCTCACACCGCTGCTCGGCAGTGACCACATTCCGGCGGACAAACCGCAGTTCTGCCTGGTTGATCGCAACCCGCCGTTCGACCAAGGCCTGCTGGCCGAGAAGATGGTCGAGTTGGCCAAGCCAGCAATCGATGCGGCCAGCGGTGCGGAATTCGAGCTGGACATCTGCAACTGCGACCGTTCGATCGGTGCGCGGGTGTCGGGTGAAATCGCCCGTGTGCATGGCAACGAAGGCATGAATGGCGCGCCCATCACCTTCCGCTTCAAGGGTACAGCCGGTCAGAGCTTTGGTGTGTGGAACGCCGGTGGCCTGAATCTGTACCTCGAAGGCGATGCCAACGACTACGTCGGCAAGGGTATGACCGCCGGCAAGCTGGTGATCGTGCCGCCCAAGGGCAGCCCGTTCAAAACCCAGGACAGCGCCATCATCGGCAACACCTGCCTGTACGGCGCCACCGGCGGCAAGCTGTTCGCCGTGGGTACTGCAGGTGAGCGCTTCGCCGTGCGTAACTCCGGGGCCCATGCCGTGGTCGAGGGCACAGGTGACCATTGCTGCGAATACATGACCGGTGGCTTCGTCTGTGTGCTGGGCAAGACCGGCTACAACTTCGGCTCCGGCATGACCGGTGGCTTCGCCTATGTGCTGGACCTGGACAACAGCTTCTATGACCGGGTCAACCACGAGTTGGTGGAGATCCAGCGGATCAACAACGAGTCGATGGAAGCCTATCGCAGCCATCTGCAGCGCGTGCTCGCCGAATACGTGCAGGAAACCGCCAGTGAATGGGGCAGTAATGTCCTGGAAAACCTGGACGATTACCTGCGCAAGTTCTGGCTGGTCAAACCCAAGGCTGCCAGCCTCAGGTCGTTGCTCACCAGCACCCGCGCCAACCCGCAATAACCGCAGCTGCAAGCGGTCAGCCTCAACCCCCAGGTGGTGCGAGGCTGACCCGCTACCGTGATCGTCTTGCAGCTTGAAGCCGTGTGCTGAAGCTGCTGTTAAGAGGTTTTTATGACTGAACGTCTGAATAACGACTTCCAGTTCATCGAAGTTGGGCGCAAAGACCCGAAGAAGAAACTGTTGCGTCAGCGTAAGAAAGAGTTCGTCGAGATCTACGACAACTTCAAACCTGCGCAAGCGGCCGACCAGGCGCACCGCTGCCTGGGCTGCGGCAACCCCTATTGCGAGTGGAAGTGCCCGGTGCACAACTTCATTCCCAACTGGCTGAAGCTGGTGTCCGAGGGCAATATCCTCGCCGCCGCCGAGCTGTCCCACCAGACCAACACCCTGCCGGAAGTCTGTGGCCGCGTGTGTCCGCAGGACCGTCTGTGTGAGGGCGCCTGTACCCTCAATGACGGCTTCGGTGCGGTGACCATCGGCTCGGTGGAGAAGTACATCACCGACACCGCGTTCGCCATGGGCTGGCGCCCGGATATGTCCAAGGTCAAACCGACCGGCAAGCGTGTTGCGGTGATCGGCGCCGGCCCGGCCGGCCTGGGTTGTGCCGACGTGCTGGTGCGTAACGGCGTGACCCCGGTGGTGTTCGACAAGAACCCGGAAATCGGTGGCCTGCTGACCTTCGGTATTCCCGAGTTCAAGCTGGAAAAAAGCGTGCTCAGCCGCCGCCGTGAAGTCTTCACCGGCATGGGGGTCGAGTTCCGTCTGAACACCGACGTCGGCACCGACGTGACCATGCAGCAATTGCTGGATGAGTACGACGCCGTATTTATGGGCATGGGCACCTACACCTACATGAAGGGCGGCTTCCCGGGTGAAGACCTGCCGGGTGTGCACGATGCCCTCGACTTCCTGATCGCCAACGTCAACCGCAACCTCGGTTTCGAGAAGTCGCCGGAAGACTTCGTCGACATGAAGGGCAAGCGGATTGTCGTGCTCGGCGGCGGCGACACGGCCATGGACTGCAACCGCACCTCGATTCGTCAGGGCGCCAAGAGCGTGACCTGCGCCTATCGCCGTGACGAAGAGAACATGCCGGGCTCGCGTAAAGAGGTGAAGAACGCCAAGGAAGAAGGCGTGAAGTTCCTCTTCAACCGTCAACCCATCGCCATCGTCGGCGAAGACAAAGTTGAAGGCGTCAAGGTGGTCGAGACCCGTCTCGGCGCGCCGGATGCCCGTGGCCGTCGCAGCCCCGAGCCGATCCCGGGTTCCGAGGAAATCATCCCGGCCGAAGCCGTGCTGATCGCCTTTGGTTTCCGCCCGAGTCCAGCGGCATGGTTCGACGACTTCACCATCCAGACTGACAGCCAGGGTCGCGTGGTCGCGCCCGAGCAGAGCCAGTTCAAGCACCAGACCAGCAACCCGAAAGTCTTCGCCGGTGGCGATATGGTGCGCGGTTCCGACCTGGTGGTGACGGCGATCTTCGAGGGGCGTAACGCCGCCGAAGGCATTCTCGACTACCTTGGGGTCTAAGCAACTGCGTGATTGAATTGGCTCTATGGGCCGAGGCAAATCGTCGCAATAGATAAAAGGCACGGCACTCGCCGTGCCTTTTGTTTTGCGCTCTGCGAAAATGCCC
>JAHJYA010000099.1 GCA_018826895.1 Gammaproteobacteria bacterium
GCAACACCGGCACCACGCCGCAAGATGCCGAGTCTGACCGAGTATGGGCAGCCGGCCTGATTATCCGCGACCTGCCGCTGACCTCCAGCAACTGGCGCAACAAGCAGCCACTGGATGAATACCTCAAGGAAAACGGTACCGTTGCCATTGCCGGCATCGACACCCGTCGCCTGACCCGTATCCTGCGGGAGAAAGGCTCGCAGAACGGCTGCATTCTGGTTGGCGATGACGCCACCGAAGAGAAAGCCCTGGAACTGGCGCGCAGCTTCCCCGGCCTCAAGGGCATGGACCTGGCCAAAGTGGTCAGCTGCACCGAGCGCTACGAGTGGCGCTCCAGTGTGTGGAACCTGAAAGACGACAGCCACCCGGAAATCCCTGCCGGCGAGTTGCCTCACCATGTGGTGGCTTACGACTACGGCGTTAAGTGGAACATCCTGCGCATGCTGGTCGAGCGCGGTTGCCGCGTGACCGTTGTGCCGGCGCAAACCCCGGCTAGCGATGTGCTGGCGCTAAATCCCGATGGCGTGTTCCTGTCCAACGGCCCGGGTGATCCCGAGCCTTGCGACTACGCCATCCAGGCGATCAAGGATGTGCTGGAAACCGATATCCCGGTCTTCGGCATCTGCCTCGGTCACCAACTGCTGGCGTTGGCCTCCGGCGCCAAGACCCTGAAAATGGGCCACGGCCACCACGGTGCCAACCACCCGGTGCAGGACCTAGACACTGGTGTGGTGATGATCACCAGCCAGAACCACGGTTTTGCCGTGGATGAAGCCACGCTGCCGAGCAATCTGCGGGCGATCCACAAGTCGCTGTTCGACGGTTCCCTGCAAGGCATCGAGCGTACCGACAAGAGCGCCTTCAGCTTCCAGGGCCACCCCGAAGCGAGCCCCGGCCCGGCCGATGTGGCGCCGCTGTTCGACCGTTTTATCGAAGCCATGGCCAACCGCCGCTAAACCTCGCCGACTGACCCAAGGATTCGAGTAACCGCTATGCCAAAACGTACAGATATCAAAAGCATCCTCATCCTCGGTGCCGGCCCCATCGTTATTGGCCAGGCCTGCGAGTTCGATTATTCCGGTGCCCAGGCGTGTAAAGCGCTGAAAGAAGAGGGCTATCGCGTCATTCTGGTCAACTCCAACCCCGCGACCATCATGACCGACCCGGCCATGGCCGACGCGACCTACATCGAGCCGATCAAGTGGTCCACCGTGGCCAAGATCATCGAGAAGGAGCGTCCCGACGCGCTGCTGCCGACCATGGGTGGCCAGACCGCACTGAACTGCGCTCTGGACCTGGAAAAGCACGGTGTGCTGGAGAAATTCGGCGTCGAGATGATCGGTGCCAACGCCGACACCATCGACAAGGCCGAAGACCGTTCGCGCTTCGACAAAGCGATGAAAGACATCGGCCTGGCCTGCCCGGTTTCCGGCATCGCCCACAACATGGAAGAAGCCTACGCGGTGCTGGAGAAGGTTGGCTTCCCCTGCATCATCCGTCCGTCCTTCACCATGGGCGGCACCGGTGGCGGCATTGCCTACAACCGCGAAGAATTTGAAGAGATCTGCGCCCGCGGTATCGATCTGTCGCCGACCAGCGAACTGCTGATCGACGAATCGCTGATCGGCTGGAAGGAATACGAGATGGAGGTGGTCCGCGACAAGAAGGACAACTGCATCATCGTCTGCGCCATCGAAAACTTCGACCCGATGGGCGTGCACACCGGTGACTCGATCACCGTGGCACCGGCGCAAACCCTGACCGATAAGGAATACCAGATCCTGCGTAACGCATCGCTCGCGGTGCTGCGTGAGATTGGCGTGGAAACCGGCGGCTCCAACGTGCAGTTCGGCATCTGCCCGAACACCGGCCGTATGGTGGTGATCGAGATGAACCCGCGCGTGTCGCGTTCCTCGGCACTGGCCTCCAAGGCTACCGGCTTCCCGATTGCCAAGATCGCCGCCAAGCTGGCTGTGGGTTACACCCTCGACGAGCTGAGCAACGACATCACCGGCGGTCGCACCCCGGCCTCGTTCGAGCCGGCTATCGACTATGTCGTGACCAAGATCCCGCGTTTCGCTTTCGAAAAATTCCCGAAAGCTGATGCTCGTCTGACCACTCAGATGAAATCGGTTGGTGAAGTCATGGCCATCGGCCGCACCTTCCAGGAATCCCTGCAGAAAGCCCTGCGTGGTCTGGAAGTCGGCGTCGCCGGTTTCGATGAAAAACTCGACCTGGCCGATCCTGAAGCCGAGAGCACCCTGCGCCGCGAACTGACCGTGCCCAGCGCGGACCGTATCTGGTACATCGCTGATGCCTTCCGCGCGGGTAAAACCGTGGCCGACGTGTTTGCGCTGACCAATATCGATGAGTGGTTCCTGGTTCAGATCGAAGACCTGATCAAGGACGAAGAGCGCATCAAGACCCTGGCGCTGTCCAGCATTGATCGCGACTCGATGTACAAGCTCAAGCGCAAAGGCTTCTCCGACATTCGCCTGGCCAAGCTGCTGGGTGTGACCGAGAAGAACCTGCGCAGCCACCGTCACAAGCTCAAAGTGCTGCCGGTGTACAAGCGCGTTGACACCTGCGCCGCCGAGTTCGCCACCGACACCGCGTACATGTACTCGACCTACGAGGAAGAGTGCGAAGCCAATCCGTCGAGCCGCGACAAGATCATGATCCTTGGCGGCGGCCCGAACCGTATCGGTCAGGGCATCGAGTTCGACTACTGCTGCGTACACGCGGCCCTGGCGCTGCGTGAAGACGGTTACGAGACCATCATGGTCAACTGCAACCCGGAAACCGTCTCTACCGACTACGACCCCTCCGACCGCCTGTACTTCGAGCCGGTGACCCTGGAAGACGTACTGGAAATCGTCCGTGTCGAGCAGCCGAAAGGTGTGATCGTGCAATACGGCGGTCAGACGCCATTGAAGATTTGCCGCGCC
>JAHJYA010000100.1 GCA_018826895.1 Gammaproteobacteria bacterium
ATCTGCCTGCAGGACACCCGCGCCTCCGCCTTTGAACTGGACGACCAAGCCTTCCAACTGGATGGCTATTTCCTCTATGCCTGCGATGCAGAAGTGCCCAGCCAAGGTGGCGTGGCACTCTACTCGCGGTTGCAACCCAAGGCGGTAATCAGCGGCCTCGGCTTTGAAATGGCCGATCGCTACGGGCGCTACCTGCAGGCAGATTTCGACAAAGTGAGTATCGCCACCCTGCTTCTGCCATCCGGGCTGAGCGGGGACGAGGGCTTGAATCAGAAATTCAAGTTCATGGACGATTTCACCCATTATCTGGACAAGCAGCGGCGTAAGCGCCGTGAATACATCTATTGCGGCTCGCTCTACGTGGCGCACCAGAAGCTGGACGTGAAGAACTGGCGCGACTGCCAGCAGTCCACCGGCTTTCTCGCGCCAGAACGCGCCTGGATGGACGAAGTGGTCAACACCATGGGCTACGTCGATGCGCTGCGTGAAGTCAGCCGCGAAGGCGACCAGTTCAGCTGGTGGCCGGATAACGAACAGGCCGAAATGCTCAACCTGGGTTATCGCTTCGACTACCAGCTGCTGACACCCGGCATGCGCCGCAGTGTGCGTACCGCGCGCCTGCCACGCCAGCCGCGCTTCTCCCAACACGCACCGTTGATGGTCGACTACGACTGGATTCTCAGCGTGTAAACGAGGAACGTAGCGTTACTGCAATGCCTGTAGACAACAGGCATTGCAGTAGTTGGATGTTGCTTGCAGGAGCGAAGAGACGCCTAAGCCTTTATTCGCAAAGTTCGCTGCACAATCGCGAATAAATTCGCTCCTACAGGGCACTCAACAGTTCACTCATATTGAGCCAAACAAAAACGCCGCGACACCCCCATTGGGTATCGCGGCGTTTTTTTGCCCGCTTTGCCAGCCGATTACTTGATCAGGCGCCAGCAGAACGGATAGCGGTACGCGCGGCCTTCATTAGCCTTGATCCCGGCAATCACCGTGAGGATCAGCGCCGCGATTCCCACCAGCGCCAACAACGGAAAGCCGATCAGCACGACCATCAGCAGGAAGCACAGGACCATCGCCAAGGCGACGCTGATCTGGAAGTTCAGCGCCTCCTTGCCCTGGGCATCGACGAAGGGATCGAGATCCTTCTTCACCTGCCAGACAATCAGCGGCCCGAGCAGGTTGCCAAACGGGAAGATCAAGCCGAGAAACGCAGCGAAGTGGCAGAACATCGCCCACTGCCGCGCCTCGCGGCTAGGAACAGGCTCGGACATGTGCGGAATCTCTTCCATGCTCAGTACTCCAGCGACAGTTGGACTTCAGTCGACCAGCGCGGCCTGCTGCAGTTCGAACAACTCGGTCATACCCTTCTGCGCCAGGGCCAGCATCGCATTCAGCTCAGCCGGCTGGAACGGCGCGCCCTCGGCGGTGCCCTGCACCTCGATAAAGCCACCGCTGCTGGTCATGACCACATTGAGGTCGGTTTCCGCTGCCGAGTCTTCCAGGTAGTCCAGGTCGAGTACCGGCTCGCCCTGGTACATGCCGACGGACACCGCGGCGATCATCTGCTTGAGCGGATCGCCGGCCTTGAGGCCGCCGCGCTTCTTCACAGCTTTCAGCGCATCGACCAGGGCCACCATGGCGCCGGTGATCGACGCGGTGCGCGTGCCACCATCAGCCTGGATCACGTCACAGTCGACGTACAGAGTGATTTCTCCCAGCTTAGACATGTCCAGTGCAGCGCGCAGCGAGCGGCCGATCAGACGCTGGATTTCCAGAGTACGCCCGCCCTGCTTGCCACGACTGGCCTCGCGCTGGTTACGCTCGCCGGTGGCGCGCGGCAGCATGCCGTATTCGGCGGTCAGCCAGCCCTGCCCCTGCCCCTTGAGAAAACGCGGTACGCCGGATTCGACGCTGACCGTGCAGATCACCTTGGTGTCGCCAAACTCCACCAGCACCGAGCCTTCAGCGTGCTTGGTGTAGTTGCGGGTGATACGGATCGGGCGCAACTGATCGGCGGCGCGGCCACTGGGACGTTTCATCAAGGGATACCTGCTTTGGATAGAATCTGCCGGCCATTATAGGGCGCGCATCGCAGCGGCGACATGACCAATTGGGGCAGGCGACGCACTGCGCTACAATCGCCCCCTTTTTCACCGGACGGCAGCACCATCGACGCCTGCCCCGATGCCCCGAGAGGTTTGCCCATGATCCACAGCATGACGGCCTTCGCCCGCGCCGAACAGGCCGGCGCCAACGGCACCCTGAGCTGGGAACTGCGCTCGGTCAATCACCGCTACCTGGAACCCCACCTGCGCCTGCCGGAAGCCTTTCGCGACCTCGAAGGCGCGGTACGCGAAGCACTGCGCAATGGCCTGTCGCGCGGCAAGGTCGAGTGCACCCTGCGCTTTAGCGACGACAACACCGGCAAAGCCCTGCAGGTTGACCTGGAGCGCGCCACTCAACTGGTCGCCGCCGCCGAGCGCGTTGCTGGTCTGATCAAGCAGCCCGCCGCACTCAATCCGCTGGAAGTGCTCGGCTGGCCCGGTGTGCTGGTGGCCGATGCCGCCGACCCACAAGCGCTTAACCAGAGCGCCCTGGCGCTGTTCACCCAGGCGCTGAATGAGCTGAAGAGCGGCCGCGCCCGCGAAGGTGCCGAACTGGCCCGCCTGCTCAACGAACGCCTGGATGCGATTAGCGAGCAAGTGGTTACCCTGCGTGAACTGGTGCCGCAGATGCTCGAGGCCCAGCGCCAGAAGGTACGCGACCGTTGCGCGGAACTGCAGGTCGAGCTGGACCCGCAGCGCCTCGAACAGGAGCTGGTGATGCTGGCGCAGAAAAGCGATGTCGCCGAAGAACTGGACCGCCTCAGCACCCACGTCAGCGAAGTGCGCCGGGTGCTGGCCAGCCCAGGCGCCGCCGGACGGCGCCTGGACTTTCTGATGCAGGAGCTCAACCGTGAGGCCAACACCCTCGGTTCCAAGGCATTCGACACCCGCAGCACCCAGGCCGCAGTCAACCTCAAGGTCCTGATCGAGCAGATGCGCGAACAGGTGCAGAACATCGAATAAGCGCCACGCCCGCCATGGCCGCGTGGCGGCCTTCTACCCACACGATTTTCAGGATGCTTCCATGAGTCTCACCACCGGCACTCTCTATATCGTTTCCGCGCCCTCCGGCGCCGGCAAGACCAGCCTGGTCAAGGCGTTGATCGACAGCGAGCCGAACATTCGCGTGTCGGTGTCGCACACCACCCGCGCCATGCGTCCGGGCGAAGCCGACGGGGTCAACTACCACTTCGTCAGCCACGCACAGTTCGGCGCCATGCTCGAGCGCAACGAATTTCTCGAACATGCCCAGGTCTTCGACAACCTCTACGGCACCTCGCAAACCTGGGTCGAGCAGACCCTGGCCGAAGGCTTCGACCTGATCCTGGAAATTGACTGGCAGGGCGCGCAGCAGGTGCGCAAGCTGATGCCCCAGGCACGCTCGATCTTCATCCTGCCGCCGACCCAGGAAGCGCTGCGCCATCGCCTGACCAACCGCGGCCAGGACAGCAGCGAGATCATCGAGCGGCGCATGCGCGAGGCCGTCAGTGAAATGAGCCACTATGTCGAGTACGACTACCTGGTGATCAACGACGACTTCGCCCACGCCCTGAGCGACCTGAAGGCGATCTTCCGGGCCAATCAACTGGCGCAGGCCACCCAGCAGCAGCGCCATGCTGGCCTGCTCGGCGAACTGTTGGCCTGAGCAGCGCGAAAACAGTGCTTCCCTTAATGCTGGTGATTTTTTAGACTATCCAGTCCGCTCGCCCATCCGGGCCCAGCTTCATATCGCATTTGCTACGAGGAACACCATGGCCCGCGTTACCGTTGAAGATTGCCTGGACAACGTCGATAACCGCTTCGAGCTGGTCATGCTCGCCACCAAGCGTTCGCGCCAACTAGCCACCGGCGGCAAAGAGCCGAAGGTAGCCTGGGAAAACGACAAGCCGACCGTGGTTGCTCTGCGCGAAATCGCTGCCGGCCTGGTTGACTATGACGTCATCGCTCAGGACGACATCGTCGAAGAAGAACCGCTGTTTGCCGCATTCGAGGAAGAGGCTAACGAGCCTCTGTAAGCCTATGCCGGGTCGACGTCGTCAGGCGCAGGGTCATCCAGCGCGGCAGGGGGTAACCCGATGCCGAGCATAGACGCCCTCGCCGATCGACTTTCCGGCTACCTCGGCAGTGACCAGGTCAACCTGGTCCGCCGCGCTTACTTCTACGCCGAACAAGCCCACGACGGTCAACGCCGTCGCAGCGGCGAAGCCTACGTCACCCACCCGCTTGCGGTGGCGTGCATCCTGGCTGACATGCACATGGACCATCAGAGCCTGATGGCCGCCATGCTGCATGACGTGATTGAAGACACCGGTATCGCCAAGGAAGCCCTGCATGCGCAGTTTGGCGAGTCCGTGGCCGAGCTGGTCGATGGTGTCAGCAAGCTGACCCAGATGAATTTCGAGACCAAGGCCGAGGCCCAGGCCGAAAACTTCCAGAAGATGGCCATGGCCATGGCCCGCGACATTCGCGTGATCCTGGTCAAGCTGGCCGACCGCCTGCACAACATGCGCACCCTGGAAGTGCTGTCCGGCGAGAAGCGCCGGCGCATCGCCAAGGAAACCCTGGAAATCTACGCACCCATCGCCAACCGCCTGGGCATGCACAGCATGCGCGTGGAATTCGAGGACCTGGGCTTCAAGGCCATGCACCCGATGCGCGCCGAGCGTATTCGCGCCGCTGTGCGCCGCGCGCGTGGCAACCGCAAAGAGCTGGTCAACAAGATCGAAGAATCCCTGGTGCACTGCCTGGCCCGCGACGGCCTGGAAGGCGAAGTGCTAGGGCGCGAAAAGCACCTGTACGGCATCTACCAGAAGATGCGCGGCAAGCGCCGGGCGTTCAACGAGATCATGGACGTCTACGCCTTCCGCATCATCGTCGACAAGGTCGACACCTGCTACCGCGTGCTCGGCGCCGTGCACAACCTGTACAAGCCGCTGCCGGGGCGCTTCAAGGATTACATCGCGATCCCCAAGGCCAACGGCTACCAGTCGCTGCACACCACCCTGTTCGGCATGCACGGCGTACCCATCGAGATCCAGATTCGCACCCGCGAGATGGAAGAGATGGCCAACAATGGCATCGCCGCGCACTGGCTGTACAAGTCCAACGACGAAGACCAGCCCAAAGGCACCCACGCCCGCGCCCGCCAGTGGGTCAAAGGTGTGCTGGAAATGCAGCAACGCGCCGGCAACTCGCTGGAATTTATCGAGAGCGTGAAGATCGACCTGTTCCCGGACGAGGTCTACGTGTTCACGCCCAAGGGTCGCATCATGGAGCTGCCCAAAGGCTCCACGGCGGTCGACTTCGCCTATGCCGTACACACCGATGTCGGCAACACCTGCATCGCCTGCCGCATCAACCGCCGCCTGGCGCCGCTATCGCAAGCGCTGGAAAGCGGCTCGACCGTGGAAATCGTCAGCGCCCCCGGCGCACGGCCAAACCCGGCCTGGCTGAACTTCGTGGTCACCGGCAAGGCGCGCACGCACATCCGCCATGCCCTCAAGCTGCAACGCCGCTCCGAGTCGATCAGCCTCGGCGAGCGCCTGCTGAACAAGGTGCTCACCGGCTTCGAGACGCATATCGACAAGCTGTCACCTGAGCGCATCCAGGCCGTGCTCGCCGAGTACCGCCTGGAGGTGATCGAAGACCTGCTCGAAGACATTGGCCTGGGCAACCGTATGGCCTACGTAGTCGCGCGACGCCTGCTCAGCGAGGGCAACGACAGCCTGCCGAACGCCGAAGGACCGCTGGCGATCCGGGGTACCGAAGGTTTGGTGCTCAGCTACGCAAAATGCTGCACGCCGATACCGGGCGACCCGATTGTCGGCCACCTGTCGGCGGGCAAGGGCATGGTGGTGCACCTGGACAGCTGCCGGAATATCGGCGAAATCCGCCACAATCCGGAGAAGTGCATCCAGCTGTCTTGGGCCAAGGATGTGGTTGGCGAATTCAACGTCGAACTGCGCATCGAGCTGGAACACCAGCGCGGCCTGATCGCCCTGCTCGCTGGCAGCGTCAATGCCGCCGACGGCAATATCGAGAAGATCAGCATGGACGAGCGCGACGGCCGCATCAGCATCGTACAACTGGTGGTCAGCGTGCATGACCGCATCCACCTGGCCCGCGTGATCAAGAAGCTGCGTGCCCTATCCGGGGTTATCCGCATCACCCGCGCCCGGGCCTGATTCCTTTTCCGGCAGTCATTCACCTGCCACCTTCTCGCAACCCTCTCAAGGAGCCCAGCATGAGCAAGAGCGTCATCAACAGCGACAAAGCACCCGCCGCCATCGGCACTTACTCCCAGGCGATCAAGGCCGGCAACACCGTCTATATGTCCGGGCAGATTCCGCTGGACCCGGCCACCATGGAGCTGGTCGAAGGCTTCGAGGCCCAGACCGTGCAGGTCTTCGAGAACCTCAAGGCGGTGATGGAAGCCGCTGGTGGCTCATTCAAGGACGTGGTCAAACTCAACATCTTCCTCACCGACCTGTCGCACTTCGCCACCGTCAACGAAGTCATGGGCCGCTACTTCCAGCAGCCCTACCCGGCGCGCGCCGCCATCGGCGTGGCTGCCCTGCCCAAGGGTGCCCAGGTTGAAATGGACGCCATTCTGGTTCTGCAATAACCGACAGGCTCACCGGCCAGGGACACCATGCATGCGTAACCTGTTACTGATACTGGGCTGCGCAGGCCTGCTGGCCGGTTGCAGCACCCCGCCGCGCGACCCCAGCGGCACCTGGATCAACCAAACCGCCATTGATGCCGCCGTGGCGGGTACGCCGCTGCGCGAGGCCCTGCTGGCCTACGGGCCGAACCTGGAATGGCAGCTCGACCCGGCCAATGGCAGCGCGCGCCTGAGCAACGGCCTCGAAGTGGCCGAGGGACGCTTGCGCATCTTGCCGGATGGCCAGTTGCGGGTGATCTTCGCCAGCGATGATCAAGACCAACTCAGTCTCGAACAGGACAGTCTGGTACAGGCACCCAGTGCCAGTTGGCCGGCCCAGCGCTTCGCCCGCTCGACGCTGGAGCTGCCACCCGGCGCGCCGACCGGCAGCCGTTTCGAGCACAGCCTGTATCAGGCCTACCTGAGCGGGACCTGGCGCATCGAGCAGGGCCTCGGCCAGGGCGGACTGGTGCGCTTCGACCCCGATGGCCGGCTCGAAGGACTGCCCGGCGCCGAGCGTTACGCACTGTGCCTGGCCGGCGACTGCGCGGCCATGACCGGCGAGCAGGACAGCATCTGGCTGCAGCTTGGCGAACAAGGACAGGTATGGATCTTCGAGCGCGAGCAGGATCAACTACGCCTGTTCGACGCCAACAACGCAGCGCGCCCTGACGAAGTCCCGGACTATCGCAAGGGCGAGTTACGCTGGCACCTGCAGCGCGACTAGCCAGGCAACTGCGCAAGAATCGCCGCATAACCTTCACGAAAGCTCGGGTACTGCGGCGTCCACCCCAGGGCTCGGGCACGGGCGTTGCTGCAGCGCTTGCTGCCGGCACGGCGTACTTGGGCCTCATCGCTCCAGTGACTGACGCCCAGCTGTTCACGCAGCCAGGCGACCACTTCGTGCAGCGGCGCCGGGGCATCGTCCACGCCCAGGTAGCAATCCCCAATGGCGACACCGCGCTGGTCGGTTGTCAGCAGATAGGCCAACAGACCCGCCGCATCATCAACATGGATGCGATTGCCATACAGCGGCGGCTCGCTGGCCACTCGATAGCCCTGGCGCACCTGATTGAGCAGCCACTGCCGACCCGGCCCGTACAGCCCGGTCAAGCGCACCACGCTGGCTGGTAGGCCGCAGTGCAGCGCCAGTTGCTCGGCCTCGCGCATGATTACCGCCGAGAAGCTTTGCGCCTCGACCGGCGATTGCTCATCAACCCACTCGCCACCCTGCTGGCCATACACCCCGCTGCTCGACACGAACAACACGCGGCGCGGTTGCTGGCCGCGCTCGGCCAGCCAACTGAGGACATGGCGCAGGCCATCGACATAGGCCGCACGGTAACCGGCCTCATCGTGCTGGCTGGCGGCAGCGCAGTAGACCAGGTAATCCACCGCCCCACTGGGCCAGGCCGTCGGGCACGCCGGCTCGCACAAGTCCGCCGGTACCGGCTGAATAACCGCTGGCAATACCTGCACCGAACGGCGCAAGCCATGCACTGTCCAGCCCTCGGCGGCCAGGCGTACGCCCAGGCGCGAACCCACATCACCACAGCCTGCGATCACCACCACGGGATTAGCCATCCGCTACTCCATCAATTCTCAAGGAAACTCAGTTTAGCCCGGTTGGTTGATTGCATTGCAAAGGCTATGCTTGGTCGCAACTTAATGGATAAACACTATGACCCTGACCGAACTGCGCTACATCGTCACCCTCGCCCAGGAACAACACTTCGGCCGCGCTGCCGAACGCTGCCATGTCAGCCAGCCAACCCTGTCGGTGGGGGTGAAGAAGCTCGAGGACGAGCTGGGTGTGCTGATCTTCGAGCGCAGCAAAAGCGCAGTACGACTGACGCCGGTGGGCGAAGGCATCGTCACCCAGGCGCAGAAGGTGCTCGAGCAGGCGCAGGGCATCCGTGAACTGGCCCAGGCCGGCAAGAACCAGCTCGCCGCACCGCTGAAGATTGGCGCCATCTACACCGTCGGCCCCTACCTGTTCCCGCACCTGATCCCGCAACTGCATCGGGTCGCCGAGCAGATGCCGCTGTATATCGAAGAAAATTTCACCCATGTGCTGCGCGACAAGCTGCGCACCGGCGAGCTGGACGCAATCATCATCGCCCTGCCGTTCCAGGAAGCCGACGTGCTGACCCTGCCGCTCTACGATGAGCCGTTCTACGCGCTGCTGCCGGCCGGCCACCCCTGGGCGAAGATGGAGACCATCGACAGCAAGTTGCTCAACGACAAGAGCCTGCTGCTGCTCGGCGAAGGCCACTGCTTCCGCGATCAGGTGCTGGAAGCCTGCCCGACGCTGCGCAAAGGCGGCGAAGAACACGCCAAGCACACCACCGTGGAATCCAGCTCACTGGAGACCATCCGCCACATGGTCGCCTCGGGCCTGGGCGTGTCTATCCTGCCGTTCTCGGCGGTCGACAGCCACCACTACGCCCCCGGCGTGATCGAAGTGCGCCCGCTGAGCCCACCGGCGCCGTTCCGCACCGTGGCGATCGCCTGGCGCGCCAGCTTTCCGCGGCCCAAGGCGATCGAGATCCTCGCTGACTCGATCCGCCTGTGCTCGGTAGCCCGCCCGCACCCTGCCAAAGCCTAAGGCCAGCCGATGAGTGAGCTGGCCACGGTTTCCGTCACCGCGCTCAAGGGCGTGGGTGCTGCCCTGGCCGAGAAGCTCGCCAAGGTGGGCCTGGAAACCCTGCAGGACGTGCTGTTCCACCTGCCGCTGCGTTATCAGGACCGCACCCGCATTGTGCCCATCGGTGAGCTGCGCCCCGGCCAGGACGCGGTGGTCGAAGGTACGGTGGCCGGCGCCGATGTGGTCATGGGCAAACGCCGCAGCCTGCTGGTGCGCCTGCAGGACGGCAGCGGCACCCTGAGCCTGCGCTTCTACCACTTCAGCAATGCGCAGAAGGAAGGGCTCAAGCGCGGCACCCAGGTGCGCTGCTACGGCGAAGTGCGCCCAGGCTCCTCCGGGCTGGAGATCTATCACCCCGAGTACCGGGCGCTGTCGGGCAGTGAATCGATTGCCGTGGAGCAGACCCTCACGCCGATCTACCCAACCACCGAAGGCCTCACCCAGCAGCGCCTGCGCAGCCTCAGCGAGCAAGCCCTGGCCCGTCTAGGCCCACACAGCCTGCCGGACTGGCTACCGGCCGAGCTGGCCCGTGAGCATGGCCTCAGCCCGTTGGACAAGGCGCTGCGCTACCTGCACCGACCGCCACCGGACGCCGACCTGGACGAACTCGCCGAAGGCCGCCACTGGGCACAGCACCGCCTGGCGTTCGAGGAACTACTCACTCACCAGCTGTCGCTACAACGCCTGCGTGAGAGCGTGCGCGCCTTGCAGGCGCCGGTGCTGCCCGTGGCCAAGCATCTGCCCGAGCAGTTTATTGCCGGCCTGGGCTTTCAGCCTACCGGCGCGCAACGTCGCGTGGGCGCCGAGATCGCCTACGACCTCAGCCAGGACGAACCGATGTTGCGCCTGGTGCAGGGCGATGTCGGCGCCGGCAAGACCGTAGTCGCCGCCTTCGCCGCGCTGCAGGCACTGGAGGCCGGCTATCAGGTGGCGCTGATGGCGCCGACGGAAATCCTCGCCGAACAGCATTTCCTCAATTTCAGCCGCTGGCTGCAGCCGCTGGGCCTGGAAACTGCCTGGCTGGCCGGCAAGCTCAAGGGCAAGGCCCGCGCCAGCGCCCTGGAACAGATCGCCAGCGGCGTGCCCATGGTGGTCGGCACCCATGCGCTGTTTCAGGACGAAGTGACGTTCAAGCGCCTGGCCCTGGTGATCATCGACGAGCAGCACCGCTTCGGCGTGCAGCAGCGCCTGGCCCTGCGCCAGAAAGGCGTAGGCGGACGCATGTGCCCGCACCAATTGATCATGACCGCCACACCGATACCGCGCACCCTGGCCATGAGCGCCTACGCCGACCTCGACACCTCGATCCTCGACGAGCTGCCGCCGGGGCGCACCCCGGTCAACACCCTGGTGATCGCCGACAGCCGCCGCCTGGAAGTGGTCGAGCGGGTGCGCTCGGCGTGCAACGAAGGCCGCCAGGCTTATTGGGTCTGTACGCTGATCGAAGAATCCGAAGAACTGACCTGCCAGGCCGCCGAAACCACCTACGAAGACCTGGTCGCCGCCCTCGGCGGGCTGCATGTCGGGCTGATCCACGGGCGCATGAAGCCGGCGGAAAAAGCCGCGGTGATGGAGCGTTTCAAGCAGGGCCAGTTGCAGCTGCTGGTGGCCACCACGGTGATCGAAGTCGGCGTCGACGTACCCAATGCCAGCCTGATGATCATCGAAAACCCCGAGCGCCTGGGCCTGGCACAGTTGCACCAGTTGCGCGGCCGCGTCGGCCGGGGCAGCGCCGCCAGCCATTGCGTGCTGCTCTATCACCCGCCACTGTCACAACTGGGACGCGAACGCCTGGGTATCATGCGTGAGACCTGCGATGGTTTCGTGATCGCCGAAAAGGATCTGGAACTGCGCGGCCCGGGTGAAATGCTCGGTACCCGGCAAACCGGCCTGCTGCAATTCAAGGTTGCCGACCTGATGCGTGACGCCGACCTGCTGCCGGCGGTGCGCGATGCCGCGCAAAGCCTACTGGCCGACTGGCCGCAACACGTCAGCCCATTGCTCGACCGCTGGCTGCGACATGGTCAGCAATATGGCCAAGTCTAAAGCCGCGCCGGCCTGGGGCGTTTATACTGCTGGCCAGTGCAGACGTATTTTCCGGGGCGTTGCAGCCCTTACGACCCGCCTTTCTTTCAGCTGGACACCGCTATGACCGACCTCGCTCTCGCGCCCGACACCACGCCACAGCCGCCTGCGGTGATCCTGCAACTGCTTGAGAAGCTGGGCCTGGCCTATCAGGTGCGTAGCGCGACGGCAGAGCTGCCTGCCGCACAGCGCCTGCAGGCCGTGCTGGTCGATGATGCGGTCGGCGCCCTGCTGGTACTGTTCCCGCAGAGCCAATTGCTCGACCTTAACCGCCTGGCCGAGCTGACCGGGCGCCAACTGACGGCCGTCAAACCGGAACGCCTTGAGCGCATGCTCAGCAAGCACCAGTTGCGTGTTCTGCCGGGTCTGCCGCCGCTGACCAGCTCGCCGTGTCTGTACGATGAACGCCTGCTACAGGTGCCCAGCCTGTTCGTCGAATCCGGGCAGCCTGGTGTGCTGCTCGAGCTAAGCACCGACGCCTTCAAAAACCTGCTGAGCAAGGCCAGTGCCGCGCGCTTCGGTGAGCCGGTGAGCGCCATCCGTTTGAACCTCGACCGCCCCGGTGACGACCGCGCTGAAATCACCCAGGCGGTCCAGGCGTTCACGGCTCGACGGATCCAGCAGCGCCTGGAAGAAACCATCGAAATCCCGCCGCTGCCGGCCACCGCGCAGAAGATCATCAAACTGCGCGTCGACCCGGACGCCACCGTCGACGACATCACCGGCGTGGTCGAGACCGACCCAGCCCTCGCCGCCCAGGTAGTCAGTTGGGCCGCCTCGCCGTTCTACGCCGCGCCCGGCAGAATCCGCTCGGTGGAAGACGCCATCGTCCGCGTGCTGGGCTTCGACCTGGTGATCAACCTGGCCCTCGGCCTGGCCCTGGGTAAGACCCTCAGCCTGCCGCGCGACAACCCCCAGCAGGCCACGCCCTACTGGCAGCAGTCGATCTACACCGCCGCAGTGATCGAGGGCCTGACCCGCGCGATTCCAAGGGCACAGCGCCCGGAAGCAGGGCTGACCTACCTGGCCGGCCTGCTGCACAACTTCGGCTACCTGGTCCTGGCGCATGTCTTTCCGCCGCATTTTTCGCTGATCTGCCGGCATCTGGAGGTCAACCCGCACCTCTCACACAGCTATGTCGAGCAGCACCTGCTGGGGATTACCCGCGAGCAGATCGGCGCCTGGCTGATGCGCCACTGGGACATGCCCGAAGAGCTGGCCAGTGCCCTGCGCTTCCAACAGGACCCGCGCTACAGCGGCGACCTGGCGATCTACCCGAACCTGGTGTGCCTGGCGGTCAGCCTGTTGCGCAATCGTGGTATTGGCGCAGGCCCGCAGCGCGAGATTCCCCAGGCGCTGTTCGATGCCCTGTCCTTGACCCGCGAAAAAGCCGACGAGGCTGTGAGCAAGGTTCTCACTGCCGAGGCGGCATTGCGTGAACTGGCGTCGCAGTTTCAGCCCGGCTAATTAGCTGCCCGGATCGCCTGTCGCCGCTCGGCGAACAGGCTTGGCAGCACCTCGGCGCTGCGCGTCAGCAGGCGCGCCACCACGGCTGACTCGTAGAGCGCGGCATAGGCCGCCAAGTCAGCGCTGGGCATCTGCCGGTAGGCAAATAGCATGAAGGACTCAACCGCAGTCGCACTCGACTGGCGCAGCACCTTGGCCTGCTCTGCGGTCTGTTTGCTCAACGCCTGTTCATCAAGGTTTTCGCCGCGCGCTCTGAGTGCCAGCAGCGCCTGGGTCTTGCCCACCTCGTAGCGCAATAGCGCGGCCAGCGCCGTGGTGTGGGCCGCCGCATCCAGACGCCGCACCAGGTCGAGGCGCGCCTGCAACGGTGCCCGCTCAAGTAGCTGGGCGCGGTACTGCGCCAGTGCTTCGCCGCCGCCCTCACCCACCGCCCGCTCGGCCGCGGTGAAACGCTGGGCCAGGTCACTGTCCAGCAACTGCCGAGCCTGCTGCAACTCCGTTGCTGAAAACTCGTCGCGCAGTTGCCTGGCCAGGTCAGCACAGAGCGCGTCCGCAGCGAATGCCTGCCCCAGTGGTCGTTGCTGTGCCTCCGTCAGGCCTCGTACCACCAGCGGCTCGGCCTGCTCGCAGAGCAGGCTGACACCCGCCAGCTCGAACACCGGGGCGAAAGCATCCGTTGCTGCAGGCGCGGCGCACGACAACTCGGCGACGAATAACAGGGACAAAGGCAGCAAAAGTACACGCATGACAGGCCTTCCTTATGACTGCCACCAGCATAGGGGCTGGCAGTCAGCCCCAGCAACCCGCAGCGGCTCAGGCTGCTTTTTGCGGGCTCGGTTTCTTCTTCGGGCTCAGGTACTTGGTCAGGCCCTGGAACCACAGCACCAACGCCGGGTTGCCCTGGATCTGGATGTCCTTGTTCTGAATGCCCTGCATGAATGCGAGCTGCTTGTTCTTCGCGGTCAGGGTGGCAAAGCCGTAAGCAGCGTCCTTGAACCCCAAAGCGAACGCCGGTTCGCTGGCCGGGCCACGGCGGCTGCTGATACGCAGGTCCTTGACGATAAAGTGCCGGGCAATACGGCCATCGAGGGTGTGTAGCTGAAACACCAGGTCGCGCCCCTCAAGCTGTTTCTGGAATGCAGGGTTGTCCCGACTGGCCTTGGCCATCAGGCGGCCCAGCATCCACAGGAGAAAACGAAATTTCATGCGCGGGCCTCGGCGGGATAAAGGAGAAAGCGAGGCATTGTAGCGACTTGCTGCAGTGACTGAAGCGTCACGAACGAGCCGCTTGCGGTAAAGCACCCGGGGCCTGGCAGCCCCGGGCCGTGCGGCTCAGTTAACCGCGTCCTTCAATAACCCGCAGAAAACTGTTTCAAAATTCACGTTTTGCAATTTATTTCTTCATAATCATGTAGTTACAATGTATAAATCTATGCTACTACGCTAATCGTTTCAATTCAACCCCTCAGCCCCCTAGATTCGTTGCGGAGGGATCAGGATCGCCGTGATTTTGAAACAGCGACCGCTCGGTGACTCCCCC
>JAHJYA010000101.1 GCA_018826895.1 Gammaproteobacteria bacterium
CAGGATTGTGACTCCTGTTGTCGTGGGTTCGATCCCCATCGTCCACCCCATATTCCAAAGCGCCAGGTTAAACCTGGCGTTTTTGTATAAAGCTTTACCATGCGGATGTGGTGGAATTGGTAGACACACTGGATTTAGGTTCCAGCGCCGCAAGGCGTGAGAGTTCGAGTCTCTCCGTCCGCACCATCTTTTACTCCCTCCCGATTGCCGCCTGCATCTAGGGTGACTTCTGCAAATCGACCCTCTAGAATGCATGCCCTTGAATTAGGGGCCGGTAATCGGCGGCTTATGTCTGTGCAACGAGGAAAATCCATGCAAGTTTCTGTTGAAAGCACTTCTGCTCTTGAGCGTCGTATGACTGTTGGCGTTCCTGTTGAGCGCATCGAGACCGAAGTCAACAAGCGTCTGCAGCAGACTGCCCGTCGCGCCAAGGTCCCAGGCTTCCGCCCCGGCAAAGTACCGATGAGCGTCATCCGCCAGCGTTATGAAGATGCGGCGCGCCAGGAAGCCCTGGGCGATCTGATTCAGGCCACATTCTATGAGGCCGTGGTCGAGCAGAAGCTGAACCCAGCCGGTTCGCCGGCCGTCGAGCCGAAGTCCTTCGAGAAGGGCAAGGATCTCGAGTACGTAGCTACCTTTGAAGTGTTCCCAGAATTTGAAGTGGGAGGTTTCGACGGTATTGCCATCGAGCGCCTGCAGGCTGAAGTTGCTGATGCCGATCTGGACAACATGCTGGATATCCTGCGCAAGCAGAACACCCGTTTTGAAGCGGCCGAGCGTGCTGCCGAGAATGGCGACCAGTTGACCATCGACTTCGTCGGCAAGATCGATGGCGAAGCTTTTGCCGGTGGTAGCGCCAAGGGCACTCAGCTGGTGCTGGGCTCCGGCCGCATGATCCCGGGCTTTGAAGACGCGCTGGTAGGTGTGAAAGCAGGCGAAGAGCGCGTTATTACGCCAACCTTCCCCGAGGACTACCAGAACCTCGACCTGGCCGGCAAAACCGCCGAGTTCACCGTTAGCGTCAGTGCTGTGGCCGCGCCGCAACTGCCTGAGCTGAATGACGATTTCTTCGCCCTGTTCGGCGTCAAGGAAGGCGGTCTGGAAGGCTTCCGTGCCGAAGTACGCAAGAACATGGAGCGTGAGCTGCGCCAGGCCATCAAATCCAAGGTTAAGAACCAGGTGATGGAAGGTCTGCTGGCCGCCAACCCGGTTGAAGTGCCGAAGGCGCTGATTGGTAACGAAGTCAATCGTCTGCGTGTACAGGCTGTTCAGCAGTTCGGCGGTAACATCAAGCCGGATCAACTGCCTGCCGAGCTGTTCGAAGAGCAGGCCAAGCGCCGCGTGGTGCTGGGCTTGATCGTCGCTGAAGTGGTCAAGCAATTCGACCTCAAGCCTGATGACGCGCGCGTTCGCGAGATGATCCAGGAAATGGCCTCGGCCTATCAGGAGCCTGAGCAAGTAGTGGCTTGGTACTACAAAAACGACCAGCAAATGAACGAAGTCCGTTCGGTTGTGCTCGAAGAGCAAGTTGTAGATACTGTTTTGCAGAAGGCTAACGTGACCGATAAATCGGTCTCCTACGAAGAAGCTGTCAAGCCGGTGGAAGCACCCCAAGCCGCCTGATTTCCTGACCTCGTTCGAGCACACCATAAGCCAGCCTTCGTGCTGGCTTATGCGTATTTGAGAAACAACTATCTAGGGAGCGAGTGCAAGAATGTCGCGCAATCCTTTTATGCAACAAATGCCAGACATCCAAGCCGCTGGTGGCCTGGTGCCCATGGTGATCGAACAGTCGGCCCGCGGTGAGCGTGCCTATGACATTTATTCACGCCTCCTGAAGGAGCGTGTGATCTTCCTGATCGGCCCGGTCGAAGACTACATGGCTAACCTGGTCGCCGCTCAGCTTCTGTTTCTGGAAGCAGAGAACCCGGACAAGGACATCCATCTGTACATCAACTCGCCGGGTGGTTCGGTGACGGCGGGCATGTCGATCTATGACACCATGCAGTTCATCAAGCCTGACGTCTCGACCATCTGCATCGGCCAGGCCTGCAGCATGGGTGCGCTGCTGTTGGCGGGTGGCGCGGCAGGCAAGCGTTACTGCCTGCCGCATTCGCGGATGATGATTCACCAGCCGCTCGGCGGCTTCCAGGGTCAGGCCTCGGATATCGAGATCCATGCCAAGGAAATTCTCTTCATTCGCGAGCGACTGAACCAGGTTCTGGCGCACCACACCGGTCAGCCGATCGATGTGATCGCCCGTGATACCGACCGTGACCGCTTCATGAGTGGTGAAGAGGCGGTGAACTATCGCCTGATCGATAAGGTTCTCACCCAGCGTCAAATGCCGGCTTAAACGCGCGTTTACGTATCTCCGACTGCCATGCGGGCTTGAAAACGCCCGCATTTGCCTTCATCTTGTGTTTCACGCCTACGGTATTGGATTGATCGAATGACTGACACCCGCAACGGCGAGGACAACGGCAAGTTGCTTTATTGCTCCTTCTGCGGCAAAAGCCAGCATGAAGTGCGCAAATTGATTGCCGGCCCCTCGGTCTTTATCTGCGACGAGTGCGTCGACCTGTGCAACGACATCATCCGCGAGGAGGTGCAGGAAGCCCAGGCCGAGAGCAGCGCGCACAAACTGCCTGCACCCAAGGAAATCAGCACCATCCTCGATCAGTACGTGATCGGCCAGGAGCGTGCGAAGAAGGTGCTCGCGGTCGCGGTCTATAACCACTACAAGCGCCTGAATCAGCGTGAAAAGAAAGACGATGTCGAGCTGGGCAAAAGCAACATTCTGCTGATCGGGCCGACTGGCTCGGGCAAGACTTTGCTGGCTGAGACCCTGGCTCGCCTGCTTAATGTACCGTTCACCATCGCTGACGCCACCACCCTCACTGAGGCCGGTTATGTGGGTGAGGACGTTGAGAACATCATCCAGAAACTCTTGCAGAAGTGCGATTACGATGTCGAGAAGGCCCAGATGGGCATCGTCTACATCGATGAAATCGACAAGATTTCCCGTAAGTCCGACAACCCGTCGATTACCCGTGACGTCTCCGGTGAGGGTGTGCAGCAGGCGCTGCTCAAGCTGATCGAGGGTACGGTCGCCTCGGTACCGCCGCAAGGTGGGCGCAAGCATCCGCAGCAGGAGTTCCTGCAGGTGGATACGCGCAATATCCTGTTCATCTGTGGCGGTGCTTTCTCTGGTCTGGAGAAAGTCATCCAGGGTCGCTCGACCCGTGGTGGCATCGGCTTCAACGCCGAGGTACGCAGTGTCGATCTGGGCAAAAAAATCGGCGAATCGCTGCGCGAAGTAGAGCCGGACGATCTGGTGAAGTTTGGCCTGATTCCCGAGTTCGTTGGGCGTCTGCCGGTTATCGCGACCCTCGATGAGCTGGATGAGGCGGCGCTGGTGCAGATTCTCACCGAGCCGAAGAACGCACTGACCAAGCAGTACGCCAAGCTGTTCGAGATGGAAGGTGTGGACCTTGAGTTTCGCCCGGATGCGCTCAAGTCTGTTGCGCACAAGGCACTGGAGCGTAAGACCGGTGCACGGGGCCTGCGCTCGATCCTCGAGGGCATCCTGCTCGATACTATGTACGAAATCCCTTCGCAGACCGATGTCAGTAAAGTGGTGATCGACGAAAGCGTAATCGAGGGCACCTCCAAGCCGCTGTTGATCTATGAAAACAGCGAGCCGCCGGCCAAGGCTGCGCCCGACGCCTGATGTGTCGTGTTACATGCTGAAAGCAAGGGGCCCTCGGGCCCCTTTGTTTTTCCGGGACCCCGCTTGTTTTTTACCTGGGCTACCCCCATCTTAGGGTCAAGGGTACTCCCACCGTTCACGGCCGTATGGCCCGTCGCAGAGCCTAAATCATGAAGACAACCATCGAATTGCCTCTCCTGCCGCTGCGCGATGTCGTGGTTTATCCGCACATGGTCATTCCCCTGTTCGTGGGGCGCGAGAAGTCCATCGAGGCGCTGGAAGCCGCGATGGCGGGGGAGAAGCAGATTCTGCTGCTCGCCCAGAAAAACCCTGCCGATGATGATCCGGGTGAGGAAGGTCTGTACCGCGTTGGTACGGTTGCGACCGTACTGCAGTTGCTGAAGCTGCCCGATGGCACCGTCAAGGTGTTAGTCGAGGGCGAGCAGCGCGGTGAGATTCAGCGTTTTATCGAGGTCGACGGGCACTGCCGCGCCGATGTGCAGTTGCTTGATGAGCAGGAAGCTGCCGAGCGCGAGTCCGAAGTATTCGTGCGCAGTCTGCTCAGCCAGTTCGAGCAGTATGTACAGTTGGGCAAGAAGGTCCCGGCTGAGGTTCTCTCGTCGCTCAACAGCATTGATGAGCCGAGTCGTCTGGTCGATACCATGGCGGCTCATATGGCGTTGAAGATCGAGCAGAAGCAGGAAATTCTGGAAATCACCGACCTGGCTGCGCGTGTCGAGCACGTTCTGGCACTGCTGGATGCGGAAATCGACCTGCTGCAGGTGGAGAAGCGCATCCGCGGGCGGGTGAAGAAGCAGATGGAGCGCAGCCAGCGCGAGTACTACCTGAATGAGCAGATGAAGGCCATTCAGAAAGAACTCGGCGACGGTGAGGAAGGGCACAACGAGCTCGATGAGCTGAAAAAGCGCATCGAAGCTGCCGGTTTGCCGAAGGATGCCTACACCAAGGCCCAGGCCGAGCTGAACAAGCTCAAGCAGATGTCGCCCATGTCTGCCGAGGCCACCGTGGTGCGTTCCTACATCGATTGGCTGGTCAATGTACCGTGGAAGGCGCAGACCAAGGTGCGCCTGGATCTGGCGCGCGCCGAGGCGATTCTCGATGCCGACCACTATGGGCTCGATGAGGTCAAGGATCGCATCCTCGAGTATCTCGCCGTGCAAAAGCGGGTGAAGAAAATTCGCGGGCCGGTGCTTTGCCTGGTGGGCCCGCCAGGGGTGGGTAAAACCTCTCTGGCTGAATCCATCGCCAGTGCGACCAACCGCAAATTCGTGCGTATGGCTCTGGGTGGCGTGCGTGATGAGGCTGAGATCCGTGGCCATCGGCGCACCTATATTGGTTCCATGCCAGGTCGTTTGATTCAAAAGATGACCAAGGTGGGTGTGCGCAACCCGCTGTTCTTGCTCGATGAAATCGACAAGATGGGACAGGACATGCGCGGCGATCCGGCCTCGGCGCTGCTTGAGGTGCTGGATCCGGAGCAGAACCACAACTTCAACGACCATTACCTGGAAGTCGATTACGACCTTTCCGATGTGATGTTCCTCTGCACCGCCAACTCGATGAATATTCCGGCGGCCTTGCTGGATCGTATGGAGGTGATCCGCCTGCCGGGTTACACCGAAGACGAGAAGGTCAATATCGCCATCAAGTACCTGGCGCCCAAGCAGATCCAGGCCAATGGCCTGAAGAAGGGCGAGCTGAGCTTCGAGGACGGGGCAATTCGCGACATTATTCGCTACTACACCCGCGAGGCTGGTGTGCGCAGTCTTGAGCGGCAGATTGCCAAGGTGTGCCGCAAGGTGGTGAAGGAGCATGTGCGCGACAAGCGCTTCCAGGTCGAGGTCAGTGCCGAGGCGCTCGAGCACTTCCTGGGTGTGCGCAAGCATCGTTACGGCCTGGCTGAAGTGGAAGATCAGATCGGTCAAGTGACCGGCCTGGCCTGGACCCAGGTCGGTGGTGAGCTGCTGACGATCGAGGCGACCGTGGTGCCGGGCAAGGGGCAACTGATCAAGACCGGATCGCTGGGCGATGTGATGGTCGAGTCGATCACTGCAGCGCAGACAGTGGTGCGAAGCCGCGCCAAGAGCCTGGGCATCCCTGTCGACTTCTACGAGAAGCGCGACATCCATATTCACATGCCAGAAGGGGCTACGCCCAAAGACGGCCCTAGCGCAGGCGTTGGCATGTGTACGGCACTGGTTTCGGCCCTGACCCTGATTCCGGTACGTGCAGACGTGGCAATGACCGGAGAAATCACCCTGCGTGGTCAGGTCCTGGCCATCGGTGGGCTCAAGGAAAAACTCCTGGCCGCTCACCGTGGTGGCATCAAAACCGTGATCATTCCGGAAGAGAATGTGCGTGATTTGAAGGAGATTCCCGAGAATATTAAGCAAGACCTGCAGATTAAACCGGTTAAATGGATTGACGAGGTCCTGCAAATTGCGCTGCAATACGCCCCGGAGCCCTTGCCTGATGCGGCTCCGGAGTTGGTAGCGCAGGATGAGAAGCGCGAGTCTGATTCCAAGGAGCGAATCAGCACGCATTAGCCGAGGGGCTTCCTTGACACCTTTTTAGAGCCCTTGTTATAAAGCGGCTCTTATGTGTCTGGTAGCCACTCAGCGCACGCTTTTACTTACACAGAAAATCAAGAAACAAACTCAACAGAAATTAAGGGGACTTACGAGTGAACAAGTCGGAACTGATCGATGCCATCGCTGCATCTGCTGATATCCCGAAAGCTGTTGCTGGCCGCGCGCTGGATGCAGTGATTGAATCCGTCACTGGCGCACTGAAAGCTGGCGACTCCGTTGTACTGGTTGGTTTCGGTACCTTCGCTGTCAAAGAGCGTGCTGCACGCACTGGACGCAACCCGCAAACCGGTAATCCGATCAGCATCGCTGCTGCCAAGATCCCAGGTTTCAAAGCTGGTAAGGCTCTGAAAGACGCCGTTAACTAAGCGTCTTGGGGCATTGCCCTCAGGTCAGCATGAATGTTGGCCTGACAGCGGTGCGATGATCGAGAGCGTGAAACCACCCGATCGATCAGTTGAACGTCACACACAGAGACTTCAACCGCTCCGCCAGTTACGAGAAGGCGCATCCTCGGATGCGCCTTTCTTCTATCCGGATTTTACCCACGCTGCACGACTGCCGATTATGGTGCGGTCGTTCTGGGGGACGCATGCTGCAAAACATCAGGGACAATTCACAGGGTTGGATTGCCAAGACCATCATTGCTGTCATCGTGGCGCTTATGGCGCTGACCGGTGTCGACGCCATTTTTACCAGCACGAGCAACAGCCAGAACGCCGCCAAGGTTAACGGCGAAGAGATTACGACCGCCGAACTGGGTCAGGCCACCGAGATGCAACGCCGCCAACTGTTGCAGCAGCTGGGGCAGGATTTCGATGCTTCACAGCTCGACGAGCGACTGCTGCGTAATGCCGCGCTGGGCAACCTGATCGAGCGCAAACTGCTGCTGCAGAGTGCCAGCGATGCCGGTTTTGCGTTTTCCCAGCCAGCTCTGGACCAGGTCATCTTGCAAACGCCGGAATTTTTGGCCGATGGCAAATTCAGCGCTGAGCGCTTCGACCAAGTCATACGCCAGTTGGGCTACAGCCGCCTGCAGTTCCGCGAAATGCTCAAGGAAGAAATGCTGATTGGCCAGTTGCGCGCAGGTCTGGCGGGCAGTGGTTTCGTCACTGAAGCGCAGGTCGAAAATTTTGCCCGACTGGAAAAGCAGACACGGGACTTCTCGCTGCTCACGGTAAAAGCTGACGCAGCGGCCGTGCAACTGAGCGATGACGACATCAAGGCTTACTACGATGCGCAAGCCGCGCAGTTCATGAGCCCTGAGCAGGTCGTGCTGGAGTATGTCGAGCTGAAGAAAGACGCTTTCTTCGATCAGGTCCAGGTCAGCGACGCAGATCTGCAGAGTGCCTATGAGACGGAGGTGGGTAATCTCTCTGAGCAGCGTCAGGCGGCACACATTCTGGTCGAAGTGAGCGATGCGCTGAACGATGAGCAGGCCAAAGCCAAGATCGAAGAGATTCAGGCGCGTCTGCAGAAAGGTGAAGACTTCGCCACGCTGGCCAAGGAGTTCTCCGATGACCCAGGTTCGGCTGCCAATGGTGGCGATCTGGGTTATGCCGGTCCGGGTGTCTACGATCCGGCGTTCGAGGAGGCGCTGTATGCCCTCAAGCCTGACGAAGTCTCTGCACCGGTGCGCAGTGAGTTCGGCTGGCACTTGATCAAGCTGCTGGGTGTGCAAGGCGCTGAGGTGCCGACCTTTGAGAGCCTGAAAGACAAGCTGGAGCGTGATCTCAAAGCGCAACAGGTCGAGCGTCGCTTCGTCGAAGTGAGTAACCAGCTGGAAGATGCTGCGTTCGAAGCCTCGGATCTGTCTCAGCCTGCGCAAGAGTTTGGCCTGGAGGTCAAAACCACCCCTGCTTTTGGTCGTGAAGGCGGCGAGGGCATCACTGCCAACCGTCAGGTTCTGCAAGCGGCTTTCAGTCCTGAAGTGCTGGAAGATGGCAGCAACAGTGGGGTGATCGAGCTCGACCCCAATACTGTTCTGGTCGTGCGCGCCAAAGAGCACAAGATGCCCGAGCGCCTGGCGCTGGAGCAGGTGGCTGACGGCATCCGTACGCAACTGACTCAGGTGCGTGCCAGCGAAGCTGCCAAGGCCGAGGGTGAGGCGCTTCTGGCTTCGCTGCGCGAGGGGCAAACACCGTCCGAGCAGGCGCAGTCCTGGCAGGTCGTTGAAGCGGCCACGCGCAGCCAGGACGATGTCGACCCGGCTGTGTTGCAGGCGGTCTTCCGCATGGCCAAGCCAGAAGTGGCAGATAAGCCGACCTTCGCCGGGGTTACTCTGAGCAACGGCGACTATGTCGTGGTCCAGCTCAAAGGTGTGAGTGAGCCGGAAGGTGCGCTGAGCGAGGAAGACAAGGCGACTTATGCTCGCTTCCTGGCCTCGCGCAACGGCCAGCAGGACTTCGAGTCCTTCCGCCGGCAGTTGCAGGACAAGGCTGAGGTTGAGCGTTTCTAACGCGTTCAGCGCAAGCAGCTAACGAAAAACACCCTGCGAAGGCGAGCCTTCGTCAGGGTGTTTTTTTATGTGCATGATGTGCGATTCGATACTGCCAAAACGAAAACGCCCGGTGCTGGGCACCGGGCGTTCAGGGTGAAACGGTAGACGTTTAGTCTTCCATTGCGCCCATGGCGGTGGTGTTGAAACCGCCGTCTACGTACATGATTTCGCCGCTGATGCCCGACGCCAGATCGGAGCAGAGGAAAGCGCCGGCATTGCCGACTTCGTCGATGGTCACGTTACGGCGCAGCGGGGTTTGCTTCTCGTTGGCAGCGAGCATCTTGCGGAAGCTCTTGATGCCAGAGGCCGCCAGGGTGCGGATCGGGCCGGCAGAGATGGCGTTGACGCGAGTACCTTCTGGACCGAGGCTGCCAGCCAGGTAGCGTACGCCGGCCTCCAGGCTGGCCTTGGCCATGCCCATGACGTTGTAGTTGGGCATGGTGCGCTCGGCGCCCAGGTAGGAGAGGGTGAGCAGGCTGCCGTTGCGGCCTTTCATCAGCTCACGACCGCCCTTGGCCAGTGCGACGAAGCTGTAGGCGCTGATGTCGTGGGCAATGCGGAAACCTTCACGGGTGGTGACGTCGGTGAAGTCGCCGTCGAGCTGGTCGCCAGGGGCGAAGCCAACCGAGTGAACGATGCAGTCCAGGCCGTCCCACTTCTTGGCCAGGGCTTCGAATACCGAGGCGATTTCCGCATCGTTGGCCACATCGCACGGGAAGCACAGTTCGGCGTTCGAGCCCCAGCCAGCGGCGAACTCTTCGACACGGCCCTTGAGCTTTTCATTCTGATAGGTAAAGGCCAGCTCGGCACCTTCACGGTGCATAGCGGCGGCGATACCGGAGGCGATGGACAGTTTGCTGGCGACACCAACGATCAGTACGCGCTTACCACTTAGAAAACCCATGTGCTTTTCCTCTTCCTGCTTTAAGTATTGTCAGTAGCCGCGGGAGCCATGAAAGCGGCTTCCAGCAACTGCTGCGTATAAATATGTTGCGGTGCTGCGAATATCGCCTCTGCCGGGCCTTGTTCGACCACCTGTCCCTGCTTGACCACCATCAATTGGTGGCTCAGCGCACGGACGACTGACAGGTCGTGACTGATGAACAGGTACGTCAGGTTGTACTTGGCCTGCAGCGTACGGAGCAACTCCACTACTTGGCGCTGAACGGTGCGGTCGAGGGCCGAGGTCGGCTCGTCCAGCAGAATCAGCGCCGGTTTCAGCACCAGGGCACGGGCAATAGCGATACGCTGCCGTTGCCCCCCCGAAAACTCGTGGGGGTAGCGGTGCCGCGTTTGCGGATCCAGACCTACCTCCAAAAGCGCGTCGATGATCGCCTGTTCCTGCTCGGCTTCATTACCCATGCCGTGGATGCGCAAACCCTCGCCAACGATCATGCCCACTGTCATACGGGGGCTGAGGCTGCCGAACGGGTCCTGAAACACCACCTGCATCTGCCGCCGCAGCGGGCGAACCTGCTGTTGCGACAAGCCTTGCAGCTCCTGGCCCTGAAAACGAATGGCCCCCTGGCTGCCGAGCAGCTTGAGGATGGCCAGCCCCAATGTGGATTTACCAGAGCCGCTTTCGCCGACGATACCCAGGGTATGCCCCTGGGGCAGGCTGAAGCGGATGCCATCCACCGCTTTAACGTGGTCAACGGTGCGGCGTAGTAGCCCTTTTTTGATTGGGAACCACACGCGCAGGTCGTCGACCTCCAGCAGGGGTGGGCCTGCCGGTGTTGCCACCGGCTTGCCATCGGGCTCGGCACCGAGCAGTTCCCGGGTATAGGGATGCTGCGGCGCACGGAACAATTGTTCACACGACGCCTGTTCGACGATCTCTCCGCGCTGCATGACACATACGCGGTGCGCAATTCGCCTGACCAGGTTGAGGTCATGGCTGATCAGCAGCAGTGCCATGCCTAAACGCGCCTGCAAATCCTTGAGCAACTCGAGGATTTTCAACTGCACGGTGACGTCCAGTGCGGTGGTCGGTTCGTCGGCAATCAGCAGTTCTGGCTCGTTGGCAAGGGCCATGGCGATCATCACACGTTGGCGCTGCCCGCCGGACAGCTCATGGGGAAAGGCCTTGAGGCGTTTGTGCGGCTCGGGGATGCCGACCAGTTCGAGCAGCTCCAGGGTGCGGGCAGTGGCCGCTTTGCCGGACAACCCCTTGTGCAGGGCCAGCACCTCATTGATCTGCTTTTCGATATTGTGCAGCGGGTTGAGCGAGGTCATCGGCTCCTGAAAGACCATGGCAATGCGGTTGCCACGGATGCCGCGCAGGGCCTTTTCATTGAGCTTGAGCAGGTCCTGGCCGGCGTAGTGGATGCTGCCCGCCGGGTGCTGCGCCAGGGGGTAGGGCAGCAGACGCAGGATGGAGTGGGCGGTTACCGATTTGCCGGAGCCGCTTTCGCCGACTAGGGCGAGGGTTTCGCCACGCTGAATATCAAAACTGATGTGCTCGACCACGCGCTGGCGGGATTCGCCGGTAACGAACTCCACCGCCAGGTCGCGTACTTCGATGAGGGCTTTCTCTTCGCTCATGTCATTTCCTCGGGTCGAAGGCATCGCGGGCGGCTTCGCCGATGAATACCAGCAGGCTGAGCATTACGGCCAGCACGGCAAAAGCGCTGATGCCCAGCCAGGGCGCCTGCAGGTTGGACTTGCCCTGGGCGACCAGCTCACCCAGCGAGGGTGCGCCGGGCGGCAAGCCGAAGCCGAGAAAGTCGAGTGCGGTCAGGGTGCCGATGGCGCCGGTGAGGATGAACGGCATAAAGGTCATGGTCGAAACCATGGCGTTGGGCAGGATATGGCGAAACATGATCGCCCCGTTGTCCATCCCCAGGGCGCGGGCGGCACGCACGTATTCAAGATTGCGTCCGCGGAGGAACTCGGCGCGCACCACATCCACCAGGCTCATCCAGGAGAACAGCAGCATGATGCCCAGCAGCCACCAGAAGTTCGGTTGCACGAAGCTGGCGAGAATGATCAGCAGGTAAAGCACCGGCAGCCCTGACCAGATCTCCAGAAAGCGTTGCCCGACCAGGTCCACCCAGCCGCCGTAGAAGCCCTGCAACGCACCGGCGAAGACGCCGATCACCGAGCTCAGCAGGGTCAGGGTCAGGGCGAACAGTACGGAAATACGGAAGCCGTAGATCACCCGCGCCAACACATCGCGGCCCTGGTCGTCGGTTCCCAGCCAGTTGACCGAGGAGGGCGGCGCCGGTGCCGGCACTTCCAGGTCGTAATTGATGCTCGAGTAGCTGAACGGGATAGGCGGCCAGAGCATCCAGCCGTCCTTTTGTTCGATCAGCTCTTGGATGTACGGGCTTTTGTAATTGGCCTGCAGCGGGAATTCTCCGCCGAATGTGGTTTCCGGGTAGCGCTTGAACACCGGGAAATACCACTCGCTGTCGTACTTGACCAGCAGCGGCTTGTCGTTGGCGATCAGCTCGGCACCCAGGGTGCCGAAGAACAGCGCCAGGAAGATCCACAGTGACCACCAGCCGCGCTTGTGGGCCTTGAACAGAGCGAAACGTCGTTGATTGAGCGGGGAGAGTTTCATGCTTAGCCCTCCCGGCTTTCAAAGTCGATGCGTGGATCGACCAGGGTATAGGTGATATCGCCGATCAGTTTCACGATCAGTCCCAGCAAGGTGAAAATGAACAGGGTGCCGAACACCACCGGATAGTCCCGGTTGATGGCCGCTTCAAAGCTCATCAGGCCCAAACCGTCGAGGGAGAAGATCACCTCGATGAGCAGGGAGCCGGTGAAGAATATGCCGATAAAGGCCGCCGGAAAGCCGGCAATGATCAGTAGCATGGCATTGCGGAATACGTGGCCGTAGAGCACGCGGTTATTGCTCAGGCCCTTGGCCCGGGCGGTGGTCACGTATTGTTTGTTGATCTCGTCGAGAAAGCTGTTCTTGGTTAGCAGCGTCAAGGTGGCGAAGTTACCGATTACCAGCGCTGTCACCGGCAGTGCCAGGTGCCAGAAATAGTCGAGGATCTTGCCGCCCAGGCTGAGTTCGTCGAAGTTATTCGAGGTCAGGCCACGCAGGGGGAACCAGTCGTAATAGCTGCCGCCGGCGAACAGCACGATCAGCAGAATAGCGAACAGGAACGCCGGGATCGCATAGCCGATGATGATCGCCGAGCTGGTCCAGACATCAAAGGCACTGCCGTGGCGGGTAGCCTTGGCGATGCCCAGGGGGATGGACACCAAGTACATGATCAAGGTGCTCCACAGCCCCAGGGAGATCGACACCGGCATCTTCTCGATGATCAGGTCAATGACCTTGGCGTCGCGAAAAAAACTGTCGCCGAAGTCCAGTCGGGCATAGCTGGTGAGCATGATCCAGAAGCGTTCCGGCGCCGATTTGTCGAAGCCGTACATCTTTTCAATTTCCGCTACCAGATCCGGGTCCAGGCCCTGGGCGCCGCGGTAGTTGGAGCCGGCCACGGCCACTTCGGCACCACCGCCACCAGAGACGCGCCCCGTGGCGCCGCCTGAGGCAGCATCAAAACCTTCCAGTTTGGCGATCATCTGTTCCACCGGGCCGCCGGGTGCGGCCTGGATGATGATGAAGTTGATCACCAGAATGCCCAGCAGGGTGGGGATAATCAGGAGTAGACGACGGAAGATATACGCCAGCATCTCAGTGCTCCGTGCTCGCCGGTGCGGCGCTATCAGTGGCGGCTGGCTGCTCGCGCAGCCACCAGGTATGCAGGCCGATGTCGTACTGTGGTGTCACCTTGGGGTGGGCGAAGCGGTTCCAGTACGCCACACGCCAGGTTTTGATGTGCCAGTTGGGGATCACGTAGTGGCCCCACAGCAGCACGCGGTCGAGAGCTCGTGTGTGGGCAATCAGCTCCTGGCGCGAATCGGCCTTGATCAGGCCTTCGACGAGTTGATCGACGGCTGGGTCCTTCAGCCCGATGAAGTTGCGGCTGCCGGGGTTGTCGGCGCTACTGGAGTGCCAGTATTCACGCTGTTCGTTGCCCGGCGAGTTGGACTGGGGGAAGCCGCTGACGATCAGGTCGAAATCCCGCGAGCGCAGCCGGTTGATGTATTGCGAGACGTCTACGCGGCGAATGACCAGCTCCATGCCCAGGTCTGCCAGGTTGCGTTTGAAGGGCAGCAGGACGCGCTCGAATTCGGTTTGTGCGAGCAGGAACTCGATGCTCACCGGTTGGCCGTTGGCATCGAGCATGCGATCGCCGTCGACGCGCCAGCCCGCCTGTTGCAGCAATTGGTAAGCGCGCCGCTGTTGCTCGCGGATGATGCCGCTGCCATCGGTCTGCGGCACGCTGAACGTCTGGTCGAAGACCTGCGGCGGCACTTGTGCGCGCAAGGGTTCAAGCAGTTTCAGTTCGTCATCGCCGGGCAGGCCGCTGGAAGCCAGTTCGGAGTTGTCGAAGTAGCTGTGGGTGCGGGTGTAAGCGCCATTGAATAGCTTCTTGTTGGCCCACTCGAAGTCGAACAGCAGTGACAGTGCTTCACGCACCCGGGCATCCTGAAACACCGGGCGGCGGGTATTGAAAATAAAGCCCTGCATGCCGGTGGGATTATGGTTCTGAATTTCTTCCTTGATCAGTTGGCCGTTGGCTACTGCGCTGGTGTTGTAAGCGGTCGCCCAGTTTTTCGCACTGGTTTCCAGCCAGTAATCGAACTGACCTGCCTTGAGCGCTTCCAGGGCGACGGTGTTGTCGCGGTAGTAGTCAGTCACCAGGTTGTCGAAATTGTAGAAGCCACGGTTGACCGGTAGATCCTTGCCCCACCAGTCCTCGACCCGCTGGTAGCGAATCGAGCGACCGGCCTGCACATCGGCGACCCGATACGGGCCGCTACCCAGGGGTACTTCCAGGTTTCCACGGGTGAAATCGCGGGTTTCCCACCAGTGTTTGGGCAGCACTGGCAATTGCCCGAGGATCAGCGGCAGCTCTCGGTTGCCGGCATGCTTGAAAACAAAGCGCACGCGTTGGCTGCTTTCGACCTCGACCCGCTCGACATCGGCGTAGTAGCCACGGTACATCGGCGCGCCTTTGCTCATCAGGGTATCGAAGGTGAATTTGACGTCTTCGGCGGTAACCGGCTGACCATCGTGAAAGCGCGCTTCGCGGCGCAGGTAGAAGCGTACCCAGCTGTTGTCCGGTGCTTTCTCCATCTTCTCGGCGAGCAGGCCGTACTCGGTGAAGGGTTCATCCAAGCTGTGGCGGGTCAAGGTGTCGTAGATCATGCCGATATCGTCGGCGGCCACGCCCTTGTTAATAAACGGGTTAAGGCTGTCGAAGCCGCCGAAGCCCGCCTGACGCAAGGTTCCGCCCTTGGGCGCATCCGGGTTGACGTAGTCGAAGTGCTGGAAGTTGGCCGGGTATTTGGGAGCTTCGTCGTACAGGGTCAGGGCATGCTTGGGCGCGGCCTGGGCCGCGAAACCGAGCAGTAGGGCAGCGCCACCTGCGAGCAGGCGTAAGCGCAAAAGGCGTGTCATCGTGCGTTCTCCGTAGGTTTCAGCCACCAGCTGCGCAGGCCCAGGGTGTAGGGCGGCGTGGTGACGAAGGCAAACCGGTTGCGGTACGCCAGGCGGTGATAGTCGATATACCAGTTGGGAATGGTGTAGTGCTGCCACAGCAGCACGCGGTCGAGGGCGCGGGTCGCGGCGATTTGCGCATCGCGGGTCTGCGCTGAGAGCAACTTGTCGATAAGGGCATCGACCACTGGATGGGCGACACCTGCGTAGTTTTTGCCGCCCTTGACGGAGGCTTGGCTGGAGTGAAAGTAAAGCGACTGCTCCAGCCCTGGGCTCAGGGTTTGCGGCAAGGTCAGCAGCACCATGTCGTAATCGAATTGGTCAAGGCGCTGCTTATACTGAGCCCGGTCGATGGTGCGCAGGTTGGCCTGGATGCCGATGCGCGCCAGGTTCTCGGTGAAAGGCTGGAGGATGCGTTCAAGGTTGGGGTTGACCAGCAGAATTTCGAATTGCAGGGGCTCGCCCTGAGCATTGAGCAGGCGCTGGCCTTTGGGTGTCCAGCCAGCTTCGGCCAATAGACCCAAGGCGCGGCGCAAGGTTTCCCGCGGGATGCCGCGGCCATCGGTCTTGGGCACCTGGAAGACTTCATTGAATAGCCGCCCCGGCAACTGTTTGCGGTAAGGCGATAACAAGAGCCATTCCGCGCCTTCCGGCTTGCCGGTGGCGGAGAATTCACTGTTTGGGTAGTAGCTGGCCGCCCGCGTGTAGGCGCCGTTGAACAGGGTGCGGTTGGTCCACTCGAAGTCGAACATCAGCCCCAGGGCTTCACGGACCTTGCGCTGGGCGAAGGTGGCGCGGCGGGTGTTCATGAAAAGCGCCTGGGTCTGCGTCGGGATGCGGTGAGCGATTTCGGCCTGCACCACATCGCCGCGCGTCACCGCCGGAAAGCGATAGCCGTTCGCCCAGTTTTTTGCTTGCTGCTCGATGTAAACGTCGAATTCGCCAGCCTTGAACGCTTCGAAGGCGACATGGCTGTCGCGGTAGAACTCCACCTCGACCCGGTCGAAATTGTACTTGCCCCGGTTGACCGGCAGGTTCGCGCCCCACCAGTCCTTGACGCGCTCGAAGGTCAGGCTGCGACCGGGGCTGACCTGGGTGATGCGGTAAGGACCACTGCCCAGCGGAGGCTCGAAGGTGGTGGCCTTGAAATCGCGGTCTTTCCAGTAATGCTGGGGTAGTACCGGCAGTTCGCCAAGGCGCAGGATCAGCAGCGGATTACCGGCACGTTTGAAGACGAAGCGGATGCGGTGGCGATTGAGAATGTCGACACGCTTCACTTCCTGCAGATTGGTGCGGTATAGCGGGTGGCCTTGCTTGAGCAGGAGTCGGTAGGAAAAAGCCACATCGAATGCAGTGATCGGCTTGCCGTCGTGAAAGCGTGCCTCGGGGCGCAGATTGAAGACCACCCAGCTACGGTCTTCGCTGTATTCCACGCTGCGGGCGATCAGCCCATAGCTGGAGGCCGGCTCATCCCCGGAGGGGTCGTAGGGGCCGGTGCCCGCCATCAAGGGTTCGTTCAGCTCGGTGACGCCGTACTGCAAAAAGTTGGCGGTGCCCACCGGGCTGGTGCCCTTGAAGGTATAGGGGTTGAGGGTATCGAATGTCCCTGCTGCCATCATGCGCAGCGTGCCGCCTTTGGGGGCTTCGGGGTTGACCCAGTCGAAATGGGTAAAGCTGGCCGGGTACTTGAGCGCGCCGAACTGGGCATAACCATGCCGCTCCACGAGGGTCGCCCCGACGGGCAGGCTGGTAGCCAGGCTGAAGATCAGCAGGAGGAGGGGGCGTATCAAGTCAATATCCGATCCGTGGCGGCTTAGGGAAGCGGGTTGGCGCATAGGCAGCACGGTGGCGGCAACGTATACGAGGGGCAGCGGCCGGATTCATGCCCTGTCCCCCGTGTTGTCACACTGGCAGTGCCCATGCCTCGTGCGCCGTACAGTAACAGCTTGTATCGGCTGGAAAAAGGCCAGCTCTGCGAGCTATTGCGCGCAGACAACGGCTACACTTCGCTAAAGTAATCCAAGGGGTCTCCTTTGAGCACAACCACGCACGGTCTGCAGGCCTGGATAGACCATATCAACCAGGCTGAATTGCCGGCGCTCGGCGCAGTCGTGCAGGACCTGCATCGCCTTACGCAAGCCCAGGGAGCCTCCTCGGTGCGGCAACTGGCCGACGTGCTGCTGCGCGATGCCGCTCTGACCACCCGCGTACTGCGTGCCGGCAACAGCGCCTATTACAACCCCTCGCAGGAATCGATCAAGACCATCTCGCGGGCCATCGTGTTGCTCGGCTTCGACAATGTACGGTTGATCGGCATGTCGGTGAGTCTGATCGATGGCTTGCTGCCGCGCGCGCCGCGTCACCAATTGCTCGAGTTGCTGGCCCGCTCCTTTCACGCGGCGGTGCAGGCCCGCACCATTGCTGGTTATGTACTGAGCCGGCACCAGGAAGAAGTGTTCATCGCTGCGTTGCTATACAACCTGGGCGAGCTGGCCTTCTGGGGAAGCGGCGGGACCCAGGCGGATCAGTTGGCTGCAGCGCTGGAGCAGCCAGGCGTCAACGCAGATGCCGTTACCCGAGAGATTCTGGGTACCAGTTTTCGTCAGTTGACTCAGGGGCTGATTCGTAGCTGGAACATGGGTGACATCGCCAGCCTGGCGCAGAACGGCGCGCACCTCAGTGATCCTGCCGTTAAGGCCGTCAGCCTGGGAGTGCGGATCAGCGAGGCCGCGTTGCAGGGCTGGGAGTCTCCGGCAGTCGCACAACTGGTCGAGCAACTGGCCAGCTTCATCGGTGTAACACCCGAAGAGGCGATGCAGCAGGTGTTGGCCAGTGCCGATGAGGCGGTCAAGGTGGCGGTCACCTTCGGCGCCGCCCGGCTGGGCGAGTTGATTCCCAGCACTGACCCCGAGCAAATCCGTTTGCAGCAGGAGCGGCGTCAGGTGCCGCTGCTGATGCCAAACCTGCAGGTGCTGCAACAGGCGCTGCAGGACCTGGGCATGATGGTGTCGAAACGGGCGTCGGTGACCTTGGTCCTCGACACCCTGCTCAAGGGGTTGCACCAGGGCGCCGGGCTGGAGCGGGTGATGCTGGTGGTACTGGCGGACCAGCAGCGCTGTTTTCGAGCGCGGCAGGTCGTGGGTGAGGGCACCGAGGCATGGCTGCAGGCATTCGAGTTGCCGACCGAGCAGCGCGAGCTGCCGCACATCTTCAGCTATGCGCTGCGCAATCGTGAGCCGCTGTGGCTCGGCGTGCCCGCCACCTACAACCTCAACGAGCTGGTAACCCAGCCGATTCGCGCGCATATCGGCCAGGGCATGTTCTTTATCGCCCCGCTGATGGCGGGTACTCGGGAAATTGGTGTGCTTTACGCCGACAGTCGCTTATCCGGGCGGGCGCTGAGCCATGAGCAGTTCGTGGCCTTTCAACGCTTTACCCAACTGACGGGGCGCTGCCTGGAGGCACTGGCCCGGCGCGATTGATCAGCGTGCTAGGCGCAGCGTAAGTAATTGACCGGGCTTGAGCGCGTGCCCGCTGCGCGGATTCCAGCTTTGCAGGCGCTCGAGTGCCACATTGAAGCGCTTGGCGATCAGGTACAGCGAGTCACCTTTACGCACACGGTAGTAGGTAACACCGTCGCGCGTCTGGGCCGGGTCGGCATGCCGTGCACTGCCACTATCCTGTAGAGCCAGCACTTGGCCGGTACGCAGGTTATTGCCCTTGAGGTTGTTCCAGCGCTGCATGTCGGCGACTGAGACATCATGGTTGCGGGCGATCTGCCAGAGATTGTCGCCGCTGCGCACGCGGTAGGTGCTCGGCGCTGCGGCGCGCGACGCGGCGCTGTCGACCAGGGCGGTCTGCTGGGCGCCGCCGGGTTCGGCGGGGATATTCATCACCTGACCCAGGCGCAGGTTGTTGCTGCTCAGACGGTTGATGTCCTTGAGCGTGGCGACAGTCAGGTGATGGCGGTTGGCAATGGCGTGCAGGCTATCACCGGAACGCACAGTATAGGTTTGCCACTCTACCTGCTCCTGGGGCTTCATCATCGACAGGTTGGCAGTGAGCAATTCGGCCTTGTCGGTGGGCACCAATAAATGCTGCGGGCCGTCGAGAGTGATGCGCTGTTTGAATGCTGGATTGAGCAGGTACAGTTCGTCTTCATCCAGCTCGGCCATGGCGGCGACGCGGGACAAATCGATGCGTTGATTGACCACCACCTGCTCGAAGTAGGGCTCGTTGGCGATGGGGCTCAGGCTCACACCATAGGCCTTGGGCGTCATCACGACCTGCGACAGGGCCAGCAGCTTGGGTACGTAGTTCTGGGTTTCGGCAGGCAGCGACAGGTTCCAGTAATCGGTCGGCAAACCGAGCTTCTGGTTGCGCTCGATGGCGCGGCTGACACGGCCTTCGCCGGCGTTGTAGGCCGCCAGGGCGAGCAGCCAGTCACCGTTGAACATCTCGTGCAGGCGCGACAGGTAGTTCATGGCTGCCTGGGTCGAGGCGGTGACGTCACGGCGGCCGTCGTACCAACGGGTCTGGCGTAGGTTGAAGTTGAGTCCGGTGGAGGGAATGAATTGCCACAGCCCGACTGCATTGGCGTGCGAGTAAGCGAAGGGGTCGTAGGCGCTTTCGATCATCGGCAGCAGGGCCAGCTCCATCGGCATATTGCGCTCTTCCAGGCGCTCGACGATGTAGTGGATATAGGGGCTGCTGCGCGCACCGGCTTTTTCGACGAAGCCTGGGTTGCTGACGAACCACAGGCGTTGCTGTTCGATGCGCGGGTTGATGCCGATCTCATCCTGCAACTGGTAACCCTCGCGCACCCGTTCCCAGATATCGAGCGGCTCGCGGGGTTTGGCTTCAAGGCTGAGCCACTCCGGCTCGCGCTCCAGGCCGACGGCGACGTCGGTTGCCTTGCCCTCATCTGCTTGGCGTGGTGCGCTGCTCTGACAGCCGGCGATAACCAGGCTCAGGCACACCAGTAGCGTCCGGGAGGCCTGAGTAAATGCCTTTTGCTTCAATGAGTTATGCGAGAGAAAAGGCATAGGTTAAAAGAGCTGTCCCGAATCGAAGTCGGGCGATTCTAGGAACCACTCTCGTCTTGGTCAAGTTTTGACCAGGCTTTTGCGGGGTTGTCGAGGTTTCAGAAGTTGTCTTTCCAGGCGCGTAAACCGGCGAATACGCCTGCTTCGCTAGCCGCAGCCTGGCCACTGTGAGCTTCTACCGCCGCGCGAACGGATGCTTGCTCACAGCGCAGAAACGGGTTGGTCGCGCGCTCAAGGTCGATGGACGACGGCAGGCTGATCCGCCCGGCCTCGCGCCAGGCGATGACTTCTTGCTGGCGCTGGATCAGCGCAGGGTTTTCCGGCTCCACCGCACAGGCGAAGCGCAGGTTGCTGAGGGTGTATTCGTGGGTGCAGTAGACCGCTGTCTCGCCCGGCAGGGCGGCTAGACGCGCAAGCGAGTGGTACATCTGCTCCGCTGTGCCCTCGAACAGCCGGCCGCAGCCAGCGGCAAACAAGGTATCGCCACAGAACAGCCAATGTTGGTCGGGCTGGTAGTAGGCGATATGCCCCAGGGTGTGGCCGGGGACGTCGAGAACCTGCAGCCTCAGCCCAAGGACTTCGATGGCATCGCCATCGGTCAGGGCCTGATCGCGCTGGGGAATGCGTTCATTTGCTGGCCCCGACACCCGTGCGCCCGTCGCAGCCTTGAGTGCAGCAACCCCGCCGACATGATCGGCGTGGTGGTGGGTAATCAGAATGTCCTGCAGTTGCCAGCCGGGGTTGGCGGCCAGCCAGGCCAGGACCGGTGCTGCATCGCCAGGGTCGACGACGGCGCAGCAGCGCTGCTCGGTGTCCTGTACCAGCCAGATGTAGTTATCGCTAAAGGCGGGCAGTGCATCGATTTTTAACATGATCCGGGTCGCTAAGCAGATGACAAAGGTGCATCTTAGGCTGCATTGCACCCCTAGGCTATGCAGGAGCCCATGATGACCGACCAACCCTTTGCCCAGGCCGATGCCGACTGGTTGAGCCTGATCGCAACGGCGCGCCAGTGGTTCGACGGCCCCCATGGTCAGTTATTGCTGCAGCATGAACGCACCCTGCTGGAAGATGAGCTGGCGCGTTTCTTTGGCGGTTATCTGGTGCACTACGGTCCCTCGGCAGCGCCGTCCCCCGCAGCGGTGCAGATCCAGCGCAGCGTGCGCCTGGGGGCGCCTTTTGCCGGGGTCGAGATTGTCTGTGAGGAACAGGCCTGGCCGCTGGTCGAGCATGCTGCCGATGTGGTGGTGCTGCAGCATGGTCTGGATTTCAGCCTGTCGCCCCACGGTTTGCTGCGCGAGGCGGCACGCAGCGTACGGCCAGGCGGTCATTTACTGATTGTGGGCGTCAACCCGGCCAGTGCCTGGGGCGCGCGGCGCTGGTTCAGCCGTGATGCGTTGCAGCAAGCGCGCTGCATTGCGCCTGGGCGGGTCAGTGACTGGTTGCACCTGCTCGGTTTCGCGCTGGAGAAACGCCGTTTCGGGTGCTATTGTCCGCCGCTTGCTTCGAGCGCCTGGCAACGTCGCCTGGCACCGCTCGAAGCCTGGGGTCAGGCCTGGCAGTCGCCGGGCGGTGGCTTCTATCTATTGGTGGCGCGCAAGCTGGTGGTTGGCTTGCGGCCACTGCGTCAAACCCGGCGCGAACCCATGGGAAAACTGGTACCGATGCCAGTGGCCAAGGTCAGCCGACGCAATTCCGAGTCGTAATGTCGAACATGAACGAACAGGTAGAGATTTACACCGACGGCGCCTGCAAAGGTAATCCCGGGGTGGGTGGCTGGGGCGCCTTGCTGGTGTTCAAGGGCGTGGAAAAGGAACTCTGGGGCGGTGAGGCCCAGACCACCAACAACCGCATGGAGCTGACGGCGGCAATTCGCGCCCTGGCCGAGCTCAAACGCCCCTGCGATGTGCGCTTGGTCACTGACTCCCAGTACGTCATGCAGGGTATTCAGGACTGGATGCCGAACTGGAAGAAGCGCGGTTGGAAAACCTCCACCAAACAGCCGGTGAAAAACGCTGATCTGTGGGTCCAGCTCGACGAACAGGTCAACCGCCACAATGTCACCTGGCAGTGGATTCGTGGACATACCGGGCACGCCGGTAATGAGCGGGCCGACCAGTTGGCCAACCGCGGTGTGGATGAAATCAGGAGCCTGAAACATGCGTAGTATCGTGCTGGATACCGAAACCACCGGCATGCCGGTCACCGACGGCCATCGCATCATCGAGATCGGCTGCGTGGAGCTGATGGGGCGACGTCTGACCGGCCGGCATTTCCATGTCTACCTGCAGCCGGATCGCGAGATCGACGAAGGCGCGATTGCGGTTCACGGCATCACCAACGAAGACCTCGCCGACAAACCACGCTTCAAGGACGTGGCCGAGGAGTTCTTCGCGTTCATCAAGGACGCGCAACTGATCATCCACAACGCGCCCTTCGATGTGGGTTTTATCAATAACGAATTCGCCCTGCTCGGCCAGCAGGAACGCGCTGATATCAGCGAGCACTGCTCGATCCTAGATACGCTGGTGATGGCCCGTGAGCGCCACCCAGGGCAGCGCAACAGCCTGGATGCGCTGTGCAAGCGTTATGGTGTCGACAACTCGGGCCGCGACCTGCACGGCGCCTTGCTCGATGCCGAGATTCTCGCCGATGTCTACCTGACCATGACCGGCGGGCAGACCAACCTGTCCCTGGCTGGCGATGGCTCAGAAGGTGACAGTAATGGCCGTCAGGCACCCAGCCCGATTCGCCGCTTGCCGCAAACGCGCCTGCGTACTCGGGTGATCCAGGCCACAGCCGAGGAAATCGCCGCCCACCAGGCGCGCCTGGCGGTGATCGAAAAGGCCGCCGGTGCCCCGGCACTCTGGACTCAGCTGGAGCAGGGCAACATAGGCAACTGAGGCGCTCGGAGTTATCCGCGTGCGACCTTTTATGTCGGCGGCGAGTTTTGGGGGTTACGCGTCGTGGTCGGAGTCTCTACCCTGAGATCGACTGCATTTCCAGGCTCCCCGACCATGTATAAAGACCTCAAATTCCCCGTCCTCATCGTGCACCGCGACATCAAGGCCGACACGGTCGCCGGTGATCGCGTGCGCGCCATTGCCCGGGAGCTGGGGCTGGATGGCTTCAGCATTCTCTCCACGGGCAGTTCCGCGGAAGGGCGGATAGTCGCTTCGACGCATCATGGCCTGGCGTGCATCCTGGTCGCTGCCGAAGGCGCCGGGGAAGACAAGCGCCTGCTGCAGGACATGGTCGAGTTGATCCGCATCGCTCGCCAGCGCGCGCCGCAACTGCCGATCTTCGCCATTGGCGAGCAGGTCACCATCGAGAATGCGCCGGCCGAGGCGATGATCGACCTCAACCAGTTGCGCGGCATCCTCTACCTGTTTGAGGACACCGTGCCGTTTCTCGCGCGGCAGGTGGCGCGGGCCGCACGTAACTACCTGGATGGGCTGTTGCCGCCGTTCTTCAAGGCGCTGGTGCAGCACACTGCGCAGTCCAACTACTCCTGGCACACGCCCGGCCATGGTGGCGGCGTGGCGTATCGCAAGAGTCCGGTAGGCCAGGCGTTTCATCAGTTTTTCGGCGAGAACACCTTGCGCTCGGATCTCTCGGTGTCGGTGCCGGAGCTGGGTTCCTTGCTCGACCACACCGGACCTCTGGCCGAAGCTGAAGCGCGGGCAGCGCGCAATTTTGGGGCTGATCACACCTATTTCGTGATCAACGGCACCTCCACCGCGAACAAGATCGTCTGGCACTCGATGGTTGCCCGTGACGACCTGGTGCTGGTGGATCGCAACTGCCACAAGTCGATTCTGCATTCGATCATCATGACCGGTGCGATCCCTCTGTACCTGTGCCCGGAGCGTAACGAGCTGGGCATCATCGGGCCGATTCCGCTCGGCGAGTTCAGTCGCAGTTCGATCCAGGCCAAGATCGCCGCCAGCCCGCTGGCCCGCGAGCGCGGCATCGACCCTGCGCAGGCGCGGGTCAGGCTGGTGGTGGTGACCAACTCGACCTACGACGGCCTCTGTTACAACGCCGAGTTGATCAAGCAGACCCTGGGCGACAGCGTCGATGTGTTGCATTTCGACGAGGCCTGGTACGCCTACGCGGCCTTCCATGAGTTCTACAGTGGCCGCTACGGCATGGGCACGGCGCGCACCGCCAATGCGCCGCTGGTGTTTAGCACCCACTCCACGCACAAGTTGCTAGCGGCATTCAGCCAGGCCTCGATGATCCATGTGCAGGATGGCGGGCAACGCAAGCTCGACCCGGACCGCTTCAACGAAGCCTTCATGATGCACATCTCCACTTCGCCGCAGTACGGCATCATTGCTTCGCTGGACGTGGCCTCGGCCATGATGGAGGGCCCGGCTGGCCGCTCGCTGATTCAGGAAACCTTCGATGAGGCCTTGAGCTTTCGCCGAGCGCTGGCCAACTTGCGGCAAAATCTGCCTGCTGATGACTGGTGGTTCGGCATCTGGCAACCACCGGCGGTGGAAGGCTGCGAGGCCGTCAGCACCGCCGACTGGCTGTTGCAGCCCGAGGCTGACTGGCATGGTTTCGGCGAGATTGCCGAAGACTATGTGCTGCTCGACCCGATCAAGGTCACCCTAGTGACGCCGGGCCTGACCGCTGGCGGGCGGCTGGATGCGCGCGGCATTCCGGCGGCGGTGGTCAGCAAGTTTCTTTGGGAGCGTGGCCTAGTGGTGGAGAAAACCGGCCTGTATTCGTTCCTGGTGCTGTTCTCCATGGGTATCACCAAAGGCAAATGGAGCACCTTGCTGACTGAGTTGCTGGAGTTCAAACGCAGTTACGATGCCAACCTGCCGCTGACTCAGGTGCTGCCGTCCATCGCCCAGGCCGGCGCTCGCGTTTACCAAGGCATGGGCCTGCGCGATCTGTGTGACGCGCTGCACGACTGTTATCGCGCCAACGCGACCGCCAAGGCTCTCAAACGCATGTACACGGTGTTGCCTGAAGTGGCGTTGCGCCCAGCTGATGCTTACAACCACCTGGTACGGGGCGAGGTCGAGGCCGTGCCCATTGATGCGCTGGAAGGCCGCATCGCTGCGGTGATGCTGGTGCCGTACCCGCCCGGCATTCCGCTGATCATGCCCGGCGAGCGTTTCACTGCAGCCACCCGCTCGATCATTGACTACCTGCAGTTTGCCCGAACGTTCAGCGATAGTTTTCCGGGGTTCGATGCCGATGTGCATGGCCTGCAGAGCAGTGCCGAGCACGGCTATACGGTGGACTGCCTGAGCACCTGAGAAGGGCGTTTTGCCCCTGCAGAATGCCGATAGATCAAGCGCTTAACCCAATTAGGCAGAAAAAGCCTCAACTGTGACGGCTGCGTCACAGTGGGTGGCATCGACTTTTGTGGCTTGATTGTTATAGTTGCGCGAATGTATCGGAGCCTGTGCCGGCCAGCTGTCCAGCAGTTGGCGGCTGCGCTCCGACCGGTTTGCGACTACCCCGCGCCCATGCGCCTGCTGCGAAGGATGACCGCCGTGTCCGACTACACCGCCTTTCGTGTCGAGCTGGCCGACAAAATTGCTCATGTGATCATCAATCGTCCGGAAAAGATCAACGCCATGAATGCGGCGTTCTGGACCGAGATCATCGACATATTCCGCTGGATTGACAGCACCGATGAGGTGCGCGTCGTGGTGCTCTCCGGTGCCGGCAAGCATTTTTCCTCGGGTATCGACCTGATGATGCTGGCGTCCATCGGTAACCAGCTGGGCAAGGATGTCGGTCGCAATGCCGAAATCTTGCGGCGCAAGATTCTTGAGCTACAAGCGTCTTTCAACGCTGTCGATGCCTGCCGTAAGCCGGTGCTCGCGGTGATCCAGGGCTATTGTCTGGGCGGCGCGATCGACCTGATTGCCGCCTGCGACATGCGTTATTCGACGGTCGATGCGCAGTTCGCCATTCGCGAGATCGACATCGGCATGGCCGCGGATGTCGGCACCCTGCAGCGCCTGCCACGGATTATCGGTGACGGCATGATGCGCGAGCTGGCATTCACCGGGCGTACTATCGAGGGCGATGAGGCCCAAGCCATCGGTCTGGTCAACCGCACCTTCGCCGATGCCGATGCGTTGCTTGACGGGGTTATGGGCCTGGCTCGGCAAATAGCCGAGAAATCCCCGGTGGCGTTGCGCGGCACCAAGGAAATGATCCGTTACATGCGTGATCACCGCGTTGACGATGGTCTCGAGTACGTTGCCACCTGGAACGCAGCCATGTTGCAGTCTGTCGACCTTCGTGTCGCCATGGCCGCACAGATGAACAAGCAGAAGCCGGAGTTCGCCGACTGATGCGTGTCCCGCAGTTGTCCCATTTACAGGCGCGGGAGGCGCATTAGCTCATGGTAACCGGTGCAACGTCCCTCAGCCTGGTGCGTGACGAGCTGTTCACCACGATGGAGGAGGCTGAGTCCAGCCTCGAGCAATTCATCGCCGAGCGGCATAACGGCAGTCTGCTGCAGCAGGCGGTCGAAAGCCTGCATCAGGTGCGCGGTACGCTCAATCTGATCGAGCTGGCAGGCGCCGAGTTGCTGGCCCAGGAAGTGCTTGATCAGGCAACCGATATCCCGGCAGGTGCCGGTGAGGAGCGCGATGTTCAATTGTCGGCTCTGAGCAACGCCCTGCATGTGCTGCGGCGCTATCTGGAAAACGTCGACGCTCATCGCCAGGAACTTCCGGAGCTGCTGCTGCCGGCCATCAATGACCTGCGCCAGGCCGGTGGTCAGCCGCCATTGCCGGAGTGTTTTTTCTTCAGCGTGCGCCTCGACCAGCAGCGTCCCGAGACGCCGCTGCTCGACCTCGACGCGAGCGTGCGTGCCAGCGAGAGCCGACGCTTGCGGCACATGTATCAGGTCGGCTTACTGGGCCTGATTCGCGAGCAGAATATACCCGCCAGCCTCAAACTGATGGGCCGTGCCCTGGCGCGTCTGGATCGGCTGTATGCCAATCAGCCGGGCGGGCGTCTGTGCTGGATCGGTGCTGCTGCCCTGGAGGCCCAAGCCGACGGTCAGTTGTTGCCACGCAAGGCGCGCAAGCAGCTGTTTTCCCGGCTCGACCGAGAGCTCAAGCAGATGGTTGCCCATACGGCTTATGAGCCACCGCGCAGCCTGCTCAAGGAGCTGCTCTATCTGGTTGCCCTGGCCGATACCCAGGGGCCTCGGGCAGCGGTTGTGCGAGAGCTTTTCGGCCTGACGCCACTGCCCTTTACCGATCACCTGCTCGAGGAGCAGTACCAACAGTTGGCCGGCCCTGGCCAAGCCGTGATGCGCTCGCTCAGCTCGGCGATTCGTGAAGAGCTCGCCAGCCTCAAGGACATGCTCGACCTGATCGAGCGTGGCAGCCTGGAGGACGACGCGCTGAGCAGCCTGCATGCGCTGCTCGGCAAACTAAGCAAGACCCTGGGTATGGTAGGGCTCAGCTCGGCGGGTAACGCGCTGGCGCTGCAACTGCAAACCGTGGCTGGCTGGAGCGCCGCCGTAGCGCCGCCTTCCGATGAGTTGGTACGCCTGGCTGATGCTGTGCTTTATGTCGAGGGCATGGTGGCTAGCCTGGAACGTGGCGAGCGTCGGGGCGCTCGGGCGAGCGATACTGCAGGGCAGGGCGAGGCGCAGTCGTTTGCCGAGCATCAGCTCTACGAGGCACGCATTGTTGTGGTTGATGAAGCCCAGGCCGGGTTGGCCCTGGCCAAGCGAGCGATCACCGCCTACCTGGAGGCCGGCGGCGACCGCATGCACCTGGCCAATGTCCCTTTCAGTCTGCAGGCCGTGCGTGGTGGCTTATGGTTTCTCGATCAGCCCCGGGCGGCACGCCTGGTGGGCGCCTGTGCCGACTACATTCAGACGCAAATGCTCGAAGCGCCGCAGATGCCGGCCGAGCCATTGCTGGAAACCCTGGCCGATGCCCTGAGCAGCCTGGAGTATTACCTGGAAGCCGGCGCTGTATTGCGCCCGGAAACCCAGCCCAGCGTTCTCGACCTGGCCGAGGAGAGCATTCGCGCCCTGGGTCTGCCGGTGGCGGCCTAAATGGACGCCGGCTGGCAGCCGGGTCTGCTCGACCCGCAACAGCCTGGCGGTTGGGTGCTGGTGCATTGTCGCCAGCAGTTTCTGGCTGATGCCAATGGTTTGCTGTTTCCGCGTGACTGGTTGAAGCGCCAGGAGCCGGCAGTGCTCGCTGAGCATGGTATTGGCCATTTCGCTGGTGATGCGCTGTATGTGCTGGAGGCCGAGCAGCCTTTCGATATGCCGGGTTGTCATTGGCAGAGCCTGCGCCAAGTCATGTTGCAAGGCGATGCCGAGACTTTTCGCATGCTTGGTTATGCCAGCCAGATTGGCACCTGGGCACGGCAGCACCGTTTCTGTGGCAGTTGTGGTGGCGTCATGCGCGCGTTTAGCCACGAGCGCGCCATGCACTGTGCGCAGTGCGAGCTGCACCACTATCCGCGGTTATCCCCGAGCATGATCGTGCTGGTCACACGGGGGGACAAGCTGCTGCTGGCGCGCTCGCCGCGCTTCGTCAGTGGCGTGTACAGCACCTTGGCCGGGTTCGTCGAGCCAGGCGAGTCAGTTGAGCAGTGCGTCAGCCGTGAGGTGCGCGAAGAAGTCGGCGTTGAAGTCGCCAACGTGCGCTATGTCGGCAGCCAGGGTTGGCCGTTTCCCCATTCGCTGATGCTGGGTTTCCATGCCAACTACGCCAGCGGCGAGATCGTCATGCAGCCTGAAGAGATCGAGGATGCGCGCTGGTTTCATATCGACGCACTGCCACCGTTGCCAGCCCCGCGTTCGATAGCTCGTTACCTGATCGATCTGTACGTGGCTCGGCGCCAGGGACTGCCTGAGCCGACCCTGCAGGGTTAGCCGCCCACCCAGTGTTGCCAGACCAGCCGTGCGGTGATCGCCAGCACCACGCAGATAAACACCGGACGAATAAAACGCGAGCCGCCACTGATGGCGGTGCGGGCGCCAATAAAGGCGCCGACCATCAGCGAACTGCCCATGCACAGCCCGAGTATCCAGTCGACCTGCCCACTGGCAATGAAGATGCTTAGGGCGCAGGCATTGCTGACGAAGTTCATGGTCCGCGCCACACCGCTGGCGCGCACCAGATCCAAGGGGTAGAGCAGCAGCGTGCTGACTGTCCAGAACGCGCCTGTGCCGGGGCCGGCGACGCCGTCGTAAAAGCCCAGGCCCAGGCCTTGTGGCCATTGCCGGCGTTTGGCAATGGGCGCATCGGCGTTTACTGGGGCCTCTGGTGTACGGCCGAACAGCAAGTACAACCCGCAGGCGAATACTGCTACCGGCAGCAGCAGGTTCAGCCACTCAGCCGGCATCCACTGCGCGGCGACGGCTCCGATAAAGGCGCCTATGGCGGTGCCGAGTAGTGCATTGAGCCATTGCCGAGGATGGAACAGCTTGCGCCGATAGAAGGTAAAGCTGGCCGCGGCCGCGCCGAATGTGGAGCTTAGCTTGTTGGTGCCCAGCACCAGGTGTGGCGGCAGCCCGGCGGTGAGCAGCGCTGGAATGGTCAGCAGGCCGCCACCGCCAGCAACGGCATCGATAAATCCGGCAGCGAAGGCGACCAGCGCGAGAATCAGCAGCGTGCTCGGATCGACCGCGAGCTCGAAAGGAAATGGCATGGAAAAAGACGACCTGTATCAGATTGTTCAGCGTTGTCGCTGTTCGGGGGCTGGAGCAGCTGCGCATAATGCCGGCATTTTCCGGCAGAAGGAATGCATTGATGCAGTATGACGGCCTGGCTTGGGCAACCGCGCTGCTGGCGCTGCTGGCAGTGGTGATCGCCGCGCGTATTCTGTTTGATACACGCTGGTTTTTGGGGTGGTTACGGGGCACCTGTGGCCTGGCGTTTCTGGCGCTGGCGGGGCTTATCGGCCTGATAGCCTACGATCTGTTGAGCTACGCGCCCTTACCGGATGGCAAACCACTGGTCACCCTGAGTTTCAAAGCCGAAGGCAACGCCTATCGAGCCACGTTGCTGGAGGGCGAGCGCGAGCGTAGCGTGACCCTAGAGGGCGACCTCTGGCAGCTGGATGCCCGGCTGTTGCAGTGGAAGGGCCTGGCCGCGCTGATCGGCTTGCAGCCTGGCTATCGCCTTGAGCGTTTATCCGGGCGCTTTCTGGCCATCGAGCAGCAGTCCATGGCTCAGCACGACAAGGTGGCGTTGGCGCAGAGCCCTTATGGCATCGACCTATGGCGCTGGTTGCGGCTGGGCCGGCACGATCTGTTTCTGTTCGATGCCCAGGCCCGCCGGGTGACCTACCTGCCGATTGCCGACGATGCTGTTTACAGCGTCAGCCTGACGCCCACCGGCTTGCTCGCCCAGCCGCTCAATCAGGCGGCAAAGACGGCGTTGCAGAACTGGCAATAACAGTTGTTTGATCATGCAAAAAGGGACCCGCGGGTCCCTTTTTCTTTTAGCTCCGCAGGATCAGGAGAGGAAGCCGCCGTCGACGTTCAGTGCCACGCCGGTGGTGTAGCTGGATGCATCGCTGGCCAGGTAGAGCACCGTGCCAGCCATTTCGCTGGGGTCGGCCACGCGCTTAAGCGGGATGCGCTGCAGGGCAATCTTGAGGATCGCATCGTTCTGAGTCAGGGCCGAGGCGAACTTGGTGTCGGTCAGGCCCGGTAGCAGGGCGTTGCAACGGATGCCGAATTGCGCGCACTCCTTGGCGAAGACCTTGGTCATGCTGATCACGGCGGCCTTGGTCACCGAGTAGATACCCTGGAACTCGCCTGGGCTGACGCCATTGATCGAGGCCACGTTGATGATGCTACCGCCACCGTTCTGCTTCATCAGCTTGCCACCCTCGATGGACATGAAGTAGTAGCCACGGATATTCACGTCGACGGTCTTCTGGAACGCCGACAGGTCGGTGTCCAGGACGTTGCAGAACTGCGGGTTGGTCGCGGCGTTGTTGACCAGAATGTCCAGGCGCCCGAACTGTTCCTTGATCTGGGCGAAGACGTTGCTGATCTGCTCCATTTCACCAATGTGGCAGGCGATAGCGGTAGCTTTACCGCCTGCGGCCACAATGGCGTCCGCCACGGCCTGGCAGCCGTCGATCTTGCGGCTGGAGACGATAACGTGGGCGCCTTGCTGGGCCAGCAGTTTGGCGATGGCTTCACCGATGCCACGGCTAGCCCCGGAGACGAAGGCAATCTTGCCGTCGAGGTCGAACAGTTGGGTCTTGGACATAAGAGGTTCCTTATTGTTGTGAGTGATAGGGTCTGTTCCCGTTTCGTCGCAAGCCGCGTTGCCGCGAAAAATCTCGCCAGGCTAGGCGGAGGACGCAGGTAATGGTCGTTCCCTTGCCAAGTCCTCCAACAACGCATGGCGAGATTTTGCGCGCAACCCGAAGGGCCGGGCCCGTTTTAGCG
>JAHJYA010000102.1 GCA_018826895.1 Gammaproteobacteria bacterium
CCGCAGGGCCGGGCCAGTATTAGCGCGATGCTGCGTTTCTCGATGGCTCATTTAGCCGGCTAAACTTCGCATCTCGTGCCTTGCCTCGCGCTAAAACGGGCTCCGGCGCGGCCGCGAATGAAACGGGAACAGACCCTAGTAGCGAGCACCGCACCTCGACAGCAAGGTGTCGACTCACCGGGCTGGACGCTTTGTACAAGAAACTGGCCAAGGGTTCACCGCCGGCAGCGTTTGCCAGGGTAAAAAGCGTTGCGGGGTTTTTCGAGGGGAGGGAAGTGCTGTGGTAGGACTTCGGACTTTAACGGTGCTTGACGGGGACGCCAAGGGCTATTTGTCGCAGGTGCAAATAAAGTCCTAAATAAACAAAAGGTCTTTTGCCTGTCATGAAAATTGGCGTATTAAAACAAACAAGACCGCCGAAACCTGCAGACAGGTGGCGGCCATTGGCCCCCACCTCTTCTGCATCTTCACGAGCCTGTCTCGTGCGACTCGGCGGCCCCGCGCAACAGACCTTCAGGTCTGTCGCTTGGCTCCCAGCAGAAGGTGACCGAGTATGGATGACAACGGACGCTTCAAGCCCACCGCCCCGACCCTGTATGCACTCGACACCAACGTCCTGATTCATGACCCCAATGCGCTGCTGAACTTTCAAGAGCATCACGTCGCCATTCCCATGACCGTGCTGGAGGAGCTGGACAAGCTCAAGACGGGCAAGCAGGGCGTTGCCGCCGAGTGCCGGCAAGCGATCCGCTTGATCGACAAGATTCTCGGGCAGGCCACCCCGGAGGAAGTGGAGCATGGCGTGCCGATCCAGCGTGATAAAAGCGGCCCCTGCGGTTTCCTCTCCATTCTCATGAGCAAGAGTGCGGCGCCAGTGACCTGGTTGCCCGAAGATCTCAACGACAACAAGATCATCAACCAGTTGGTAGAGCTGAAGTCGCGTCGCCCGGGTACGTCCGTGGTGCTGGTGACCAAAGACATCAACATGCGGCTGAAGGCGCGCGGCTGTGGCCTGGACTCGGAGGACTACCACACCGACCAACTGGTCGATGACGTTTCGCTGCTTTCCAAGGGCTACCACAGCATGACGGGGGCGTTCTGGGACCGCGTGAGCAAGGTCGAGACGCGCCAGGAGCGCGGGCGGACCTGGCATCGTGTGCAACTGACCGACAACCTGCCGGCGGTGCACGTCAACGAGTTCATCGTCGACGAGCAGGGCTTTGTGGGCTGGATCAAGGCGATCCGCGAAGACGAGTTGGTTATCCTCGATCTGCACCAGGAGCCGCTGATGCATCAGGAGGCCTGGGGGCTCAAGCCACGCGATATCTACCAGGCGCTGGCGTTGTATGCGTTGCTCGACCCGGACATCCACCTGGTCAACCTGTCCGGCGCCGCCGGCTCTGGCAAAACCATCCTGGCTCTGGCGGCCGCCATTGAGCAGACCATGGTCACCAAGCGCTACCGGCGCATCATCGCCACCCGCAGCGTGCAGGGCCTGGACCAGGAGATCGGCTTTCTGCCCGGCACCGAAGCCGAGAAGATGGAGCCCTGGCTCGGTGCGATTACCGACAACCTCGAAGCCCTGCACATGGACGACGAGAACACCCACGGCAGCGTCGATTACATCCTGCAGAAGGTGCCATTGCAGTTCAAATCACTGAATTACATCCGTGGGCGCAGCTTCCAGCAGAGCCTGATCCTGATCGACGAATGCCAGAACCTCACCCCGCACCAGATGAAGACCATCATCACCCGCGCCGGCACTGGCTCCAAGGTAGTGTGCCTGGGCAACCTGGCGCAAATCGACACCCCTTACCTGTCGGCTCCGAGTTCGGGGCTGACCTACCTGACTGAACGCTTCAAGGACTTCCCCCACGGCGTGCACATCACCTTGCAGGGCGTACCGCGCTCGATCCTGGCGGAATACGCGGAAACCCATATGTAGTACCCCAGGGCTGCTTGCAGCTGCCAAGGCCTGTCCTTGGGTTTACAATCGGCGGATTCCCATCAGGAGTCCGCCCGTGCTGACCCATCTCGATTCTCAAGGCCGTGCCAACATGGTCGACGTCAGTGACAAGGCGTCGACTGTGCGCGAGGCCACCGCCGAAGCGCGTGTGCGCATGCTTCCCGCCACCCTCAGCATGATCGTTGCCGGCGGCCACCCCAAGGGCGACGTCTTCGCTGTGGCGCGTATCGCGGGCATTCAGGCAGCGAAGAAGACCAGCGACCTGATTCCCCTGTGCCACCCGCTGATGCTTACCAGCGTCAAGGTCGAGTTGCAGGCCGAAGGCGAGGACGTCGTGCACATCACCGCCCGCTGCAAGCTCAGCGGCCAGACCGGGGTGGAGATGGAAGCGTTGACCGCGGCCAGCGTTGCGGCCCTGACCCTGTACGACATGTGCAAGGCCGTCGACCGCGGCATGGTCATCGAAAGCGTGCGCCTGCTGGAGAAAGTGGGCGGTAAGAGTGGCCATTTCGTTGCGCAGGTGTCGGCATGATTCGCGTGCAGTATTTCGCCCGCTACCGTGAAGTGCTGGGCCTGGATGGCGAGCAGGTCAGTGACGAATTCGCCAGCCTCGATGAGCTGCGCCAGCATCTGTTGGGCCGTGGTGGCGTCTGGGAGGTACTGGCTGAGCAAAACCTGATGTGCGCGCGTAATCAGGAGCTGTGCAGCCTGGCCGAGCCGCTGCAACCGGGTGACGAGGTGGCGTTTTTCCCCACCGTAACCGGCGGCTGAATGGGGTGGCAGGTGGGCCGTTGCAGGGCAAAGTCTCTCATCTACATTCCATACGAGCATCTAGCATGAGCATTCGCGTCCAGCCCCAAACCTTCGACCCTGGCACTGAGTTGAACGCCCTGCACGCCGCCAACCTTGGCGTGGGTGCGGTGGTCAGTTTTGTCGGGTATGTGCGGGACTTCAATGAAGGACGCGAGGTCGGCGGGATGTTTCTCGAGCACTTTCCCGGCATGACGGAAAAAGCCTTGGGCAAGATCGTCGAGCAAGCACAGCAGCGCTGGCCTTTGTTGAATATTGAGGTCATTCACCGGATCGGCCGTCTGGAGCCTGGTGAGCCAATCGTCTTCGTCGGCGTCAGCAGTGCGCACCGTCAGGCCGCGTTCGATGCCTGCAATTTCGTCATGGATTACCTGAAGACCCGTGCCCCCTTCTGGAAGAAGGAAGACACCGCCGACGGCCCGCGCTGGGTCGAGGGACGGGCCAGTGATCAGGATGCAGCCCGCCGCTGGTGATGCAGCGTTGCCTGGAGCCAGCGCCACGCCGACGGATTTAGCTAAAGCCCAGGTAGAGGCGAAACATCAGTGGGGCGAACATCGACACCAGACCCAGGCTGGTCAGCCACAGACTCCAGTCGTGTTCGCGCTGACTGAAGCCGATGGCCAGCAGGATGAACCCGCTGACCAGTAAGGCGATCATGATGTGCACTTCGTCCATGGCCGGCTCCTCGCACTGATGGCTTATTGTGCCTTCAGTCTAGTCGCCAGGACGGATCAGTGATTGATCATGGTCAATACATGTCGGTGATGGGCGCAGGATACAGCTGCGCCCGGCTGGTGCCGGGCGAGCGGTGGGCTCAGTGCTTGCGGGGAACGGGCTTGAGCAGGGAGTCAGGTGGCATTTCGCAGGCGATCTTGCGACCGACCAGGGCTTCGATACCCGGCAGGGCGTAGGCATCGTCCTCGCCAGCGAAGCTGATCGAGGTGCCACTGGTGCCTGCACGGCCGGTGCGACCAATGCGGTGCACGTAGTCGTCCGGGTCTTCCGGCAGAGTGAAATTGATCACGTGACTGATGGCGTCGACATGGATGCCACGGCCGGCCACATCGGTGGCGACCAGTACGCGGATATGGCCTTCACGAAAGCCTTCAAGCACCTTGATGCGCTTATGCTGGGGCACATCGCCGGACATCTGCGCCGCGCTGATACCGTCACGGGTGAGCTTCTCTTCGATACGCCGCACTTCGTCCTTGCGATTGGCGAAGACCATAACGCGGGTCCAGTCGTTTTGCGCGATCAGGTTGTACAGCAGCTTGTACTTGTCGCTGCCGGCCACGGCATAGACATGCTGTTCGACCGTCTCGCTGGCGACGTTCTCGGGCTCGATCTCGACGATCGCAGGGTCCGTGGTCCACTGCTTGGCCAGGTTCATCACGTCTTCGGTAAAGGTCGCGGAGAACAGCAGGGTCTGGCGTTCGCTCTTGGGTGGTGTCTGGCGGATGATCTGGCGGACCTGGGGGATAAAGCCCATGTCGAGCATGCGGTCGGCTTCGTCCAGCACCATCACCTCGACCATATCCAGGTGCACTTCGCCGCGCTGGTTGAAGTCCAGTAGACGTCCTGGTGTGGCCACGAGAATGTCGCAGTAGCGCGACTCGAGCAGCTTGAGCTGTTTGTCGAAGTCCATACCTCCGACAAACTGCATAACGTTGAGACCGGTGTATTTGGTCAGGTCGGCGGCGTCCTTGGCAATCTGTACCACCAGCTCGCGGGTCGGCGCGATGATCAGGGCGCGCGGTTCGCCCATGTAGCGTTCCCTGGGCGGAGGGGTCTGCAGCAGCTGGCTGATGATCGAAATCAGGAATGCAGCGGTCTTGCCGGTGCCGGTCTGTGCGCGGCCGATGGCGTCCTGGCCCTTGAGGGTGTAGCCCAACACCTGCGCCTGGATCGGCGTGCAGTACGGAAAGCCCAGGTCGTGGATGGCGTGCATCAGGGACGGCGCCAACTTGAAGTCGTGGAAGCGGGTCTTGCCTTCGGCTGGCTCGACCTTGAAGTCATCCAGGGTCCAGGTGTCGACCGGCTTGCTGGCGCGTGGGCGGCGTGGCTTGTCCTGGTTGCGTGGCGGCGCACTGGCCTCGACAGACACGGTGGTCGCCTCTGCAACTGGCTGGGCCGGCACTGCAGGGGTGGTGCGGCTGGCATTGGATGTGGGGGGCGCAATGGGTGTAGCAGGCTGGCTGATTGGGCTGGGCTGCTCGCCCTCGGCTTTGCCGAACATTTTTTTGAGTGCTTTGAGCACGGTCATCTCGTCAATTGGCTAAGGAGTGAACGACGGCCAGTGTAAAGCAAGAACGCGGCGCGGCGAAGTGCCGCGGCCGTGGGTGACTAGCATCGATAAAGTTATCTTGATAGATGCATACAGATGGCACCTTTGACCGTTAACAGACGCAGTTGCGGCCCTGTTGCTTGGCCCGGTAGAGCGCGGCATCGGCGCGGGCGATCAGGCTTTGCAGGCTGTCCTTGGGTGCCATCAGCGCCAGGCCGATCGACATGGTGACGCCCGGCAGCACGCCCACGGGTGAATAGAAGGAGCTGACCTGCTCGAGTGACTGGCGCAGACGTTCGCCAATGGCCCGCGACTGCTCTTCGTCGACCCCCGGCAGCATGATCACGAATTCCTCGCCACCGAAGCGCACCAGGCTGTCCTGGGGGCGCAGTTGTTTGCGCAGGGTGTGGGCGACCAGGCACAGGGCATAGTCCCCAGCCAGATGGCCATGCTGGTCGTTGTAGGCTTTGAAGTGATCGACATCCAGCATCAGCAGGCCCATCGGGCTGGCATTGAAGGCGCAACGTGTGCTTTCGCGCTCGTAGGCGTGTTCCAGCCAGCGTCGGTTGAAGGCGCCCGTGAGCGTATCGACATTGGCATGTTGCTCACTGCTCTGGATCAGCCGATTGCCCTGGCGTACCCGCTCACAGAGCAGGGCCAGTAGGTTCTGCATCATTTGCGGTGACTGATGGAACAGGTTGATCAGCGACTCGCGGTGTAGGCGCAGCACCTGGCTCGGGACCGTGGCCACGACATAGGCAGAGGGGTGCTCGTTGTCGATAAAGCTGATTTCGCCCGCGCAATCGCCCACTTCCAGGGTGCTCACCGGTGGGTTGTCGAGCGACCCCAGGTACACCTTGAACTGCCCCTTGAGCAGCAGATAGAGGTACTGATTGCGGTTGAACGGTGACAGCAGGACTTCCCCAGCCTGTAGATCGCAGGCGCGAAATTCCTTAAGCAGCTGGGCAATGCTGCTGGTGGCGACATTATTGAACAACCGCAGCTCACGCAGTTGCTGCAGGTCGGCTTGCCAGGATGCACTTCTCATCGTGACGGGTCGGGCCATTGTTCGCTGCAAAGTATGGGCATCGCTAACGCTCCCTGTCGGTGGGCGAAACCAGAGATGACAGTATTCCTGCGTTCTAGGACTGGCAATGAATTGTAAAAGTTCTGCCGACAGGTGGTCTTGCTCAGTCCTGTGCGCGGCGTCACAAGCCCGCTAGACAAGGGTTTCAGGCTGTGCGCTGGACGTGGTTGGGCGCGCTTGGGTCAGTGGCGCGCCGATGGGCGGGTCAGCTCAGGCGTGCCTGCAGCCAGGTGGCGATATCGCGGATTTCCGCTGGCAGTACTTCGTGGGCCATTGGGTAATCCTGCCATTCCACGCTTACGCCGCGCTGGCTCAGCCAGTCGTAGGCGGCGCGGCCCATGGCAGGCAGCACCACATCGTCTTGGCTACCGTGCAGGCAATAGACCGGGATTGTCTGGCGCGCCGGCTCAAGCGTCAGCGCAGGATCGAATGTCGGGCCATAGGTAGAGAGCGCCAGAACACCACCTAGAGGGCCGTTCCAGCGCAGGAACGCGGTGTGCAGCACCACCGCACCGCCTTGGGAGAAACCGGCCAGGATGATGCGTGAGGGATCTATGCCGCTGTCACGCTGCGCCTCGATCAGGTCCATGACCTGTTGCGCCGAGGTTTCGAGCTGATCCTGGTTGATCGCCCGAGCCGGACTCATGGCGAGAATGTCGTACCAGCTTGGCATGGCCCAGCCGCCATTGATGGTGACCGCTTGAGTCGGTGCCTGAGGCAGTACAAAGCGCGTGCTCGGCAAGATCGCCTGCAGCGCTTCGGCAACCGGCAGGAAGTCATAACGGTCAGCGCCAAGGCCGTGCAACCAGATGACGCACGCATCGGCGGGCAGTGTGGGCTGAAGAATCAAGGGTTCGCTCATAAGGGGCTCCTGCTTGGTGCGCGCGCTCTTATTTGGTGCGTTGCGCAAAAAGTGTCATGGTCAATCTGTGAAGAAGATGTCGCAAGGCTACAAGTTTTGCTCTTGACCTGCCCGTATGGTGCTAGCGGCAGGTGCGATGGTATGGCCTTTGCTATGACCTATCTGACTGATGTCGTAGTCCCGATAAGGTAACACTTCTGCCAAGTCGGGCTCGGAGCAGACGGGAAGCCAATTTGATGGGGTTTTCCAACAGGTTTGCCAGGCCTCGGCCTGGTAATTGGCAAATTGCTAACCGTCTCAGGCCCATTCGACCAATGGGCGGGCAAAGAGGCTATAGCCGACACAGAATTCGGCAACTAGACTCTCGCCGAGGTTCGACCCCGGTCACTCACGTTGCTGCCTGCGTGTGTGACTCGCCCCACGAGGGCACGGTGGCGAGCTGAGACTCCAACACAACAAAAGCAACTGGAGGTTTTTGATGAAGATGGTGAAATCCACCCTGGCAATTCTCACAACCGCAACCGTTCTCGGTGTCAGCGGCTTCGCGCAAGCGGGCGCTACTCTGGACGCGGTACAGAAGAAAGGCTTTGTACAGTGCGGGATCAGTGATGGTCTGCCTGGCTTCTCCTACGCCGATGAAAAAGGCAACTACATGGGCCTCGACGTCGATGTATGCCGTGCCGTGGCAGCGGCCGTTTTCGGCGATGCGACCAAGGTAAAATACAGCCCGCTGACCGCTAAAGAGCGCTTCACCGCGCTGCAGTCCGGCGAAGTCGACATCCTGTCGCGCAACACCACCTGGACCAGCTCGCGTGATGCGGCCCTGGGCCTGAACTTCACCGGCACCAACTACTACGACGGCCAGGGCTTCCTGGTGAACAAGAAGCTGGGCGTATCCAGTGCCAAGGAACTGGATGGCGCAACCGTCTGCATCCAGGCCGGTACCACCACTGAGCTGAACCTCTCCGACTACTTCCGCGCCAATGGCCTGAAGTACACCCCCATCACTTACGATACTTCCGACGAATCGGCCAAATCGGTTGAAGCCGGCCGTTGCGACGTGCTGACCTCTGACCAGTCGCAGCTGTACGCACAGCGTATCAAGCTGGCCAACCCGGACGACTACGTCGTGCTGCCGGAAGTCATCTCCAAGGAGCCACTGGGCCCGGTCGTGCGCCAGGGTGACGAAGAGTGGTTCGACATCGTGCGCTGGACCCTGTTCGCCATGGTCAACGCTGAAGAGCTGGGCATCACCTCGGCTAACGTCGAAGAAATGGCCAAGTCGACCAAAAACCCAGACATCGCTCGTCTGCTCGGCGCTGAAGGCGAGTTCGGCAAGGACCTGAAACTGCCGAAGGAATGGGCAGTGCATATCGTCAAGCAAGTGGGTAACTACGGCGAAAGCTTCGACCGCAACGTCGGTGCTGGTAGCGAGCTGAAAATCGAACGTGGCCTCAACGCCCTGTGGAACCAAGGTGGTCTGCAATACGCACCGCCAGTGCGCTGACCGTCTGTGCTGATGCCTCGTCCTGAGGCATCGCTCGTGTTCTGATGAAGTGAACCTCATGCCCGCGCGAGCGGGCATGAGTGTTCAAAGAGGGCTCCTATGCAAACGACTGCAAACACCTCGCGTCCCGGCGGCTCGGTCTGGACCGATCCGAAGGTGCGTGCCTGGGTCTTTCAGATAATTGCCGTCATCGCCATCGTGGCGCTCGGCTGGTTTCTGTTCGACAACACCCAGACCAACCTTGAGAAACGCGGCATCACCTCGGGTTTCTCCTTTCTTAATAACAGTGCCGGTTTCGGCATTGCCCAGCACCTGATCGACTACACCGAGAGCGACTCCTACGGGCGTGTGTTCCTGGTGGGTTTGCTCAATACCCTGCTGGTGTCGGTTATCGGTATCGTGCTGGCGACCTTGCTGGGTTTCCTGCTGGGGGTGGCGCGGCTGTCACCGAACTGGCTGGTGCGCAAGCTGGCCACCGTGTACATCGAGATATTCCGCAACATTCCGCCGCTGCTGCAGATCCTGTTCTGGTACTTCGCGGTGATGCTGACCCTGCCGGGGCCACGCCAGAGCCACGCGGTGCTCGAGAGCTTCTTCCTCAACAGCCGTGGCCTGTACATGCCGGCACCCGTGCCGACCGATGCCTTCTCGGTCTTTCTGGGCGCTGTTGTGGTGGCGATTATCGGCTCGATTCTGTTCGCCCGCTGGTCGCGAGCGCGCTTCGAGGCTACCGGTAAGCTGTTCCCGATCTCGCTTGGCGTTATCCCGCTGCTGATCGTGCTGCCGGCCCTGGCTGTGCTGATCGCCGGTAACCCAGTGAGCTGGAGCGTTCCTGAGCTGACGGGGTTCAACTTCCGTGGCGGCTGGGTACTGATCCCGGAGCTGATGGCCCTGACCCTTGCGCTGACCATCTACACCGCCGCCTTTATCGCGGAAAACGTGCGCTCGGGTATTCAGGCCGTCAACCACGGCCAAACCGAAGCTGCGCGCTCGCTCGGCCTGCCGGGTGGCAAGACCCTGCGTCTGGTGATCATCCCGCAAGCCATGCGCGTGATCATTCCGCCGCTGACCAGCCAATACCTGAACCTGGCGAAGAACTCGTCGCTGGCCGCCGGTATCGGTTACCCGGACATGGTTTCGCTGTTCGCCGGTACGGTACTCAACCAGACCGGGCAAGCCATCGAGGTGATTGCCATCACCATGAGCGTCTACCTGGCCATCAGCATCAGCATTTCCATGTTGATGAACTGGTACAACAAGCGCATTGCGCTGATCGAGCGGTAAGGAGCAGCCATGCAGACCCATACGTTCAAACCTGATCTACCGCCACCCGCGCTCAGCGTTGGTGTGGTCGGTTGGCTGCGCGCCAACCTGTTTTCCAGCTGGTTCAATAGCCTGCTGACGCTGTTCGCCGCCTACCTGGTGTGGCTGATTCTGCCGCCGTTGATCCAGTGGGCGTTTATCAACGCTGACTGGGTCGGCGAAACCCGCGCCGACTGCACCAGTGGTGGCGCCTGCTGGGTGTTTATTCAGCAGCGTTTTGGCCAGTTCATGTACGGCTTCTATCCGACAGAGCTGCGCTGGCGCGTCGACCTGACCCTGTGGCTGGCGATCATCGGTGCTGCACCTTTGTTCATCCCGCAGATGCCGCGCAAAGGCCTGTATGGCCTGGCATTTTTGGTGGTCTACCCGGTTGTGGCCTACTGGCTGCTGCACGGCGGTACCTTCGGCCTGGAAGTGGTGCCGACCAGCCGTTGGGGCGGCCTGATGCTGACCCTGGTGATCGCTGCCGTCGGTATTGCCGGTGCATTGCCGCTGGGTGTGCTGCTGGCCCTTGGGCGGCGTTCGGACATGCCGGCGATCCGCGTGATCTGTGTGACCTTCATCGAGTTCTGGCGCGGCGTGCCGCTGATCACCGTGCTGTTCATGTCCTCGGTGATGCTGCCGCTGTTCCTGCCCGAAGGCATGAGCTTCGACAAGCTGATGCGCGCGCTGATCGGGGTGATCCTGTTCCAGTCGGCGTACATCGCCGAAGTGGTGCGCGGTGGCCTGCAAGCCATCCCCAAGGGTCAGTACGAGGCGGCTGCGGCCATGGGCCTGGGCTACTGGCGGATGATGGGCCTGGTGATTCTGCCGCAGGCCATGAAGCTGGTCATTCCGGGCATCGTCAACACCTTCATTTCGTTGTTCAAGGACACCAGCCTGGTGATCATCATCGGCCTGTTCGACCTGCTCAACAGCATCAAACAAGCCACCACCGACCCCGCCTGGCTGGGCATGGCCACCGAAGGCTATGTGTTTGCCGCGTTGGTTTTCTGGATTTTCTGTTTCGGTATGTCCCGCTACTCCGTACACCTGGAGCGCAAGCTGGACACTGGCCACAAGCGTTAGGAGCGACCTCATGAGTGAAGCAATCAAACAACCAGCGGTCACCGACGGCATGATCCAGATGCAGGGCGTGCACAAATGGTACGGCCAGTTCCACGTGCTCAAGGACATCAACCTGGACGTGAAACAAGGCGAGCGCATCGTCCTGTGCGGCCCGTCCGGTTCCGGCAAATCGACCACCATTCGTTGCCTCAATCGCCTGGAAGAACACCAGCAGGGGCGCATCGTGGTCGATGGCACCGAGCTGACCCACGACCTCAAGCAGATCGAGGCCGTGCGCCGTGAAGTCGGCATGGTGTTCCAGCACTTCAACCTGTTCCCGCACCTGACTGTGCTGCAGAACTGCACCCTGGCGCCGATGTGGGTGCGCAAGATGCCCAAGCGCAAGGCCGAAGAAATCGCCATGCACTTCCTTGAGCGTGTACGCATCCCGGAGCAGGCCAACAAGTACCCCGGTCAGCTTTCCGGCGGCCAGCAGCAGCGTGTGGCAATTGCTCGCGCACTGTGCATGAAGCCCAAGGTGATGCTGTTCGACGAACCGACCTCGGCCCTCGACCCGGAAATGGTCAAGGAAGTGCTGGATACCATGATCGGCCTGGCCGAAGACGGCATGACCATGCTCTGCGTGACCCACGAGATGGGCTTTGCCCGCACCGTGGCAAACCGGGTGATCTTTATGGACAAAGGTGAGATCGTCGAACAGAACGAGCCTAACGCCTTCTTCAGCAACCCGCAGAACGAGCGCACCAAGCTGTTCCTCAGCCAGATCATTCATTGATTCGGTTGTTCGCTTAGCTCAGGCAATAGCTGCACGAAAACGCCGCGATCCTTAATGGGATCGCGGCGTTTTTCTTTGGCTCTGTCCCAGTACCCTGTTGCACGGCTCCGATGCTTTTGTGGGAGTCGCGCCCCGCGGCGAATGCCATGGGCAACGCCGAAATAACTGAATGGCTGCAATCGATTCGCCCCGAGGCGGGGCTCCTACGTGTGCTCGGTAGTCCACCCTGGTGCGGCGTGATGGCTTGCACGGGATGCAACACGATGTTGGGACATAGCCTTTTCTTTGGGGCTGCACAGCAGCGGTGTTGGACGCCCAGAGCCAGGGGGGGCGCCGCGCGCACCCTACGTATGGGGTCTCGGTGCTACACGGCTGCGTAGGCGGCGGCGAAAGGCGCCGGGCGTTTCGCCGCAGACCTGCTTGAAGCGTTTGGCGAAGGTTGCGCGGTCGGCGTAACCGAGCTGCTCGGCGATCTGCCCCAATGATCGGCTTGGGTCACGCAGCGCCTGGCGGGCCCGCTCGATGCGCGCGTGATGCAGGTAGGTGTTGGGCGGCATACCGGTGGTTTCACGAAAGCGCCGCAGCAGGGTACGTGGTGAGCAATGGGCCTGTTGGGCCAGGCGTTTGAGGTCGAGCGGTTGGTGCAGATGCTGCTGCAGCCAGCTCAGCACCGCCGCCATGCCAGGGGCTGGTTCCGGGTGCGCGGGCAGCAGCGGGGCGAAACGTGTCTGGCTGCCGCGCTCGCGGTCCAGCACCAGGGTTGCCGCAACCCGGTCGGCCAGCTCTTCGCTGGCGAAGCGGGCGATCAGGTGCAAGCACAGGTCCATACCGGCGTGGGCGCCGCCGGAGGTGAAGATGGGACCGTCCTCGCAATACAGCGCATCAATCTGCAGATGAGCTCGCGGTATGCGTTGGCGAAACGCATCGGCCAGCGCCCAGTGCGTGGTGGCCCGTCGGCCATCCAGCACGCCTGCGGCGCCGAGCAGAAAGGCGGCGCTGCACAGGCTGCCAAGCGCTTGCCGCGCAGGGCGCTGGGCGAGCCAGGGCAGCAGGGCGGCATTGCGCGTCTGGGTGGCATCCAGGTCGCTGCCGGTCGCCGGCAGTAACAGTAGATCGGCGCGCTCGGCCAGGCGTAGATCGCCATCGACCTGGATATGGGCAAAGCCAAGCTGCAGGGGCCGGCCATCCTGGCTCACGCGTAGCACCTCGAACACGCGTCGACCGCCCAGGCGGTTAGCCAGGGTGAAGGCGTCCATGGCCATGCTCAGGCTTGAGCATAGGGTGTCGGGGCAGAGCAGCAAGGCAATGGTTGGCATAGCGATGTCGTGAAAGATGGGTGGCGATTATGGACACAAAGTTGTCGTTATCGCCAGCTGGCGCACAGGCAAGGTGGCGCCGATACTGAACGCGTTAACTCAGTGGAATGCCCCCATGGCCCATGCCAACGCCGAAACCCTTACGCGCTTCTATCAGGCTTTTCAGCGCCTCGATGCCGACACCATGGCCGCCTGTTACGCACCTGATGCCTTGTTCAGTGATCCGGCCTTTCCCGCCTTGCGCGGTGCTGAAATTGCGGATATGTGGCGCATGCTGACCAGCCGCGCCCAGGACTTCTCCCTACAATTTGAAGGGATCGAAGCCGACGATCAGCAGGGCCGTGCGCGCTGGACTGCAAGCTACCTGTTCAGCAAGACCGGTCGGCCGGTGATCAATGTTATCGATGCGCACTTCACCTTTCGCGATGGGCTGATAGTCACCCACCGTGATCATTTCGATCTGTGGCGCTGGTCTCGTCAGGCGCTTGGGTTGAAGGGCCTGCTGCTCGGCTGGACGCCGTTGGTGCGCGCTGCCATTCAGCGTCAGGCGGCAGCTTCGTTGGCCTATTACCGTGACAGCCAATGAGACTTGGCTGCAGATAGTCGACTCGGGGAGGCGCAAGACGGAACGCAGTGATAGGCTTGTGGGTCAGAACCTATTAATGCAGATCGGATGAAACCCGTTCGTCCGACCGCCCGCCGCCGAGAGCAAGCTGTGACCCAAATGATACTGACCATGAACAAGGCCCGTGCCTGGGGCGTCCACGCCGTCACCGCCAGTGGCGTGATCCTCGGCCTGCTCGCGTTGCTCGCCGTGATCGATGGCAACCCCAAGCAGTGTCTGCTGTGGCTGGGCCTGGCGCTGCTGGTCGATGGCCTGGATGGCACCCTGGCGCGGCGTTATGACGTCAAGGGTGTGCTGCCGCACTTCGATGGCTCGACCCTGGACTTGGTGATCGACTACCTCACCTACGTATTTATCCCGGCGATCTTCGTTTATCGCTTTATCCCTTTGCCTGAATACACCCTGCTGCTGTCGGTTGGCTTGATTCTGCTGTCGTCGCTGTTCTGCTTCTGCAACGTCAACATGAAGAGCAAGGATAACTACTTCGTCGGCTTCCCGGCCGCCTGGAACGTGGTGGTGGTGTATTTCTACCTGCTCGACTTCGGCCCCTGGCTGACGTTTGGCACCATCCTGCTGTTGTCCGCCCTGACCCTGACCCGTATGAAGTTCCTGCACCCGTTCCGGGTCAAGGAACTGATGCCGCTGAACATCGGCGTGACCATGGTCTGGATGCTGGCCTGCGCGGCGCTGATCGTGCAGTTCCCACAGCAATCGCTGGCCCTGACGGTGCTCTGGCTGGCCGCTTCGGCCTACTTCGTCGGTATCTGCGTGTGGCGCACTGCGCGTGAATGGCTCGCCTGAGCCGCTAAGCGCGACAGCACTGCCCGCTGCCGATGCCGTCTCACTCGCCGTCGAAGTGAGTGCCGAGAAACCCTGGTTTGTCTACCTGGTTCGCGCGCAGAATGGCGCGCTGTATTGCGGGATCAGTGATGATCCGCAGCGGCGCTTCCTCCAGCACCAGCGGGGCAAGGGCGCACGCTTTTTCTATTCCAGCCCGGCCATGGCCCTGGTGTATGTCGAAGCCTGTGCCGGCAAAGGCGAGGCGCTGCGCCGTGAGCGGGCCATCAAGCGACTGGGCAAACTCGCCAAAGAAGCGCTTATTCCGGCCAGTGATACGCTGCTATCAGGCTGAGCCGGTGGGCGCATGCAGGGGAGCCAGGTAAGCTGGTGTTTTCCTTGCTGCGGAGCCCACCATGCATGAGTTAATCCTGCACCATTACCCCACCTCGCCGTTTGCCGAAAAGGCGCGCCTGCTGTTGGGCTTCAAGCAACTGTCGTGGCGCTCGGTGACCATCCCGCCGATCATGCCCAAGCCAGATCTCACCGCGCTGACCGGTGGCTACCGCAAGACCCCAGTGCTGCAAGTAGGCGCGGATATCTATTGCGACACCGCGCTGATCGCCCGTCGCCTGGAGGCCGAAAAGGCCACTCCAACGCTGTTCCCCGAAGGTCAGGCGTTCAATGTCGCCAGTTTCGCCCAGTGGGCCGATTCGGTGGTGTTCCTGCACGCGGTGAGCCTGGTGTTCCAGCCAGAGTCCATCGCCGCGCGCTTCGGCAAGGCGCCACCGGAGTTCCTCAAGAGCTTTATCGCCGACCGCTCGACGCTGTTCAACGGTGGCCTGGCCACTCGCTTGCCAGCTGAGATCGCGCGTCACCAGTGGCCTACCCTGATGGCCCGCTTGCAGCAGCAATTGGCGACGCAGAGCGGCGACTATCTGTTCGGTGAGCCGTCGCTGGCTGATTTCGCCATGGCCCACCCGCTGTGGTTTCTGCGCGGCACGCCGGTCACCGCGCCGCTGGTTGATGACTACCCGGACGTTGCCGCCTGGCTGGCGCGGGTGCTGGGGTTTGGCCATGGCTCGGCGAGTGAAATGAGTGGTGAGGACGCGGTGACCGTGGCCCGCGAGGCGACCCCAGCGGCGCTGCCGGATGAAGCCCTTAGCGACCCGAACGGTTTCAGCGCCGGTCAGGCGGTGGCGATTTCCGCTGTCGATTACGGCGTGGATGCGGTGGAGGGTGAGCTGCTGTTCGCCGGCACCGAGTCGCTGATCCTGCGCCGCGAAGACCCGCGCGCCGGCACCGTGCATGTGCATTTCCCGCGGATGGGCTTTCGTATCGAGGCGCGTTAATCGCTCGCGGCTAAAGCCCCTCCCACAGACTGTATAACCGTGGGAGGGGCTGCAGCCGCGACAACAGTAGGGTGAATGACGCTCTTTTCATCCACCTCTGGTTTTGCCGGTTGGTGGGCGGGTTAAGCCTTGCTTAGACAAACGCCCGGTTCGCCGGGCGTTTTGTATTGTGGGGTGGCCTGTCTCCCGGGTATCGCTGCTCTCCACCCAGGCTACTGGCTGCAAGAGCTGTGGGAGGGGCTTTAGCCGCGACAGCGCGTAGGGTGGATGCCAGCGTTAACGCTGATCCGGTAGCAGGAAGTTGCCGGTTTGCCCGCCTTCGAGCGTAGGGGTTTCGGCTTCATCCTTGAGGTCCACGCCCGAGAGCTGGCGGCGGCAGGCTTCGCGCATCAGGTACATCAGGCGAAAGGTCGCCATGCCGTAGCTCAGGCCTTCCAGGCGCACGTTGGAGATGCAGTTGCGGTAGGCATCGTTGAGCCCCACGCGCGGAGCATAGGTGAAGTACAGGCCCAGGCTGTCGGGTGAACTAAGGCCGGGGCGTTCGCCGATCAGGATCACTGTCATCTTCGCGCCCAGACGCTCACCGACCTCGTCTGCCACGGCGACGCGGCCTTGTTCCACCAGAGAAATTGGCGCCAGGCTCCAGCCTTCGGCGGTCACCTGTTCGAGCAGGCGTTCGAGAAACGGCAGGCTGTGCCGGTGTACTGCCAGGGACGACAGGCCATCGGCGATAACGATCGCCAGGTCCTTGCCGGTGCCATGCTGCGCCGCGTAGGCATCGAGCAGAGCGCCAGAGTCGGCGTGCAGGCGGCGGCCCAGGTCCGGGCGTTGCAGGTAGGTGTGGCGGTCATCGGCTGCGCTGCGCAGGTGCAAGGTATCGAGGCCGCGTTGCTGCAGGGCGTCGCTCAGAGTTTTTGGGTCGAAGGGCAGGTGCACCGCATCACGGGCCTGGGCATGGGCAAACTGAAAATCCAGCTGCGCGCGGGTCGGCAGGCTGGTGCCGGCGCGGCCCAGGGCGATGCGCGCGGGGGTCAACTGGCGCAGCTGCTGCCAGGGGTTCTCGGTGGCGGGTGGCCGTTCGGACATGGGAGCCTCGTTACGCAAACGTGAGCGGGTCAGTTGAGGTGAGCCAGGGCCTGGCGGAACGCCGCGGGCAACTCATCGCCCAGGCGCAGTTGGCCGCCTTGCTGGTGCAGGATGTTCATGCGCTGCAACCAGCCCTCGAACTCCGGCGCGGTGCGCAGGCCGAGTACCTGGCGCGCGTAAAGTGCGTCGTGGAAGGAGGTGGTCTGGTAGTTGAGCATCACGTCATCGGAGCCGGGGATGCCCATGATGAAGTTGATGCCGGCGGTGCCGAGCAGCGTCAGCAGGGTGTCCATGTCGTCCTGATCGGCTTCGGCATGGTTGGTGTAGCAGATGTCGCAGCCCATGGGCACGCCGAGCAGCTTGCCGCAGAAGTGATCCTCCAGGCCGGCGCGGATGATCTGCTTGCCGTTGTACAGGTACTCCGGGCCGATAAAGCCGACCACGGTGTTGACCAAAAACGGGTTGAAGTGGCGGGCCACACCGTAGGCGCGGGTTTCGCAGGTCTGCTGGTCGACGCCATGGTGGGCATTGGCCGACAGCGCGCTGCCTTGGCCGGTCTCGAAATACATCAGGTTGTTGCCCTGTGTGCCGCGCTTGAGGCTCAGGCCGGCTTCGTAGCCTTCCTGCAAAATCTTCAGGCTGACGCCGAAACTGGCGTTGGCCGCCTCTGTGCCGGCAATCGACTGGAACACCAGGTCCAGCGGCGCACCGCGCTCGATGGCGGCGATGGAACTGGTGACGTGGGTCAGCACGCAGGATTGGGTCGGGATCTCGTAACGCTGGATGATCGCATCGAGCATTTCCAGCAAGGCGGTTATCGAGCCCATGCTGTCGGTGGCCGGGTTGATGCCGATCATGGCATCGCCGTTGCCATATAGCAGGCCGTCGAGAATGCTCGCGGCGATGCCGGCTGGGTCGTCGGTCGGGTGGTTGGGCTGCAGCCGTGTGGACATGCGCCCGCGCAGGCCCTGGGTGTTGCGAAAGCGTGTGACCACGCGGATCTTCTGCGCCACCAGGACCAGGTCCTGGATACGCATGATCTTCGACACCGCCGCGGCCATTTCCGGCGTCAGCCCGGGTGCCAGGTGGCGCAGGCTGGTTTCGTCGGCCGCCTCGCCGAGCAACCAGTCGCGCAGCCCACCGACGGTCAGGTGGCTGACCGGAGCAAAGGCCGCCGCATCATGGCTGTCGATGATCAGACGGGTGACTTCATCCTGCTCGTAGGGAATCACCACCTCCTGCAAAAAGTGCTTGAGCGGTACATCGGCCAGGGCCATCTGCGCGGCTGCGCGTTCGGCATCGCTGCTGGCCGCCACGCCCGCCAGGAAGTCACCTGAGCGCGCCGGTGTGGCCTTGGCCATCAGTTCGCGCAGGCTGTCGAAGCGCCAGGTCTGGCCGGCGATGGTGTGGGCGAATTGAGCCATCAGTCATTCTCCTGTGGCGGCCACCACCGGGGTGGCCGCTTGGGGCAAATCAGCGCAGCGAACGCTCGGCGGCCTGGATCGCGGCGAACTCTTCCTCTGGTGTGCCCGAGACCAGGTGGTGGCGGCTGTACAGGGCGAAGTAGGCAATGAACAGCGCGTAGATAATGGCTGCACCGATCACCACCCGTGGGTCGACCAAAAAGCCCGCCACCAGCGCTACCGCCGCCAGTACCAGGGCCACGCTCGAAGTCACCACGCCACCGGGGGTGCGATAGGGGCGCGGCATGTCCGGACGACGCACGCGTAGGGTGATGTGCGCGGCCATCATCAGTACATAAGACAGCGTTGCACCGAATACCGCCACCAGAATCAGCAGGTCACCCTGGCCACTCAGTGACAAACCAAAGCCGATAATGCCAGGCACGATTAGTGCCATAACCGGCGCCTTGTTGCGGTTGGTCAAGGACAGGCTGCGCGGCAGGTAGCCGGCGCGCGACAGGGCGAAGATCTGCCGCGAGTAGGCGTAGATGATCGAGAAGAAGCTGGCGATCAAGCCTGCCAAGCCCACCAGGTTGACGAACTGACTCATCCAGGTGGAGCCGCCGTAAACCTTGACCAGTGATTCCACCAGCGGGTTACCGGATGCGACCAGCGATTGCGCACCGGCTGCACCAGGACCGACCAGCAGGATCAGCCCGGCGAACGCCAGCAGCACCAGCATGGCGCCGATCAGGCCGCGGGGCAGGTCGCGCTGTGGGTCTTTGCTTTCTTCGGCGGCCAGCGGTACGCCTTCAACCGCGAGGAAGAACCAGATGGCGTAGGGCAGCGCGGCCCAGATGCCGAGGTAGCCGAACGGTAGGAAGGCGCTGGCGCCCGTGGCCTCGGTGGCGGGGATGTCGAACAGGTTGGCCACCTGGAAATGCGGCGCCATGGCGACGATATAGACGCCCAGGGCAATGGCTGCGACGGCGGTGATGGCGAACATCAGCTTCAGCGCTTCACCGGCGCCGAGAATATGGATGCCGATAAACACCACATAGAACACCAAGTAGATGATCCAGCCACCGATACCGAACAGCGACTCGCAGTAGGCACCGATAAAACAGGCGATGGCCGCCGGCGCAATGGCGTATTCGATCAGAATCGCCGTGCCGGTGAGGAAACCGCCCCAGGGGCCGAAGGCCGTGCGGGTGAAGCCGTAGCCACCGCCGGCGGTGGGGATCATTGAGGACAGTTCGGCCAGGGAGAAGCACATGCACAGGTACATGGTCGCCATCAGCAGCGTGGCGATAAACATGCCGCCCCAGCCGCCTTGCGCCAGGCCGAAGTTCCAGCCGGCGTAGTCGCCGGAAATCACATAGGCCACGCCGAGGCCGATCAGCAGAATCCAGCCAGCTGCGCCTTGCTTCAGTTGCCGGTTGGCAAAGTACTCGGCGTTGACCGTCTCAGTTGCCACACCGGCCTGGGCGGGTGTGGTCAGTGTCTCTTTGGACATTCAAGTCTCCTTCACGCCCCACTGCGGTGCAGTGAGGCGCTGCGTTTAGGGGGGGTGGCTATCGATGGCAGATCAGAAGAAGCCCAGCGGGTTGATGTCGTAGCTAATCAGCAGGTTCTTGGTCTGCTGATAGTGGTCGAGCATCATCTTGTGGGTTTCACGCCCGACCCCGGACTTTTTGTAGCCGCCAAAGGCGGCGTGCGCCGGGTACAGGTGGTAGCAGTTGGTCCATACGCGACCGGCTTTGATCGCCCGGCCCATGCGGTAGGCACGGTTGATGTCGCGGGTCCACAGGCCGGCGCCCAGGCCGAACTCGGTGTCGTTGGCAATCGCCAGGGCTTCGGCTTCGTCCTTGAAGGTGGTGATACCCACCACCGGGCCGAAGATTTCTTCCTGGAACAC
>JAHJYA010000103.1 GCA_018826895.1 Gammaproteobacteria bacterium
CCAATAGTGCGGTGTACCTGGCGCTGATCAATGCCGGCGATACCATCCTCGGCATGAGCCTGGCCCACGGCGGCCACCTGACCCACGGCGCCAAGGTGTCGTCCTCGGGCAAACTCTACAACGCCGTGCAGTACGGCATCGACACCACCACTGGGCTGATCGATTACGACGAAGTCGAGCGCCTGGCCGTCGAGTGCCAGCCGAAGATGATCGTTGCCGGCTTCTCCGCCTACTCCAAGACCCTGGATTTCCCGCGCTTTCGCGCCATAGCCGACAAGGTTGGGGCGCGGCTGTTTGTCGACATGGCCCACGTCGCCGGCCTGGTTGCCGCCGGCCTGTACCCCAATCCGCTGCCCTTCGCCGACGTGGTCACCACCACCACCCACAAGACTCTGCGCGGCCCGCGTGGCGGTTTGATCCTGGCCAAAAGCAACCCGGACATCGAGAAGAAACTTAACTCGGCAGTCTTCCCCGGCGCCCAGGGTGGCCCGCTGATGCACGTGATCGCGGCCAAGGCGGTGTGCTTCAAGGAGGCCATGGAGCCTGAGTTCAAGACCTACCAGCAGCAGGTGATCGACAACGCCCAGGCCATGGCCGGGGTGTTTATCGAGCGCGGCTATGACGTGGTCTCCGGCGGCACCGACAACCATCTGTTCCTGGTCAGCCTGATCAAACAGGGCATCACCGGTAAAGACGCCGATGCCGCCCTGGGCCGGGTCGGTATCACCGTGAACAAGAACGCCGTGCCGAATGACCCACAGTCGCCGTTCGTGACCTCCGGTCTGCGTATCGGCACCCCGGCGATCACCACTCGCGGCCTCAAGCAAGCCCAGAGTATCGAACTGGCCGGCTGGATCTGCGACGTGCTCGACCACCTCGGTGATGCCGATGTCGAGGCGCAAGTGGCGACCCTGGCCGCCAAGCTGTGCGCCGACTACCCGGTTTATCGCTGATTTGTAGGGGGCAAGGCGCTGTTGAATTGCCCCGCGTAGCGGTGCAGCGCTAAAGCGCGATCCACCCTACGGCCTGCACGACCCAGATTTCAGGAGCATCCCATGCAACGTTATTCCGGCTTCGGCCTGTTCAAGCACGCATTCAGCCACCACGAGAACTGGCAGCGCATGTGGCGCAACCCCACGCCCAAGCCGGTGTACGACGTGATCATCGTCGGCGGTGGCGGCCACGGTCTGGCCACGGCCTATTACCTGGCCAAAGAGTTTGGCGTGAAGAACGTCGCGGTGATCGAGAAGGGCTGGCTGGGCGGCGGTAACACCGCACGCAACACCACCATCGTGCGTTCCAACTACCTGTGGGATGAGTCGGCGCACCTCTACGAGCACGCGATGAAGCTGTGGGAAGGCCTGTCCCAGGACCTCAACTACAACGTCATGTTCAGCCAGCGCGGCGTCTACAACCTCTGCCACACCCTGCAGGACATGCGCGACTCCGAGCGCCGCGTCAGCGCCAACCGCCTCAACGGTGTGGACGGCGAGTTGCTGGATGCCAAGCAGGTGGCCGAAGAGATTCCCTACCTCGATTGCAGCAAGAACACCCGTTACCCGGTAATGGGCTCTACCGTGCAGCGTCGCGGCGGCGTGGCCCGTCACGATGCCGTGGCCTGGGGCTATGCCCGTGCCGCCGATGCTCTGGGCGTGGACCTGTTGCAGCAGACCGAGGTGATCGGTTTCCGTAAGGAAAACGGCGTGTGCATCGGCGTGGAAACCAACAAGGGCTTTATCGGCGGCAAGCGCGTGGGCGTGGTCACCGCCGGTAACTCCGGGCATATGGCTGGCCTTGCCGGCTTCCGCCTGCCGCTGGAATCCCATCCGCTGCAGGCGCTGGTATCCGAGCCGATCAAGCCGATTATCGACAGCGTGATCATGTCCAACGCTGTGCACGGCTATATCAGCCAGTCGGACAAGGGCGACCTGGTCATCGGTGCCGGTATCGACGGCTACAACGGCTACGGCCAGCGCGGCTCCTACGGCACCATCGAACACACCCTGCAGGCCATCGTCGAGATGTTCCCGGTGCTCTCACGGGTACGCATGAACCGCCAGTGGGGCGGCATCGTCGACACTTCGCCGGACGCCTGCCCGATTATTTCCAAGACTCCGGTACCCAACCTGTTCTTCAACTGCGGTTGGGGCACCGGCGGCTTCAAAGCCACGCCGGGCTCGGGCCACGTGTTCGCCGCGAGCCTGGCCAAGGGCGAAATGCACCCGCTGGCCAAGCCGTTCTCCATGGACCGTTTCCACACCGGCGCACTGATCGACGAGCACGGCGCTGCTGCCGTGGCTCACTAAGAGGGCTTACCCATGTTGCATATCTTCTGCCCTCACTGCGGCGAACTGCGCTCCGAAGAGGAATTCCACGCCAAGGGCCAGGCGCATATTCCGCGCCCTCTGGACCCGGCCGCCTGCACCGATGCCGAGTGGGGCGACTACCTGTTCTTCCGCGATAACCCGCGCGGCATTCACCACGAACTCTGGGTGCACGCTGCCGGTTGCCGCCAGTACTTCAACGCCACCCGTCACACGGTGACCTACGAAATTCTCGAAACCTACAAGATCGGCGAAAAACCGCGCTTCACTGCCGCAGGTGGCGCCGAGCCGCAGGCTGTCGACCAAGGAGTAACGGCATGAGCCAGGTCAATCGTCTTGCCACCGGCGGCCGCGTCGACCGCAGCCAGCCCGTGACCTTCACGTTCAACGGCCAGACCTACCAGGGGTTTGCCGGTGACACCCTGGCCGCTGCCTTGCTGGCCAATGGTGTGGACATCGTCGGGCGCAGCTTCAAGTACTCGCGTCCGCGCGGCATTGTTGCCGCCGGCGCCGAAGAGCCGAACGCCGTGCTGCAGATCGGCAGCACCGAAGCGGCGCAGATCCCCAACGTGCGCGCCACCCAGCAGGCGCTGTACCCCGGTCTGGTGGCCAGCAGCACCAACGGTTGGCCGAGCGTCAACACCGACATGATGGGCATTCTCGGCAAGGTCGGCGGCAAGATGATGCCGCCGGGCTTCTACTACAAAACCTTTATGTACCCGCAGAACCTCTGGCTGACGTACGAAAAGTACATCCGCAAGGCCGCAGGCCTGGGCCGCTCGCCCACCGAAGTGGACCCGGACAGCTACGACTATATGAACCAGCACTGCGACGTGCTGGTGGTCGGCGCCGGCCCCGCTGGTCTGGCGGCTGCCCTGGCTGCTGCGCGCAGCGGTGCCCGGGTGATCCTTGCCGATGAGCAGGAAGAGTTCGGCGGCAGCCTGCTCAGCAGCCGCGAAACCCTCGACGGCCAGGTGGCCAGCGAGTGGGTCGACGAGGTGGTGGCCGAGCTGGCCGGCATGGCCAATGTCACCCTGCTGCCACGCTCCACGGTCAACGGTTACCACGACCACAACTTCCTCACCATCCACCAGCGTCTCACCGATCACCTGGGTGAAGTCGCGCCGATGGGCATGGCCCGTCAACGCATGCACCGCGTGCGTGCCAAGCGTGTGGTGCTGGCCACCGGCGCCCACGAGCGGCCGCTGGTGTACGCCAACAACGACGTGCCGGGCAATATGCTCGCCGATGCGGTGTCCACCTACGTACGCCGTTATGGCGTGGCGCCGGGCAAGCAGCTGGTGCTGTCGACCAACAATGATTACGCCTACCGCGTGGTGCTCGACTGGCTCGACGCCGGGCTGCAGGTGGTCGCCGTCGCCGATGCGCGCAGCAACCCCCGCGGCGCTTGGGTTGAAGAGGCGCGGGCGCGCGGCGTGCGTATCCTCACCGGCAGCGCGGTGGTTGAGGCACGCGGCAGCAAGCGCGTGAGCGGCGCGCGCATCTGCGCCATCGACGTGGCCGCGCTCAAGGTCACCAGCCCTGGCGAGGTGCTCGATTGCGACCTGATCGTCAGCTCCGGCGGCTACAGCCCGGTGGTGCACCTGGCTTCGCACCTGGGCGGCAAGCCGACCTGGCGTGAAGACATCCTGGCCTTTGTGCCCGGTGAAGGCTTACAGAAGCGCGAGTGCGCCGGTGCCGTGAATGGCGTGTTCAGGCTCGGCGACGTGCTAGCTGACGGTTTCGAGGCCGGTGTAAAAGCCGCTGTCGAGGCCGGTCTGAGCCCTGTTGAAGGCAGCCTGCCGGCTGTTGAAGCACGGCACGAAGAACCCGCGATTGCGCTGTTCCAGGTGCCCCACGACAAGCCGACGGCGCGTGCGCCCAAGCAGTTCGTTGATCTGCAGAACGACGTCACCGCCGCTGGTATCGAGCTGGCGACGCGCGAGGGCTTCGAGTCGGTCGAGCACGTCAAACGCTACACCGCACTGGGCTTCGGCACCGATCAGGGCAAGCTGGGCAATATCAACGGCCTGGCGATTGCCGCCCGTTCGTTGGGCATCAGCATCCCGCAGATGGGCACCACCATGTTCCGCCCGAACTACACCCCGGTGACCTTCGGCGCGATTGCCGGCCGTCATTGCGGTGCGTTGTTCGAGCCCAAGCGCTACACCGCGATGCAAAGCTGGCACCTGCAGAACGGCGCCGAGTTCGAGGATGTTGGCCAGTGGAAACGCCCGTGGTACTTCCCCAAGGCCGGTGAAGACCTACACGCGGCCGTGGCCCGTGAGTGCCTGGCGGTACGCAATGCAGTCGGTATTCTGGATGCCTCGACCCTCGGCAAAATCGACATTCAAGGCCCGGATGCCCGCGAGTTTCTCAACCGTGTGTACACCAACGCCTGGACCAAACTGGATGTGGGCAAGGCGCGCTACGGCCTGATGTGTAAAGAAGACGGCATGGTCTTCGACGACGGCGTGACCGCCTGCCTGGCCGACAACCACTTCCTGATGACCACCACCACCGGCGGTGCCGCACGGGTGATGGAATGGCTGGAGATCTACCACCAGACCGAGTGGCCGGAACTCAAGGTGTACTTCACCTCGGTCACCGACCACTGGGCGACCATGACCCTGTCTGGCCCCAACAGCCGCAAGCTGCTGGCGGAAGTGACAGATATCGATCTCGATAAAGACGCCTTCCCGTTTATGAGCTGGAAGGAAGGCCAGGTCGGCGGCGTACCGGCGCGGGTGTTCCGCATCTCCTTTACCGGCGAGCTGAGCTACGAAGTCAACGTGCAGGCCGACTACGCCCTGGGCGTGTGGGAAAAGATCATCGAAGCCGGCCAAAAGCATGGCCTGACGCCCTACGGCACCGAGACCATGCACGTCCTGCGCGCCGAGAAGGGCTTCATCATCGTCGGTCAGGACACCGACGGCTCGGTCACCCCCGACGACCTCAACATGGGCTGGTGTGTGGGCCGGACAAAGCCGTTCTCGTGGATCGGCTGGCGCGGAATGAACCGCGAAGATGGTCTGCGCGAGGACCGCAAACAGCTGGTCGGGCTCAAGCCCATCGACCCGAAACAGGTGCTGCCGGAGGGTGCGCAGCTGGTGTTCGACCCGAAACAGGCGATCCCCATGCAGATGGTCGGCCACGTTACCTCCAGCTATATGAGCGCGGCGTTGGGCTATTCCTTCGCCATGGGCGTGGTCAAGGGCGGTCTCAAACGCATCGGCGAGCGGGTGTTCGCGCCCTTGGTGGATGGCAGCGTGATCGAGGCCGAAATCGTCAGCTCGGTGTTCTATGACCCGAAAGGGGAGCGCCAGAATGTTTGACGTCGAGCTGCACGCCGCACGCGACAAACCGCAAGAATTTCAGGGTGCATTGCGCCAGGTAGGTGAAGCATGAATGCCATAAACGTTTACAAGCAGCGGCCTGACGCCGCCCAGGGCGAGTCGCCGCTCTACCACGCCGGCCTCCATGAGCTGGCTGGAAAAGGCCCCAAGCATGCCGGTGTGAGCCTGCGTGAAAAGAAACTGCTGGGCCACCTGACCCTGCGTGGCGATGCTGACGATGCTGCCTTTGCCAGCGCCGTCGAACAGGCCACTGGCCTGGCTTTGCCCGCTGCGCTGGCAGTGGTTAGCGCAGGCGATCAGTCGCTGCAGTGGCTCGGTCCGGATGAGTGGCTGCTGATCGTGCCGAGCGGCAGCGAGTTTGCCGTGGAGCAGAAGCTGCGTGCAGCGCTGGATGGCCAGCACATCTCAATCGTCAACGTCAGCGGCGGCCAGACCCTGCTGGAGCTGAGCGGGCCGAACGTGCGCCAGGTGCTGATGAAGTCCACCAGCTACGACGTGCACCCGAGCAGCTTCCCGGTAGGCAAGGCCGTGGGTACCCACTTCGCCAAGTCGCAACTGGTGATCCGCCACACCGGCGAAGACACCTGGGAGCTGGTGGTGCGCCGCAGTTTCGCTGATTACATCTGGCTGTGGCTGCAGGACGCCAGCGCCGAGTACGGGCTGGCCATTGAGGCCTGAAACGCCGATACCCGTTGTAGGAGCGAATTTATTCGCGATATTCGCGACACAATCGCGAATAAATTCGCTCCTACATGATGGATGCAGCAACTGGCGCTGGCATAGCCACAGATCGCGCCTAAAGCGGAGCGCCGCCCAGCCTCTGCCACCCGCTCTACCGAGGGACCGACCATGAGCCGCACCCCCGACACCTGGATTCTCACTGCCCACTGCCCGAGCGTGCTCGGCACCGTGGATGCGGTAACGCGCTTTCTGTTCGAGCAGCGCTGCTACGTCACCGAACACCATTCCTTCGATGATCGCCTGTCGGCGCATTTCTTTATTCGCGTGGAATTCCGCCAGCCAGATGACTTCGACGAGCAGGCCTTTCGCGCCGGGCTGGATGAGCGCCTGAGTGCCTTCGGTATGCAGGTCGAGCTTACCCCGCCGGGCTACCGGGCCAAGGTGGTGCTGATGGTCAGCAAGGCTGACCACTGCCTCAACGACCTGCTTTATCGCCAGCGCATCGGCCACCTGGCCATGGACGTGGTGGCGGTGGTGTCCAACCACCCGGATCTGGAGCCCCTGGCACGCTGGCACGAGATTCCTTACTACCACTTCCCCCTCGATCCGAAAGACAAACCGGCGCAGGAGCGCAAGGTGCTGCAGGTGATCGAAGACACCGGTGCCGAACTGGTGGTGCTTGCCCGCTATATGCAGGTGCTCTCGCCCGAGCTGTGCCGCCAGCTGGATGGCTGGGCGATCAATATTCACCACTCGCTGCTGCCCGGTTTCAAGGGCGCCAAGCCCTATCACCAAGCGTATGAGAAGGGCGTCAAGCTGGTCGGCGCCACCGCCCACTACATCAACAACGACCTCGACGAGGGGCCGATCATTGCCCAGGGCGTGGAGCCGGTGGATCACGCCCACTACCCCGAAGACCTGATCGCCAAGGGCCGCGACATCGAATGCCAGACCCTGGCCAAAGCCATCGGCTACCACCTCGAACGCCGCGTTTTTCTCAATGACGGCCGCACGGTGGTGCTGCATGCCTAGCCCTTGTTTGTAGCCTGGGTCGAGCGTAGCGACACCCGGGAAGAAGCTCCGGAGCAATAACGGGCGAACAGCGACCGTTATCTGACCACCGGGGCATTTGCAGGTGGCCTCGGCCGTTAGCATCAAACGACAGCAGCGCTTAGCAACACAGAGATTTACCGGTGACGCCGACTGCCAAACCCTCGGCGCCGCCCGGCAACAGACGCAACTACTCCAGTGCAAGGCCGCGTGGCCGTCGGTCACGCCTTTGTATTCACAACAAGAAAGGAGAACGACGTATGTCTGGTAATCGTGGTGTGGTGTATCTCGGCGCCGGTAAGGTCGAGGTGCAGAAGATCGACTATCCGAAAATGCAGGACCCACGCGGCAAGAAGATCGAGCACGGGGTCATCCTCAAGGTGGTGTCTACCAATATCTGCGGCTCCGACCAGCACATGGTCCGCGGCCGCACCACGGCTCAGGTCGGCCTGGTGCTGGGCCACGAGATCACCGGTGAGGTGGTCGAGAAGGGCAGCGACGTGGAAAACCTGAAACTCGGCGACCTGGTCTCGGTGCCGTTCAACGTCGCCTGCGGCCGTTGCCGTTCCTGCAAGGAACAACACACTGGCGTCTGCCTGACGGTCAACCCGGCCCGCGCCGGCGGTGCCTATGGCTATGTCGACATGGGCGACTGGACCGGCGGCCAGGCCGAGTATGTGCTGGTGCCCTATGCCGACTTCAACCTGCTTAAATTGCCGGATCGCGACAAGGCCATGGAGAAAATCCGCGACCTGACCTGCCTGTCCGACATCCTGCCCACCGGCTACCACGGCGCGGTTACCGCTGGGGTTGGCCCAGGCAGCAGCGTGTATATCGCCGGGGCTGGCCCGGTGGGTTTGGCGGCGGCGGCCTCGGCCCGCTTGCTTGGCGCGGCGGTGGTGATCGTCGGCGACGTCAACCCGGTGCGTCTGGCCCATGCCAAGGCGGTGGGTTTCGAGATTGCCGACCTGTCCAAAGACACGCCGTTGCACGAGCAGATCGCCGCGCTGCTGGGCGAGCCGGAAGTCGATTGCGCCGTCGATGCGGTGGGTTTCGAGGCCCGTGGTCATGGTCACTCCGGGGCCCAGCACGAAGCGCCGGCCACGGTACTCAACTCGCTGATGGGCGTGGTGCGGGTGGCCGGCAAGATCGGTATTCCCGGCCTCTATGTCACTGAAGACCCGGGCGCGGTGGATGCGGCGGCGAAGATCGGCTCCTTGAGCATCCGCTTCGGCCTCGGTTGGGCCAAATCCCACAGCTTCCACACCGGCCAGACTCCGGTGATGAAGTACAACCGCCAACTGATGCAGGCGATCATGTGGGACCGCATCAATATCGCCGAAGTGGTTGGCGTACAGGTCATCAGCCTGGACGACGCGCCGCGCGGGTATGGCGAGTTCGATGCTGGTGTGCCGAAGAAGTTTGTGATCGATCCGCACAAGCTGTTTAGCGCGGCCTGATCAACGGCAGTTAAACCGTCGCGGCTAAAGCCCCTCCCACAGATTTGCAGTGCTCATGTGGGAAGGGCTGGGCGGCGCTCCGTTTTAGCCACAGCCAAAGCCCTGTGGGAAGGGCTGGGCGGCATTCCGCTTTAGCCGCGACAAACCCTCACAACTCCGCGCGGATTGCCGCAATCCGCGCGTCCTTGTCTTCCCACATCTTGGTTACCCAGGCCTGCACGAGCTGGCGAAACACCGGGTCGTTCTCGTAGTCGCCCTGCCAAAGCGCCGGGTCGAGGTCGCGGGTCTGGATATCGACGATCACCTTGTCCACCTGGCCGCTGAGCAAATCCCAGAAACCGGGAATTCGCTTGCCCGGATACACCACCGTCACATCCAGCACGGTATCCAGCTGTTCGCCCAGCGCTGCCAGGACAAAAGCCACACCGCCGGCTTTTGGCTTGAGCAAGTAGCGATAGGGCGAGCCCTGTTGCGCCTGCTTGGCCGGGGTGCAGCGGGTGCCTTCGAGGTAATTGACCACGGTCACCGGCAGGTCCTTGAACTTCTCGCAGGCCTGCTTGGTGATGGCCAGGTCCTGGCCTTTGAGTTCGGGATGCTTGGCCAGAAACGCCTTGGAATAGCGCTTCATAAAGGGGTAATCCAAGGCCCAGAACGCTACGCCGAGGAAGGGCACCCAGATCAATTCCTGCTTGAGGAAGAACTTGAAGTAGGGCGTCTTGCGGTTGAATGCCTGCACCAGGGCGGGAATATCGACCCACGACTGGTGGTTGCTGATCACCAGGTAAGAGGTGCTTTGGCGCAGGTCGGCGCTGCCACGAATGTCCCACTGCACCGGCAGCAGCGTGGCGAAGATCAGCTTGTTGATCTCGGCCCAGGTTTCCGCCACCCACATGACCCCGCGTGAGCTGGCGGTCTTCAGGGCCTTGCCGGGCAGCACGAATTTGCCCAGGGCGATCAGCAACAAAGGGCCGATCAGCACCAGGGTATTGAGCAACAGCAGCAGGGTTACGGACAGACCGGTCAACAGGCGGCGCATGGCGGCTCCTTGTAGTGCGCGGAGCGGGCCATAATAAACAGCGCATCCAGTGGCTCCAAGTCGTACCAACAATGCTGTCCCATAGCTACTATTCATCGGTGGCGTTGATCGCAGTCAAGGTGCATGCCTTATTATTGTCGGACAATTTAGTTAGCTGCTTAGCTCTTTCCTCAAGGGTGCTCCATGCTCAAGCGCATAGCCGTGACCGACGTGCGTGTCGGAATGTATATCCAGGAGTTCTGCGGCTCATGGATGGATCATCCGTTTTGGAAGGCCAAGTTTCTCCTCGACTCACCCAAGGACCTGCAGCGCATTCGCACCAGTGGTGTGCGTGAACTATGGATCGATGCCAGCAAAGGCCTGGATATCGAGGCGGGTACCGAGAGCGTTTCCCAAGCCCAGGCCGAGGCGGAAACTCAGGCCCGATTGCTTGCCGCCGAACTGCAGCCGGCCGGGAAGCTCCATTCGCTGGAGGATGAGCTGGAGCGTGCGTCGCGGCTCTGCGCGCGCTCGAAAAAAGCCGTGGCCAGCATGTTTGGCGATATACGCATGGGCCAGGCGCTGCAGTTCGAGGCTGCCGAGCAACTGGTCGAAGACATCGCCGAGTCGGTCATGCGCCATCCCAATGCGCTGATCAGCCTGGCCCGCCTGAAGACTGCCGACGAATACACCTACATGCACTCGGTGGCGGTCTGTGCGCTGATGATCGCCCTGGCCCGTCAGCTCGGTCTGGCCGAGGCCCAGGTGCGCGAGGCTGGCCTGGCCGGGCTGCTGCATGATGTGGGCAAGATGGCCGTGCCTCTGGAGCTGCTGAACAAGCCGGGCAAGCTCACTGACGCCGAATTCGACTGTGTGCGCCGGCACCCCGAAGCGGGCGGCAAGATCCTTATCGAGAGCAAGCAAGTCAGCGCCTTGGTGCTCGATGTGTGCCTGCACCACCATGAAAAGGTCGATGGCAGCGGTTATCCCCATCGTTTGGCGGGCGATCAGATCAGCCTGTTCGCGCGAATGGGGGCGGTCTGTGATGTGTATGACGCTATCACCTCCAACCGCCCGTACAAGCGCGGTTGGGACCCGGCCGAGTCGATCCGCAAGATGGCCGAGTGGGCCGGCCATTTTGATCCTGTGGTGTTCCAGGCCTTCGTCAAGGCCGTGGGCATTTACCCCACCGGCTCGCTGGTACGGCTGGAGAGCGGGCGCCTGGGCGTGGTGCTGGAGCAGAGCGCGCAGTCGCTGCTGGCGCCCAAGGTCAAGGTGTTCTTCTCCGCCAAGCTCAAGGTGGCGATCCCCCAGGAGGTGATCGACCTGGGCAAGCTCGCTGGGCGCGACAAGATTGTAGGTCGCGAGTCGGCAGCCGACTGGGGCTTTCGCAACCTCGACGAGATCTGGGCGGGCCTACCTGTGCGCTGAGCGCACGACTGCCGCCACATTCAGACGCATTTGTCAGCGAACCATCGCGCCGCCTGCCAGTCGGAAGTCCTGTCTTTTTAGAAGGAGGTACCCCTGGCGTGAAGATGCTTACCGCTGCACTGCTGACTGCCCTTAGCCTGCCAGCACTGGCCAACCAGCCAACGCTTTATGGCCGCTACGAACATATTCGCGTGCCGCAGATCGGCCAGACCCTCAAGGCAAAGATGGATACCGGCGCCGTGACCGCGTCACTGTCAGCCAAGGACATCGAACGTTTCACCCGCGACGGCGATGACTGGGTGCGTTTCCGCCTGGCCACCGAGGATGCTGACGACACGCTGTTCGAACAGCCCCTGGCGCGTATCAGCACGATCAAGAACCGCGCCGAAGAACAGGGCGCAGGTACCGAGCCGACCTACGCCGAGCGTCCGGTGGTCGACATGGACATTTGTGTGGGCGACGAGCTGCGTACCGTGGAGGTCAACCTGACCGATCGCCGGCACTTCGATTACCCGCTGTTGATTGGCGCCAGCGCGCTGCGCGACCTCAATGCCGCCGTCAACCCGGCAGCGCGCTATACCGCTGAGCAACCGCAGTGCTGACACCCTGAGTCATCGCTCACCACGACCCGCGGCGCAGTTCTTGCTTGTGCAGGCTCTTTGCTAGTAGTGGCGTCAAGCACTTGTCGCGTCGAGGTGTCGTAATGACTGGAGTACTCAAGCCTGGGATTCGGGTGCTGGAGCGGTTTAGCTTCGCCCGTAAATTTCAGCTGTTGTTCGTGCTGTTCGTACTGCCGCTGGCCTATGCGCTCTGGGTGATCAGCAATGATCACCTTGGGCGTTTGGCGCTGATCGACAACGAGCTGGAAGGCATGCAGGGCGTGCAAAGCATTGGTGCGGTGCAGCGCTCCATTCTGGAGCAGCGAACTTTATTTGCGCGATGGAAGGGCACTGATACCGCAGCCGAGGCGTTGCTACAGAACCGCGAAGCCGCTCTTGATGCCGCCCTGGAAGCGGCTGCTGAACAACTGCAAGGCGAGATGCTCAGCTCGCAAACTCAGGAACACCTCAAGACGTTGCAGGCGCTGCGCGCCGAGCTGGCTGCCGCTGGTTTGGGCAAGGTACCGTTACCCGAAGCGCTCGAGCGTTACCAAAAGACTCTCTTGCAGGTGATGGCCCTGCGCGAACAGGTGGCGACGGACAGCGGGTTGATACTCGACCCGTACCTGGACAGCTACCTGATGATGGAGCAACTGACCTTCACCCTGCCGCGCTTGCTCGACAACCTCGGCAGTTTCGTCAGCCAGGGTTATGGCGCGGTGTTCTCCCAGCACTTCACCCTGCAGAGTCGCGTGCTGATGCGTGACCTGCGCCGAGCCCTGGACGAGTCACGCAGCCAACTGGTCAAAGCCCGCACCACCCTGGCGCAGGAGGCGCCACGGGCCATGCGTAACCTCGACGCGCCCTTCGCTGCGGCCGAGCAGGGCCTGGATCAGTTCCTCAGCGAGATTGATCGCGACATGTTCCAGGCCAGCCCGATGACGCTGACCCCGGCGCAATTTATCGAGCGGGTCGCCGTGCTCGAAGGCCACTTGCACGCGCTGCAGGATGCGCAATACCGCCAGTTTGCCGACACCCTCGGGCGCTACCGCAGCGAGGCGCAATGGAAGATGACGGAAATCATCCTTGCGTTCGGCGTGCTGACCCTGATCGCGCTCTATGTCCTGCTGTGCCTGAATGCCTCGATACGCCGCAGTACCGCGAGCATCATCACGGCTGCCGAGGGGCTGCGCGATGGTGATCTGCGGGTGCGCATGCAGGTCCATGGCGAGGATGATCTGGCCGCGATTGCCAGTGCCTTGAACACCGCGGTCGGCCAGTTGCGCAGCTCGCTGCAAGGTGTCGACCAGGAAAGCCAGCGCCTCGGCGGCACGGTGCAGAGCCTCAGCCGTGAAGCGCAAACCGCCCTGGCCGCGGTCGAGCAGCAGCAGGGGCAGATGAGTCAGATCGCCACGGCTGCTACGGAAATGGCCGCCACCGCGCTGAGCGTGGCGCAAAGCTGCGAGCAGGCAGCGGTTGAGGCGGGGCAGACCCGCGACATTGCCGAGCAGAGCAACCAGCGTAGCCAGCGCACTAGCGCCAGCATGCGTCAGCTCAGTGGTCGTCTGGGCGATAGCGCGGCGACCCTGCAGCAGTTGCGCCAGCAGACCGAGCAGATCACCCGCGTAGTCGATGTCATCAAGGGGATCGCCGAGCAGACCAACCTGCTGGCGCTCAACGCCGCTATCGAGGCCGCGCGGGCGGGCGAGCAGGGCCGCGGTTTTGCCGTGGTGGCCGATGAGGTGCGCTCGCTGTCCCAGCGCACGCAGAATTCCACCGCGGAAATCGCCCAGACAGTGGCCGACCTGCACAAGGTGGTCGGCCAGTCGGTCAGCCAGATGGAGGAGGCGGTGCGCCAGGCGGAGGGCGATGTGTCCAGCGTGTTGGCCATGGGTGAAGACCTGAGCAGTATCGTCGAGTCGGTGCAACTGGTCAGCGACCGGCTGGCGCAGATTGCCACCGCCGCCGAACAGCAGGCGGCTACTGCCGATGAGGTCAGTGGCAATATCCAGCAGGTCGACCATGGGGCCAGCACGCTGCTCGAAGGCGCCCAGGCGGTCAGTCAGGCGGCAGAACAGCTGCGCCAGGGCAGTCAGGTGTTGGAACAGAATACCGGGCGCTTCAAACTCGACTGAGGGCCTGCCTACGATCTGCTGCGCGTCGGCCCTGCTGCGTTAAAAACAGGCTCGGAATGCTCATGTACAAAAGTACACTCCGCTTCCTCGCCTGTTTTTGCCTTGCAGGACTCTAGCTCGCGAGATCTTTGATAGGGGCTAAGGCTACGGCCTGTTTGCAAGGACGGTCTCGGCCTTGACGCTACAGCCGGCCTGCCGCAGGCTCCTCGCCGAGTTGCCACGCGCAGGACGCCCATGCCGCATATTCTGATTGTCGAAGACGAAGCCGCGATCGCCGACACCCTGATCTTTGCCCTGCAAAGCGAAGGCTTCACCACCACCTGGCTAAGTCTGGCCGAGCAGGCGTTGGCTGAGCAGCAGCGCAATCCCGCCGATTTGCTGATTCTCGATGTCGGCCTGCCGGATATCAGTGGCTTCGAGGCGTGCAAGCGGCTGCGGCGTTTCTCCGAGGTGCCGGTGATCTTTCTCACCGCGCGCAGCGAGGAAATCGACCGCGTGGTTGGCCTGGAAATCGGCGCCGACGATTACGTGGTCAAGCCCTTCAGCCCGCGGGAAGTCGCGGCGCGGGTCAAGGCCATTCTTAAACGTATGGCCCCCCGTGAAGTTACCGCTACGCCGGTGCCTCAAGGCCCGTTCCAGGTGGACAGCGAACGGGTGCAGATCCACTACCATGGCCAGCTGCTCAGCCTGACCCGCCACGAGTTCCGCCTGCTGCAAAGCCTGCTGGCCCAGCCTGAGCGGGTGTTCTCCCGCGAGCAACTGCTCGACGGCCTGGGTGTGGCCGCCGATGTTGGCTACGAGCGCACCATCGACAGCCATATCAAAAGCCTGCGCGCCAAGCTGCGTCAGGTAGCCGCCGCGGCTGAGCCGATCCAGACCCATCGTGGCCTGGGCTACAGCTACTCGCCGAGGCACGCCTGATGCCCTTAGGCGTTCGCATCTTTCTGGTGTACTTCTTCTTCGTCGGGTTGGCTGGCTGGTTCGTGCTGAGTACGGTGATGGATGAAATCCGTCCCGGCGTGCGCCAAAGCACCGAAGAAACCCTGGTGGATACCGCCAACCTGCTGGCCGAAATTCTGCGCGATGAGGTCAAGGCCGGGCGCCTGCAGCAGAGCCGCCTGCCCGAACTGCTGCAAGCTTATGGCCAGCGCCAGCCCCAGGCGCATATCTGGGGTGTTGAAAAAACTCAGGTCAACCACCGCATCTACGTCACCGACGCCCAGGGCATCGTCCTGCTCGACTCCACCGGTACAGCGGTGGGCCAGGATTACTCACGCTGGAACGATGTGCTGCGCACCCTGCGCGGCGAATATGGCGCGCGCTCGACCAAGGAAGACCCGAACGACCCCGACTCCTCGGTGATGTACGTCGCCGCGCCGATCATGGATGGCACGCAGATTATCGGCGTGGTCTCGGTGGCCAAACCCAACCGCACCCTGCAGCCCTATATCGAACGCTCCGAACAGCGCCTGGCCTGGCTCGGTGGTGGCCTGATCGTCCTTGGCCTGTTGATTGGCGCGCTGCTCTCCTGGTGGCTCAGCGCTGCGTTGCGCAAGCTGACCCGCTACGCCCAGGCGGTCAGTGCCGGACAACGGGCCGAACTGCCCAGCGTGCACGGCGGGGAGCTGGCGCAACTGGCTGGCGCCATCGAGCGCATGCGCACCGAGCTGGAAGGCAAGGCTTATGTCGAGCGCTATGTACACACCCTGACCCATGAGCTGAAAAGCCCATTGGCGGCAATTCGCGGTGCGGCAGAGCTGCTCGACGGCGAAATGCCGGCGGCGCAACGCCAGCGTTTCGTGGCCAATATCGAGCAGGAAAGCGCGCGCATGCAGCAGTTGATCGAGCGCCTGCTGCACCTGGCCCAGGTCGAGCAACGCCAGGGCCTGGAAGAACAGGTGGCGGTGCCGCTGCAGGCACTGATCGACTCCCTGCTACAGGCGCAGATGGCGCGCATCGAAGCGGCAGGCCTGCAGATTGAAAACCGTATTGGCGCCGGACTAAGCGCCCGTGGCGAGGCCTTCTTGCTGCGCCAGGCTTTGGCCAATCTGCTGGACAACGCCCTTGACTTCACCCCGCCTGGCGGGCTGATCCGCTTTAGCGCCGAGGCCCAGGCCGGGCAGATCGAGCTGCGCCTGTTCAACCAGGGCGAGGCCATTCCCGACTACGCCCTGGCGCGCCTGTGCGAGCGCTTCTACTCCCTGCCGCGCCCCGGCAGCGGGCGCAAAAGCACGGGCCTGGGGCTGAACTTTGTCGAGGAAGTGCTGCAGCTGCACGGCGGTTTGTTGCGCATCGACAACGTCGAGGGCGGTGTCGAGGTACGGCTGACATTGCCCTGTGACTGAGGGACGTGCGGGTGATCGCCCTGGTCCGCTGGCGTTACGCCGGGTGTGACCATGGTGCAGTTGCACTGCGCTCACGCAGATGCTCTGATCGGCACGTTGGGTTGGCAGCCAACAGCTGTCGCGCGCACTATCCTTAACACCTAATAAAAAACAGAGCAGGAGCCGCCCCATGAAAACAGTCGCCGAGATCATCCGCGCCAAGCCCCAGGCCGCCGTCTACAGTGTCAGCCCCACGACCACGGTGTTGGAGGCAATGAAGCTGATGGCCGAAAAAGGTGTGGGCGCACTGGTGGTATTGGATGACAAGGGCCGCCTGGCAGGCATCGTCAGCGAGCGTGACTACGCGCGCAAAGTGGCGTTGCTGGAACGTCCTTCGTTCAATGTGCCGATCAGCGAAATCATGACCGCCGATGTACTGACTGTCAGCCCACGCGACACCTCACAGGAATGCATGCAACTGATGACCGACCGCCACCTGCGCCATCTACCGGTGCTGGCCGAAGGCGAGCTGATCGGCCTGCTGTCGATCGGTGACCTGGTCAAACACACCATTGCCGACCAGGCCAGCCTGATCCAGCAACTGGAGCAGTACATTCGCGGCGAGTAAGACCGCGTGTGCGACCGGGCGAGCGCGCCTCGGGGATAGCAATCATGCTGCGGCCGTTTGCAGGATAATGCTGTGTGGTTTTTGCATGGCGCGCATACTGGCCGTTCAATAACCCTCAGGTGACGACCATGACCCTTGCCCTTACCCCGCTGATTTCGCTGATCGCCGGTATTCTGATTCTGGTGGTGCCGCGCTTGCTGAACTACATCGTGGCGATCTATCTGATCGTGATTGGCCTGGTCGGTATCTTCGGTACCGGCAATTTCAATCTGCGCTTTTAAGGGCCGTAGCCTGGGTTGAGCTCCGCGATACCCGGGAGTGGGTGTCTCGGGTGTCGCTTCGCTCGACCCTAGCTGTTGCTCTACCACCAGCCGTTATCGTTAAGCAGCATCTTCTTGTAGTAATCGATATTGGCGCGGCTGGCGAATATCGCGCTGATGCCGTAGCCCAACGCGTTGGCGATCGTGCCATAGCCGAGATAGTCGAGGCCGAAGCCGAGTGGGATCACCACTGCGGCGCAAACGACGAACAGTGCCAGGCCCTTTTTCCACATGCCCTTGATGGCGTAGTAAATCGGCCCGAAGAAAAATGCCAGGACGTTGAAGCTGAAGGCCTTGCGCCGCTCTGCTTTGGGTAGTTCCTTGAACTTCGGCAGCTTGACGCCGCCGGCATGGTGAATCGCGCTGAAGCGTTGCTTCCACTTATCCGAGATGGGTAGCGCGGCGATTTGCTCGTCGGACACCGGTGCCTGTGGCTCGGCGACGCTGGCGTTCGGTGTGGCGTAGGGGTTGTGTTGGGTCATGGCCTGTCATCCGTAATGGGCGGTCAGCGGCACGCTACGTATTTCCCCGCTGGCTGTCCATGCGCCAGTTGGCCGTTTGCACAGACTCTCCACAGAGTCTCCACCTGCGCTCCATAAAACCACCCCGCACGCCGCCCAGACTCTGCCTACCTAAACCGTATTGGAGAGTTGCACCATGGGCCGCATCTTGGGTTTCAAGCTGGGCGCTATCGCCTTACTCATTCTGTTATTGCTGGTCCCGCTGACGATGATCGACGGGCTGGTGAGCGAGCGGCAGTATCAGCGCGCCGAGGTGCTGCAGGACATCGCGCGCAGTTCCAGCTATCGCCAGCAGCTCACCGGGCCGATTCTGGTGATGCCGTACACCAAGGTCTGGCACCTGTGGAAAACCCATCCCAAGAGCGGCGAACGCTATATGGAAGAGCAGCGCACCAGCGGCCGGCTGTACTTCCTGCCGGAGCGCTTTGTGCTCAACGGCCAGGTCGCCACTGAGGAGCGGGCGCGTGGCATTTACAAGGCGTTGCTGTACCGCAGCGATAACCAGATTAGCGGCGCCTTCAAGCTGCCGGCGCGGCTCGGGTTGGGCGACGATCTGGGCCTGTACCAGTTCGAGCGGCCGTTTCTCTCGGTTGGCATCAGCGATATTCGTGGCATCAGTAATGACCTGCAGCTGCGTTTCAACGGGCAAACCCTGAGCTTCGCCCCCGGCAGTGCCGAGGAGCGTTTCGGCGCGGGTGTGCATGCACCGCTGCCGGTGTTGGATAGCCAGGGTGGGCAAACCCTGGAGTTTGCCTTCGACCTCAAACTGCAAGGCACCGAGCAACTGAGCATCACCCCGGTGGGCCGCGACAGCCGGGTCGAGCTGACCTCCACCTGGCCGCACCCAAGCTTTGTCGGGGAATACCTGCCGAGCAGCCGTGAGGTGTCGGACAAGGGCTTCAGCGCACACTGGCAGACCAGCTTCTTCGCCACCAACCTGGAGGAGGCCCTGGTCGATTGCGTGCGCAGGAACGAGTGCGATGCGCTGACCTCGCGCAACTTCGGCGTGAGTTTTGTCGACCCGGTGGACCAGTACCTGAAGACCGACCGGGCGATCAAATATGCCCTGCTGTTTATCGGCCTGACCTTCGCCGTGTTCTTTCTCTTTGAAGTGCTCAAACGCATGGCCGTGCACCCGGTGCAGTACGCCTTGGTGGGCATGTCGCTGGCGCTGTTCTACCTGTTGCTGCTGTCGCTGTCCGAGCACCTGAGCTTTGCCCTGGCCTACGGCATTGCGGCGAGCGCCTGCGTGTTGCTGATCGGCTTCTACGTCAGTCATGTGCTGCACAGCGCCTTGCGCGGTGGGGCCTTTGCCGCCTTGCTGGCGCTGCTCTACGCCATGTTGTTCGGCCTGCTCGGGGCCGAGGACTACGCCTTGCTGATGGGCTCGGTACTGGTGTTCGGTGTGCTCGCCGGGGTGATGGTGCTGACCCGCAAGCTCGACTGGTATGGCGTCGGCCGCCTGCCGGTGACCAGCCCCGTCAGCAAGGCCTGACGGACAGTGGCGCATTGCCCTGCGCCATCTAATTGAAGCTTGTGGGAGTTACGCATGATGCGCTCATTGATGTGGTGGTTTATACGCTTGGCCGCGTGCCTGGCCCTGGCCCTGGGCCTGCTGGTGGCTTTGCTGGTGTTGGTCGGGCTGATGTTTAGCGGCCAGTTCGACTTGATCAAGGGCCTGCAGTTGACTGGTCAGCCGCTGGCGCAGTTGAGTCTGGTGCTGTTGCCGGAGGTTTTCTGGGCGCGCCTCACCGGCGTGGCCAACGCTGCGCAGAACACCGATGTGCAGTCCTTTCTCAGCCTCTGTGCGGCGCTGGGTCAGGTTGGCCTGTTGCTGGCGTTGGGCTTTATGCGCCTGTGGTACCGGGCATGAGCGGGCATATCGGCTTGCGTGAGGAGGCGCGTGCCGGGCGTTTGCTGGCGCGGCAGATTGCCTGGCTGTTTGCGCTATCGAGTCGGCCGGTGCGGCCTGTCTCGAAACCAGTAGCACCAACCAACAATTGTATTTCGGAGTAGCCCCGCCCCGCGGCGAATAGTGGCCATGCCGCGATACTGCGAAACGCCAAAGCTTCGCGCCGGGGCGGCGCTCCTACAGCGGCGGCGGTCTGTAGCGCTTTGTCGGAGCCGCGCCCCGTGGCGAATGGTGGGCATACCGCGATACCGCGGAAAGCTAAAGCTTCGCGCCGGGGATTCAGCGTGTTGTCTGTGTAGCAAGGTGTTGTGCCGTGGCCTGACGAAGGGTTGTAACAGCTCGTTGGCATTAAAGTTTGCAGCTACCTTGAAACGCCGTGTTAGCCAGCTAATACCAATGTCTAGCTGTCGGCTTGCACTGACCTGCTGCTAGCTTGAGCGTGCATGAGAATAACAATAACTGGAGAGGTTTATGACTTCTGATAAAGCTAACGCAGCAGCGTACTGGAAGGCGAACGTCCGGCTGATCACCTGGAGCCTGATTATCTGGGCGCTGGTGTCTTACGGGTGCGCCATGTTACTTCGCCCCATGCTGGCAGGCATCTCTGTTGGCGGCTCCGACCTTGGGTTCTGGTTTGCCCAACAAGGTTCGATCATCACCTTTATCGGTCTCATTTTTCACTACGCGTGGAAGATGAACAAACTCGACAAAGAATTCGGCGTCGAGGAGTAAGGTCATGAGCCAATTCGCAATCAACATGCTGTTCGTCGGCGCGTCCTTCGCGCTCTATATCGGTATCGCCATTTGGGCGCGTGCCGGGTCTACCAAAGAATTCTACGTCGCGGGCGGTGGTGTCCACCCGATCACCAACGGCATGGCGACCGCTGCTGACTGGATGTCGGCTGCGTCGTTCATCTCCATGGCGGGCCTGATCGCCGCTGGTGGTTATGCCAACTCCACGTACCTGATGGGCTGGACCGGCGGCTATGTGCTGCTGGCGATGCTCTTGGCACCCTACCTGCGCAAGTTCGGCAAGTTCACCGTGCCAGACTTCATCGGCGACCGTTTCTACAGCCGTGGTGCGCGCCTGACGGCAGTGATCTGCCTGGTCATCATCTCGGTCACCTACGTGATCGGGCAAATGGCCGGTGCGGGCGTTGCCTTCTCGCGCTTCCTGGAAGTGAGCAACTCGACCGGTATCTGGATCGCCGCTGCAGTGGTGTTCGCCTACGCCGTATTCGGCGGCATGAAGGGCATCACCTACACCCAGGTGGCGCAGTATGTCGTGCTGATCGTTGCCTATACCATCCCGGCGATCTTCATCTCACTGCAACTCACCGGTAACGCGATTCCGCCGCTGGGTCTGTTCGGTGATCATGTGGACTCCGGCCTGCCGCTGCTGCAGAAGCTGGACGAAGTGGTCCGTGAACTCGGCTTTGCCGCGTACACCGCTGACGTCGACAACAAGCTGAACATGGTGCTGTTTACCCTGTCGCTGATGATCGGTACTGCCGGCCTGCCGCACGTGATCATCCGCTTCTTCACCGTTCCCAAGGTGGCTGATGCGCGCTGGTCCGCTGGCTGGACCCTGATCTTCATCGCCCTGCTGTACCTCACCGCACCAGCCGTAGCCTCCATGGCGCGTCTGAACCTGGTCACCACGATTTACCCGCAGGGCGCTGAAGCGCCGGCGCTTGCGTACGAAGAGCGTCCAGAGTGGGTCAAAAACTGGGAAACTACCGGTCTGATCAAGTGGGAAGACAAGAACAGCGACGGCCGCATCCAGATGTACAACGACGCTGCACCGGCCTTCACCGAGACCGCTCAGGCCCGTGGCTGGAACGGTAACGAGCTGACCGTAAACAACGACATCCTGGTACTGGCCAACCCGGAAATCGCCAACCTGCCCGGCTGGGTAGTGGGGCTGATTGCGGCAGGTGCCATCGCAGCGGCATTGTCGACTGCAGCGGGTCTGTTGTTGGCGATTTCCTCCGCCATCAGTCATGACCTGATCAAAACGCTGATCAATCCGAAGATCAGTGAGAAGAACGAGATGCTTGCGGCACGCTTGTCCATGGCGGCAGCGATTCTGTTGGCGACTTATCTGGGCTTGAACCCGCCAGGGTTTGCCGCGCAGGTTGTGGCACTGGCCTTCGGTATTGCGGCGGCCACGTTGTTCCCGGTGCTGATGATGGGGATCTTCTCCAAGCGCATGAACGACAAGGGTGCCATCTGCGGCATGGTTGCGGGCCTAGTGGTGACGCTGCTGTACATCTTCACCTACCTGGGCTGGTTCTTCATCCCGGGCACCAACAGCCTGCCGAACACCCCGGACCAGTGGTTTATGGGCATTTCCCCGGCATCCTTTGGCTCGGTCGGTGCACTGATCAACTTCGCCGTGGCGTACGGCGTGTCCTCGGTCACCGCTGCTCCGCCTAAGGAAATTCAGGACCTGGTGGAAAGCGTGCGTACCCCGAAAGGTGCTGGCGGTGCTCTTAACCACTAAGCATAATCCGGCCTGACTGATCGTTTGGGTCAGGGTCTTACCAGCGGGCCTCCTTGGGAGGCCCGTTTTATTTTGGCTATGTTCCAATTGACTGTTGCAGTTGCATGCCGGCCATAAGCGCGACTCCCGTAGGAGCGCCGGCCCGGCGCGAAGCTTGTGGGCTATCTGATAGGCCGCTTGATGGCTGCTATTCGCCGCGAAGCGCGGCTCCTACGAGACGCAGCGACACCGTGCAACACAGAATGGGACATAGCCTGTATTTTCGGGAGTTGGTTAATGCTGTGGACAATACTTGCCATCGTGACCTCAGGCTTGGGCGCTGCAGGCATTGCCCTGTTGCTGCGCAAGCTGTCACGTAATTGGCTGCCCAAATGGATCATTCCGGTGTTCGCCGGGCTGGGCATGCTGGCCTACCAGATCTACTACGAGTACTCCTGGTTCGATCATCAACTCGCGCGTCAGCCGGCGGAAGCGGTGCTGGTCTCCAGTGAGCTCGGCCATGTGTTCTGGCGCCCGTGGACCTACCACTGGCCGATGACCACCGCGTTCACCGTGCTCGACACCAAGAGCCTGCAACGCCAGGATACTGCCGGCAGCAGTGTTGCCGCCTTCAACCTGTACCGCTTTGAAAAGCAGCATGTTGACCGCGTCAGCCACCAGCCCTACCTGCTCAACTGTAGCACTGCCGAACTGCTGCCCCTGGATGCGCAGAACACGCCGCAGCTGGATCAGATGAAGCGTATCGAGCGTGAGGAAGCGCTTTACCGGCATGCTTGCTCTTGACCGCAGTGTCAGCGTCCAATCAGGGGGCTGAGATGAGCTGTCGCTACACCAGGCTGTACCAATAAAAAGGCTATGTCACAGTACCCTGTTGCACTGCGACGATGTTTTTTGTAGGAGCCGCGCCCCGCGGCGAATGCCATAGGCAACGCCGAAATAACGGAATGGCTGCAATCGATTCGCCCCGAGGCGGGGCTCCTACGTGTGTTCGGTAGTTCACCCTGGTGCTGCGTGATGGCTTGCACGGGATGCAACACGATTTTGGGACATAGCCATAAAAAACGCCCCGGCTTGCCGGGGCGTTTTGCTTACAGAACCTGGGTACCGAATGCACTGAACAATGCCTGGCGCTCGGCCAGCTCGGAGCGTTCTGCACTCAATCCGCGCTGTCTTCGCTGCGCGCGACCTTGGCGAAGGTCATGATCACCTCACGGACGATCTTGCGCTGGGGCAAGGGCAGGGCCAGGTAGGCCTCGAAGGTCGCGCGCTCCTTGTAGTGCGTGCTGTCCTCCCACAGGCCGCGGTGTTCGCGGACCTGTTTGGCGGCCTGTTCGCCGAAGCGTAGCGCTTGCGGCTCCACGCCCAGCCACTCGGCGAGCACCTGCAGTTTGTCCTGCGCGGGAATCGATTGTCCGCGCAGCCAGCGCGATACCGCCTGGAAGGTGACCGAGCGTCCCCAGTAACGCGAGTTAAACTCTCTTTCGAGGACTGCGGGCCGATCCGGGTATCCGGCGGCGAGCATTGCGGCGCTTAGGCGTTTGGCAAATTCGGTTTTTTCATTCATGGAAGCAAAACTAAATTCCGCTTCCATGGCATATTTAACTATTGATTTCATATCTTATGAAATCTTTGCTTTAATAGCGAAGGCCTTTTGCTGCCGACATGAGTGTCCGGTGGCCGCGTACCGGTTGAAAAAGGAGTGGATTACATGGAACGTAACGAGCGCGCGCAGCACATCCGAGCCCTGGCATGGCAGACGCTGGCTGCCTTGGAGGTACTGATCGCCCAGGTGCGCGACCCCGAGGTCAAGACTCGCCTGGAGCGACAGCATGCGCGGCTTCAGGAGCGCTTGAAGAACGAGCGGTATTGAGCAGGCAACGCTGATGCCGAGTCTGCGCGTAAAGGGCCGCTGCTGGCCGCGCTGTGCTCGGCGCTGTAGCAATTTCCCGCGGTTCAGTGAGACGCCCCATGCTGACGCAGATCAATGTTGCACAGGCGTAGGCAGGCTAAAGTCGCCTGTCCTGTTGGCTGAGCGCATGACCCATGGCATTGCCCCCCCGTCTCCCCGAGCTGCTCTCACCAGCCGGCACCTTGAAGAATATGCGTTACGCCTTCGCCTATGGCGCCGATGCGGTGTATGCCGGGCAGCCGCGCTACAGCTTGCGGGTGCGCAACAATGAGTTTGACCTCGACAACCTGGAGGTCGGCATCCGCGAGGCCCACGCCCAGGGCAAGCAGTTTTATGTGGTGGTCAATATCGCCCCGCATAACGCCAAGCTGAAGACCTTTTTGCGCGACCTGATGCCGGTGCTGTTGATGGGCCCGGATGCGCTGATCATGTCCGACCCCGGGCTGATCATGCTGGTACGCGAACACTTCCCGCAGATGCCGATTCACCTCTCGGTGCAGGCCAATGCGGTGAACTGGGCCAGCGTAAAGTTCTGGAAGCAGCAGGGCTTGAGCCGGGTGATCCTGTCGCGGGAGCTGTCGCTGGAGGAAATCGCCGAAATCCGCAGCGAAGTGCCGGAGATGCAGCTGGAAGTGTTTGTCCACGGCGCGCTGTGCATGGCCTATTCCGGGCGCTGCCTGCTGTCGGGCTATATCAACAAGCGCGATCCCAACCAGGGCAGTTGCACCAATGCCTGCCGTTGGCAGTACAAAGCCGCCCCAGCGGGGGAGAACGAGTTGGGCGAGGTGGTGCAGATCGCCCAGCCGACTCTGGGCGTGGGCGCGCCCACCGAGCAACTGTTTCTGCTGGAAGACGCCAGCCGCCCCGGCGAGCAGATGGCCGCGTTCGAGGACGAGCACGGCACTTACATCATGAACTCCAAGGACCTGCGCGCGGTGCAGCATGTCGAGCGTCTGGTGCAGATGGGTGTGCATTCGCTGAAGATCGAGGGGCGCACCAAGTCCCACTACTACGTCGCGCGCACCGCCCAGGTGTACCGCAAGGCCATTGACGATGCTGTGGCTGGCAAGCCGTTCGACAAGAGCCTGATGGACACCCTGGAGTCCCTGGCTCACCGTGGTTACACCGAGGGCTTTCTGCGTCGCCATGTGCACGACGAATATCAGAATTACCAGCGCGGCAGCTCGGTCTCCGAACAGCAGCAGTTTGTCGGTGAGCTAACCGGCGAACGGCGTGGCGAGCTGGCCGAGGTACGGGTGAAGAACCGCTTCGCCTTGGGCGACGGCTTGGAGCTGATGACGCCCCAGGGCAACCTGCGCTTCACCCTGCAGCAGCTGGAAAATGCCCAGGGCCAAGCCGTAAGCGTCGCCCCCGGCGACGGCCATGTGCTCTACCTGCCTGTACCGAGCGAGGTGCAGCTGGAGTATGGCTTGCTGATGCGCGATCTTTAGCGTCGCGTATCCACAAGATCTGGGCTGCGATTACTATTCGCCGCGGGGCGCGGCTCCGACAAGACGCTACAGAGGCCACGTCCTTGTAGGAGCGCCGCCCTGGCGCGAAGCTTTTTGCGGCGACGCGGTGTGGGCGAAAACGCTGACAGCCTGCCAGCGCTACGTGGGCGGCCCTGTCCGCTTGAACACGAATGGCCAGCAACCAATCATCGCCGGCACACCCAGCCCCAACCAGGCCACTGCATCCCAGCCGCCATCGCCGAGCAGTGCGCTGAGCAGGCCGACTGCGCTGAGCAGCCCGATCAGCAGCGGCAGGGCAAAGGTCGAACGCCGCCAGTTCATGCGCTCACCTCTGTGCGCGCACGCACGTTAGCCGGCGTACGGCGGCGCACCCACCAGAGGTACAAACCGCTGCCGAGCACGATGATGGTCAGTACATCCAGCACCGCCCAGAGGATCTTCATCGGCATGCCGCCGTAGTCGCCAAAGTGCAGCGGTTGCGACATCGACAGCGCGTCCATGTACCAAGGCCGTTGGCCGATGGCGGTGACCTCAAGGCTGCGCGCATCGATCAGCACCGGCGTCCACAGGTGTGCGGTGAGGTGCGTATTGCCCTTCATAAACACCGTGTAGTGATGCTCGCTGGAAAACCGTGTGCCGGGGAAGGCGATAAAGTCCGGCTGCATGCCTGGTGTGGCCTTCGCAGCAATGGTCAGCACCTGGTTGACCGGTGCACGCTCGGTCAGCGGTGGGGCATTGCGGTACGGCTCGACCATCGCCGCCAGGGATTCGGTGCGCCAGGCGCTGATCAGCAGGTCGGCACTGGCGCTGATCACCCCGGTCACGCCCACCACCAGCGCCCAGGTCAGGGTGACGATGCCGATCAGGTTGTGCAGGTCGAGCCAGCGCGTACGGCGGGCTTTTTCATGGCGCACTTCGGCAAATTTCAGCCGGCGCATAAAAGGTGCATAGAGCACCACGCCGGAGATGATCGCCACCACAAACAGCAGGCCCATAAACGCCAGCAGCAGCTTGCCCGGCAGGCCGGCGAACATATCCACATGCAGGCGCAGAATGACCATCAGCAGGCCGCCATTGGCCGCTGGCATCTCTACCGCCTCACCGCTGCGCGCATCGAGCATAAAGGTGTGCGAGGAGTTCGGTTCGGTGCCGGCGGTGGCCGCCGTGATCGCGACCACGCCATTGGGCTCGTCGTCCTCAAAACCGAAGTACTGAATCACCTCGCCTGGCCGATGCCGCTCGGCCGCGTCGACCAGTTGCTGCAGGCTCAGGCGTGGCGCGGCCGCCGGCATTTCGCGCAGCTCGGGGGCTTCGCCAAGCAGGTGTTCCAGCTCGTGGTGAAAGATCAGCGGCAGACCGGTCAATGCCAGCATCAGCAGGAACAGGGTGCAGATCAGGCTGGTCCAGGTGTGCACCTGGGACCAGCGGCGGATGGTGGTGCTTTTCATTACAACTCCAGAAATGCCAAAGGCCGCGTTAGGCGGCCTCGGCTACTGCACAGAGGTTTACCAGGCGTAGTTGAGGCTGGCTGTTACGCGGCGTGGGTCGCCGGCGTAGCAATAGAAACCGTCGCAGGTGGCCAGGTATTCCTTGTCGAACAGGTTGCTGGCATTAAGTGCCACGCTGGCGCCATTCAGGCTGCTGTCGAGGTGGCCGAGGTCGTAACGCACGGCGGCGTCGTAGACGGTGTAAGCGCTGGAATGGCCATCCGATGGGTCACGCACGAAGCCCATACTGCCTACCGAAATGTTGTCGGTGGCGCCGACGTAGCGCGTACCGAAACCAACGCCGAAGCCGGCCAGTGGACCTGCTGTCCAGTCATAGTCAGCCCAGAGCGAGGCCTGATGCTCTGGCGTCAGCGGTAGCGCACGGTTCTTGTCGCGCGGGTCGCCGACTTTGGTCATCTTGCTGTTGGCATAGGTGTAAGAGGCGGTCAGCTTGAAATTCTCGGTCACGTTGCCGACTGCTTCCAGCTCAAAACCACGGACTTGCACTTCCTCCAGAGGCTGGGTGGCTCCCAAGGTGTTGGTGCTGACGATGTCCTGCCGTTTCAGGTCATACGCTGCTGCGGTGAACAACATGTCGCTGCCCGGCGGTTGATACTTGACCCCCAGTTCATACTGTTTGCCTGTGCTCGGCTGGAATGCTTCGCCCGCACTGCCACCCGCTTCTGCCTGGAAGGATTCGGCGTAGGAAATGTAGGGGGTGAAGCCCGAGTCGAAGACGTAGCTGAGTGCTGCGTTACCGCTGAATTGGCTGTCGCGGCGGCTGTCCTCAGCGTTGCCTGCGTTGTAGAACACCGAGTCGGTATCCAGGCGATCCCAGCGCCCGCCCAGGGTCAGGCGCCAGGCGTCGAGGGCGATCTGGTCTTGCAGGTAAAGACCCGTGCTGCGGCGTTTCTGGTTGTAGTCCTGGAAGGCCATATAAGCGACGTTGCTGAAGTCCTGGCCGTAAACCGGGCGAATGATGTTGCTGCTCGGGGCAGTGCCGTACAGCCAGCGGTAATCGGTATTCATCCGCAGATAGTCCAGGCCCACCAGCAGGGTGTGAGTCACCGCGCCTGTGCTGAAGTCAGCCTGGAAGTTGTTGTCCACGGCGAAGTGGCTGATGTTTTCGTCGTATACGTTGGCACCGCGCGCAACCGTGCCGTCATCGGCTACGGCGGTTGCCCAGCCGCCGGCGGTGATGATCTGGTTATCCAGCTCGAGCTTGCTGTAGCGAAGGTTCTGGCGGAACTGCCAGACATCGTTAAGGCGGTGCTCGAAGGCGTAGCCCAGTGCATAGAAGGTCTTGTCGTAGAACTCCCAGTCCGGGTCGCCAAGGTTCTTGTTGTAGTCGATCTTGCCGGCCGGGGTGCTCAGCTTGGTGCCCTGCAGCGGCAGGAACTGGCTGGTGCCACCGGTATCGTCGCGGTTGAACTGGCTGAGCAAGGTCAGCCTGGTGTCGTCGGCGATATTCCAGGTCAGGCTCGGGGCCAGGTTGAAGCGCTGGTCATCCATATGCTCGATGACGGTACCACTGTCTCGGCCGGTACCGCTGAGACGGTAGAGGAAGCGACCTTCATCGTCGATCTTGCCGGTGCTGTCGAAGCTGATCTGCTTGTGATTGTAGTTACCGACCTGCACCTGGACTTCATGGCTGCTTTCGTACTGCGGGCGGCGGCTGACGGCATCCACCAGGCCGCCGGGCGGGGTCTGGCCATAGACCGAGGACGCTGGGCCGCGCAGGATGGCAACCCGCTCCAGGTTCCAGGTTTCCAGCTTGGCCATGGTGTAGCTGCCCTTGGGTAGGGGCAGGCCGTCGAGCATCTGGATCGGTTCGAAGCCGCGGATCTTCATCCAGTCGGCGCGGCTGTCACTGCCGTAGCTGCTGGCGATGACGCCGGGCATATAACGCACTGCATCGTCGAGGTTCTGCACCTTGCGGTCCTGCATTTGCTCGCGGGTCGCCACCGAAATCGAGCGCGGCGCTTCGAGCAGCGGGGTATCGGTTTTGCTGCCAACGGCGGTGCGCGAAGCGAGATAACCCGGGGCTTCACCCCAGGCACTCTCCTGCGGCTGTGTGGACGCGGTGACAGTGGCGTCCGGCAAGGCGACGGCCGCCGCCTGGCTGCTAGGCACCAGGCTGTAAGCCCCACCACTGCCGGGCTGCAATTGCAGGCCGGTACCACGCAGCGCCTGATTCAGGGCACCGATGGCATCGTAATCACCTTCGACCGGCGCCGACTGTTTGCCGGCGGTCAGCGCCGGGTCGATGCTCAGGACCACGCCGGCTTCGCCTGCGATCCGGGTCAGGGTGCTGGCCAGGGGCGCGGGCGGCAACTGATAGGGTGCGGCCAGCGCGCTGGTCGCGGCGCTGCCGAGGGTAATAGCCAAGGCCAGCAGGTGAGGGCGGAACAGGGGTGAAGTGGCGCGCATTGCGAATGTCTCCCGGACGATAATGCATCTCAATGACCTGATGCCGAAGGAGAACGAAAAAGTGACAGGGGCTCGCCAAAAAAAATGGCGATGTCCAAAAATCGAGTTGTATCCCGTGCTAGCCATCACGCAGCACCAGGGCGAACTACCGAACACGCGTAGGAGCCCCGCCTCGGGGCGAATCGATGGCAGCCATTCAGTTATTTCGGCGTTGCCCATGGCATTCGCCGCGGGGCGCGGCTCCCACAAAAGCATCATCGCCGTGCAACAGGGTACTGGGACATAGCCAAAAAATGTGGCGGTCGGGCTTTGTTCAGGGGGAGGCTGGCTCGCTTGGCACCACGCGAACCCACCACGGCTGCAGCCGCTCGATCCGCACCGGCAGGCTCAGGGCCAGGGCATCAAGGGCCAGGTCGCTGTCGTGCAGGGGGAAGCTGCCGCTGATGGTCAGGCCGGCGATGCTCGGGTCTACGCCCAGATAGCCGGTTCGGTAGGGGCTCAGCTGCGCGAGCACCTGGTCCAGGCGCTGTCCTTCGACCACCAGCATGCCGCGGCTCCAGGCGTCGGCGGCCGGAGCGGCGGGTTGGCTGCTGCCGAGCTGGGTTGCTTGCATCTCCACTTGCTGGCCGGCATGAATTACCCGGGTTTCGCCGCTGTTGCTGGGGTGCGCGGCAACAGCCGACTGCAGCACGGTCAGGCGTGTGCGGTCGCCTTCGCGGCGTACCAGAAAGCGTGTGCCCAGCGCGCGCAAGCGACCTTGAGCGGTGGCGACGATAAACGGGCGTTCGTCACCGGGCGCGGTCTGCACGAGGATTTCGCCACTGCGCAGGGTGAGCAGGCGCTGCGTCGCGTCGAAGTCGATATCCAAGGCACTGGCGCTGTTGAGGGTGACCTGGCTGTTATCGCTCAGGCGCAGTTCGCGCTGCTCGCCTGCGCCGGTGCGGGCATCGGCCAGGTAATCGGTGAGTGGCCGTTGGCTGGCCAGCACACCCAGGGTCAGCGCACCCAGCAGGGTCAGGCTAAGCAGGGCGCGTGGCAGGCGACGCGGGGTGGGCCGGCTGAGTAGTGCACGGCGCATCAGTGGCGCTGCGGCCGGGGCCAGGTGCGTGCCCAGTGCATTGAGCTGGCGCCAGGCGCGGGCATGTTCGGGATCGGCGGCCAACCAGGCGTGAAAGTCTGCTGGTGCTACGGCGTCCGGTGTGTCGTCCAGGCGCAGTTGCCAGTCGATGGCGGCGTCCAGCACCCGTGCCGAGACTGCGCTCATTGCACCTCTCCATAGACGGCGACATAGCACTGGCGCAGGCCCTGGGCCAGGTATTGACGCACCCGCGAGACCGACACGCCAAGGCGTGCGGCGATTTCGGCGTGGCCCAGGCCATCCAGGCGATTGAGCAAAAAAGCCTGGCGTGCCTTGACCGAGAGGTCGCCCAACAGCCGATCGACCTCCTGCAGCGCTTGTAGGGCCACGGCCTGTTCCTCGGGGCTGGGGTGGTATGCCTCGGGTTGCGCCTGCAGGGCATCGAGGTAGCTGCGCTCCAGGGCGCTACGGCGGAAGTGGTCGACCAGCAGGCCACGGGCGATGGTGGTGAGCAGAGCACGGGGCTCGCGCACCTCGGCCAGGTCGCTGCGCCCGAGCAGGCGCACGAAGGTGTCCTGGCTCAGGTCTTCGGCGCGCTCGTGGCCGTACAGGCTTTTGCGCAGCCAGCCGAGCAGCCACTCGCGGTGGTCGCGGTAGAACAGACCGAGCACATGCTGCTGAGTGGGATCGCCCACGGACACGCTGACCTCGGCGGCTGGATAAGAAACAAATCGAGAATTATTCGCATAATCGCAGAGCGGGCCAGCATTCTGCAATCGCGGCATGCATGATGGTCGACGGATGGTGGTTGCGGTGCGCCGAACAGACCCTAGATCGACTGCTAGATCGAATGGGCGCGCTGGCGACGTCGGCTATTGAGCTGTTGCAGCAGCGCCGGCAGGCTGTCGATACCTTGCTGGCGCGCCTTACTGAATAGGATCAGCGCCAGTTCGGCGGTCACCAGGGCGTCGGCGCTGGCGTGGTGACGCTGCAGCACCTGCAGGCCGAAGTGCTGCGTCCAGCCATCCAGGCCGTGCAGGTTTGGATTGGCCTTGGGACACAGCAGTGGTGCGATCTCGGCGACATCGAAAAACCTATGTTGCAGGCGGTAGCCCAGGCTTTGCTTGAGTGCGCGGGCCAACATGCGTTGGTCGAACTCGGCATGAAACGCCAGCAGCGGGCTGTCGCCGACGAACTCCATAAACGCCAGCAGCGCTTCGGCCGGCTCCTCGCCCTTGGCAATTTCGCTGGGCGCGATGCCATGGATCAGGGTGCTGGCGCTGGCCTGGTGGCCATCGCGCTGCAGGGTGCACTCGAATTGCTGGCCGAGGTCGATGGCGCCGTTGTCGATCACCACGGCGCCAATCGACAGTACCTGGTCACGGCGCATGTTCAGGCCCGTGGTTTCCAGGTCCAGGACAACAACGCGCTGTTGCTGCAGCGGTCGCTCGTCAAGGGTCGAGGTCTCGGCCAGCTGTTGCCGGCGCTCGATTTGTTGCTCGGTCAACGCGGGACTGCGCCCGGTGAACCAGGTGAAGGTGCTCATAGCTGGTACCTCGTGGCGAGGCTGCTTTGCAGCCGTTGCGCCTGCCGGAAGGACTCCCGCAGGATGCGCCGATCCAGGTGGTTGAGATTGTCCGGGTCGACCCGGTTGGAGTAGGGCTGGGCGTTGCGCGCCTGCAACTGATGCTGCTGCATGCGCGCCTGCTGAATGTAGTGGTAGGCCTCTTCATAGGCGGCGCCATCCAGCGCCTCGATCACCCCTTGCTGCACCAGCGCACGCAGGCGCTCCAGGGTGTTGCAAGCGCTCACGCCGTGGGCGAGTGCCAGCAGGCGGGCGCCGTCGACAAAGGGCGTGAGGCCTTGCACCTTGAGGTCAAGGGTGTCTTTTTCCGCGCCTTTGCGCGCCACTACGAAGTCGCGAAACATGCCCACCGGCGGGCGCTGGCGCAGGGCGTTTTCGGCCAGCATGCGCTGGAACAGGCTGTTGCCTGACACCTGCTGCAGCAGGCCCACGCGCAGTTGTTCACAGCCCTGGGATTCACCCCACACCGCGCGCAGGTCGAAATAAATGCTCGAGGCCAGCAGGTTCTCCGGCGTGGCCTGCTGCACAAACGAGTTGAAGCGCTGCGCCCACTCTTGGCGTGACAGGCACAGCTCGGGGTTGCCGGCCATGATGTTGCCTTTGCACAGGGTGAAGTCGCAGGTGGCCAGGCGCCGGTTGATCTCCTGGGCCAGGGGCAACAGGCGCCCGCGAATGGCCGCCGCCTCGGCGGCGTCGGCGGCCTCGAACAGAATGCCGTTGTCTTGGTCGGTGTGCAGGGTTTGCTCGCTGCGCCCTTCGCTGCCGAACACCAGCCAGGTGAAGGGCACGCCTGGGTCGCCCAGGTCTTCCAGGGTCAGCTCGATCACCCGGCAGACGGTGTGGTCGTTGAGCAGGGTGATCAGTTGGGTGATCTGCGTGGAGCTGGCGCCGTGAGCGAGCATGCTGTCGACCAACTGACGCACGTCGCCACGCAGCGCCGCCAGGGTTTCCACCCGCCCGGCATGGCGAATGGTGCGTGCCAGGTGCACCAGGTCAACGCGCTGCAGGCTGAACAGGTCGCGCTCGGAGACCACGCCGCAGAGTTGCCCGTTTTCCACCAGGCAGACGTGGGCGATGTGCCGCTCGGTCATGGCAATGGCCGCATCGAAGGCACTGGCATCCGGCGGCAGGTGGAACGGCGAGCGGGTCATCAGGCTGTCGATGGGCTGATCCATGGCGCTGCCGTCGGCCACGGCGCGGCGCAGGTCACGCAGGGTGAAAATGCCCAGTGGCTTGCGCCCGGCATCGACGATCACCACGCTGCCAACGTGCTGCTCGTGCATCAGCTTGACCGCCTCGCGCAGCGGCGTGCCAGGCGCACAGCTGATCGGTTGGCGCATCGCCAGATCGCGCAGGCGGGTGTCCAGCGAATATTGCGCGCCCAGGGTTTCCACGGCGCGCAGCTGAACCTGCTGGTTGACCTGATCAAGCAGGCTGCTGACCCCGCGCAGGGCAAAATCGCGCAGAGCATTGGACTGGGCGAACAACTTGATGAAGATGGCGCGCGGCAGCAGCAGGCAGAAGGTGTCTTCGGCGGCCAGATGCTCGGTGCGCGTAGCGCGCTCACCAATCAGCGCGGCGAGCGGGAAGCACTCGCCGCTGGTGATCTCGAAGGTAGTCTCGGTGCCGCGGCGTGCCGAGTGCGGGCGTTCGCCATGCACACGACCTTGTTTGACGATAAAGAAGTGCTCAACCGGGCCGTCGGTCGGTTTGATGATGGTTTCGCCTTCGCTGTAGAAGCGCAGCTGGCAGTTCTCCACCAGATAGGCGAGATGGGCCATGTCCATCTGATTGAACGGCGGAAACTTCTGCAAGAACTCCACGGTGCCGTGAATGTTCTGCAGCACGGCCGTCTTACCAGCCTGGGCGAAGTCATCTGCTTTGCTCATGGCGCGTTCTCGAGTTGCTCACAGGTGTGCAGTGTCCAGACGCCGGGGTGTCCTGACCATTGCACCTAAGTAGGGGCGCGTGGTGAGCCTAGACCCTTTGGCGGCTTGCGGCCATGAGGGCTAGGTGTCGCAACTTCTGCGGCGCATTCAAGATCTATCGCGAATAAATTCGCTCCTACAGAAGATCGGCGTGCAACTCAGGCTTGCGGCTTAGTTCGAGCGCAGCGACACCTGGGGTATTTTTGCCAGGTATCACCAGGGGGCAGCGGGTTAAACAGACCTTGTAGGAGCGAAGGGGGCGCCTAGCCTTTATTCGCGATTGGATCGAAAGCATCGCGAATAAATTCGCTCCTACAGGGGAGTATTCGTTAACTGGGAAATCGCCATAAAAAACCGCCCCGAAGGGCGGTTTTATTGTTGCAAGGCTGCGGATTATAGGCCGTTGGCGGCTTTGTATTCGCGGCGGCGGCGGTGCAGGACCGGCTCGGTGTAGCCGTTAGGCTGCTTGGCGCCTTCGATCACCAGCTCCAGGGCGGCCTGGAAGGCGATGTTGCTGTCGAAGTCCGGTGCCAGTGGGCGGTACAGCGGGTCGCCTGCGTTCTGCCGGTCGACCACCGGGGCCATGCGCTTGAGGCTGGCGACGATCTGTTCCTCGGTGGCAATGCCGTGGCGCAGCCAGTTGGCCAGCAGCTGGCTGGAGATGCGCAGGGTGGCGCGGTCTTCCATCAGGCCGATGTCGTTGATGTCTGGCACCTTGGAGCAGCCGACGCCTTGGTCGATCCAGCGCACCACGTAACCGAGAATGCCCTGGGAGTTGTTGTCCAGTTCGTTCTGGATTTCCTCTGCCGACCAGTTGGTGTTGGCGGCCAGCGGGATGCGCAGGATGTCGTCCACCGAGGCCGGGGTGCGGCTGGCCAGTTCGGCCTGGCGGGCGAACACGTCGACCTTATGGTAGTGCAGCGCGTGCAGCGCAGCGGCGGTCGGCGAGGGGACCCAGGCGGTGTTGGCGCCGGCCAGCGGGTGGGCGATTTTCTGCTCGAGCATGGCGGCCATCAGGTCGGGCATGGCCCACATGCCTTTGCCGATTTGCGCGCGACCCGCCAGGCCGCAGACCAGGCCGACGTCGACGTTGTTGTTTTCGTAGGCGCTGATCCAGGTCTCGCCCTTCATCGCGGCCTTGCGCACCACGGCGCCGGCTTCCATGGAGGTGTGGATCTCGTCGCCGGTGCGGTCGAGGAAGCCGGTGTTGATAAACACCACGCGCTCGCTGGCGGCCTGGATGCAGGCTTTCAGGTTGACCGTGGTGCGCCGCTCCTCGTCCATGATGCCGACTTTCAGGGTGTTGCGCGCCAGGCCGAGCACGTCTTCGACGCGGGCGAAGATTTCGCTGGTGAAGGCGACTTCTTCCGGGCCGTGCATCTTCGGTTTGACGATGTAGACGCTACCGGTGCGGGTGTTCTTGCGGCTGGTGTTGCCCTTGAGGTTATGGATCGCGGCCAGGCTGGTAAACAGCGCGTCGAGAATCCCCTCGGGGGTTTCATTGCCCTGGGCATCGAGGATCGCCGGGTTGGTCATCAGGTGGCCGACGTTGCGCACGAACAGCAGGCTGCGCCCGTGCAGGGTCAGCTCGCCGCCGGTCGGGGTCTGGTAGACGCGGTCCGGGTTCATGGTGCGGGTAAAGGTTTCGCCGCCCTTGGTCACGCTTTCGGCCAGGTCGCCCTTCATCAGGCCCAGCCAGTTGCGGTAGATCAGGGTCTTGTCGTCGGCATCGACGGCGGCGACTGAGTCTTCGCAGTCCATGATGGTGGTCAGCGCGGCTTCCATCAGCACGTCTTTGACGCCGGCGGCGTCGGTGCTGCCGATCGGGCTGCTGGCATCGATCTGAATCTCGAAGTGCAGGCCGTTGTGCTTGAGCAGTACCGCATTCGGCGCGCTGGCCTCGCCCTGGTAGCCGAGCAGTTGCGCGTCGTCGAGCAGGCCGCTGTTGCTGCCGCCTTTGAGGCTGACCACCAGCTTGCCGGCTTCGATGCGATAACCGCTGGAGTCGACGTGGGAGCCGGCCGCCAGGGGCGCGGCCTCGTCAAGGAAGGCGCGGGCGAAGGCGATGACCTTGTCGCCGCGCACCTTGTTGTAGCCGCGGCCCTTCTCGGCGCCGCCGTCTTCGCTGATTGCGTCGGTGCCGTAGAGGGCATCGTACAGCGAGCCCCAGCGGGCGTTCGAGGCGTTCAGAGCGAAGCGTGCGTTCATCACCGGCACTACCAGCTGTGGGCCGGCCATACGGGCGATTTCTTCGTCGACGTTGCCGGTGCTGACCTGGAAATCAGCCGGCTGCGGCAGCAGGTAGCCGATTTCCTGCAGGAAGGCTTTGTAGGCAGCCGCGTCGTGGGCCTGGCCAGCGCGGGCCTGGTGCCAGGCGTCGATCTGCGCTTGCAACTGGTCACGCTTGGCGAGCAGCGCGCGGTTCTTCGGTGCCAGGTCGTTGAGCACGGCTTCGGCGCCGGCCCAGAAGGCCTCGGCACTGACGCCAGTCCCTGGGATGGCTTCGTTGTTCACGAAGTCGAACAGCACTTTGGCGACCTGCAGGCCACCGACTTGAACGCGCTCAGTCATCACTTGCCTCACTCTCTGTTCTGCTCTACGAATAGCCGTATCGGACCGGAATGCATTCTTGTAGTCCACGGCGCGGCATACTACATCAAGCTATTTGGAAAATCAGCGGATGCGCGTCAAACGGCGACCCGATGGCCTGATCCGGTCACGCAGCCATTTCTGCAGGGTGCGTGGAACAAAGATTGTTCCAGGTTTAGTCGTAAATTGCATACAGTTTTATGGCTGCCTACCACCCTTTGGGAGTGCCTGCGATGCCCGTCCGCCAAGCCACCGTGAACGACCTCGATGAGTTGGTGCCGCTGTTTGGCGCCTATTTGCAGTTCTATCAGGTGCCGCGGGCGCCCGCTGAGGTGCGTGAATTTCTCGAGGCGCGTTTACGTCAGGGCGACTCGCAGCTGCTGCTCGGTGAGGATGAGCAGGGCCAGGCCCAGGGCTTCGTCCAGCTTTACCCGTACTTTGCGTCCCTGGCATTACAGCCGGCCTGGTTGCTCAGCGACCTTTATGTCAGCCCCGAGCAGCGCCGTCTGGGTCTGGGTGCTGCGTTGATGAATGCGGCGCGCGCCCATGCCGAGGGCAGCGGCGCCTGCGGCCTGCAACTGGAAACCGCGCGCGACAACCTGGCTGGGCAGGCGCTTTACGAACGATTGGGGTATGTTCGCGATCAACAGTTCTATACCTACTGGCTCGGATTAACCGAGCACTGAGCGCATCGAGGAGTACGACATGGATCATCTGGTATTGACGATCATTGCCGACGACCAACCGGGCCTGGTCGAGCGGGTCGCCCAGTGCGTCAATGCGCAGGGCGGCAACTGGCTGGAGAGCCGTCTGGCGCGCATGGCCGGGCCGTTCGCCGGGATCGTCCGCGTGGAGGTGCCGGCAGACAAGCATGCGGGCCTGGTTGCGGACCTGGAGGCTTTGAGCCGTCAGGGTATCCGCGTGCTGTTCGCCGCTGGTGGGCCTGAACCGGCGCGGACCTGGACGCCGATCCTGCTCGACCTGGTGGGCAATGACCGGCCGGGCATCGTGCGCGACATCAGCCGCCTGCTGGCCGAGCTGGGTGTCAACCTGGAGAGCCTGGACACTGAAGTGTCGCCAGCGCCGATGAGCAGCGACCTGCTGTTTCACGCTGAAGCGCGCCTGGCCCTGCCGCCTGCGGTGAGCCTGGAAACCCTGCAGGCGCGCCTCGAAGCGCTGGCCGATGACCTGATGGTCGAGCTCAACCTGCGTCCCGAAGGCTAAGCAGATATCCCTGGCGCAGGTGGATCAGCCTGTGGATAAGCTGAGGGTGTTTGCGGCAGGCCCAGGCGCCACCTGTCTTGGCGGGTGATGGTTGTTTTTTGCACAGTGGCGCGGGTTTATTCACTCCGGCCGGGGATGAACCTGTGGATAACAGGGGGATCAGTGGCCACGCCCTGCACCGGGCAAGGCGTGCCACCGGTTGAGTGTTTTTTGTACAGTCAGCTGCGACGGCGTAACGTCATCCAGGCATCCACGCTGTACAGCGCCAGGCCCGCCCAGATAAAGATGAACGACAGCAGCCGGGCCGGATCGAGGTGCTCGTCGAAGACGAACACCGCCAGCAGCAGCACCAGAGTCGGTGCGATGTACTGCAAAAAGCCCAGGGTGGTGTAGGGCAGGTGACGCGCCGCGGCGTTGAAGCACACCAGCGGAATCAGCGTGATCGGCCCGGCCGCCATCAGCCAGAGCGCGTCGCTGGTGCTCCAGAACGCCGGTTGCGCACTCATGGCGGCCGGGTGCAGGAGTATCCAGCCGATGGCCAGAGGCAGCAGCAGCCAGGTTTCCACCACCAGCCCCGGCAACGCGGCCACCGGTGCCTGTTTGCGGATCAGGCCGTAGAAGGCGAACGTCAGTGCCAGCACCAGCGACACCCAGGGCAGGCTACCGACTTGCCACAGCTGTTGCAGCACCCCCAGCGCCGCCAGCCCCACGGCCAGCCACTGCAGGCGGCGCAAGCGCTCGCCGAGAATCAGCATGCCCAGCAGCACATTGACCAGCGGGTTGATGTAGTAGCCCAGGCTGGCTTCGAGCATGCGCCCGCTGTTCACCGCCCAGACATACACCAGCCAGTTACTGGCGATCAGCAGGCCGCAGCCGGCCAGTACCAGCAAACGCTTGGGGTTGTCGCGCAACTCGCGCCACCAGCCGGGATGCTTCCACAGCGCCAGCAACGCCGCCCCGAACAGCGCCGACCAGAGCGCGCGATGGACGATGATCTCCAGCGCCGGGACGCTTTGCATGGCTTTGAAATACAGGGGGAACAGGCCCCAGATGATGTAGGCGCTAAGGCCGAGGATATACCCGCGTTGCGGGTTGGCGGTGGCCATGCAGGGTCCTTGGGAGGCGGCTGGATAAACAGGTGCCGATTCTAAGCGGCGCGGCAGGGGATTGTCTGGACGGCCAGTTTTTTCTTCCTGGTTGCACCGATCGTTTCTGTAAAGTTTTCCTTACGGGGCAGGGCGCAACTGTTGCGCTGTAATGGCGAACCGCCGGTAGGGTGCGCTGTGCGCACCGCTTTTAACCAAGAGGCGCACCGCTACAAGCGGTTCTAGAACAGCTTCAGCGGTTCTTCATCCAGCGCCGACAGCTGTTCGCGCAGGATCAGTATCTGTTCGCCCCAGTAGCGCTCACTGCCGAACCAGGGAAAGCTGATGGGGAATGCCGGATCATCCCAACGGCGCGCCAGCCAGGCGCTGTAGTGCATCAGGCGCAGGCTGCGCAGGCCTTCGATCAGCGGCAGCTCACGCGGGTTGAAGTCGTGGAACTCCTGGTAGCCGTCCATCAGTTCCGACAGCTGACCGAGACGCTCGTGACGTTCGCCGGCGAGCATCATCCACAAATCCTGCACCGCCGGACCCATGCGGCAATCGTCCAGGTCGACCATGTGGAAGCTGTCGTCACGGCACAGCAGGTTGCCGGGGTGGCAGTCGCCGTGCAGGCGTATGGCCTGCACCGGGTGCGCGGCAAACAGGCTGTCGAGGCGTTTGAGCACATCGCGGGCGACCGACTCGTAGGCCGGCAGCAGGCTGCGCGGCACAAAATCGCCCTCCAGCAAGGTGGCCAGGGACGCGTGGCCGTAGTTGTCCACTCGCAGGGATTCGCGATGGGCGAACGGGCGCAGCGAACCGACTGCATGCAAGCGCCCGAGCAACTGACCTAGGCGGTACAGCTGATCCAGGTTACCCGGCTCCGGCGCCCGGCCGCCGCGCCGCGGAAACAGGGCAAAGCGAAAGCCGGCGTGCTCGAACAGCGTCTCGCCATCGCGCACCAGGGGCGCCACCACCGGCACCTCGCACTCGGCCAGCTCGAAGGTGAACTGATGCTCCTCGCGAATCGCCGCATCACTCCAGCGGTCCGGGCGATAGAACTTGGCGATCAGCGGCGTCTCGTCCTCGATCCCGACCTGATAAACGCGGTTCTCGTAGCTGTTGAGGGCCAGCACGCGGGCGTCGCTGAGGTAGCCGATGCTTTCAACGGCATCGAGCACCAGATCGGGAGTGAGGGTTGCAAACGGGTGAGCCATGACTACTCCTGCGCGCAGCAGGTCGCCGCATCGGACCGGTGATGGTAACGCAGGCCGGTCGTGGTTCGTTAAAACCCATCTATTTAATGTGCTCGCAGGGGCGTGCTGTCACCAAACGGTCATCCCTCGTTCGCGGTTTAGCCATGTTCGCTGCTTACAGTCGGCACAAATGAGATCGATCTCAAGCGAGCAGCAATGACCGATTTGAAAGAGGTTGCACAACTGGCCGGAGTTTCCCGGGCCACGGCGGCGCGCGCCTTTGCAACGCCCGATGTGGTGCGACCGCAGACCCGTGACCGGGTGTTCGCCGCCGCCCGTACCCTGGGTTTTCGCCCCAATCGCCTGGGCCGGCAACTGCGTTTGCAGACCACCAACCTGATCGGCGTGGTGGTGCCCAACCTGCTCAACCCGGTGTTTGCCGAGCAGTTCCAGGCCATGGAGCGGGCAGCGCGGGCGCGGGGCTACAACCTGCTGCTGGCGACCACCGACTACGCCAGCGAGCGGGAGAGCGCGGTGGTCGAAGAGTTGCTGCGCCAGCGGGTCGACGGGCTGGTACTGACTGTGACCGACGCCGAGCACAATCGCGTGCTGCAAAGCCTGGTCAGCGAGGACACACCGTTCGTCCTGGCCTATCACCAGACCAACAATCCGGATTACAGCGCGGTGTCGGTGGATAACCGCGCGGGCATGGCCCTGGCCACGCGTTATCTGATCGACGCCGGGCATCGGCGTATTGCCATGGTGGCCGGCCCGGCCATGCAGTCCGACCGCGCCCGCCTGCGTTATGACGGCTATTGCGATGCCATGGCCGAGCATGGGCTTGAGGTACGGCCGGTGATCGAAATGCCCGCCCATACCCGCGCCGATTTCACCGCATTGGAACCCTTGTTGCGCGGCCCAAACGCGCCCAGCGCGCTGGTCTGCTCCAACGATTTGTTGGCCATCAGCCTGATTGCCGAGCTGCGCCGCAATGGCTGGGGCGTTCCTGAGCGGCTGTCGGTGATCGGCTTCGACGGCATCGCCCTGGGCACCCAGATGCACCCGACGCTGTGCAGTGTGGTGCAGCCGATTGCCGAACTGGCAAATACCGTCATCGACCAGTTGCTGGCCCAGATTGCCGGGGCCACACCGGTCTCTCATTGTTTGCCGTGCCACATCCGGCCTGGCGAAAGCACCCAGCCCTACCAGGAGACGCATCATGCTGAGCTTCAGTAAAACCCTCGCGGCATTGCTGTTATGCGGCACGGCCAGCCTCGCCCAGGCCGCCGAAACCGCCATCTGCTACAACTGCCCGCCTGAGTGGGCCGATTGGGGCACTCAGCTCAAGGCGATTGCTGACAGCACCGGCGTGCAAGTGCCGCTGGACAACAAGAACTCCGGCCAGGCGCTGGCGCAGATCGTCGCCGAGCAGGCGGCACCGGTTGCCGACGTGGTGTATTACGGCGTGACCTTCGGCCTTCAGGCGCAGAAAGCCGGCGTGGTCGACACCTACAAGCCCAAGCACTGGGACGATATTCCGGCAGGGCTGAAAGATCCGCAGGGGCACTGGTTCGCTATTCACTCCGGCACCCTTGGCATCATGGTCAACGTCGATGCACTGGGCGGTTTGCCGGTGCCGCAGAGCTGGGCGGATCTGCTCAAGCCTGAATACAAGGGCATGGTCGGCTACCTCGACCCGTCCAGCGCATTCGTCGGTTACGTCTCCGCCGTGGCGATCAATCTGGCCATGGGCGGTACCCTGGACGACTTCGCGCCGGCCATTGATTACTTCCAGAAACTGGCGCAGAACTCGCCCATCGTGCCCAAGCAAACCGCCTATGCGCGGGTGCTCTCCGGCGAGCTGCCGATTCTGGTCGACTATGACTTCAACGCCTACCGCGCCCGTTACAAGGACAAAGCCAACGTCGCCTTCGTGATTCCGCAGGAAGGCACCATCGGCGTGCCCTACGTGATGAGCCTGGTGGCCAAGGCGCCACACCGCGGCAATGGCGAGAAGGTCCTGGATTACGTGCTGTCCGATGAAGGCCAGGCGCTGTGGGCCAAGGCCTATCTGCGCCCAGTGCGTTCGACGATACCGGCCGAGGTGGCCGCGCAGTTCCTCCCGGACAGCGACTACGCCCGGGCCGGCGTGGTGGATTACCAGCACATGGCCGCCGTGCAGGAAGCCTTCGCCGCCCGTTATCTGCGCGAGGTGAAGTAATGTCCGCCTCGCCGGGACACGCACTGGCTCTGCGCAAAGGCGTGCGCCTGCGCCCGAGCGCTGCCGTGGCGCTGGCCCCGGCGATGGCGGTATTACTGGCCTTCTGGCTGCTGCCGCTGACCCACCTGATCCTGCTCGGTGCGCAAGGCACGGATGGCCAGGGCAGTGGTTACTGGCAGGTGCTGAGCAGCGCGCAATACCTCGGCAGCCTGTTACAAACCTGCCTGCTGGCGCTGGTGGTGACGCTTGCCGCGTTGCTGGTCGGTGGCATCAGCGGGGTATTTCTCGCCCGGCAGCAGTTTTTCGGCCGCTCGGCGCTGGTGGCATTGCTGACCTTTCCCCTGGCGTTTCCCGGTGTGGTGGTGGGCTTTCTGGTGATTCTGCTGGCCGGTCGCCAAGGCATCTTCGCCGCCCTCGGGCTGCAACTGGCAGGCGAGCGCTGGGTGTTTGCCTATTCCCTGGTCGGCCTGTTTATCGGCTACCTGTATTTTTCCATACCTCGGGTGATCCTCACGGTCATGGCCGCCTGTGAAAGCCTCGACCGCAGCCTGGAAGAGGCCGCGCATTCGCTGGGTGCCGGTCACTGGCGCGTGGTCTGTGATGTGATCATTCCGGGGTTGGCTCCGGCATTGGTGTCCTGCGGGGCGATCTGCTTCGCCACCTCGATGGGCGCATTCGGCACGGCCTTTACCTTGGGCACGCGCCTGAACGTCACCCCGGTGGCGATCTACAACGTGTTCACCAACTACGCCAACTTCACCGTGGCCGCTGCACTGTCGGTGATCCTCGGCCTGGTGACCTGGGCGGTGCTGTTGCTGGCCCGGCGTATGGTCGGCAAAGCGGGAGTCGTCCTGTGAAACGCTCACCCTTATTCGCTGCGCAACTGGCCTTCACCCTGTTGGTCTGCGCGTTCATGCTGGTGCCGGTGGTGCTGTCGTTGCTGGCCGGGCTGACGCGCAATTATTTTCTGGGCTTGTCGAGCGGTCTGACGCTCGACTGGCTGATACAGGTCTGGCAGACCTACTCGCCGACCGTCTGGCTGTCATTGCAACTGGCCGTGGCCTGCGCGATCTGCGTATGCCTGATCGGCGTGCCGGCGGCCTATGCCCTGGTGCGGATGAACAACCGCTTTAGCCGTGCCTTTGAAGAGCTGATGGTGCTGCCCGTGGCGATGCCCGGTCTGGCCAGCGCCCTGGCGTTGCTGCTGACCTACGGCCAGTTCGGCAGCTTTCGCAGCAGTTGGCTGTTTATTCTGGTTGGCCATGTGCTGTTTACCCTGCCGTTTCTGGTGCGCCCGGTCATGGCGGTGATGCAGCGCCAGCAGTTGCCGGTGCTCGAAGAGGCCGCCGCGAGTCTGGGCGCGGGGCCGATCAAGCGCTTCTTCAGCGTGGTGGTGCCCAATTGCCGGGCCGGGATTCTCGCCGGTGTGCTGATGGTCGTGACCCTGTCGCTGGGCGAGTTCAACCTGACCTGGATGCTGCATACGCCGATGACCAAGACCCTGCCGGTCGGTCTGGCCGACAGTTACGCCTCGGCCCGGCTGGAAGTCGCCAGCGCCTACACCCTTGTTTTTCTGTTGCTGATCGTGCCGCTGCTGATTGCATTGCAGGCCATCAGCGCGCGCCTTGCCCGTGGAGAGAGCCGATGAGCGGAACCACCATTCGCCTGCAGGGTTGCCGCAAGGCATTCGCCGACGGCACCGTTGCTGTAGAGGATTTGCACCTGACCATCGAACCCGGCGAAACCCTGGCGATTCTCGGTCCGTCCGGTTGTGGCAAGACCACCACCTTGCGCCTGATTGCCGGGCTGGAACGCCCGGATGTCGGCCAGGTGCTGTTCGATGATGAGGATGTCACGCGCCTGCCCATCGAGCGCCGCGACGTCGGCATGGTGTTTCAGAATTACGCGCTGTTCCCCAATCTCGATGTGGCCGGCAATATCGTTTACGGCCTGAAGATTCGTGGCCTGTCGGCGGCCGAGCGCAACAAGCGCTGCGACGAGTTGCTGGAACTGGTGGGTCTGACCGGCCATGGCCAGCGCCGGGTTAACGAGCTGTCTGGCGGGCAGCGCCAGCGGGTCGCCCTGGCCCGCGCGTTGGCCCCACGGCCTCGGGTGCTGCTGCTCGACGAGCCGCTGGCCGCCCTGGATGCACAGTTGCGCGAGCGCCTGCGCAGTGAGCTGGATCAGTTGCTGCGTGGGCTGGGCATCACCTCGGTATTCGTCACCCACGATCAGGGCGAGGCCATGGCCTTGGGTGACCGGATTCTGGTGATGGAAAAAGGCCGCGTGTCGCAACTGGCGACGCCTCGGGAAATCTATCAACAGCCGGCCAATGCCTTTGTCGCCGGGTTCGTCGGCAACCTCAATGCGTTCAGCGTGGTCGAGCGCACGTCATCGGGGCTCAAGGTGAGCGGCGGCGAACTGCCGTGGAGCGGTGCCGATGTTCCGGGCACGGTGTATTGCCGGCCCGAGCATCTGCGTGTGATGCCGGGAAGCGGGCAGCTCCAAGGGCGCCTGGTCGGGCAGTTTTTTCAGGGCGCGCAAAGTCGCCTGTTGGTGGATGTCGGCGGGCCGCAACCGCTGTTGGTCGACAGCAGCGACAACCTGCTTTATGCCGCGAACGCTGCCATCGCCCTGAGTGTCGAGCCACAAGCGCTGTTCACCTTGCATTCGTAACGCCGTTTTCTATCGAGAAGTCATGTTCAATCGTCCGTTTCTTATTGCCCAGATCAGCGACCTGCACCTCAAAGCCGATGGTCGTCTGACCTATGGTGTCGTCGATACGCTGGGCGCCTTGCGCCGCGCTGTCGCGCATATCAACGCCAGCAAACAACGCCCCGATATCGTGGTGATCAGCGGTGACCTGGTGGACTTTGGCCGCGCGGAGGAATATGCCGTGCTCAAGCCCGAGCTGGAGCGCTTGCAGATGCCGTTCTATCTGGTGCCCGGCAACCATGATGACCGGCACAACCTGCTGGCGGCGTTCGCCGATCAGGCGTATCTGCCCTTGTCGGTCAGCGGGCCGCTGGACTGGGTGGTGGAAAATTACCCGGTGCGGCTTATCGGCATGGATACCACTATTCCCGGGGAACACGGCGGGCAACTGGATGGCTGCCAGCTGGACTGGCTGCAAAACCAGTTGTCACGCCGGCCTGACGTGCCCACCGTGATCATCCTGCACCATCCGCCGTTTATCACCGGTATCGGCCATATGGACCGCGAACCCTTCGCCAACGCCGCCGCGCTAGAGCAGGTGATCGCTCAGCATCCGCAGGTCGAGCGCCTGCTGTGCGGGCACCTGCATCGGCCGATGCAGCGCCGCTTTGCCGGTAGCCTGGCGAGCGTTTGCCCCGGCACTTCGCACCAGATCGTGCTGGACCTCGACGAGGCCGCCCCCGCGCATTTCAATCTGGAGCCGGCAGGCTACGCACTGCACCGCTGGCACCCGGCGCACGGGCTAGTCAGCCATAACGCGGTGTTTGGCGACTATGACGGGCCGTACCCGTTCTATGACGCGAATGGTTTGATCGATTGATCGCCGGGCCCGATCAGTCCCCAGGTTTCGGTGTGCGCGCCAGGCAGTAGACGTCCACCCGCGCCGCGCCCTGGCGTTTGAGCAAGCGCGCCAGGGTTTGCGCGGTGGCGCCAGTGGTCAGCACGTCGTCGACCAGGGCCAGGTGCAGGCCGCGGACATTGGCCTCTGGCGCCAGAGTAAAGGCCTGGCGCAGGTTACGCCGGCGGGTGGCGGCGTCGAGTTGCTGCTGAGCGGGGGTGTCCAGCACGCGGCGCAGCCAGGTGGTTTGTTCAGGCATCCTGAGTGACTGGCTCAGCCAGCGGCTGAGCATCTGCGCCTGGTTGAAGCCGCGCTGGCGTTCACGGCGCGTGGCCAGGGGCACGGGCAGCAGCACCTGCGGACGTGGCAGACCATCGGCGAAGGCGTGCTCCAGGTGCTGGGCCAGTAGCACGCCGAGCAGGTGGCCGAGGGGCCAGTTGGCCTGGTGCTTGAAACGGGTGATCAGGCTGTCGATGGGGAAGGCGTAGCGCCACGGCGCCTCTACATGGTCGAACGCGGGTGGGCGTTTCAGACAACTGCCGCAGGTCAGGCCGCTGACCGGCAGCGGCAGGGCGCAGTGCTGGCAGCGTCCGTCGAGCCAGGGCAGATCGGCCTCGCAGGCGCTGCACAGGGCGTGAGGCGTGTCGGTGGTCTCGTCGCAAAGCGAACAGTGCTGTTTGTTTTTTAACCAGTTGTAGACTTTTAAAAGCCTGCTGAGTTGACAGTGCATGCGCCTTCCTTAACTATGCCGAACATCCGTGTTCTGCCTGCCACCCTAAGCCCCGTGGTAAGCCGTTGCCTAATAAGGAATAGCCCATGAGCGCCACCGCCGCCCACCTGCGTCATGACTGGACCCTCGCCGAGGTCAAGGCGCTCTTCGAGCAACCCTTCAACGACCTGCTGTTCCAGGCGCAAACCGTGCACCGCCAGCATTTCGATGCCAACCGCGTGCAGGTTTCCACCCTGCTGTCGATCAAGACCGGCGCCTGCCCGGAAGACTGCAAATACTGTCCGCAGTCCGGCCACTACAACACCGGCCTGGACAAGCAGAAATTGATGGAAGTGCAGAAGGTGCTGGAGGCGGCCGCCGAGGCCAAGGCCATCGGCTCCACCCGCTTCTGCATGGGCGCGGCCTGGAAACACCCGTCGGCCAAGGACATGCCCTACGTGCTGAAGATGGTCGAGGGCGTCAAAGCCCTGGGCCTGGAAACCTGCATGACCTTGGGCAAGCTCGACAAGGAGCAGACCCAGGCCCTGGCCGCTGCTGGCCTGGACTACTACAACCACAACCTGGATACCTCGCCGGAGTTCTACGGCAACATCATCACCACCCGCACCTACGCCGAGCGCCTGGAAACCCTGGCCCATGTGCGTGACTCGGGGATGAAGATCTGCTCCGGCGGCATCCTCGGCATGGGTGAGTCGCTGGACGACCGCGCCGGCCTGCTGATCCAGCTGGCCAACCTGCCGGAGCATCCGGAGTCGGTGCCAATCAATATGCTGGTGAAGGTGCAGGGCACACCGCTGGCCGATGAGCAGGACGTCGATCCGTTCGACTTTATCCGCATGCTCGCCGTGGCGCGGATCATGATGCCGCATTCCCACGTACGCCTGTCCGCCGGCCGCGAGGCGATGAACGAGCAGATGCAGGCCCTGGCGTTCTTCGCTGGCGCCAACTCGATCTTCTACGGCGAAAAACTGCTGACTACCGCCAACCCCCAGGCCGGCAAGGACATGCAGCTGTTCGCCCGCCTCGGCATCAAGCCGGAAGAGCGCCAGGAGCATGCCGATGAAGTGCACCAGGCGGCCATCGAGCAGGCCCTGGTCGAGCAGCGCGACTCCAAGCTGTTCTACAACGCCGCTTCGGCTTGATCCGTTGATCTGATGTAGGCGCGAATTTATTCGCGCCTACAGGTGTTCTGCCATGCCTTTCGATTTATCCGCCCGCCTTGCCGAGCGCCGCGCCGCCAACCTCTATCGCCAACGGCCGTTGCTGGAGTCCCCACAAGGGCCGTTGGTGCAGGTCGATGGCCGGCAGCTGCTGGCGTTCTGCTCCAACGACTACCTGGGCCTGGCCAATCACCCGCAGGTCATCGAGGCCTGGCAGGCCGGTGCCAGCCGTTGGGGTGTCGGTGGCGGCGCCTCGCACCTGGTCGTGGGGCACAGCACACCGCATCACGAGCTTGAAGAGGCCCTCGCCGAATTCACCGGGCGGCCGCGCGCGCTGCTGTTTTCCACCGGATATATGGCCAATCTGGGCGCTGTGACCGCGTTGGTCGGGCAGGGCGACAGCGTGCTGGAAGACCGTCTTAACCACGCCTCCTTGCTGGATGCCGGCCTGCTTAGCGGCGCGCGCTTCTCACGCTACCTGCATAACGATGCCGTCAGCCTGGCCAACCGCCTGCGCAAGGCCAGCGGTAACGCCCTGGTGGTGACCGATGGGGTGTTCAGCATGGATGGTGATCTGGCCAATCTGCCGGCCCTGTGCGCCGAGGCCAAGGCCCGTCAGGCCTGGGTGATGGTCGACGACGCCCATGGCTTCGGCCCATTGGGCGCCAGCGGTGGCGGCATTGTCGAGCACTTCGGGCTGGGCATGGACGATGTGCAGGTGCTGGTCGGCACCCTGGGCAAGGCCTTTGGCACAGCGGGTGCTTTTGTCGCCGGCAGCGAAGCGTTGATCGACACCCTGGTGCAGTTCGCCCGGCCCTATATCTACACCACCAGCCAGCCGCCGGCGTTGGCTTGCGCCACCCTGAAAAGCCTGGAGTTGCTGCGCAGCGAGCATTGGCGGCGCGAGCATCTACAGACGCTGATCACACGTTTCCGCGAAGGCGCCCGGGCCATCGGCCTGGAGCTGATGGACAGCGCCACGCCGATTCAGCCGATCCTGATCGGTGACAGCGGCCGCGCCCTGCAGCTGTCGCACCTGCTGCGTGAGCGCGGCCTGCTGGTCACCGCCATTCGCCCGCCCACCGTGCCGGCTGGCAGCGCGCGCCTGCGCGTGACCCTGTCCGCCGCCCATAGCCTGGAACAGCTGGAGTTGCTGCTCGAAGGCCTGGCCGAGTGCTGGCCGCTGCTGGCGGAGGAGGGCGTCGCGTATGGCTGATCGATTGATTCTGCTGCCCGGCTGGGGCCTGGGCACTGCGCCGTTGCAACCCCTGGCCGAGGCCCTGCGCGGCCTTGATCCTCACCTGCAGGTCGAGATCGAGCCGCTGCCTTTATTGGATTCCAGCGACCCGGCAGACTGGCTGAACGCCTTGGACGCCAGTGTGCCGCAAGACGCCTGGCTCGGCGGCTGGTCCCTCGGCGGCATGCTCGCCGCTGAACTGGCGGCGCGCCGGGGCGAGCGCTGTCGCGGTCTGCTGACCCTGGCCAGCAACCTGCGCTTTGTCGCTGAGCCAAGCTGGCCGGCGGCTATGCCGGCCGAGACTTTTGCTGCTTTCCGTCAGGGCTGCGCCGCCGATGCATCCGCCACCCTGAAGCGTTTCGCTCTGCTCTGCGTCCAAGGTGCGGTGGATGCCCGCGGCCTGTCGCGACAGCTGCTGGCGGCGGCTCCGCAGGTGCCGCCCGAGACTCTGCTGGTCGGGCTGGATCTGCTCGCGAACCTGGATACACGGGTCGCGCTGCAGGCCTTTATTGGCCCGCAGCTGCATCTGTTCGCCGGTCAGGATGCTCTGGTTCCAGCGGCTGCCGCGCCGGCGCTGCTTGAGCTATTGGCCGATGTGGAAATTGGCTTAATTGATAACGCCAGCCATGCCTTCGCCTTGGAACGCCCCCATGAAGTGGCGGCGGCGATCCATGCCTTTCTACACGAGGCCGGCGATGACTGATGGTGTAGGGTGCGCCCTGCGTACGGCTGACCAGCCGATAAGTGCAGCTTTCCAGCCTGGCGGCCTACCGGACAAGCGCCAGGTCGCCGCATCGTTCTCCCGGGCGGCCGAAAGCTACGACAGCGTCGCGGCCTTGCAGCGTTCTGTCGGCCATCAATTACTGACGCAGTTGCCCGCTGCCATTACGCCTGAGCGTTGGCTCGATCTGGGCTGCGGCACCGGGTATTTCAGCCGCGCCCTGGGCGAGCGCTTTTCGGCCAGCCAGGGCGTGGCGCTGGATATCGCCGAAGGCATGCTGCAGCACGCGCGGCCACTGGGCGGCGCGCAGCAGTTTATCGCCGGTGATGCCGAGCGCTTGCCGCTGCGCGATGGGGTCTGCGACCTGCTGTTCTCCAGCCTGGCACTGCAGTGGTGTGCGGACTTTTCTGCGGTGCTCAGCGAAGCCAGGCGCGTGTTGCGCCCAGGTGGCGTGCTGGCCTTTAGCAGCCTGTGCGTGGGCACCCTGCAGGAGCTGCGTGACAGCTGGCAGGTGGTGGATGGCTTTGTCCACGTCAATCGCTTCCGCCGTTTCGAGGATTATCAGCGTCTGTGCGCCGACAGCGGCCTGACGCGTTTGAGCCTGCAGACCACTGCGGAGGTTCTGCACTACCCGGATCTGCGCAGCCTGACCCATGAGCTCAAAGCCCTGGGCGCGCACAACCTCAACCCCGGTCGCCCCGGCGGCTTGACCGGTCGGGCGCGCATGCTGGCGCTGCTCACGGCCTATGAACAGTTCCGTCAACCGCAAGGTCTGCCGGCGACCTACCAGGTGGTCTACGGCGTACTGCGTAAAGAGGCTTGAGATGAGCGCGGCTTTTTTCGTCACCGGCACCGATACCGAGATCGGCAAGACCACCATCGCTGCCGGCCTGCTGCATGCCGCCCGGCAGCGGGGGCTGTCGACCGCCGCTGCCAAACCTGTGGCCTCCGGGTGCGTGATGAGCGCCGACGGCCTGCGCAACGATGACGCCCTGGCCCTGCTCGGCGAATGCACCCTGACGCTGCGCTATGACGAGGTCAACCCGTTGGCATTCGCGCCGGCCATCGCCCCCCATCTGGCCGCCCGTGAGGCCGGTGTGATGCTGGATGTAGCGGCGCTGCGTGGCCCGGTGCAGCGGGTGCTCGACAAGGGCGCCGACTTCACCCTGGTCGAAGGTGCCGGCGGTTGGCGGGTGCCACTGGCCGGCACTGCCACTCTGTCCGATCTGGTGATCAGCCTGCAACTGCCGGTCATTCTGGTCGTGGGGGTGCGCCTGGGCTGCATCAATCAGGCGCTGTTGACCGCCGAGGCGATCGCCCGCGACGGTTTGCTGTTGGCCGGCTGGGTGGCCAATGTGGTCGACCCGCACACCGCACGTCTTGAGGAAAACCTGGCGACTCTCGCCGAGCGCCTGCCTGCGCCTTGTCTGGGGCGAGTGCCGCGGCTGGCCGCTGCAACGCCCGCGTTGGTAGCCGGTTATCTCGACTTGAGTGTCTTGGAGGTATAAGCAGGCGCTTTGCCATAGCCTTTTTCTTGTACGTTTTTTGAGCAAAATCTGCTTCAATGGTGGTACATACGTTTCCCTTCACGGGAGTGAGTCATGGATAGCATCGGTAGTGCCTTCAATTCAGGCATCAGCACCATTCAGTCCGGCCAGCGTCGCGTTGACCAGGCCGCCCTTTCGATTGCAGGTGCGCCTGCCAATACACCGCCTTCGCCGGTACAGACCCCGCCTCAACAGCAGGTCAATGCCAGCACCGCCAATGACCCGACCACGCGTCCCGATCTGGCAGAAAGCCTGGTCGAACTGCGCATCGGGCAGAATCAGGCCGAAGCAGGCGCTCGTGTAGTGAAGACGGCCGACGATCTGCTCGGCACGATGATCGACACCACGGCCTAAGTCGCTCACGACTGTTCAGGAGCGCGCCTGATGCAGATTGGCGCCAGTCTTGCCCTTTCCCCGTATCCCCTGCGAGCAGCGCCTGCGTCTGCCTCGCCGGTGTCTTCGGCTGAGCAACCGCTCGCTGCTCAAGAGTCGGTTACCACGCCTGTGACCGAACAGGCTTCGCAAAGTGAGTCCCCCGGCGCGGATGACGATCCGGCGCAGCGCCAGGGCCAGGCGCTTGCCGAAAAAAACGACAGCAGCCAACAACGCGTTGAGCAACTGGAAATCGCTGCATTGGCGCGCACCGATCAGGAGGTTCGCGCCCACGAGCAGGCTCACGCGGCAGTCGGTGGCGCCTATGCGGGTTCGCCGAGCTACACCTACACCCGCGGTCCCGATGGCAAGCGTTACGCGGTGGCTGGCGAAGTCAGCATCGACACCGGCAGCGTGCCGGGCGACCCCGAAGCAACACTGCGCAAGATGCAGGTGGTGATCCGCGCGGCCCTCGCCCCGGCTGAGCCGTCGGGCCAGGATCGTCAGGTAGCCGCCCAAGCGCAGATCAAGCTGGCGCAAGCGCGGGTCGATCTGGCCGCGCAGCAGCGCGAGACAGATGCCACCGAGCCAGATGGTGACGAGGCAGAAGCGGACGCAGAGGGTGAGTCAGCAGCGGATGGCCCGTCTGCCGCCGCCCAGGCGGGTTTGGCCACTTATCAACAAGTCGGCAGCCCGCCATCCACTGCCGCCCAGCTAAACCTGATCGCCTGAGCTGAACCCTGCATCCTGACGGGCCATGCGCCTTCTGGCTCAGCTATGACTGCATCTTGCCTATCACCGTCCGGCCCTCTGCGGCTCGTGACTACATGACAACCGGCTCTCGTAATCCTTTGTCGCACATGGTCGCCGAGGCTGATGAGTTTGGGCGCTTGACAATGCAGGGGCGTAAACGTATGTTTCAAACGCCTGTTTGATTGCTCGATTGCTACGCTTGTAGACACTGCAGTCGAGTAGCTGCAAACGACCGATATTTCGGTCCACCCCACATAAGAGTCCACCGCAGAGGTTAACCGCTATGCCTGATTACAAGGCCCCCTTGCGTGATATTCGCTTCGTTCGTGACGAGTTGCTCGGCTACGAAGCGCACTATCAGAGCCTGCCTGGCTGCCAAGACGCCACCCCCGATATGGTCGACGCCATCCTCGAGGAAGGCGCCAAGTTCTGTGAGCAGGTGCTCTCTCCGCTGAACCGTGTGGGTGACACTGAAGGCTGCACCTGGACCGCGGAAGGCGTGAAAACCCCGACCGGCTTCAAGGAAGCTTACCAACAGTTCGTCGAAGGCGGCTGGCCGAGCCTGGCCCATGACGTCGAGCACGGCGGTCAGGGTCTGCCTGAGTCCCTGGGCCTGGCGGTCAGCGAAATGGTCGGCACCGCCAACTGGTCCTGGGGCATGTACCCCGGCCTGTCGCACGGCTGCATGAACACTATCTCCGAGCACGGCACCGACGAGCACAAGCACACCTACCTGAGCAAACTGGTATCGGGTCAGTGGACCGGCACCATGTGCCTGACCGAGCCGCATTGCGGTACCGATCTGGGCATGCTGCGCACCAAGGCCGAACCCCAGGCCGACGGCAGCTACAAGCTCAATGGCACGAAGATCTTCATCTCCTCCGGTGACCACGACATGGCCGAGAACATCGTCCATATCGTCCTGGCGCGTCTGCCCGATGCACCGGCCGGCACCAAGGGGATTTCCCTATTTATCGTGCCGAAGTTCCTGCCCAACGCCGACGGCGAAGTGGGCGCACGCAACACCGTGACCTGTGGCTCCATCGAACACAAAATGGGTATCCACGGTAACGCCACCTGCGTGATGAACTTCGACGGCGCCACCGGCTTTTTGATCGGCCCGCCGAACAAAGGCCTGAACTGCATGTTCACCTTTATGAACACTGCACGTCTGGGGACTGCTCTGCAGGGCCTGGCCCACGCCGAGCTGGGCTTCCAGGGCGGCCTGAAATACGCCCGTGAGCGCTTGCAGATGCGTTCGCTGACCGGCCCGAAAGCACCGGACAAAGCGGCTGACCCGATCATCGTCCACCCGGACGTGCGTCGCATGCTGCTGACCATGAAGGCCTTTGCCGAAGGCAACCGGGCGATGGTGTACTTCACCGCCAAGCAGGTCGACATCGTCAAATACAGCCAGGACGAAGCCGAGAAGCAGGCCGCCGATGCGCTGCTGGCCTTCCTCACACCGATCGCCAAAGCCTTTATGACCGAGGTGGGTTTCGAGTCCGCTTCCCATGGCATGCAGATCTACGGTGGCCACGGCTTTATCTCCGAGTGGGGCATGGAGCAGAACCTGCGTGATTGCCGCATCTCCATGATGTACGAAGGTACCACTGGCATTCAGGCCCTCGACCTGCTCGGCCGTAAAGTGCTGATGACCCAGGGCGAAGCACTCAAGGGCTTCACCAAGATCGTCCACAAGTTCTGCCAGACTAACGAAGGCAACGCCGACGTCGCCGAGTTTGTCGCGCCACTGGCCAAGCTGAACAAAGAGTGGGGCGAGCTGACCATGAAGATCGGCATGGCGGCCATGAAGGACCGTGAGGAAGTCGGTGCGGCATCGGTCGACTACCTGATGTACTCCGGCTACGCCTGCCTGGCCTACTTCTGGGCCGACATGGCGCGCCTGGCGACCGAGAAGCTGGCTGCCGGTACTGACGACGCGGCGTTCTATACCGCTAAGCTGCAGACCGCGCGCTTCTACTTCGGGCGCATCCTGCCGCGTACCCGTACTCATGTTGAAGCCATCCTCTCGGGTGCCAACAACCTGATGGATATGCAAGAAGAGAACTTCGCGCTGGGTTACTAACAGCCGCTGCTGTACCAAGAACCGCTGCCTCGGCAGCGGTTTTTTTATGGCTATGCCCCAGTGCTTTGGGGATGTTGGGCTTGACGCCGGACTGACAAGTTTGTGTGTACAGCTCGAAGACTTGGCATAGCCCACTCCCGCGTGTACTGAACGTTTGGGTTGCGCCCCTCACGGGCGCCACACCTTTCTTGCTTGCCCAAGAAAGGTGTGCCAAAG
>JAHJYA010000104.1 GCA_018826895.1 Gammaproteobacteria bacterium
CGAGATGCGAAGTTTAGCCGGCTAAATGAGCCATCGAGAAACGCAGCATCGCGCTAAAACGGGCCCGGCCCTTCGCGTTACGCGCAAAATCACGCCATGCGGTATTGGAGGACTTGGCAAGGGAACAACCATTCCCTGGGTCCTCCGCCTAGCCTGGCGAGATTTTTCGCGGCAACGCGGCTCGCGACGAAACGTCAACAGACCCTAGTGTAGCGGTGCCGATGGTCGGCGAGAACTGCCGTTGGTGGCACTCTCGGCAGCGCCTGGGGCCAAACCTGTAGGTTCATCCACCGCCGAGGCACTGACAATGAACAGACTCACGCTGGTCCTGACTGGTCTACTGCTAGTCGCAGGCGCGCACGCCACTGCGCACGCCACTGATGTGCGTCCCGGCACACCCACCCCGCAACCCTTCGAGGTACCGCAACCGCAAAGCCTGCCCAAGCCCGCACCTGGCAGCCCGCCGTTGCTTGATCATGGCCGCGACAACGCCCCCGGCAGTACGCACAACCCGCGGCCATTGACCCAGCCAAAACCTGACTCGGACCTGCCTTTGCTTGAGCAGCAGCGCGAGCGCAACTACCAGCCGCTGGAACGTCGGCAAGGGCAGCCATGACCACCCTGCACCTTGGTTCCGTAACTCGCGCAACGGCAGGCCGCTTTCGCTACCTGGTTCAAGATGCTGAGGTTGTCGGCTGAGCCGTAGCTTGGCTGCTACCGCTCAGCGGGAGAATCCAGCTGCATCAATTGGCTGATGGTCTGGCCAACCCTAAGCACCGCCATCTCGATTTTGCGGGTGGGCGGATTGGCGAAATTCAGGCGTAAGCAGTGACGGTATTTTCCCGCCGCCGAGAAGATATTGCCGTTCGCCACTTGCACGTCATGGGCTTCCAGCAGGCGATTGAGGGTATAGGTGTCGAACTCTTCCGGCAGTTCGACCCATAAGGCAAAGCCCCCTTGGGGTTGGCTCACCCGGGTGCCTGTCGGGAAGTAGCGGTTAATCCACTCGATCATCAGGTCGCAGTTGCGTTTGTATTGTTTGCGCATGCGCCGCAGATGCAAAAGGTAATGCCCTTTGGCGATGAACTCGGCAATTGCCAATTGGGGTTGGGTCGCTGTGGTGCCGGAGCCGATGTACTTCATGTGCAGGACCTGCGGCAGATAACGTCCTGGGGCAATCCAGCCAACCCGTAGGCCGGGTGCCACGGTCTTCGAAAAAGAACTGCACAGCAGTACCCGATTGTCCTCGTCAAAAGACTTGAGCGAGAGCGGTCGTGGATAGCGATGCGACAGGTCGCCGTAGATATCGTCTTCAATGATTGGCAGATCAAAGCGCTGAGCCAGACGGATAAGTTTGCGCTTGCGCTCGTCGGGCATGATGTAGCCCAGCGGGTTGTTGCAGTTGGCGGTCAACTGGATGGCTTTGATCGGCCATTGTTCCAGGGCCATTTCCAGCGCTTCGATATTGATGCCCGTGACAGGATCGGTGGGTATTTCCAGCGCCTTGAGATCAGCGGCTTTGAGGATTTGCATCATCCCGTGATAGCTCGGCGAGGCAATCGCCACGATATCGCCAGGTACGCAAACTGCACGGATGGCCGTAGATAAAGCTTCCTGGCAGCCGTTGGTCACGATGATCTCGGTCGGGGTCAGGAGGCATCCCGAATCAATGGCCAGTCGGGCGATTTGCTCACGTAACGCCAATACGCCCTGAAGGTGGTTGTAATGCAGGCTGGAGCTATCGATGCGGCGGCTGATACGGGCCATTGCAGTCATCAGCGGCTTGAGCGTCGGTGCCGTGACGTCCGGCATGCCGCATCCCAGCTGAATGGTTGCAACGCTCTGGTCGAAGCGCATTAGCTCCTGAACCATGTCCCATTGGGAAATCTCTACGGGCCTCAAGATCGGCCGACCCATCTGCGGCAACGGCGCCACTCGCCTGTCTGCCGGAACAAAGTAGCCTGACTTGGGGCGTGGGATCGCCAGGCCGGAACACTCCAATACACGGTAGGCCTGTTGCACGGTCGTTAGGCTGACACCGTGCTCGCAACTGAGGGTGCGCACAGAAGGCAGGCGTTCGCCGGGCCCGTAGAGGCCCTGCTCAATGCGGCTGCTGATGAATTCGGCGAGCTTTAGATAAAGAGTCATGCATCAGACTGTAGCTAGTGATCTGTAGCTTAAGAAGATACAGATTGGCATTTTTTTGCGTTTTTTATCGAGATCAAAGCTTATCTGTATTTAAGAATTTCATAAGTTCTGTATATGCAATACACCTGGTGGCCTTGGGATGATAGCGCCATGACAGCGTGCCGCAGCCAAGGGCTTTAGCCTCCCTGGTCCGTGAGTATTGAAACGACCCGGCAACGCACTATCCGCTAGCTGATAACTCTCTGATCTCAGGATCTACCCAGCGAATACTGACGAGGATCGAGTCGGCATGACGGCAAGGATGACTCTCACACCGCAGATGGTCGAATACGAGCAGAAGTTCACCGACGCCGGTGAAGTGCGCTGGCTACCGTATTTGATGTACTTCCACCCGGCCAACCATCGCTCGCCCGTGGTCAATACCGATACCGCCGGATTTCGCTACTCTGAGTCGTTGGGTATCAGGTATTCGGTAGCTGATGGTGGCAATAGCTGTGGGGCCGTGCGGCTATTGGCTGGCAGTTCAACGGTATTCGGTATTGGTGCCAGTGCCGATAACCAAACCTTGTCATCCTATCTGAGCAAAAATGACCCGCGCGGGCTGCGCTGGATCAACTTTGGCGGTCGCAGTTTCAACTCCACCCAAGAGTTGCTGTTATTCACCCTCAATAGGCACCGCTTGCAGAAAGTGGACGAGATCGTGCTGTTTTCTGGCTTTAACAACCTCGGGCTAGCGCGCCAGCCTGCTGAGTATCGAGGTGAGCATGGTGCTTTTTTCAACTGCCAGCAGTTCTTTGAGGCACTCCCTCCCACGCGACCGGCATCGAGTTCCTGGAGTCTGTCGAATCTATTTAGCAAGCCGCAGAAGCCACCGGCCCCGGCGTTACCGTCGATGCAGGAACAGATCGACTATGCCGCCGATTTGACGCTGCAACAGCTGGACATCTGGCGAGTCTTGGCCGCGGATATGCGGGCGAAATTGACCTTTATTTTGCAACCCCTGGCTGGCTGGGTCCGGCAGATCGGTAGTCCTGAAGAGGAACTGTTATTCGCTGAGCTCGACAAAGCGGGCAACTTTACCGAGGTATATGGCGACATTCTGCAGGCATCTGTTCGTGAAGCCTACGCCCAGCGGTTGCGCGAAGGGGCGCAAAGCATGGGAGTTGGGTTTGTCGATATCACGCCGTTGCTGGCCGAAGCCTTGGGACCTGATGACTGGCAGTTCGTTGACCGCATCCATTTCACAGATGCAGGAAACGACCTGGTTTCAAAGCTCATTCTTGATGTCACCTGCTAAAGGAATTGGCCATGAAAGCTATTAAAAAGTTTTTTCAGCGGATATTTGGGAAAAAGAAGAAAAAGCCCGATTCCTCTATTTATCCAATGTTCTGACGCCACCGCTAAGGGAATTGGCTATGGATGGCTCGGCCTCGACTCAAGCAATGGTGCAAGACAAGTGGCGCGAGCTTTATCGCTTGGCACTTAGCCCCGAATACTTCTTCGATGAGCGGTATTTGCACGGTCTTCTTGGGCATTGCGAGAAGGATGAGCTGTCTGCGCTAGCGCAGCAGATCGATGATTGGCAGGTGCAACAGGCTGCAGCCTATTCTGCCGCGGCTTCGGCCGCCGTTAATCAGGGCAATGCAAAAGCATTTGCCCAGGCCGTGGCCATCTTTTCATCCCCGATGGCCGCGGTACTGGGATGCTGGTTGCAAGGTATGAGTGCGCCGGGTGTTTTCGAAGACCCTGCGCAGTTGAAACTTATGCAGTTGTTTGCCCATGACATGGGCGTGGGGTATCCCCAGGCTTCGCGTGCACATCACTTCAGGGCGCTGTTGGGCCAGTTGCAGCTTACGGCCTATGCCCTAGCATCCCGGCAGCTGGCGACATTACCGGACCTGAGCGACGACGCCTTTGAGTTGCCCGCCATGTTGCTGGCGCTGAGTCGCCGCAGTGATGAGTTTGGTGATGTGCTTTGCGGTATCGATTGGGCGTTGCGCGCCGTTGGCCTTTGTCCAGGCTGGGCGGCGTTAGGGCAGCTCGATGGCCTAAGCCTGGATGTTCGACGTTTGGACTTGAGCGAGTCATTCGTTGAGCAAGAGGCTGTGTCGCTGCGTCAGATCAGCCAGTGGGTCAGCCGGCAGGTCGCCGCTCAAGGCGAGGCACGGCAGGCTCAACTGCTGCGCGGTGCGAACTGGGTATTTGCTGCGCTAAAGCGTTGGAATGCTCAGCTCTATAACGCATCATTAAGTGCCTCGTCACCGCAGCAGGCGATGGCGCAACTGATGCAACGCCTGGCCAGGGCCGGTGCGGTGTATCACCAGAGTTATCTGGTCGAAGGGCGGAGCCTGGCGCAATGGCTCAAGGATGCGCAGAGCGATCCGCTGCCATTGCTGGATGTATTGTCACGCAGTCGTCTGATCGTCCCGGGGTTTTCCAGCAAAAGCGTTCTAGTGACTAGCCTGGTGGCGCCGACAGGGCGAATGTTTCGCATATTCAGCGAGGCAGAACTAGATGTGATCCGCCGATGGATCGACTGGCTACCCCAGGCAGCGGACAGCCAGCAGCTGCCTCGACAACCTGTCAGCCCCGGCGCTACCGAGACAAGTCAGGTCGTGGAACAGTCGGAAGCTCTAGGTGCTTGGCCGCGCAGCCTGCGCGAAGCGTACTTTGTCTTGCAAGGGCGCGCCCTTGGACCGGCCACTCTGCGGTTTGCCCAGGCTTACGTTACGCGTTGGCTCGCGCGCTCACGGCGCTCGTTAAAGACCTCGGTGCGCCAGTTGCCCGAGCAGTGGGGGCCGAACGTCTTGCGTACCTGGTTGCTGGACAAGCATGAGCAGAACGGCCAGCAGTTCGATGAAAGCGACCCGACGAGCATGCCTAGCCGTGAAGAAATCGTGGAGTCGGTCTTGCAGCTGGCTCCTCTGACGTTGATCGATGGCGCCTGGCTGCAAGGCTTTACTGATATTGAACTGGCGTCTTCGCACGTTGGTTATGCATTGTTTCAAACCTACTGGGATGAGCTGGGCAACGGTATTCATGCGCTCAATCATCCCAAAATATACCGCGATGGCTTGCGGCAGATGGCCTTTGAATTAGCGCCGACAGGCAGTCGTGAGTTTGCCGAGGATCCGCGTCTTGACGAGGACTCTTTTCGTTTACCGGTGTATTGGCTGTGCCTGGGGAAGTTACCGGTGACCTTCATGCCGGAAATTCTCGGTATGAATCTGGCGATGGAATTATCCGGTGTAGGCGGCAGTTACCGCTCGGCACGGCGCTTTTTGCGCCATTACGGTTTCAGTACGGCATTCGTCGACTTGCACAACACCATCGACAACGTATCGACGGGGCATTCGGCCTGGGCGGCCGACGCCATTGATGCCTATATGCGCTCCCTGGTCGCCGGTGAGCAGATTGCCGAGCATTGGTACCGGATACGCGTGGGTTATGAGTCTCTAGCGCCAATGCCGAGCAAGTGGGCGTCGGTGTTACGCCGATTGGGGCTCAAGGGTGTCGCGAATGTCTTGCCGCGTCCGGCTCGTGGCGAGGTGCCAAACAGGTATCTGCACCATTTGCCAATCGCTCTGGACGGGGGCGGTGATATTCGACGGCGTGAAGCGCTGGAAGACTACCGATGATGCAAGGCCTGGATTATTACTCGATCATTTTATTTGTGATCGCCACGTGCGTTACGCCGGGGCCGAACAACGTCATGTTGATGTCGTCGGGTGCGAATTATGGCGTGGGGCGCACGATGCGCCATGTAGCGGGTATCAACATTGGTTTTCCACTCATGTTAGTGGCTGTTGGAGTGGGAGCGGCAGCCATCTTCCAGGAGTACCCCAGGCTTCATGAAGTGCTGCAAGTAGTCGGCGCTCTTTACCTGTTGATATTGGCTTACCAGATCGCCAGTGCACCGATCGTAGATCTTGGTGAGCAGTCAGGGAAGCCGCTTGGTTTTACCGCGGCAGTGCTGTTCCAGTGGGTTAATCCAAAGGCTTGGGTGATGGCCGTGGGGGCGGTACTGACTTATACCTCGCCCTTAGGCGCCTACAGCCTGCAGATTTTTCTGATTGCACTGCTGTTCTTTTTGTTTGGCTCGCCGTGCTCCATGGCCTGGGTCTTCTTTGGCCAATATCTGCGGCGTTATCTGGGGCGTCCGCAACGATTGAAGATATTCAATATCTCCATGAGCCTTGTGTTGGTGGCGTCACTGATTCCGCTTTTGACAAGTCTGCCGTTCGCTCAATGGTGGTCTTGAATGCGCAGAAAAGTGGCCGAGTCACCTATGCAGGCTGTTTGCCAAATCAACTTCACGGATGGCTCTGATGCTATGAGGGAGGGCACGGTTAAATGGCTACTTACGTTTTAGGCATATCGGCCTTCTATCACGACAGTGCTGCCGCCTTGATCAAAGACGGTGTTCCCGTTGCTGCGGTGCAGGAAGAGCGTTTCACTCGGGTACGTCACGATCCGGCATTTCCAGCCCAGGCCATTGCTTACTGCCTGGACGCCGAAGGGATCACCCTGAGTGATCTGGAAGCCGTGGTTTATTACGAAGATCCTCAGGAAAAATTCTCAAGGGTACTGTCCTCTTTTGCCAGTGGCGGTATTGGTGGTGCACGCACCTTTATTAATGCGATGCCGGAATGGATTCGCTGGAAGTGGAACGTGCTGCAGTTTGTCGATGAGCAGCTCAAGGCATTAGGCAGAGGAAAGGCGCCGCGCACACTGGCGTCGCAGCATCACCGATCCCATGCGGCGGCGGCCTTCTATCCCTCTCCGTTCGAGAACGCGGCCGTATTGTGTATCGACGGCATCGGTGAATGGCATTCAACAACGATCTGGCAAGGGCAGGGCTCAACCCTCGAACTGAAGAACTCGATTTCCTATCCCCATTCGGTAGGTCTGCTGTATTCGGCGATGACCTATTACTGCGGGTTCAAGGTCGACTCCGGGGAATACAAATTGATGGGGCTGGCGCCTTACGGTCAGCCTGTCTACGCCAACAAGATCCGCGATGAGCTGATCAATATCCGGCCTGACGGCTCATTCACCTTGAATATGGCGTACTTCGAATACCTGCGCGGTGAGCGCATGGTGGGGAAGGCGTTTGAGCGGCTGTTCGCTGGGCCGATTCGTCAACCCGAAAGCCCGATTTCGCAACGCGAATGCGACCTTGCGGCGTCGATCCAGGCCGTTACCGAAGAGGTCGTGCTGGGGCTGGCGACTGCCGCAGTCAAGCAGACCGGACAGCGCAGCCTTTGCCTGGCCGGGGGCGTGGCGCTGAACTGTGTCGCCAATGGTGTGCTCAGCCGCTCGGGCCGCTTTGACTCGATCTGGATTCAGCCCGCAGCCGGTGATGCGGGTTGCGCGCTGGGCGCGGCGTTGGATTATGCGGTTAAACGTAGCGGTCGCCCGCACTTGGCAAGCAGCAAGCCTGACGCCATGAGCGGCAGCCTGCTTGGGCCGGGCTTCGATGATGAGGAAATCGCAGCCTTTCTGCAGGAAAATCAGTACCCCTTCGTTCGCTACGACGATGCTCGGCTTTACGACTATGTCGCCCAGCTGTTGGCCGATGGCGCGGTGGTGGGTTGGTTCCAGGGGCGTATGGAGTTCGGTCCTCGGGCCTTGGGTGCACGGTCGATCCTGGGTGATGCCCGCGACCCCGAGATGCAGCGGACGATGAACCTGAAGATCAAGTATCGCGAGTCGTTTCGGCCCTTTGCCCCGGCAGTGCTGGCCGAAGATGCTGGGACTTACTTCGATATCTGTGAAAAGAGCCCCTACATGCTGATGGTCGCGCCGGTGAGCGACTCGATCAAATCCCCGCAATTGCTTCAAGCCGACGGTCCGCAGCGGGGCTTGGGCAGTATCAATACGGTTCGTTCGCAGCTACCGGCTGTGACCCACGTCGACCTGTCCGCGCGGGTGCAAACGGTGACCGAAGAAAACAACGCGCCTTTCACTTATCTGCTGCGCAGTTTCAAGGCACGCACGGGGTGTTCGGTGCTGGTCAATACCTCATTCAACGTGCGCGGCGAACCGATCGTCTGCACACCTGCAGAGGCGTACGCCTGTTTTATGCGCACGGAAATGGACGTGCTGGTGCTGGGCCGTTTTGTCCTTCAACGGGCGGCCCAGCCGATGTTTACAGAAGCGCTCGACTGGCGCAGCCAAATTCCGCTGGATTGATCGCTCCCCTTCGTTTGCAGGTGCTTCCCTCATGCTCAGGTTTCTCGCGTTTCTCCTGTTTATCGTCGTGCTGCTGCCCATTGGGTTGACGCGCTCGGTGTTTCATTCTTCCCGGTTTGGCACGCGTTTTCATCAGGCGCCGACGGCCTGGGATAAGCCCGCCAGCAAAGGCTAATGCCAACAGTCCAAGGACCTGCGCCATGTCAAAGGTGATCTACAAAAACCTCAATACCTCACCGATTCTTGCCGTGGGCGGAAGTGGTGTTTGGCTTGAGGATGCAGCGGGCAAGCGCTATCTCGATACCTGTGGCGGCGTTGCGGTATCGAGCCTGGGGCACGCTCATCCGCGTATCGCCGCGGCGTTTGAGCGTGAGGCGAAAAATTTGGCCTGGGCTCATGCCGGCAGTTTCACCACGGCTGCGGCTGAAGAGCTGGCTACACGCCTGGTGGACAGCAGTGGGGGTTTGGCACGGGCGCAGTTTCTGTCTGGCGGCTCGGAGGTCATGGAGCTGGCGATGAAAATCGCCTACCAGTATCAGTCCGAGCGGGGCTTGCCCGATAAGTCGATTTTCATTTCGCGGCGGCAGAGCTACCACGGCAGCACCCTGGGTACCTTGAGTATTTCCGGCAACGTGCAACGCCAGTCGGTGTTTGGCCGGCTGTTGCCACCGGCGGAGTTCGTCTCGCCCTGTTACGCCTACCGCGATCAGCGCGCTGACGAAAGCGAAGACCAGTATGGGACGCGCCTCGCGCAGGAGCTCGACGAGAAAATCCGTGTTCTGGGTAGCGAAAATGTCGCCGCTTTTTTCGCTGAAACCGTGGTGGGCTCCACCAATGGCGCGGTCCCGGCAGTGCCCGGTTACTTTCGCAAGATCAAGGCCGTGTGCGAGCGTCACGATGTGCTGCTGATCCTCGATGAGGTGATGGCCGGGATGGGCCGCACCGGTCATCTGTACGCCTATGCAGATGACGGCATCGTGCCGGACATGGTCGCCGTGGGCAAAGGCCTGGCGGCTGGCTACATGCCGATATCTGCACTGCTGATCAGTGAGCGGATTCATTCAGCGATGGCCCAGGGCTCGGGCGTACTGGGCAATGGCCAGACCCATGTCAATCATCCACTGGCCTGCGCCATTGCCCTGGAAGTGCAGCAGGTCATTCGCGAAGAAAACCTGTTGGCACAGGTTCGCCAGCGCGGTGAGCAGCTGCGAAGTTGGCTCAAAGAAAGTCTGGCTGACCTGGATATTGTCGGCGATATCCGCGGGCGTGGCCTGTTCGTTGGTGTTGAGTTCGTCGAAAGCCGCGCTACCAAAGAGCCGTTTCACGGCGCTGGCGCTTACGCCGCTGCGCTCAAGCAGGAAGCTTTGCAGCGTGGCCTGCTGATCTATCCCGGTAGCGGCACCGCTCAGGGCCTGCTTGGCAATCATGTGCTGTTTGCACCGCCGTTTATCACCAGTGAGGACGAGTTGGGGCAAATGGTCGAGCGTTTCAGTGCGGTGGTCAGGGCTGTCGCGCATTAATTCCAGTCGGATTCTAGTTTCAATCGCTTTCAACCTAATGACGTGGAGATGGAGAGATGAACATGCAGAAAATCGAGCCATGCCAGGACAAGGTTCTTTTGTCGGTATGCACCATGGACTGGTGTGATCATGGGGTCGAATTCGCCAAGACGGTGTTCTCTAATCTCGAGGTGTTCTGCTGGGATCCGGGTGACCCTTACCCTTATCACCTGGATAACTGGGAAGGCGACTGGATCATTTCCTATCGCGGCGACTTCATCTTTCCCGAGAGCATCTACAAAAATGCCCGCAAAGGTGCGATCAACCTGCACCCGGCCCCACCCAAGTATCGTGGGCTCGGTAGCCAGCACTACGCGATCTACTACAACGATGAAACCTATGGTTCGACCTGTCATCACTTGGCGCCCTCGGTCGACAGCGGGCAGATCATCGATGTCGCGCGTTTCAACATCGCACCTGCCGAGACTGCTTCGTCGTTACGCCTGCATGTAGGGGCTTACTGTCTGCAGCAGTTCATTCACTTGCTTACCGATTACATCTTGCAGGGGCGACCTTTGCCGGTATCGCCGGAAAACTGGGGGGAGCGGCTGTACAAGCAAGCGGAGCTCAAGCCCTGGATGGAAAAGGTTCGCGCGCAAGAACCGGATCATCGGTGCTTCAAGTAAGTATTCCGGCAAGCCGCTTCAGGCCGATGACGGCTTGAAGTGTTTATGGTGCGCGCTGGCGCGATGGGTATGAGAGCGTCCTATGTTTGAATTTTCGAGTTTCGCTGCCGCACTTGGGGTTTACGTGATCGGCACCGCCACCCCAGGGCCCGGCAACCTGGCGATTGCCAACACCTCCCTGAACTACGGACGTACACCGGGCCTGGCCTTGGCCGCGGGGGTCATTTCCGGGTCGTTGTGCTGGGGGGCAATGACGGCTGCCGGTGTCTCGGCATTGCTGATGTCCAACACCCAGGTACTGGTGTGGTTGAAGGTATTTGGCGCTTGCTACCTGTTCTTCCTGGCCTGGAAGTCGATTCGCGGGGCGCTGGCTAACAACGCCACTGTGGTGGCGCGGGCAAGTGAGCGGCAGAGCCGAACCCTGGGGTTCTATTTGCAAGGGTTGGGTATTCACCTGACCAATCCCAAGGCTGCCTTGACCTGGTTCACCGTGACCACGGTCGGGCTCAGTGCCAATGCCCCGGTCTGGACCAGTTTTGTGCTGGTGGCGGGCTGCGCGTTATTGGGTTTTCTGATTTTCTGTAGCTATGCGTTGGCTTTTTCCGCTCATTCGGCGGAGCCGTTCTTCGCGCGTACGCGTAAGTCCTTCGGCCTGATTTGCGGGGCGTTCTACGCGGTCGTCGCCCTAGGGTTTCTCCGCTCGCTGTTTTGATGCTGCCTGGCGCCGCCATGCTGAAAGCACCAGTAGGCAATCTTCCCTGTTTCGCGGCCTGGTGGCAGGCCGCGGGCAGGGTAACGTTGCGGCTGGTTAGCTGGCCGGAGTCAGCACCTTGAGCAGAAAGGCATATTCCAGGGCGACATCGCGCAGGGCCTGGTAGCGGCCGCTCATGCCGCCGTGGCCGGCGCCCAGTTCGGTTTTCAGCAGCAGCAGGTTGGCGTCGGTCTTGTCGCGGCGCAGTTTGGCGACCCATTTCGCGGCTTCCCAGTACTGCACGCGGCTGTCGTTGTAGCCGGCCACTACCAGCATGGCCGGGTAGGCCTGGGCGCTGACATTCTCGTAGGGCGCGTAGGTCTTGATGCGCTCGAACACCTCGGCCTGGTTTGGATCACCCCATTCGTCGTATTCGGTGACGGTGAGCGGCAGGTCGGGGTTGAGCATGGTGTTGAGCACGTCGACAAAGGGCACTTCCGCCACGGCGGCGGCGAACAGCTCGGGACGCTGGTTGAGTACCGCGCCGATCAGCAGGCCGCCGGCGCTGCCCCCGCTGATCGCCAGTTGCGTCGGCTGGGTGTAGCCCTCGGCGATCAGGTGCTCGGCGCAGGCGATAAAGTCGGCGAAGGTATTGCGCTTGTGCGCCAGCTTGCCGCCGCGGTACCAGGCTTCACCCAGTTCGCCGCCGCCACGCACATGGGCGATGGCGAAGACGAAACCACGATCGAGCAGGCTCAACCGGGCGTGGGAGAACCAGGGGTCGAGGCTTTCGCCGTAGGCGCCATAACCATACAGGTACAGCGGAGCAGGCTGGCCAAGCACCTCGCGACGGGCGACCAGGCTGATAGGCACCTGGGTGCCATCGGCCGACGTTGCCCAGCAGCGCTGGCTGACGTAGGCATCGGCATCGAACGGACCTTCCACCGGGGTTTGCTTGAGCACTTGTTGCTGGCCATCGAGCAGGCGCAACTGGCGGATCTGCGCCGGGCGGTTGAGTGCCTCGTAGCGCAGGCGCACGTTGTCGCTGGTGAATTCCAGGCTGTCTTGCACATAGAGGCTGTAAGCCGCGTCGGGCAGCTCTACGCGGTAGCTAGCTGCGGCGGCTGGCTGCACTTCGATGATCGGCAAGCCGCCTTCGCGCAGCCCCAGCAGCAAAGCGTGCTGGTTGAGGGTGACGCTTTCGAGCATGCACGCGGCATCGTGGGGGCGGCGCAGTTGCCAGTCGCCGCGATCGGGCAGGGCGCCGCTGGGGCTGCGCTGTGGTGCGCTATATAGCGCGAAGTTGATGCCAGCCTGGTTGCTGCGGATGACCCAGCTCCACTGGTCATCGAGCCAGCCGTGGTCAACCTCGTATTCGTGATCCTCTTCGCGCAGGGCCAGGCATTGGAACGGGTCTGAAGGGCTCTCGGCGTCCAATACCCAAACTTCGCTGGTGGTTTTGCTGCCCAGTTGCAGGATCAACTGGCGCTCCGAGCTGCTGCGGTAGCAATGCAGAAAGAAACGCCCGTCGCTTTCCTCGAACACCTGTTCGGCGACGGCCTGGCCCAGGCGATGGCGGTACAGGCGGTGAGGCCGGTGGGTCTCGTCGAGGGTGGCGAAGAACAGCGTCTGGCTGTCATTGGCCCAGGTCAGGCTGCCGTCGCAGTCGTCGAAGGGCAGGGCATCGACGGCGCCTGTGCCATCCAGGTGTTTGACGAACAACTCATAGATCTCGTCGCCGCGGGTGTCCAGGCTGTAGGCCAGGCGCTGATGGTCCGGGCTGATGCTCAGGCCGCCCAGGGAGAGGAAGCCGCCTGCTGCCAGTTCGTTGGGGTCGAGCAGCAGTTGTTCGCACTCGGGGTTGAGGCTAAGGCTGCCATCGGCTGGGCGCGGGCAGCGGTAGTGGCGCGGGTATTCGTCGCCGGCTGTGGTGCGTTGGTAATACAGGTAAGGCCCCCAGGGGGACGGCAGCGACAGATCGGTCTCGCGAATGCGCCCCTTGATCTCCTGGAACAGGGTTTCGCGCAGGTCGGCCTGGTCGGCCAGGCTGGCCTCCAGGTAGGTATTTTCCGCCTCCAGGTAGGCCATGACATCAGGGTGGTCGCGCTGCTCCAGCCAGTGGTAGGGGTCGGCACCAGCGTCGGCGCGGGCGATGGGAGCGTGAGGCATGGTGAACTCCAGTTGGCAGGGCGGCAGTTGGCAGTGCAGCGGACCGGGAAGCCGGGCCGGGCAAAAGCCGTTATCATAAGCCGCCTATTGCCGGTGGCGGAAACGCCCAATGCCGGCCCGTTGCTCCGGGTTCGTATACCAGGGCCCGTTTGCTGGTTTTGTCAGAGATTGCGCGTTATGACCGAGAACGACTACCTCCTCGCCTGGGGCGCCTACGCCGTCGCGGCCCTCGGCTGCCTGCTGGTGTGGTGGCGCATGACCCGCTGGACCTGGCGCTACCTGCGGGAGCCGCTAGCGGTGATTGTTGCGGTGCTGCTGTTCAGCCCGACCATCGTCGATCCGAACAAGGAGCTGTTCGCCCCGGCGATTGCAGTGACGGCCTTGGATCTGTTGTTCAAGGTCGGCAACAACGCCTGGCGGGCGGTGGCTGATCTGGCGCTGTACGGGTTGATCGCCCTGGGACTGTATCTGCTGTTCGTGGCCATTCGCTGGCCCATCGAGCGCGCCTGGCGTGAGCGCCGCGTGGAGCGTGAGTCTGTCAGCGACAGCCGGACACTGCGCGAGCGCATGGCTGAGGACAGCGAAGACTTTCCCGACGAGGCTTTCGATTCTGTTCGTCCGTCGTCGATGCGCAGTGGCCGCGAGCGTCTGGAGCCGCGGCTCTGAACTCGGTCTTGCGTTCGCTCGCGCTTCTGGAGTTTTTCCATGTGTGAATTGCTAGGCATGAGCGCCAATGTGCCGACGGATATCGTCTTCAGCTTTACTGGCCTGATGCAGCGTGGCGGCCGCACCGGTCCGCACCGCGACGGCTGGGGTATCGGCTTTTACGAAGGGCGTGGCTTGCGCCTGTTCCAAGACCCGCGGGCGAGCAGTGAGTCGGAGGTGGCGCAGCTGGTGCAGCGCTACCCGATCAAGAGCGAAGTGGTGATTGGGCATATTCGTCAGGCCAATGTCGGTCGCGTGTGCCTGGCCAATACCCATCCTTTCGTGCGTGAGCTTTGGGGGCGCAACTGGTGCTTCGCGCACAACGGTCAATTGGCCGATTTCAATCCGGCGCCAGGGTTTTACTGCCCGGTCGGCGATACCGACAGCGAGGCGGCGTTCTGCGATCTGCTCAACCGGGTCCGCACTGCCTTCGACACGCCACAGATGATCGAAACCCTGTTGCCAGTCCTGGTTGACGCCTGTGCGGCGTATCGCAAACAGGGCGTGTTCAATGCGCTGCTCAGTGATGGTGACTGGCTATTCAGCTTCTGTTCCACCAAGCTGGCGCACATCACCCGGCGTGCACCCTTTGGCCCGGCGCAGCTCAAGGACGCGGATCTCAAGGTGGACTTCCAGGCCGAGACCACCCCTAACGATGTGGTCACCGTGCTGGCCACTGAACCGCTGACCGACAATGAATGTTGGGCGCTCTACCAACCAGGCGAATGGCGCCTGTGGCGCGCCGGTGAGTGCGTGGCTCAAGGCCAACTCAACTGATACTGCAACCCGGCACAAGCCGGATCATGGAGGAAGGATGTTCAGGAGTTATGCGCGTTTGGCCCTGTTTGCTCTGGGCCTGCTGGTCGGGGTGCAGGTCCCTGGGTTTATCGAGGATTACAGCCAGCGCGTCGACGCGCACCGTAGCGAGTCCGAGCAGGGCTTGCAGGGCTTTCGGGAAACGGCCAAGCGCTTCTTCTCGGGCGACCTGGATGCACTGGTCAGTCACTACCGTGCCAGCAACGATGCAGTGATGCAGAGCGATGCGCAGAGTGTCGCTTTTCTCGTTGATCGCGCCGCGTTGCTCGATGACGAATACCGCGCCATGCAAGGGCCCTGGTACCGTCAGGTCTGGCACCTGGCGACCGCCGCCGACCCGGCCCTGCTTGAAGAAACCTACGCGGCTTACCGCTATCAGGTGCTGCTGGCCCCCGAGGCCATTGCCTGGGGCATTGCCTGCGCGCTGCTGCTGGCCTGGTTGCTGGAAGCCCTGGTGTTGGGCATCGCCTGGATGCTCGGCGGTGCCAGCGCTACCCGTACCCGCGCCGCCGAGCGCCGCCATTGGCGTTAGCGGAAACGCCAACCTTAAGCGGCGAGCGGGTGGGGCGCTTGTCGCCGCTAAAGCCCTTCCCACACCTGCAGTATTGGGTCTGACCTACGCTTGGTAGCCTGGGTCGAGCGCCGCGACACCCGGGGCACCGCCCCCGGATCGCCGTGCAAGCTGCGGCCACAAGATCTGTGCACATTTCCTAAAAATTCCCGCAGGGTCGCTGCAGGCCTACTGCTGCGCGCCAACCACTCTGTTTCGGCATTTATCCGTAGGGGCATTCGCGTCACATTACGCGGCTACTATAACCACCATATTCAAATGCTATTTGCTGGACCCACCGTGAGACGCCAAGCTGATTGCACAGCATTTCAGTGCCCTCAGTTAATTAGAAACAACCGTAGGAGATAACAATGACGACCGAAGCCAAATGCCCATTTTCGGGTGGTGAGCGTAAACATACCGTTGCCGGCGCACCCTCCAACGCTGATTGGTGGCCCAACCAGCTGAACCTGAAAATCCTCAACCAGAATTCTCCGCTGCCCAACCCGATGGGCCGCGACTTCGATTACGCCGAAGCCTTTAAAAGTCTTGATCTGGATGCTGTGGTCAAGGACCTGCACGCGCTGATGACCGACTCCCAGGACTGGTGGCCCGCCGACTGGGGCCACTACGGTGGCCTGTTTATCCGCATGGCCTGGCACAGCGCCGGCACCTACCGCATCGCCGATGGCCGTGGTGGCGCCGGCTCTGGCACCCAGCGCTTTGCGCCGCTCAACAGCTGGCCGGATAACGGCAACCTGGACAAGGCGCGCCGCCTGCTGTGGCCGATCAAACAGAAGTACGGCAACAAGCTGTCCTGGGCCGACCTGATGGTTCTGGCCGGTAACGTCGCCCTCGACTCCATGGGCTTGAAGACCTTCGGCTTTGCCGGTGGCCGTGTCGATGTGTGGGAGCCGGAAGAAGACATCTACTGGGGTTCGGAAAAAGAATGGCTGGCCACCAGCGACAAGCCCGGCAGCCGTTACTCCGGTGACCGCGAGCTGGCCAACCCCCTGGCCGCCGTGCAGATGGGCTTGATTTACGTGAACCCTGAAGGCCCGGACGGCAACCCTGATCCGGTCGCTTCGGGCCGCGATGTGCGCGAAACCTTCGCCCGCATGGCCATGAACGACGAAGAGACCGTGGCCCTGGTGGCCGGTGGTCACACCTTCGGTAAAGCCCACGGCGCCGGTGATCCGACCCTGGTTGGCCCGGAGCCAGAAGGCGCCGGGATCGAGGAGCAGGGCCTGGGCTGGACCAACGCATTCGGCAGCGGCAAGGGCGTACACACCACCACCAGCGGCATCGAAGGCGCCTGGAAACCCAACCCCACCACCTGGGACATGGGTTACTTCGACATGCTCTTCGGTTACGAGTGGCAACTGACCAAGAGCCCGGCCGGTGCCCACCAGTGGACGCCGATAAACTGCAAACCGGAGCACCTGATCCCCGACGCCCATGACCCGTCGAAGAAGCACCCGCCGATGATGACCACGGCGGACATGTCGCTGCGTATGGACCCGGCGTACGAGAAGATTTCGCGTTTCTACCACCAGAATCCGCAGGTGTTCGCCGATGCCTTCGCCCGTGCCTGGTACAAGCTGACCCACCGTGATATGGGCCCGCTGTCGCGCTACCTCGGCCCGCTGGTGCCCCAGGAAGAGCTGATTTGGCAAGACCCGGTGCCGGCTGTTGAGCATGCGCTGGTCGATGCAGCGGATATCGCTGCACTCAAGGCCAAGGTACTGGCATCCGGGCTGTCCATCAGCCAGTTGGTCAATACTGCCTGGGCGTCGGCGTCGACCTTCCGCGGCAGTGACAAGCGTGGCGGTGCCAACGGTGCGCGCATTCGCTTGGCACCGCAGAAAGACTGGGATGCCAACCAGCCAGCTGAATTGGCTAAGGTGCTGCAAGTACTCGAAGGCATTCAGCGTGAGTTCAACGCAGCCCAGTCGGGCAAGCAGATCTCCCTGGCCGACCTGATCGTCCTGGCCGGTTCGGCAGCGGTGGAAGCGGCGGCGCAGAAGGCGGGTCACAGTGTCAGCGTGGCGTTCGCGCCGGGTCGTACCGATGCGTCGCAGGAGCAGACCGATGTTGACTCCTTCGCGCCACTGGAGCCGGCAGCCGATGGCTTCCGCAACTACCTGCGCAAAGGGCTGGAGGGCTCGGCGGCGGAATTGCTGGTCGACCGCTCCAACCTGCTGACCCTGACCGCACCGGAAATGACCGTGCTGGTCGGTGGCCTGCGTGCCCTGAACGCCAACGTCGGTCAGGCCGCCCACGGCGTGTTCACCACACGTCCGGGTACCCTGAGCAATGACTTCTTCGTCAACCTGCTGGACATGAGCACCAAATGGCAGAAGTCCGCGACCGATGCGGGCGTGCTGGAAGGCCGCGACCGCAACACTGGCGCTGTGAAGTGGACCGCCACCGTGGTTGACCTGGTGTTCGGTTCCAACTCGCAGCTGCGCGCCCTGGCTGAGGTCTATGCCAGCAGCGATGCCGAAGCCGTGTTCGTCAACGACTTCGTCGCCGCCTGGACCAAGGTGATGAACCTGGACCGCTTCGACCTGGCGTAACTAAACCCGCTGTACAGCACACCGTGGCCCGGCGAGGAGAGATCCCCGCCGGGCCACGGTTTTTTTATGCCTGAAATAATTCGCCCTGATCTCGGCTACCTTCACCTGCTTTGTACCGGGAGGGGGTAAACGCTAAGAATTAAAATCCAGATTTAGTTGAGTTTTAATCCTTATCTTAATGGTTATGGTTCTTTGTTAGTTTTGTGTAAGTTTGGTGCTGTGGTTTGCGTCAATATTTAATAAGTCGGCGGTGTAGTAGTTGCTTGAGGTCGGCTTAGGCTTGAAAGCTATAGCTTTCTCTTGTTTCGCTGGTGGCAATGTTGTTGTGAGTGCTACTAAAGTAGTAGTTGCGATTGCTCTAAAGTATTAACTGTCATGGGCTGGTTTCTAATTTAATCTCAGTCCAGCCTGATCTGTGTCAACTTTGAGCTTTATTTGGCATGTTTAACTTTGTGAAGGGTTTCGGTTTGCAGGTCAGGGTCATATTTTTTATTTGTGCTGGTTTTCAGTTTTTTGGGGCTGCAAATAACAGGTGCATGGTACTGGTGCTTTTGCTCTGAATGCATTCGTGCCGTGTCCTTCTCTGTCGTCCACCCTGCCGAGCTTCCTGAACGATGCTCGCGAGGTGTGGAGCCGCTGTCCTAGTCCGGGATAAGCGGCTTGTGACATCCAAATACATCACCACGCTCGTGTTGAGGGGGATGCCCTTAGCGATGAGTGATGGCGGGTGAACGCTTTTCGTAGTGTGGAAGTTTTGTGCAAGGGAATTGGATGCTGCCATCTTTTACGCAAAATTAGAAAGACCGAGGGCGTTATGAAGTTCAAGTCGTTGCAGATGCGCATATGTGTGACAGCAGGCATATGCCTGTTTTTTTCATCCGCCAGCCTGGTGGGGTATGGGCTATTTAGTGCTAGGGCAAACGAGGCGTATGTCGCCGAAGAAGTTTCTGGTCTGATTGAAAAAGCGACCTTTCGGGAAGTTGAAAATTTGGCCGAGTCTCGCGCCAATGCCATTCAAACCAAGTTGCAGGGGGCGTTAGATGCGGCGCGCACCATGGCCAATACCTTTGCTGCCAGCAAGGCTGCGCAGAGCCCGCTGGACATTGGTCGTGAGCAAATCAATACGGTATTGCTCAGCGTTCTGAAGAATAATCCCGATTTCAACGGCACTTATTCATGCTGGGAGCCGGATGCCCTGGACGGGCAGGATTTTGCGTTTCGCAACGACCAGGATGGCAATAATCCTCAGACCGGCCGCTTTACACCGTACTGGACGCGCAGCACCGATGGCACTATCGCGGTACAGCCGCTGGTGGAGTATGACTCGGCGGATCGCCACCCCAACGGGGTATTGAAAGGCGGCTGGTACAGCGGCCCGCGCGACACCCTGACAGAAAGCGTGCTGGACCCGCTGCCCTACGTGGTGCAAGGCAAGAATGTCTGGCTGACCACCTTGTCGGTGCCGATCGTGGCCAATGGCAAGTTCTACGGTGTGGTGGGTGTTCAGCCGGTATACATGGGTAACGCCTGTCGGGAGACATGGGTAACGGGTTGGTGATCCTCACTCGCGCCTTCTCAAGTCGAGTTGGCGGATGGTCTTGTGGATGAAAATCACATCGTAGACGCCATCCACCTTGGTCGGGCGGATTGCCACACGTTCGCCCAGCAGGCCGCCACCGACAAACCGGCTTTTACCTTCAAATCTAACCTGCCCTGTTCCACTCACCTTGAGTACCCTATCGCCCGGCTCATACTCAATTTCCGGCAATTGCTCCGGATAGCTGCGTACGCTGGGCTGGTAGCGCGATATCGGTGGTAACTGGCCCAGTGCCTCATGAGGCCGCTGCTGGTTGTACTGTGACCGCCAGTGATCCATCACGCGCTGGCAGTGTTGCAGATCGCTGAAGGTGCGATGTAGCAGTTCCCGCTTGAGGGTTTGATGGAAGCGCTCCAGCTTGCCCTGGGTCTGCGGGTGGTGAGGGCGGCTATGACTAACCTCGATGCCCAGGCGCATCAGCCAGACCTCCAGTGTCGATAAACCGCCCTCGATGTTCGAACCCCAGGGCGGGCCGTTATCTGCCGTTATTCGGCGGGGCAAACCATAGCGACGAAACACCTGGATCAGCTTGGGGCGGACCAGTTCCAAGCGCTCTCCCTCACACGACTCCAGACAGAGCGCAAAGCGTGAGTGGTCATCCAGCACCGTCAGCGGGTGACAGCGTGGGGAGTGGCGATCTGAGAGGTGGAAGTTGCCCTTGAAGTCGATCTGCCACAGCTCGTTTGGCCGGGCGTGCTCAAAGCGACGAGTCGCCGGTGCTTGCGCTTCCCCGGTGTGATAGCGCACCTGGCAGTCGTGGCGACGGAGAATCGCATCAATGGTGCTGTGATGGGGGCGCTTAATCCCGTCGGGCAGCAACCAGAGAAGCTTGCGAGCACCCCAGTAAGGAAATTGGTGGTGTAGCCGCACCACCTCCTGCTCCAGCTCAGGACTACTTCGTCTTGGGCTTTGCAGTGGGCAGCGGGATTGATCCTCGAGCCCGGTATCGCCTTGCTCGCGATAGCGATGCAGCCATTTGTACGCGGTCTTGGGGCTGATCTCATAGCGTCGACAGAGCTCTCGAATATTGCTCTGGGGCTGCTCGGCTAACAACACGAATTCGCGTCGTATCGACATGGTGGTGCACTCCTGCCACGGCATCACTCGAACTCCTCATTCGAAAGATTCCGTAAGCCTAAATGCGTTACCTATGTCTCCCGACACCTGTTACCTATGTCTCCCGGCTGAACAGTGGGGGCTGACTTTGATATTTCTTTTATCCAGAAGCTCAGTGAGCAGATGTCCGCCGAGCTGTATGGCGGCAAGGGCAGCGTATCGATCTTGAGCCATCAGGGTCTGGTGGTGGCTGACAGTCAACGCAGCGACTTGATCGGGCAGCCGCTCAAGACCTTACTGCCGACGTCCTGGGAAAAGGTACTGGGCGATATCCAGAGCGGTCGGGCAGAGAGCTTGCTTGACCCCACCACCGAGAACTTCGAGGTGCTGATGCCGATTGAGCTAGGCCGCACCGGCAAACCTTGGGCGCTGTTGATTCGCCTGCCCAAAGCAGTGGTTATGAGCCAGGCGATTGCCCTGGAGCAGGAACTGCAGGCGCGCAGTATCAGCAACAGCTTCTGGCAGGTCTCCGTGGGCTTGGTGATTTCCCTGCTGGCTCTGGTTGCCCTGTGGTTGACCGCGGCAAAGATTGTTGGGCCGATTCGCGAGGCTGCGGTATTGGCGGGCAATATCAGCCTGGGTGATTTCTCCCAGCGTCTGGTGCAGAAAACCGAGGACGAGGTTGGACAACTGTCTTTTGCCCTCAACGATATGTCGCAAAGCCTGCAACGCCAGGTGAGGGTCGCCGAGCGCATCTCCGAGGGCGATCTGGACTTGCAGGTGCAGCTGTCGTCACCTCAGGACACCCTGGGTATTTCCCTGGAGAAGATGGTCGGCAACCTCAATGGCCTGATCTCCGAAGTGCAACGCAGCGCGACCCAGATCACCGGCAGTTCGGCGCAGGTCACCGAGCTGAGCCAGTCCTTGTCGGATGGGGCGTCCAACTCGGCCTCGTCGATCACCGAGATCAGTGCGGTGATGACACAAATGGCCGCGCAAACCACCGACAATGCTGCCAATGCGAAAAAGGCCGACGAGCAATCGCAAGTCTCACGCACCGATGCCGGCGAAAGCGACAAATTGATGAGCGAGTTGATTGCCGCCATGGCTGAAATCGACAACTCGGGCAAAGACATCACCGCGATTATCACCACCATCGACAATATTGCCGCCCAGACCAACCTGCTGGCGTTGAACGCGGCGATTGAGGCCGCACGGGCTGGCGAGCTTGGCCGCGGGTTTGCCGTGGTCGCTGATGAAGTCCGCAGCCTGGCCGCACGCAGCGCCGAGGCGGCGCAGCAAACCTCGGCGCTGATTGCCGACTCCTCGATCAAGACGCAGCGCGGCATGATCATCGCCGGGCGCACCGCCGAGTCGCTGAAAAGCATCGTCAGCGGCACCACCGCGGTCTCCAACCTGGTGTCACAGATCTACCAGGCTTCCAGCGAACAGGCCTCCGGCTTGCAGCAGGCAAGTATCGGGCTCGAGCAAATTGACGAAGTGACCCAGAAGAATCAGTCCAACTCACAGGCATGCGCGGTGGCAGCCAGGGAACTGTCAGACCGCGCTTCGGTGATGCAGCGTGAGCTGAGCCGCTTCAAGATCAAGAAGACCTAGCAGGTACACAACAGGCCCTCGCGGGCCTGTTTGCGTTACTTGGACAGAAAACGCATGCCGTCTTCCAGGCCTTGCAGCGTCAGCGGGTACATCTGCTCGTTGAGCAGCTCGCGCATGATGCTGGTCGAGGCGGTGTAGCTCCAGGTGTCCTTGGGGTAGGGGTTGATCCAGATAAGCTTCTTGTACTTCTCCATAAAACGCTTGATCCAGACGTACCCCGGCTCCTCGTTCCAGTGCTCGACGCTGCCGCCGGCCTGGGTGATCTCGTAGGGCGCCATGGCCGCGTCGCCGACGAACACCACCTTGTAGTCGGCGCCGTACTTGTGCAGCAGGTCCTGGGTGGAGAAGCGCTCGCTGGTGCGGCGCAGGTTGTTCTTCCACACCGACTCGTACACGCAGTTATGGAAGTAGAAATACTCCATGTGCTTGAACTCGGTCTTGCAGGCGGAAAACAGCTCTTCGCAGACCTTGACGTGGGCGTCCATCGAGCCGCCGATATCGAACAGGATCAGCAGCTTCACCGCGTTGCGCCGTTCCGGGCGCATCTGGATATTCAGCAGGCCGCCGTCTTTGGCGGTGTGGTCGATGGTGCCGTCCAGGTCCAGTTCGTCCTGGGCGCCTTGACGGGCGAACTTGCGCAGGCGGCGCAGGGCTACCTTGATATTGCGTGTGCCCAGTTCAACCTGGTCGTCGAGGTTCTTGTACTCGCGCTGGTCCCAGACCTTGACCGCTTTGCCCTGGCGCTTGCCGGCGTCACCCACGCGGATGCCTTCCGGGTTGAAGCCGCCAGAGCCGAACGGGCTGGTGCCGCCGGTGCCGATCCACTTGTTGCCACCGGCGTGGCGTTCCTTCTGCTCTTCGAGGCGTTTCTTGAACTCCTCGATCAGCTTGTCCAGGCCGCCGAGAGACTCGATCTTGGCGCGCTCCTCGTCAGTCAGCGAGCGCTCGAACTCCTTGCGCAGCCACTCATCGGGGATCAACGCCTCGATATGCTGGTTTAGGTTCTGCAGGCCATTGAAATAGGCGCCGAACGCGCGGTCGAACTTGTCGAAATGCCGCTCGTCCTTGACCAGGATGGTGCGCGCGAGGAAGTAGAACTCGTCCATATCGGCGAACACCACGTTGTGCTTCAACGCGTTGATCAGGTCGAGCAACTCACGTACCGACACTGGCACCTTGGCGGCACGCATTTCGTTAAATAGGTTGAGCAGCATGGCTGCGCCCTCATGTGTTGATTCTGGCCGGGCTGCTGCACGTCGGCCATGCGGCGTTGAAACCTCGCTTCACATGCTCACGTACTGGAGTACGCTGCGCTGTTCCGCTCGATTTATTCGCTGGCGCTCACCCTTCGGGCCAGCCTACGGCTGTTACTCCCGGTGGTCGTTGCGCCTTGCCTGGCTCTAGCTCGCGAGCCCTGTACCGCGTGGGTAGCGGGTCCGACGACGCGCAGCCGCTCGACTCTTAGCGACTGGCACGACGACTCATAAACGCCAGACGTTCGAGTAGCTGCACATCCTGCTCGTTTTTCACCAGCGCACCTGCCAGCGGCGGGATGGCTTTGGTCGGGTCGCGTTCGCGCAGCACGGCTTCGCCGATGTTGTCGGCCATCAGCAGCTTGAGCCAGTCGACCAGTTCGCTGGTGGAGGGCTTTTTCTTCAGGCCCGGCACTTTTCGCACGTCGAAGAACACGTCCAACGCTTCGGCGACCAAGTCCTTCTTGATATTGGGGTAGTGCACATCGACGATCTTCTCCAGGGTCACGCGGTCGGGGAAGGCGATGTAGTGGAAGAAGCAGCGGCGCAGGAAGGCGTCGGGCAGTTCCTTCTCGTTGTTTGAGGTGATGATGATGATCGGGCGCTGCTTGGCCTTGATCGTCTCGTTGGTTTCGTAAACGTAGAACTCCATCTTGTCGAGTTCTTGCAGCAGGTCGTTGGGGAACTCGATGTCGGCCTTGTCGATCTCGTCGATCAGCAGGATCACCCGCTCCTCGGACTCGAAAGCCTCCCACAGCTTGCCCTTCTTGATGTAGTTGCGCACGTCGTGAACTTTGTCCGAATCCAGCTGCGAGTCGCGTAGGCGGCTGACCGCGTCATACTCGTAGAGGCCCTGGTGGGCCTTGGTGGTGGACTTGATGTGCCAGGTGATCAGGCGCGCACCGAAGGATTCGGCCAGTTGCTCGGCGAGCATGGTCTTGCCGGTGCCTGGCTCGCCCTTGACCAGCAGCGGGCGTTGCAGAGTGATGGCGGCATTGACCGCCAGCTTGAGGTCGTCAGTGGCGACGTAGGATTGGGTGCCTTCAAACTTCATCGGAAAATCCTCGAACGGGGAGCGCCCGGACAGTTGAACAGTGGGCGAGACTATACCGCGCCGGGTTCACGACTGTGAACGCAGACGGGTCATTCAGTCACTGAATGGGCAGTCACGGTGGCTCAGTCTTGCGCGGGTGGGCCTTCAAAGCGCGGGTCGAAGGCTTCGATAAAGGCATTGCGCAGGATGCCGATAAACGCCTGGAAGGTACTGACATTCTGTTGGTGCACGCTGCCGCTGAGTTCTACGCGGGTAGCGAACTGGTCGCGGCGCTGGTTCTTCAGTACCGCTTCGCCGCCGCCAACTAGGGCTTCCCAGAGGCCACGGAAGAAGCTTTTGTCCTCGCGCTCGACATCCTGTTGCCAGTTGAAAATTTCCACATTGTGCAGCAGCGGTTTGATATAGCCGCTGAGCTGGCCTTGCTCGGCACTGGCCTCGACCACCAGATCGCCGGTGCCGGCGGCGAAATCGAAGTTGCCATAGGCGCTGGCGAAGTCGTTGAGGCGTGGCAGTTCGACATCGGTGGCGCGTACGCGAAACTCGAAATCCTCGAAGTTGTGGTATGGGTCGAATACCGCCGTGGCTTCCAGGGGCGCATGGTCGAGCAGTTGCGCGTTGCCCTCGAAACGGGCTACGCGCTTGCCCTGGGCGTCGGCCACGTTGGTCAGGTTATACAGGCTGGCGTTGACCGCAGTGGCCTTGATGTCCACCGGTGGTGTCGAGGCGAAATTGTGGAAGCCCACGGTGCCGTTGTTCACCCGTACTTCATTGAGGGTGATGGGCAGCAGCTTATTCAACTGTTCGGCCCAGTCGACGCCTTCACCAGTTTGCGAGTCGTCTGCGCCTTCACCGTCGACGAAGTTGAGTTCGGGGTTCTCGAACACCACGCGGGCGACCACCTCGCGTTTGCGCCAGAGCTCATTCCAGCTCACCGCAATATCGATCTGTGGCGCATTGACGAACGGCACGGGCGCCTCGCGCTCGGCTTTGACGATGCGCAAGCCGTTAATCCGGTAGCCGCCGCGCCAGAGCGCCAGGTCGATGTCGTCAATCTGCCCGCGGTAATCGCCCATCTGCGCCAGCTTGCCATTCAGGTAATCGCGCGCCAGGTAGGGCAGTGCGACGTGCAGGGCCAGCAGCAGGGCGGCCAGGCCAAGAAGGATCAGCGGTAGACGATTACGGGGCAGCATAAGCAGGGCCAGTGGTGAATTGACACTCTGATGGACCTTGCGACAGTGCCGGGAGTTCGAGCGTTTTTGCGGCTGGACGCCTGCCAGCAGCGGGCATAGGCTGTGTGCCTCGCGCATCAAGGAGAGTCACCATGAGCCGTATTTATGCAGATAACGCCCAGGCCATCGGCAACACACCGCTGGTGATGATCAACCGCCTCGGGCCCAAGGGGGTCACCATCCTGGCGAAGATCGAGGGCCGTAACCCGGCCTATTCGGTCAAGTGCCGCATTGGCGCCAGCATGGTCTGGGATGCCGAGGAACGCGGCGTACTCAAGCCGGGCATGACCCTGGTCGAGCCGACCTCGGGCAATACCGGGATCGGTCTGGCCTTTGTCGCGGCGGCACGCGGTTACAAGCTGCTGCTGACCATGCCGGCCTCCATGAGCCTGGAGCGGCGCAAGGTGCTCAAGGCCCTCGGTGCCGAACTGGTGTTGACCGAGGCCGCCAAGGGTATGAAGGGGGCTATCGACAAAGCCGCCGAACTGGCCGCCGCCAACCCGCAGGATTACCTGCTGCTGCAGCAGTTCGACAACCCGGCCAACCCGGCGATCCACGAGAAGACCACCGGCCCGGAAATCTGGAACGACACCGAAGGCTCGGTCGACGTGCTGGTCTGCGGCGTGGGTACTGGCGGCACCATTACCGGTGTGTCGCGCTACATCAAGCAGACCCAGGGCAAGCCGATCCTCTCGGTGGCGGTGGAGCCGATCAGCTCGCCGGTCATCACTCAGACCCTTGCCGGCGACGAGGTCAAACCCAGCCCGCACAAGATCCAGGGTATCGGCGCCGGTTTCGTGCCGAAGAACCTCGACCTGACCATGGTTGACCGGGTCGAGCAGGTGACCGACGAAGACGCCAAGGCTATGGCCCTGCGGCTGATGCGTGAAGAAGGCATTCTCTGTGGGATTTCCTGCGGCGCTGCCATGGCCGTGGCCGTGCGCATGGCCGAGCGCCCGGAGATGCAGGGCAAGACGATGGTCGTGGTGCTGCCGGACTCCGGTGAGCGTTACCTGTCGAGCATGCTGTTCAGCGATATGTTCACCGAGCAGGAACTGCAGCAGTAGCCCTCGCGAGGGCATAGGTTTGCCTATGCCCCAGTGCCCTGTTGCACGGTGACGATGCTTTTCGTGGGAACCGCGCCCCGCGGCGAATGCCAGGGGCAACGCCGAAGTCATTGAATGGCTGCAATCGCTTCGCCCCGAGGCGGGGCTCCTACGCGTGTTCGGTGGTTATGCAGGTGCTGCGTTATGGTCTGCCGGGTTACAACAGCCAACTGGGATATCTCCATCGCTTTCAGGTGGCGCAGGCCGATGGCCTGAATATCACGCAGCGCTAAGCCGCTCATTCAGTCCAGCGGGGCTCTGGTCAGGCTTGCCCAGGCAGGGTTATAGTCCGGCAACTTCTGATCGCTTTGTCGAGACGTCTCATGTCCTTCTTCGCCGCGTCGCCTACCCAGTCCACTGTTCTGCACGCGTTGCAGCAGTCGATGGCGCCTGCGGCGATTACCTCTCTAGCACCACCACCTGTCAGCCCGCCAGCGGGCTACGCGCCTCCGCCGCCAGCCGCGGCCTGAGGCCTGGCCGCAGCAGGTTGCTTCGGCAGCCTGCCGCCCGGCCTTCCCCTGACCTGCGTCCTTCCGTCCTCGTGACGTGACGCTATCGTTTTGCCTGTACAGGTGGCATTTTCATGATTGTCTTGAGTCGCAATACCCTGGTTGCCTATGGCACCACAGCCTTGTTCGTGCTGCTGTGGAGCAGTGGTGCGATCGTTTCCAAACTGGGCCTGGCCCATGCTTCACCGTTCGCCTTCCTGCTGGTGCGCTTTGTGCTGGCGTGCTGTGCGTTTGTCTTGCTGGCGCGCCTGTTGCCCTTGCATGGCCCGGCGTCGCCTGCAGCGCGTTGGGCGGCCTGGCGCACGGGGTTGGTGCTGGTCGGTGCCTATCAGGTGTTCTACTTGCTGGCGCTTGAACAGGAGGTCACTCCCGGCTTGATGGCCACGCTGCTTGGTACCCAACCCATACTCACCGCGGTTTACCTGGAGCGGCGCTTGTCGCCGGCCCGACTGCTCGGCCTGGCCCTTGGTCTGCTGGGGCTGGTGTTGGTGGTGTTCCAGGGCATTGGCCTGTCCGGTCTGTCGTGGAGTGGCATGCTCTGCGCCCTGGCGGCGTTACTCGCCATGACGGTGGGGACCATCATGCAGAAGGGTATTCGTGACAACCCACTGGGCACCTTGCCGACGCAGTATCTGGCCGGCTTGCTGCTGTGCGTGCTGGTCGTGCCGTTCCAACCATTCGAGCTGGAGATGTCGGCCAGCTTCTGGTTGCCGGTTTTGTGGATGGGCTTGGTGATCTCGGTAGCCGCCAGCCTGTTGCTGTACCGCCTGATCGCGCGGGGCAATCTGGTCAACGTCACCAGCCTGTTCTACCTGGTGCCAGCGGTCACCGCCGTGCTGGATTACCTGGTGTTCGGCAACCGACTGGCGCCCCTGAGCCTGCTGGGTATGGGTTTGATCGTGCTGGGGCTGGTGCTGGTGTTCCGTCAGCGCTAGCTAACATGCCTGGGTGTCTGGGTTTCTGCGCGCATGCAGGCTCAGCCACCCAGGGCTCGCTTATCAGCGTGCAGTGGTGCTCGGGCGTACCACCAGCCAGAGGGCGAGGGCGATCAGTACACCGCCGTACAGGTAGGCCCAGGACAGCGGCTCGTCGAGCAGCAGCGCGCCCCAGAGCACGCCAAACGGCGGGATCAGGAAGGTGGTGGTCGAGGCCTTGACCGGACCGACGTCGCTCAGCAGGCGAAAGTACAAAACGTAGGCGAGGGCGGTGCACAGCAGCCCCAGCCCGGCCATGGACGCCCACACCGCCGGCCCACCCCAGCTGGCTGGCGGCTGCAGCGCCAGGGAGCCGAGAAACAGCGGCAGCAGAAACAGGCTAGCACCGCACAGGCTGCTGAACGCGGTCAGGCGGTTGTCCAGCCCGCCTTGCTGGCCGATCCAGCGGCGCGCGAGGAAGCCGGCAAAGCCATAGCAGGTGGTCGCCACCAGGCAGGCCAGAGCGCCCAGCAACAGCGGCAGGTCCAGCTCTACCGGGCCGGTGCGGGTCAGCACGGCCACGCCGAACAGGCCCAGGGCGACGCCAGCGGCCTTGCTCAGGGTCAACGCCTCGGCGAAGAACAGAATGCCGATCAGCACGCCCATCATCGGTGTGGTGGCATTGAAAATCGCCGAATAACCGGCCGGCAATACCAGTGCGGCCAGGCAGTACATGGCCGACGGCAGCCCCGCATTGATCACCCCGAGCACCAGGCATTGCTTGAGTTTGCCGCGAAAATCCCAGCCCACGCGCATTACCAGCAACACCGCAAGCAAGCCCACAGCCCCCAGGCTGGCGCGGAAGAAGGCGGTCGGCATGCTGCCCAGCACCGGGGCGATGACGCGCATAAACAAAAAGCTCGCGCCCCAGATAGCGGCCAGGGAGAGCAAGCGTACAAGGTCAGCGAGGCGCACTAAGAGCTCCCAGACATCAATAAGGGCGGCTAGTGTTGCCGTGCGCGCGCCTCAAGACAATCCGAATTCGACTTTTAAACAGCAGCGGCGCCACATTTCATAAGGCGATACGCGCGTAGATGGTTAGATGGTTCCCACGCTCTGCGTGGGAACCCCGCTTGGGACGCTCTGCGTCCGCTGTAGCGAGACGCGGAGCGTCTCTGGCTGCATGCCCACGCGGACGGTTCGACGTGGGAACGATCAAATACTGGCGTGACGGTTACCCCTGTAGGAGCGAATTTATTCGCGATAGGCCTTGAACACGCTGAAAGTATCGCGGCTAAAGCGGAACGCGGCCCGGCCCCTCCCACTGGCAGTTGCGGCATGACGCGGTAGTGCGAAGTGGCCGCGAATCTCACAAATAAGCGCCAGACCTACACCTTGCCCACCGCTCATCCCATCGAAAACTTTTGAAAACGACGAAGTACGTTCGCAGCGCAAAGCCGCTGTTACTCGTTGCCATCACTGGCTAAGCTCGGCGCTCGCTGTTCACGCTTTCTGCAGGAGTTTGCCCGTGGCGCAACAATGGCCGGATACGCAAATCGCACGGCAGATACTCGAAGGGTTCGACGCCTACCGCGAACTGTTCCGCCGCCTTACCGACGGTGCCCAGACGCGCTTCGAGCAGGCCCAATGGCAGGAGGCGCAGCAGGCTTCGGCAGCGCGCATCAACCTCTATGAAGAACAGGTCGCCGCCCTGGCCGAGCATCTGCGTAAGCAGCATGGCGAGGCGTTGCTGGCGGTCGAGCACTGGCCACGGGTGAAACGGGCCTACATTGAGTTGATCGACCGACGTCTTGATGACGAGTTGGCCGAAACCTGGTTCAACTCCAGTTTCTGCAGCCTGTTCAGCCACGACCAGATCAACGATGGCTGCATGTTTATTCATACCACCCGGCCGGCGCTGCACGGCCGTCAGCGGGCTGCGCAAACGCGCCGTTATGCGTTAGGCGATGGCCTGGGCACACTGCTGCAAGCGATCTTTGCCGACTACCCGTTTGCGGTGCCCTATGAGGATTTGCCGGGTGATCTGCTACGCCTGGAAGCGCAGCTGCGTGCCGATCTGCCGGACTGGGTGTGCAAAGACCCGACCCTGAGCGTCGAGCTCTTTGTGCCGGTGCTGTACCGCAACAAGGGCGCCTACCTGGTTGGCCGCTTGTACACCCTGGATGAGCAGTGGCCGCTGGTGATTCCGCTGTTGCACCGCGAAGGGCGGGGCATCCAGATCGATGCACTGATCACCGACGAGGCCGAGGTGTCGATCATCTTTTCCTTCACCCGCTCGTATTTCATGGTCGATGTGCCGGTGCCTGCAGAGTTCGTCGGTTTTCTCAAACGCATCCTGCCGGGCAAGCACATTGCCGAGCTGTACACCTCGATTGGCTTTTACAAACACGGCAAGTCGGAGTTCTACCGCGCGCTGATCGATCACCTGGCCTGCACCGATGACCGCTTTATCATGGCCCCCGGCGTGCGTGGCATGGTCATGAGCGTGTTCACCCTGCCGGGCTTCAACACGGTGTTCAAGGTCATCAAGGACCGCTTCTCGCCGTCCAAGACCGTCGACCGCAATACGGTGATCCAGAAGTACCGCCTGGTGAAGAGCATCGACCGAGTCGGACGCATGGCCGACACCCAGGAGTTCGCCGATTTCCGCTTCCCGCTGAGCAAGTTCGAGCCGGCTTGCCTGGCCGAGCTGCTGGAAGTGGCGCCTTCTACCGTGCTGCTTGAGGGCGACAGCGTGCGCGTGCGCCACTGCTGGACCGAGCGGCGTATGACCCCGCTCAACCTGTACGTCGAGCAGGCCAGCGAGGCGCAGGTACGCGAGGCCCTGGATGACTACGGCCTGGCGATCAAACAACTGGCGGCGGCCAATGTGTTTCCCGGCGATATGCTGCTGAAGAATTTCGGCGTCACCCGCCATGGCCGCGTGGTGTTCTACGACTACGACGAGATCAGTCTGCTCACCGAGGTCAACTTCCGCCGTATCCCGCCGCCGCGTTATCCCGAAGACGAGATGGCCGCTGAACCCTGGTATTCGATTGCACCGAACGACGTGTTTCCCGAGGAGTTTCCGCCGTTTCTGTTCGCCGATATCCGCCAGCGCCGGCTGTTCAGCACGCTGCACGGTGAGCTGTACGACGCGGCGTACTGGCAGGGGCTGCAAAACGCCATCCGTGATGGCGCGGTGATTGATGTATTCCCTTATCGGCGTAAACGCGAGCGAACCGAATGAGCCCTGTGACCGTCACACACCAAAGCCCTTCTCTGTGAACAAGGAATGCCTCCGGTGAAAACCCTGTTACGAGCCACTGCCGGTCTCCTGGCCTGCAGTGGCTCAGGCGTCGGCCTGGCCGATGCGTCACCCATCGAACCGGCCGCCGAACTGGCGCCGCTGATCATCACCTCACCGCGTACCAGCAGCCGTTGGCTGACCAGCCCGGCGGCAGTCAGCGCGGTGCAAACCGACCAATCCCAGGGCGAGCAGAACCTGGCACTCGACCGTCTACTGGCACCGGTGCCTGGGGTGTTCAGTCAGAACCGCTATAACCTCGCCCAAGGCCTGCGCCCGTCGATCCGCGGCTTTGGTGCGCGGGGCAATTTCGGCGTGCGCGGCGTGCGCGTGCTGGTTGATGGCGTGCCCTTGACCATGCCGGACGGACAGACCGAACTCGACGGCCTGGACCTGGGCCTGGTCGAGCGCATGGAGGTGATTCGCGGGCCGGCCTCGGTGCTCTATGGAAATGCGGCCGGCGGCGTGCTGGCCATCGAAACCCGCGAGCCACCGGCTACGCCTTATTCGTTTTTCGACCTGAGTACCGGTGGGCTGGGTTATCGCCGGGCGCGGGTCGAGACCGGCGGCATGGCCGGTAACCTGGGTGGTGTGCTGGCCTTCAACAGCACCGTGCTGGATGCCTACCGCGAGCACAGCCGTGCCGAAACCAATACGCTCAGCGGCAAACTGCGCTGGTACAGCGACGCCGGGCGACTCGGTCTGACCTTCAATGCCATCGACAACCGCGCCGAAGACCCCGGCGGCCTCACCGCTGCCGAAGTACGTGCAGACCGCCGCCAGGCCGCACCCAATAACCTGCGCTTTGATGCCGATGAGCAGATTCGCCAACAGCGCCTGGGCCTGGTGTGGGAGGGCTTCGGGCCGGGTGCCGACACCTACCAGCTGCGCAGCTATATCGGCCAGCGCCAATTCGGCAACCGCTTGGCCTTTACCGATGCCGGGCAGACCACCTTTGACCGCACCTTTGCCGGTGTCGGAGCCCAGTACAGCCACAGGCGCGAGCTGTTTGGCCTGGACCACACCATCACCAGCGGGGTAGACCTGGAAGCCCAGCGTGATGACCGCCGCCGCTACGACAGCCTGCTCGGCACCCGTGGTGATGAAACCCTGCGCCAGGATGAAAAGGCCGCGAGCAGCGGACTGTTTATTCAGGATGAAATCGCCTTGAGCGAGGCCTGGCAGGCGACCCTGGGGTTGCGTTACGACCGCGTGCGTTTGGCGGTGGATGACCACTTCATCCGTGCTATGGATGGCGATGATTCCGGCTCGCGGACCCTGCGTGACTGGAACTACAGCGCCGGCCTGAGTTATCGCCTGGATGAACATCAATCTATTTATGGACGCGTGGCGACCTCCTTTGAAACACCCACGGTTAACGAGCTGGCCAACCCGGCTGGCGGCGGTTTCAATCCGTCGCTGGAGCCTTCTCGCGCGTTAAACCGCGAGATTGGGCTCAAGGGCGAATGGCCGGGGCTGCGCTACGACCTGGCCCTGTTTAGCATGAAGCTCGACGATGAGCTGGTCGCGTTCAGCCTCGACAGCCAGCCGGGGCGCAGCTTTTACCGCAATGCCGGTGCATCCCGGCGCGAGGGCCTGGAGGCCAGCCTGGATTGGCAGTTCGCCGAGGACTGGCGCTTGTCGAGTGCCTACAGCTACAGCCGCTTCCGTTTCGAGGATTACCGCACGACGGGTGGGGATTTTGCCGGCAACGATATTCCCGGCATTCCCCGGCATAACCTGTTCACTGAACTGGGCTTCGAGCGGGCGAGCTACTATGTACGGCTGAATATGCAGGCGGTTGGTGGGATGTATGCCGAGGATGCCAACCAGGTGTCGGTGGCCGGTTACACGCTGTGGAACGCCAGGTTCGGCAAGCGTTTCGAGGCCGGTGGCCAGGTCTGGGAGCCCTATCTGGGCTTAGATAACCTGTTCGACCGCCGCTACTTCGACAATGTGCGCATCAATGCGGCAGCTCAACGCTACTTCGAGCCAGGGCCGGGACGTACCTTGTACGTGGGCATGCGCGCGACCTTTTAGCCATAACCAGCGCGCTTGAAACAGCCTGATGCAGGAATAGGCGCGCAGTTTTCGCTGGTTTCATCTAGGCTTGTAAAGCGTGCTCGAAGCACGCTTTCGCCACCCTTGGCAGGAGGTACCTCATGATCGCCAAGTTATACAACGCCCTTCACGACCTGCTGGTCGCCTTGGGGTTGCTGGACAAGCCCGTGCTGCAGCCCATTCCCGTGCGCCAGAACGATCCGCGCCGGCCGCAACAGGCGCCACGCCGCCGCTAAACGCGTTGCGGCGATTTAGGTTTTCGATGAGCGGGCCGTTCGGCCTGCTCTAAATGCTTTTATGCCAAATCCGGGTGCTCGACAAACCAGTTGTCGATCAGCGTCCGCATCTGTGTGCCCGAAAAGCTTGCAAAGTGCCCGCCATGCACGGTACGCACCGGCAGTTCGCGCAAGCGGCGCAGGCTTTGCGCGTAGGCATGCAGGTCGGAGTGGTAGGCGTCTTCGATCAACGGACCGTCATAGAGGATATCGCCGGAAAACAGCGTCTGGGTCTGCGCTTCCCACAGGCTGATGCCGCCTGGTGAATGGCCGGGCGTATGCAACACCTGCAGCACACGGTTGCCGAGGTCGAGTACATCGCCTTCGTCGATCAGCCGGGTGGCAGGTGCGGCCTTGACCCGATACTCGGCATAGCACAGCGGGCAATCCGGGTGGGCCTCGAACATCTCGTCGCCGACAAAGGCGGTGGCTAGGGTGGTGTCACCCGTTGGTGCGGCAAGAATATTGGCTTCGGCCGGATGCACTAGGCGCTCACTGAACTCATGGTGCCCGGCGATATGGTCGAAGTGGCAATGGCTGGCCACGGCCAGCAGCGGTTTCTCTGTCAGCCAGGGCAGTTGCTCGCGCAGGCTGACCAGACCGGAGCCGGAGTCGACCAGCGCATCGCGCTCACGCCCCTGGATATGCCACATATTGCAGCGGTAAAACGGCCGCACGTACGGCTCGTGGATCAGGCTGATGCCGTCGTAACGGTGCTCGACCTCGAACCAGCGCTCGCGACTGACAATTTTCATAGCGGCCTCGCTCTTTACCGGTGGATGCCCTGTGGGCGGCGCGCAACCCAGGTTACAAAAACGACAGCGCCACATAGCGGTAGCCTGGGTTGAGCGCAGCGATACCCGGGAATGTTTTCGTTGCCCATCAACCTTCCTGCGTCAGCCTAGGTGTTTGCGGCACCAGCACCCAGCGGCGCAGGATGACATAGCCCACGGCGGTGATCACGAACACCGGCAGTGAGGCGCCCACTGGCAGCGGGGAGACCCAGCCCCAGTAGTACGCCAGCGCCGCCCCCAGCGCATAGGCAGCAAAGGCTGCCGGGTTGATGCCCGCCAGGTAGCGATATCGTCCGCCATTTTCATCGAGCAGGTCGGCGACGTCGTACTGACCGCGGTGGATCACGAAGTAGTCGGCGATCAGCACGGCGAAGGCCGGGATAAACACGCTGCCGATGACCAGCAGGAAATTCTGGAAGTTATCGAGGATGCCGGGGATCTGCGAGCCGAGGATCGACAGCACGCCGATGCACAGCGCCGGTTTCCAGAAGCGGGTTTTCGGGCTGATGTTGAGGTACGACAGCGAAGCGCTGTATACGCACATGACGTTGGTGGTCATTACCGAGAGGAACACCACAATGGCCGCCGGCAGACCAAAACCGAAGCCGGCCAGCAGCACGGCCGGATCATAGGTTTGTTCCATGCCGCCGAGCACCGAGAAACCCGAGACCGTGGCACCGAGGCCCATGGCCAGGAGTGTGGCCGCGACATAGCCGACCCAGGTGCCCGTGGCGGCGATGCCCTGGCTGCGGCAGTTGCGGTTGTAATCAGCCGCCAGCGGAATCCAGGAAAATGCCGTGGCGATGACGATATCGAAGGCGATGCCGGGGGTGATTTCGTTGCGCGGCTCCTTGGGCATGCTCAGCAGCGCGCTGAACTCGAAGTTGCGGCCCATGGCATAGAACACTGCCGCCGTGAGCAGCAGCATACCAATCGCCGCCCAGCGTTCGACCCGCTCAATGCCCAGGTGGCCGCGCAGGGCGATGGCCAGCACCAGGGTTTCGCAGAGAATGGTGAACAGTGGCAGGTTGGAGTAGCCGGTCAGGTGCTCGACCGCGTAGTTCAGGCTCATGCCGGCCAGCAGGGCTTGAATCCAGCTCCAGGCCAGCAGGGTCAGCAAATTCACCAGCGAGGGCAGCTTGGCCCCCAGCGGCCCGTAGCTGCCGCGTGCCAGCACCATGGTGGTCAGGCCGGTGCGCTGGCCCATCAGGCCAACCAGTACCAGCGGCAGAATGCCGATGCCCGAGCCGACCAGCACGATCAGCAGCGCCTGCAAAAAGGGCAGGTCCGGCACCAGCAGCATGCCGGTGAGAATGGTGGTGACCACCACGTTGGCGCCGAGCCACAGCGCGGTGGTGCCCCCAAAGCCCAGGCTGCGGTGCGCCGCCGATGTTGGCGCCAGGCTATCCTGGCCAAAGTACTGGCTGAGATTTTTGAACATGGAACGACTCCCCGATGTTTGATTGTAGGTATGGGTAACGCGGCAGTCAGTGATTACGGTGGTTCTTGTTGTGTGGGTATCGCGGCTAAAGCGGAGTGCCGCCCAGCCCCTCCCACAGGATGCGAAATGTCGGTGTGGGAGGGGCTTTAGCCGCGATTTATACCGGTGTTTCAGGGGTGAAAGGGCGCGACCTCCAGCACTTCAATAATCAACGGGCGGTCTGTCGGGGCGCTGCGCAGCAGTTCGCGCAGGTGCTGGTGATCACGCGCTTGCTCGGCGGCGCAGCCATAGCCACGGGCGATGGCCAGCAGGTCCGGGGTGTAGATGTCGACGCCCAGCGGCTCGATATCACGGCGCTGCATGTAGCGCTTGATCTCGCCGTAACCGGCGTTGTTCCACAGCAGCACGATGATGCCGACCCCAGCCTCCACCGCACTGGCCAACTCCGGCAGGGTGAACTGCAGGCCGCCGTCGCCCATCAGGCTGATCACTGGGCGCTGCGGCTCGGCCAGCTTGGCGCCGATGGCCGCCGGTAGGCCATAGCCCAGGGTGCCGTAGCCGGTGGAGGCGTTGAACCAGCGCCGCGCGCCGTCCAGCTCGACCAGGTGGTTGCCGCTGTACACGGTTTGGGTCGAGTCGCCGACAAAGCGTGCGTCGGGCAGCACCTCCAACAGCGTATCGAACAGCTGGCGGTAGTGCGCCCAGCCGGCGAAGCCGTCGGCCAGTTGCGCCTGCACGGCCGCGGTGCGCTGGGCGCCGGGGCTGCTGGCGCTGGCCGCGACGGGGTTGAGCTCGGCCATCAGCATGCGCATGGCCAGGCGTGCATCGCCCTGGATGGCCAGGGCCGGGGTGAAGTTGCGCTGCAGCTGTTGCGCGTCGATATCGATGCGGATCAGCTCGCCGCCGAGCTTGAACTGGCCGTCAAACACCACGTCGTAATCGGTCTCGCCCAGCTCGGTGCCGATGGCCAGCACCACGTCGGCGTCCAGGGCCAGTTGCCGCACCGGCGGCAACGATTGGTTGCTGCCCAGCAGCAGCGGGTGGCCTGGCGGCAGCAAGCCTTTGGCGTTGATGGTCAGCGCGGTGGGCGCATCCAGCGCAGCGGCCAAGGCGCGGGCTTCGGCTTGGGCGGTGACGCAGCCGCCACCGAGCAATAACAGCGGGCGGCGGGCGTTTTTCAGGCGCGCGGCGGCGTCGCGGATCAGGCTGCGGTTGGGCGCCGGACGCTTGATCAGCGGCCGTGGCGCCAGTGCCATGTGCGTGGCGTCGGCGGTGATGATGTCCAGCGGCAGCTCGATGTGCACCGGTCGCGGCCGCTCACCCTCAAACACGGCAAAGGCGCGGGCCAGCACGCCGGGCAGTTCCTCGACGCTCATCAGGGTGTGGCTGAAGGCCGTGACGCCTGCGCTCATCGCGCGCTGGTTCGGCAACTCGTGCAGGTAGCCCTTGCCCAGGCCCAGGCGGTTGCGCTCGTTGACGCTGGAGATCACCAACATCGGGATCGAGTCCGCGTAGGCCTGGCCCATGGCCGTGAGGATATTGGTCATGCCTGGCCCGGTGATGATAAAGCACACACCGGGCTTGCCCGAGACTCGCGCGTAGCCGTCGGCCATAAAGCCAGCACCCTGCTCGTGGCGCGGGGTGATATGGCGGATGCCGCTGCCCGGCAAGCCGCGGTACAGCTCGACGGTGTGCACACCGGGAATGCCGAACACGGTGTCGACGCCCCAGGCCTGGAGTTGTTTGACGAGAAATTCACCGCAAGTGGTCATGTGTGGGTCCTGTTAGCGAGGTCAGCCGACGATCCAGTGCGCCATCAGCGCAATGATCGGCAGGGTGATCAGGGTGCGGATGATGAAGATCACGAACAATTCCAAGATGTTCAGTGGCAGCTTGGCCTTGATAATCAGCACGCCGACTTCGGACATATAGATCAGCTGGGTCAGCGACACGCAGGCCACCACAAAGCGCGTCAGCTCGCTGTCGATGCCCTTGCCTAGCACCGCAGGCAGGAACATGTCGGCAAAGCCCACCAGGATTGCCGGCGCGGCCTTGGCGGCTTCCGGTAGTTGCAGCAGTTCAAGCAGTGGCACCAGCGGGTAGGACAGCCAATTGAACACCGGGGTGTATTCGGCGATGGCCAGCGACAGGGTGCCGATGGCCATGACCAGCGGCAGCAGGCCGAGCCAGATATCCAGCACGTTGTGCACGCCGACTCGTAGCACCTGCGCCGGGGATGGATTGCTGTTGGCCCGTTGCACCGCCTGTTGCAGGCCCCAGCGCAGCAGCGACAGGCCCTGCGGCACCTCTTCCTGGATCTGTTTGCCGACGCCGGCCAGGTACTCGTCCTTTTTCCAGGACAGCGGCGGGATGCGCGGGGTGATGATTGCGGCCGCTAGGCCGGCGACAACGACCGTGAGGTAGAAGGGTACGAACAGGTGGTCCAGATTCATGAAGTTGGTGATCAGCAGGCTGAAGGCGATCGAGGCGATGGAGAAGTTGGTGGCGATCACCGCCGCCTCCCGCGCGCTGTAAAAGCCTTTCTGGTACTGCTGCGCGGTGATCAGCACACCCACGGTGCCCGAGCCGAGCCAGGAAGCGATGGCGTCGATGGCCGAGCGCCCAGGCAGGCCGAAGACCTTGCGGAACAGGTTGCGCACCAGGGTGCCGATAAACTCCATCAGGCCGTAATCGGTGAGTAAAGGCAGCACCAAGCCCGCCACCAGAAAGAAGGTGATCAGCACCGGGGCGAGGTCGTTGAGCACCACGCCGCCGGTGTTGGCGCTGCTGATCCAGCTGGGGCCGAACTGGAAGAAGGTCATGGCGGCGAACAACGCCCCGAGCACGCGCAGGACAAGCCATAACGGCGAGAGATTGAACAGCTCGTTCAGCGCCGGACGCGAGGTAAGCCAGGTCGGCTTGAGCAGGCTGGCAGCCAGCCCGACCAGTGCCGAACCGCCCAAAAGGATTACGGCGACCAGGGGCAGATGGCTTGCAGTGGCTGCTTTCAGACCGTCGGCAAGCAGCCCCAGGCCGATGGTGACTTTGTCTTCGTAGACGATCGGGGTGAGAAACAGCAGCACACCGAGCAGCGAGGGGATCAGGAAAATCAGCAGCTGACGCAAATTAAAGGCAGTGGCGCGAGGGGACTCGGCGCATTGGCCGGTCAGGGTGTCATCAGGCTTCATGACGGTACCTTTTATTGTTGTAGTGGTTTAGCCGGGCACAGGGGCACCCGGCTTTACGCGGTTTAGCGGCGTTGTACGCCAGGCAGTACGCAGAGCATTTCGTAGAGCAGGTTGGCGCCCAGCAGCGAGGTATTGCCGGTGGTGTCGTAGGGGGGCGAGACTTCCACCAGGTCGCCACCGATCAGGTCCAGGCCCTGGCAGCCGCGGATGATTTCCATCGCCTGGATGGTGGTCAGGCCACCGATTTCCGGGGTGCCGGTGCCGGGCGCCCAGGCTGGGTCGATGCCGTCGATGTCGAACGACAGGTACACCGGGCCGCCACCAACTTTGGCGCGTACTTCTTCCATCAGCGGGGTGAGGGACTTGTGCCAGCACTCTTCGGCCTGGACCACACGAAAGCCCTGTTTGCGGCTCCAGTTGAAGTCTTCGGCGGTGTAGCCCTGGGCACGCAGGCCGATCTGCACCACGCGGTCGCAATCGAGCAGGTCTTCCTCGACGGCGCGGCGGAAGGTGGTGCCGTGGGCGATTTTCTCGCCGAACATATGGTCATTCACATCCGCGTGGGCGTCGATGTGCACCAGGCCGACCTTGCCGTGCTTCTTCTTGATCGCCCGCAGGATCGGCAGGGTGATGGTGTGGTCGCCGCCCAGGGTCAACGGCAGGATGCCGAGGTCGAGGATCTCGTCGTAGGCCTCCTCGATGATGCGGATCGCCTCAGCCATATTGAAGGTGTTGATCGGTACATCGCCGATATCGGCAATGTTCAGGGAATCAAAGGGCGCAGCGCCGGTGGCCATGTTGTAGGGGCGGATCATCACCGACTGAGCACGGATCTCGCGGGGGCCGAAGCGGGTACCGGAGCGCAGCGAGGTGCCGATGTCCAGCGGCACGCCGACGAAGCCGACGTCCAGCTCGCGTTTCTCTTCGGTTTTCTGGATGTGCGGCAGGCGCATCATGGTGGCGATGCCGCCAAAACGGGGCATTTCGTTGCCGCCCAGGGGCTGGTGGAGAATCTTGTCCATGGCGGGGCCTCAGGCTCGTTGTGGTTGTGACCGGATTCTTGGCCACAGGGTGAACGGGAAAAATCGGCAGGGGCAAAAACTTAGTTCAGAATTGCCTGAACTTAAGCTGTGAGCCTCGTTCTACGGGCGCTTCAGTCACGGTATGTCGGGTCCAGGCGATCCAATTTGCGCAGCCAGGCCTGCCACAGCAGTTGGCGTTGCCATTCGGCACCCTGCAGCTGCTCGCAGGCATGGCGTGACAGGTGCGCGGGAATTTCGCTGCAGGCCTGGCCGCCGCCGGTGGCCGCGAGTTGGATCTCGCAGGCGCGGTTCAGGTAATACATGACGTAGAAGGCATCGGCCACGCTGGTGCCGACGCTGAGCAGGCCGTGGTGGCGCAGCAGCAGGGCGATGTTGTTGCCCAGGGAGGCCTGGATGCGCGCGCGTTCGTCCAGGTCCAGTGCCACGCCTTCGTAGGCGTGGTAGCCAAGCCGGCCGTGAAACTCGGTGCTGATCTGGTTGAGCTGCAACAGCCCCGCGTCCTGGGCTGCCACCGCCATGCCGGCCAGAGTGTGGGTGTGGATCACGCAGTGAGCATCATGGCGGGCCATGTGCACGGCGCTGTGGACGGTAAAGCCGGCGACGTTGTAGTCGGCGTTGCCCTCGACCACCTGGCCGTGCATGTCCACCACGATCAGGTCACTGGCGCTAATCTCCTCGAAGAACAGGCCGAATGGGTTGATCAGAAAGCGTGGCGCGCCGTCACCCGGTAGGCGCACGGAGAAGTGGGTGTAAAGGGTGTCGTCCCAGCCGAACAAGGCGGCCAGACGGTAGGCTGCCGCGAGGTCGCGGCGCAGGGTGGCGATGTCGTTCATGCATTCTCCAGGCCGATAAAGCGGCGCACGCGTTCGTGGGCGCCGTCGCGAATCGCTTGGGGCGAGGCATCGAGCTGAATCTGGCCGTCTTCCATAAACAGCACGCGGTCGGAGATGGACAGGGCGAAGTCCATCTCGTGGGTGACGATCAGCATGGTCATGCCCTCGCGGGCCAGGTCACGGATGACTGCGAGCACGTCGCCGACCAGCTCGGGATCGAGAGCCGAGGTGGGTTCGTCGAACAGCATGATGTCCGGCTTCATCGCCAGGGCGCGGGCAATCGCCACGCGTTGCTGCTGACCGCCGGAGAGCTGGTGCGGGTACTTGTCGGCATGGGCCAGCAGGCCGACCTTGTCGAGCAGCGCCAGGGCCTGGTTGCGTAACGCGGCGGCGCTGTCCAGGCGGTGGTAGCGCGGGGCGAGCAGCACGTTATCGACAATGGTGCGGTGCGGGAACAGGTTGAAACTCTGGAACACCATGCCAATGCGTCGCACGCCCTCGCGCTGACGGCGGTTGTCGGGGTGGTCGCCGGTTTGGATAAAGCTTTCGCCAAACAGCACGATCTCGCCCTGGTCGATCCGCTCCAGCCCATTGACGGTGCGGATCAGCGAAGTCTTACCGGAGCCGGATGGGCCAATGATCGAAATCACCTCGCCGGGGCGCACAGCCAGGTCGACGCCCTTGAGCACCTGATGGCTGCCATAGCTTTTGTGGATGCGGCTCAGGCGCAGGGCGTCCGGGGTACCGGGGCGGCTGGTGTAGTTGGGGGCGGTCTCGCTGTGGGGTAACTGGCTGCGCAGCTCGCTGAGCAGGCCATCGTCCAGGGCATTGGGCGTGCGCCGGCTGAGGTCGAGGTAGCGTTCGAGGTACTGCAGGCCCCAGCCGAACAGACTGACGATCAGCACGTAGTACACCGCCACGGCGCCGAGGGTTTCCAAGACCAGAAAGTTTTGCGCATACAGGCGCTGACCGACCAGCAGCAGCTCGCTGAGCGAGATCACCGAGACCAGCGAGGTCAGCTTGACGATGGTCACGTACTCGTTGGTCAGGGTCGGTAGGGCGATGCGAAACGCTTGCGGTACGACGATCAGGCGTTGCCTGCCCAGCGCGCTGATGCCCAGGGCGCGCGCGGCTTCGCGTTGCCCCTTGGCCACCGAGAGCAGACCACCGCGATGAATCTCCGCCATATAGGCCGCCTCCGTCAGCACCAGGGCGAGCAGGCCGGCGTAAAACGGGTTGGACAGCACCGCGCCGCTGGCGGGCAGCAGTTGCGGCAGGTTGTAGACGAAAATCAGCAGCACCAGCAGCGGCACGCTGCGAAAGAACCAGATATACAACGAGGCAGGCGTGCTCACCCAACGGCTCGCGGCCTGCTTGGCACTGGCCAGGGCAAAGCCGAGCAGCAGGCCGATCAGCCAGGCCAGGGTGCTGAGCTTGATCACTGTCCAGCTGGCCGACCAGAAGGCCGGCAGCGAAAACAGCGAGAAGAAGTAGCTCCATTCAAATTGCATAGGTGACCTCAAGGGCAGCCGCAAGCTTCAAGCGACAAGCCGAACATTGAACGGCTGTTGCTTGAGGCTTGTAGCTTGCAGCTGTTTTCTCAGGCTTCTTCCAGGTTGTACTTCTTCAGCAGCTCGGCGTATTCGCCGCTGGCTTTGAAGTCGTCCAGCGCGGTTTTCAGGGCATCGAGCAACTGGGCGTTGCCCTTTTTCACGTAGATGCCCAGGACCTGCGGGTAGATCGAGCCCTTGGAGCTGATGGCGATACGGCCCCGGGCTTTTTCGACGATCAGCAGCGAGGCGGCGTCGATTTCCAGATGCGCCTGGATATGGCCGGAGAGCAGGGCCTGGGAGGTTTCAGCGGTAGTCGGGTACTGGTTGATGGTGATCGCACCAGCACCGCTTTCAGCGCAGTAGCCGGCGGAGACTTTCTCCAGTGCCGGAATCCACGAGGTGCCTTGCTGCAGGCCAACCGTCAGGCCGCACAGCTCTTCGGGGGTGGCGGGTTTCTTCTCGGCGTCACTGCGCACCATGATCGCGGCGCCGGTTTTTGCGTAGGGAATGGCGTCGGCCTTCTCCAAGCGTTCGGGCAGGATGTACATGCCGGAGATGATGGTGTCGAAGCGGTTGGCATCCAGGCCGAGGATCAGGTTGGGAAAGGTGATATCGCTAAAGCTCGCGGTCAGGCCCAGGCGTTTGGCCAGGGCGGCGGATACCTCGGGGTCGAAACCTTTTACCTGGTCGCCCTCGTAATACTCGAACGGCGGGTAGGTAATCTCCATGCCGACTTTCAGCTCTCCCTCGGCGAGGGTCTTGGGTGTTTCAGCAGCCTGGGCGGCGGCGAACGGGAACAAGCCAGCCAGGGTGCAGGCGATGGCCAGGGCGGTGCGGCGCAGCGGGGTGCGAATTGCCATTGTGGTTATCTCCGGGTCAGTTTTTGTGTTGGCAGTCGAAGGTCAAAGTGAGTTGGGTTGGTGTTTCAGGTGGCCAAAACTTGAGGGCCGGCGCGCGCGTTCGGGCAGTTGCAACTGGCCGTCCTCAACGCGTTTCTTCAGGTATTGGTAGGTCTGCAGGGCCTGGCTCCACATGTGCTCGCCGATGCTGATGGTCTCGTAGTGCTGGCCGGCAGCCTCGAATTGCGGCAGCGGGCGGATCTGCGTGTGGTAGTCGCAGGCATAGAAGAACGGGAAGGAGTAGCGCTCCTGGCTGACCTTGCGCACCCGGTGCGAGGTGGCAACGAACGTGCCGGCGCTCATCACCTCGAGCATGTCACCGATGTTGACGACGAAGGTGCCGTCACGCGGTGGCGCGTCGATCCACTGGCCGAGGTCGTTCATCACCTCCAGGCCCGGGCGGTCGGCGAGCAGGATGGTGAAGCACTCGTAGTCGGTGTGGGCGCCAATGCCGGGGGCATCCTGGGCGTCACCATCGAACGGATAGTGGATCAGGCGCAGCTTGGAGGGTGGAAAGTTGGCCATCTCGTCGAAGGTGTTTTCCGGTACACCGAGGGCCAGGGCGAAGCCGCGAAACAGCGTGCGGCCGAGCTGGAAAATACGTGCGTAGTAGGCCTGTATGGCTTCCTTGAAACCGGGCAGCGTGGGCCAGTGATTCGGCCCCAGCAGCGGTGTGCCAGCCAACACCAGGGGATTGTCGGCAGGCACCTCGAAGCCGATGTCGAACGCTTCCTTGTGATCCGGTTTGCCGGCGCTGTAGCGCTCCTCGCCTTCGGGGACGAAGCCCTTGTGGCTCTCGGATGCACCAATGTAGTGGCGCATCTTGGCGTCCAGAGGTTGGGCGAAGTAAGCCTCGGCGGCCTGGTGCAAGCCGTCGATCAGCGCCTGTTCGATGCCATGGCCGCTGATATACAGAAAGCCAACATCGCGGGCAGCGCGGCCCAGTTCGTCGGCCACGGCCTGGCGCTCGGTTTGGTCGACGCTGAACAGACCGGCGATATCGACCACGGGAATTTCGGTGAAATGTTTGGCGTTGCTGTTCATCGGCGTTCTCAACGGCTGGTGAAACGATGGAAGTGCTGGCGTTCGCAAGTGGCCATCCACTGGTTCAACTGCCACAGATCGGCCACCGGCATGTCAGTAAAAGGCAGGTGGTGCAGGTAGCCGTCCGGACCAAACTCGGGGGTCATGCTGGTGCTGCTGTGGCCACGGCGTGCCTGGCTGTGCCAGATGCTTTCCCAGTGGCGCTGATGGAAGGCCAGGCTGTCGGCGTATTCCGGCGCGCCGGGGTGCGGCACTTGCGGGCCCTGGTCATAACCGACCCGTGCCTGGATGTGATCAACGCGCTCGACGAAGGCGCTGAGGTCATCGGCCGGGTCATCAAGCAGGCGTTCACAGGTCACCACCCAGTGGCTGATATCGCTGGTGAAACGCAGCTCGGGCAGGTGGCGGATCAACTCCAGGGTGACCCAGGGGCTGTACAGCGAGCGGCCGCGGTGGATCTCGAAGCAGCAGTGCAGGCCGCGGGCCTTGCCCAACTCCAGCGCACGGCCGAAGAACTCGACCTGTTCAGCCATCGGCCAGCGGTCGTTGCCGGCGAGAATATTGACCTTGTTCGGCGACAGCTCTGCCGCCCAGTCGAGCTTGTGGGCCAAATCCTGCAGGTGCTCCTCAACGCCGTCGCTCTGGCGTGGCAACACCGGGGTGGAGGTGAAGAGGGTGGCGATATAAGGCACACGCTGATCGCGCAGCAGGCGGGCGTTGCTGGTGCGTTGCGCCGCGGTTTCCGGGACGCGGGCTTCGAGGCCGTCGAAGCCGGCGCTGAGCAGCTCGTCGATAGCCTGTTGCCAGGTGCCGCGGTAGCCCCAGAGGGTACGAAAGAGTTCCAGTCGCATGGCCGTTTCCGTTGAGGAGTGGTCTGCGGCAGTTTGGCAAGGGAACGGTACGTGCCGTTCGGTGACAGCCGGCAAGGCCGGTGTCTCGTTATTCTGGGGTCGATTGTTCGCTGCTGCGGCGCTGCGGATCAATCGGTGTAGGTCAAATACTTAGTTCAGGATTTTCTGAACATTTAGCGGGTGCATCGCGTCTTGCGGGTCGCTAGACTTCGTCGGTGTCCACGCCCATCGCCTGACCGGAGCCTTGATGAGCCTGTCCCTGCCTGATCTGAAACTGCTGCGTATCTTCGTCTCGGTGGTGCGCCACCAAGGCTTTGCCGCAGCGCAGCAGGACCTCAACCTGTCCACTTCGGCGATCAGCACCTACATGAGCCAGCTGGAAACGCAGCTGGGCCTGAGCCTGTGCCACCGTGGGCGCGGCGGCTTCAGCCTGACTAGCAAGGGCGACCTGTTCTACCAGGAAACCCTGCGTCTGTTGGGTGAGCTCGAAGGCTTCGAGCGTTATTCGGCGGCGCTCAAGGGCGAGCTGCGCGGCACCCTCAACCTGGGCGTTCTCGACTCCACCGTCGGTGATCCGGCGCTGCCCCTGGCTGAGGTGATTGGCGCCTACAGCCAGGAGCATCCAGCGGTGCACCTGCACCTGTCGGTGATGAGCCCCTATGAGTTGCAGTTGGGTGTGCTCGACAACCGCCTCGATCTGGCCATCGGCGCCTTCTCCACGCGCATGAACGGCCTGGTTTACCAGCCGCTGTACCGCGAGCAGCACTGGCTGTACTGCAGTGAGCGGCACGCGTTGTTCAGCGAGCGGCGCATCCCGGCAGAGGTGATCACCCAGCAGCGCATGGTCGGGCGTGGCTACTGGAGCCAGGCCGAGCTGGCACGGCATGGTTTCAAGCACAGTGCGGCTACCGTGGAGTCGATGGAGGCGCAGTTGATTCTGGTGCTCTCCGGCGCTTATGTCGGCTACCTGCCCGAACACTATGCCCAGCCGTGGGTCGATCAGGGCCGTCTGCGTGTGCTGCTGCCGGCGACTTTTGGCTACCAGGCACCGTTCTCGCAAATTCTGCGCCGCGGCCGCTCGCGTGAGCCGTTGCTGCAGACCTTCCGCGACCTGCTCAAGGCCCAACTCAACGGCGCTTGAATGGGCTCAAAGCCAGGTTTTCCGCCTCTTGGCGTAAAGTCTTATTCAGAAATAATTTGTTTGGCCGAATCATTGCGCATGTCCGGCGTGCTCTACACTCATTTGCAGGACCGAATCTCCAGGGAATTATCATGCGCCAAAATCTACCCGTCACACAGCGCGAGCGGACCTTCAATGAGCATGAGCGTCTGATCTCCACCACTGACATGAACAGCAATATCACCTATTGCAATGATGCGTTCGTCGCCATCAGCGGTTTTACCCGCGAGGAGTTGATTGGTCAGCCGCATAACCTAGTGCGTCACCCCGATATGCCGGAGCCGGTCTTTGGCCATATGTGGGAAACCATCAAACAGGGCAAACCCTGGATGGGGCTGGTCAAGAATCGCTCGAAGAATGGCGACTTCTATTGGGTCAGCGCTTATGTCACGCCGATTTATGAAGCCGGGCGCATGGTCGGCTACGAGTCAGTGCGCTCGCTGCCTAGCGAAGCACAGAAGCGTCGTGCCGAGGCCCTGTACGCTCGGCTGCGGGCCGGTAAGTCGGCGGTACCGAGCCTCGGTTCCCTGTTTCAGCAACTGTTCCTCGCCTGGCCGCTGTTGTTGTTCGGCGCGTTGATCCTGGTGGCGCTCACGGTGCTTGACGGGCCTTGGCTGATGGCCGCCATCGTTGCACTGCTGGTGGTGATGGGGGTGGTCCAGCAGCGCTGCGCACGGCAGCTGATTCACAAAACCCTGGCTGAACACCCCAAGGCGTTTACCAGCCCGCTGGTAGCCCTGACCTACAGTGACAACCCGGGCGCTCAAGGCTTGCTGGATCTGGCGATGATCAGCGAGGAAGCGCGCTTGCAAACCGCCCTGACGCGTATGGAAGATGCCGCCACCAATGTGCGCAAGCACTCCGCGCAGTCGGCGCAACTGTCAAACTCCACTGCTGAACTGCTTGATCAGCAGCGCGCAGAAACCGATCAGTCGGCCACTGCGATCAACGAAATGGCGGCGACCATTCAGGAGGTCGCGCATAACGTGCAGAACACCTCCCTTGCCGCCCAAGATGCCGAGAGTCTGTCCCAGCAAGGACGCGAGCTGGCTGTCGGTAGCCTCGATGCGATGAAGCACATGGCTACGGCGGTGTCCGACATCGGCCAGGCAGTGAATGACTTGGCCAACTCGACCCAATCGATTGGCAGCGTGGCCGATGTGATTACCTCTATTGCCGAACAGACCAACCTGCTCGCGCTCAACGCGGCCATCGAAGCTGCCCGCGCAGGCGAGCAGGGCCGTGGCTTTGCCGTGGTGGCTGATGAGGTGCGTTCACTGGCCTCGCGGACCCGCGAGTCGACCCAGCAGATTCACCAGATCATCGCTTCGCTGCGCGCGGGTGCCGAGCGCGCGGTGGTCACGGCCCAACGCGGTGATGAAATCTCGCGGCAGAGCGTGCAGAGCGTCGAGTCGGTACGCACTGCGCTGGACGGCATCAGTGAGTCGGTCAGCCGAATCACTGGCATGAGTCAGCAAATGGCTTCCGCTGCAGAGGAGCAGAGCCACGTCGCCGAAGACATCAGTCGACAGATCACGCGGATTGCGCAGCTCTCCGACAACAGCGCCGGGCAGGCTCACCAGGGCGCAACGGTTGGCCGTGAACTTGAAGAAATGGCGGACTATCTGCATAGCCTGGCCGAGCGCTTCAACCGTTAAATGCTGGGTCTGTCCGAGTACCGCGGCAACGCGGCTCGCGACGAAACGGCAACAGACCTAGCCAGTACTGTGTCGCATGGCGATGCTACTGTTTGTGGGAGCCGCGCCCCGCGGCGAATGCCAGGGGCAACGCCGACGTCACTGAATGGCTGCAATCGATTCGCCCCGAGGCGGGGCTCCTACACGAAACATCCTGGAGTCAGGCTGTCAGGTGACAGGCTTCGTGGCACACTGCGCAACATGTCCCGACCCTCATGCCCTCGCTGCCAACGTCCGCTCACGCATTGCTTGTGCGCGTTGATCCCAGCTCTCGATAGCCGCACGCGGGTGCTGATTCTGCAACACCCGAGTGAAACCACCCATGCCCTGAATACCGCACGCCTGGCGGCCCTGGGGTTGCGTAATGCGCAACTCTGTGTAGGTGAAGTATTCGATGATCTCGCGCAGTGGCTGGAGCAGCCGGGCTATCGGCCTTGTCTGCTATTTCCGGGAGACGAGGCGCAGGTGCTGGCAGTACCGGCGAAGACCGATACGCCGCTGTTGCTGGTGGTGCCCGACGGCACCTGGCGCAAGGCGCGCAAGCTGTTGCACCTGAATCCCATTCTGGCGGCCTTGCCGCGTGTCAGCCTGAGCGCTGTGGGCGCCTCGCGCTATCGCCTGCGCAAGGCGCCTGAGGCGGGTGCTCTCTCGACCATTGAGGCGATAGTCGAGGCATTGCAGGTGCTGGAGGCACCGTCCACATTCGAGGCCCTGCTACGCCCCTTCGATGCCTTGATCGAGGGGCAGATTGCGGCGATGGGTGAGGCTACCTACCAGCGTAACCACTTGCACGCCGAGTAAGTCTGTTGGCCTCAGGTGGTGGACGGCGGCGCCTGATCGGCCTGCACCCAGCGCTGATGCAGCTCCACAGTCAGGCTTTCGATGCGCTCGCTCAGTTGCGCTGTGCGGGCCGTCAGTTCGGTATTGCGTTGCAGCAGATCAAGCAGGAGCTGGCTGCTATGGGCGGCGATGTCCAGGCGCTGTTCATTGGCCATGGCCAGGGCCTCGCGGTGCTGGGCATCCGCCTCGGCGTGAGCCTTGTCGCGCGCCGCCTGGCGCGTCTGGGCCAGGAGTATCAGCGGGGCGGCGTAGGCTGCCTGCAGGCTGAAGGCCAGATTAAGAAGGATGAACGGGTAAGCATCGAATTGGGTTATCCCCGCCACATTCAGAGCAATCCAGCTCAGCACGATGGCTGTCTGGGCACCGAGGAACAGCGGTGTACCGAAGAAACGCGCAAAGGCCTCGGCCCGCAAGGCGAAGCGGTCGTTGCCGAAGACGCTGGCCAGGTGTGCATGGGCGCGGTGGAAGCGCAGGTGATCGGGGGCTTTAGGGCTGTTCATCACGGTATCCCAGGGCTGGCCGAAGGTGGCCTTTGCGCAGTCTATGCGCTCCCTGGGCGGGTGTGTCGGCAACCTCAGCGCTCACGCAACGCTTCGGAACGGGCCTTGAGCACGGGCTTTAGCAGGTAGTCGAGCACGCTCTTGTTGCCGGTGATGATGTCGACCGTGGCGACCATCCCGGGGATGATCAACAACGGCTGCTCGTCGCTGCCCAAATGGCTGCGGTCGGTGCGTACCTGAATCAGGTAGAAACTGTTGCCTTCCTCATCGGTGATGGTGTCGGCGCTGATCAGCTCCAACTGCGCCTTGAGCCCGCCGTAGAGGGTGTAGTCGTAGGCACTGAACTTGACCATGGCTTTCTGCCCGGGGTGCAAAAAAGCCACGTCTTGCGGGCGGACCTTGGCCTCAATCAGCAGGCTGTCGTCTAGCGGCACGATCTCCAGCATGTCGCTGCCGGGCTGCACCACGCCACCGATGGTGTTGACCTTGAGCTGCTTGATGATGCCCCGTACTGGCGAGGTGACGGTGGTGCGGCTGACCCGGTCTTCGATGGCCGAGCGGGTAGCGGTGATCTTCTTCAGTTCGGTGCGCAGCTCGTTGAGTTCGCGGAAGGCTTCGGAGCGAAAGGCCAACTCCGATTCATCGACCTTGCTACGGATTTCACTGATCGCCGATTCCGCCCGCGGGATCGCCAGGGTTGTGGCGTTCAAGGCACCGCGTGCTTCCACGGCGCTGCGTTGCAGGCGCAGGATTTCCACTTGGGAAATCGCTCCGGTGGCCACCAGCGGCTGCGACATATTCAGTTCCTGCTGCAGCAGGCCAAGGCTGGAGCGGTATTGTTGGGCTTTGGAGCGGTACTCGGCCAACTCCTGGCTCTTCTGCCGCAGTTGCTCGCCCAGGGTACGTTGCTCGCTTTGCAGGCGTTGTTGGCGCGAGCGGTACAGAGCCAGCTCGTCTTCGGCCAGTTGCGGCGCTTCGCGGCTGATTTCCTCGGGCATCACCAGGTCGCGGCCCTCGGCTTCGGCACTCAGGCGCTCGATGCGCGCGGTCAGCGACAGACGATCGGCTTCGGTTTCCCCCTGGTTGGAGAGAAAGCGCGTGTCGTCCAGGCGCAGCAGCACGGCGTCTTTCTCTACCACCTGGCCGTCGCGCACGAAAATTTCGCTGACGATGCCGCCTTCCAGGTTCTGGATCACCTGGATCTTGCTCGACGGGATCGCCTTGCCCTCGGCGGTGGTGACTTCATCAAGCACTGCGAAATTTGCCCAGACCAGTGCCGCCAGCAGGCAGGCACTGACCGCCCAGACGGTGACGCGGCTGAACCAGGGGCTGTTCTCCAGGATGGCGCCTTCCACTTCGGGCATGTAGGCGAGGTCTTCGCGTTGTCGGCGCCAGCCGCTGAAGTAGCCAGGTGTTGAGGAGGGTTTGGACATGGCAAGACTTCCTTAGGCGGCTGCGGGGCCGACACGGCCTTTGCGCAGAGCATCGATGACCACATCCTTGGGCCCGTCGGCGACGATATGACCTTGGTCCAGCACCACTAGGCGGTCGACCAGGCTGAGCATGCTGGTACGGTGGGTGATCAGCAGCAGCGTCTTGCCTTGTGCCAGGCTTTGCAGGCGTTGGCGCAGGGTTTCTTCGCTGGTGTTGTCCATGGCGCTGGTGGGTTCGTCGAGCAGCAGGATCGGCGGGTCGAGTAGCAGTGCGCGGGCCAGCAGCACGGCCTGGCGCTGGCCGCCGGAGAGCAGCTGGCCGCGCTCGCCCACGGGGCGGTCGTAACCTTGCGGGTGTTGCCGCGCCAGCTCGCTTACACCGGTCATCTCGGCGACTTCGAGCATGCGCGCGTCGTTGACGTAGCGCGCCCCCAACGTCAGGTTGTCGCGCAGGCTGCCGGCCAGCAGGGGCAGGTCGTGGGCGACGTAGCCGATCTGGTGACGCAGGTCAGCGACATCCAGCTGGCGCAGGTCGAGGTTATCGAGCAGTACCTGGCCCTCACTCGGGGTGTAGAAAGCCATCAGCAAGCGGGCCAGAGTGCTTTTGCCCGAGCCGCTGCGGCCAATGATGCCGACCCGCTCGCCAGCGGCGATTTTCAGGTTGATTCCGGCCAGGGCCGGCTGGCCCTGGCCGGCGTAACTGAAGCCGACCTGACGCAGCTCGATGGCGCCCTGCAACTGGGTCCGCTCGAGTGGCCGCTGACTGGCCTGGCGTTCTTGCGGCAGGGCCATGAGCGCATCGGTGCTGGTCATGGTCAGGCGCGCCTGCTGGTAGCGGGTGATCAGCCCGGCGATTTGCCCGAGCGGCGCCAGCACCCGGCTACCGAGCATGTAGCAGGCGACCAGCGCACCGACGCTGAGCTGACCGGCGATGATCATGTAGACACCGGCGACTATGGTCGCCATGCCGGCGAGTTGCTGGAAGAACAGCGTGCCGTTGGTGGCCAGCGAGGCCAGATAGCGGGCGTGGCTGTCCAGACGGGTGAGGGCGCCGTGGGTCTTTTCCCACTGGTGCTGGCGTTCGCTCTCGGCGCCGCAGCTCTTGAGCATTTCCAGGCCGCCAAGGGTTTCGATCAGCAGTGCCTGGCGCTGGGCGCCCAGAGCCAGGCTCTTTTGCACGGTGTCGCGCAGGCGCATCTGGATCAGCAGGGCAAAGCCCATGGTCAGCGGAAAGGCCAGCAGTGGGATGAGCACCAGCCAGCCGCCAAGCAGGCCGATGACTAGGATCATCAGCAAGGCGAAGGGCAGGTCGATCAGGCTGGTCAGGGTTACCGCGGTGAGAAATTCACGTAGGCCCTGGAAGTCATGGATGCTTTGGGCGAAGCCGCCGATGGTGGCCGGACGGGCGCTCATCGACATGCCGGTGATGCGCTCGAACAGGGTGGCCGAGAGCACCACGTCGGTCTTCTTGCCGGCGCTGTCGAGCAGGTTCGCGCGCAGCACCCGCAGCAGCAACTCGAAGCCCGAGCCGATAAGCAGACCGATGGTCAGCACCCACAGGGTCGAGAGCGCCTGGTTGGGCACCACACGGTCGTAGGTCTGCATGACGAACAGCGGCACCATCAGCCCCAGCAGGTTGATGATCAGGCTGGCCAGTACGGCGTCGGTGTACAACCAGCGCGACAGTTTCAGGGTGTCTCGAAACCAGGCCTCGACCCTGGGCAGCAGCGGGCTACGGGCATCTTCAAGGGCGTGTCGGGGGCGGGCGAAAAACGCCTGGCCGGCATACACCTTAGCCAGCTCGTCGCGGCTGACCCACTGCTCGCCGCCATCGGCTTCGCACGGCAGAATCAACGCACGGTCGCCATCCCACTGACGCAGCACGGCGCAGCGGCCATCGTTAAATAGCAGCAGTACCGGCAGATTGAGGGCGTCGATGGCGCTCAGCTCACGGCGCAGTACGCGGCCCTGCAGTGCGGCGCGGGCGGCGGCGCGCGGCAGCAGTTCGGCACTCAGGCGTTGTTGCGCCAGCGGCAGGCCGGCACTCAGGCTGCCACGGCTGACGCTGCAGCCGTGCAGGCGGCAGAGGATCAACAATCCGTCGAGCAAGGGGTCATCGTGACCCAGGCGCGGGTCGACTGCGGGCCCGCTTCGTTCCATGCTGGTCATGCCTGGCTCCTGCTACTTCATCTCCGGCAGCCGGGCTTGACTCTTCACATCGGAGAGGGCGACGGCAGCGGCTGGTACGACGACCTGCTGCTGACGCAGCAGATCACCCATGGCAGCGATCACGCGGAACATCGAGTACTCCTCGGTGTAACGCACTTCGCTGTAGCGACGGTTGGCCGTGAACAGCTCGTTTTCGCTGTCGAGCAGGTCGAGCAGGGTGCGCTGACCGAGGCCGAACTGTTGCTGATAAGCCTCGCGTACCCGTGCCGTGTTGTCGGCGTAGTCACGTGCCCTGGGGGTCTGCAAGCGGGCGTTTTCCATGGCGTTCCAGGCCAGGGCAAGGTTCTCGTTTAGCTGACGCAGGGCGTTGTTGCGGATGTCCATGGCCTCGTTGATCTGGTGCGAGGTCGAACTCAGGCGCGCCTTGTCGCGCATGCCATTGAACAGGTTGTAGTTCATCACCACCGCGGCACGCCAGCTGTTGTAGTGGCCTTCATCACCCTGCACGTTATCGTCGGCGCTGGTCGCCAGCTCTACGTCGAAGCGTGGGTAGAACGGCGATTTTGCTACCTCGTACTGTTGCTCTGCGGCATTCACGTCGGCCTGGGCCGATTTCAGGAAGGGGTTATTTTCCAGTACGGCCTGGCGTGCGCTGGCCAGGTCCGCGGGCAATGCGCTGCGGGCGGTCGATGGGGTGACAAGCTGATCCGGCAGATGTCCGACCACGCTGACGAAACTGGCTTCGGCGTCGGCCAGGTTGACCTGCTCGGTGTACAGGTTGTTTTCCGCCAGGGCCAGGCGCGCGCTGGACTGATCGAAGTCGGCATTGCTGCCCACACCCTGGCGGCTGCGCAGGTCGATCTGGTCATTGATGCGCTGGTGCGCGAGCAGGTTGTTCTGCGCCAGGCTGACCATCTCGCGGCGCTTGAGCACCTCCAGATACACCTCGACGGTACGCAGCGCCAGGCTTTCGGACGTACCCAGCACACGGTAGGCCCGCGAGTTGACCACCGCTTCGGTGCGGTTCACTTCATTGGGCGTGGCGAAGCCGTCGAAGAGCATTTGCCGCAAACGTACTTCGGCGTTGCGGTTGTTCAGGGTTTCTGTGTTGTGGTCGCCCAATGCTCGTGTGCTGGGGCTATCGGTGTTCTCTCGGCCATAGCCAACCAGCAGGTCGACGGTCGGCAGGTAGCCACCTTTGGCGATCTTCACCTCGTCATCGGCAGACAGGCGGCTGTTAATGCCGGCGCTGATTTCGGGGTGGTTATCCAGCGTGCTCTGGATAGCTTCAGACAGGGTGATGGCAGGAACCTGCGCACAGACCAGGGTCATGGCAACGCCTGCCCACAACGGATGTAGTGCCCGCATGTGATGGATCTCCTTTGTATCGTTCTTGATCGCCAATTAATTGGCTTTTTCTTCTTTTAGAAAATTCAGTCTTTCTAAGATCGCAGCTTACGAACATTTCCAAAGGAGCCTCAGAACGATTCTTCACATGCTCTATGCCGAAAAAATCTTATGCAAATTGTGAGAAGCAGCACACAGTTTTTCTATGTATCCCCGTTTTTGTTGGGTTTCAACAAGGCCGGGTCATAAAACAAGGGCTGTAAACGGTTTGGCACGATTTAGGGCGGGGTTGGTTTTGTTGAGTTCTGACGGGGCAAGTGTGCGACGTTTTTATGGCGCTACATTTTTGCAAAGCATATGCGCCGTTGTTTCCGACTCAACTGCACTGGATGACGCCCAGCGTTGTGGAAGGCGCGTTTCGGCCTTTTCTGGCAGATGTCGACAGCGTCGACAGGGGCAGTGAGGGAAGGAATCATGGCTACTTTGATAGGTGTCGTCAGTCAGGTTGTCGGCGAAGTGTTCGCGGTAGCGAGCGACGGAACGCGGCGGACCCTGCTGGAAGGTGATCGTGTATTCGCAGGCGAGCAACTGGTCACAGGACCTTCGGGTGCCGTGGCCATCGCCCTGACCAACGGTCAGGAACTAACCCTGGGCCGCGACAGCAGCCTGCCCCTGGGCACGCAACAATTGGCGGCGGGCAATGAGTCCGCTGTTGCCCCCACCAGCGAGACACCTGCGCCCCCCAGTGAGGCGGAGCTGACCGATGTGCAACGGTTGCAGGCGGCTATCGAAGCTGGCCTCGACCCGACACTGGAAGGTGAGGCCACCGCTGCCGGTCCTGGGGCCGGGAGCAGTGGTGGTGGGGCCGGTGGTGGTAACAGCTTTGTCCTGCTCGATGCGGTGGGTGGGGCGCTCGAGCCTGAAATCGGCTTTCCAACGGAGGGGTTGCTCGGGGCCCCCGAGTTCCCTGACGGCGAGATCGCTGCGCTGGACGATGAGGCCCCCGACCTGCCGCCTGTGGTCGACAATGGGGTTGGTCTGGTAATCACCGGTCCTGGTGTCGTGGATGAGGCTGCACTCAATGGTGGGCCGGCAGGCGGTGGCCAGCCTGGCAGCAACCCTGAAAGCCCTGCAGAGTCGACCCAGGGTGCTCTGTCTATCGACGCGCCTGATGGGATTGGCCGCATTGAGGTACTGGACGCCAGTGGTGTCTGGGTCAATGTGCTGGGCGGCGGTGTGGTTCAGGGGGTGTACGGCACCCTTACCTTCGACGCGGACGGTAATTGGACTTACACCCTGGGCGATAACAGTCTCGACCACAGCAACCCTAACGCTATTGGCGCCGATGATCAGTTGTTCGATCCGTTCAGCGTGCGCGTGTTCGACCTCGATAACGATGTTTCGCCGACCGTGCCGTTGAACATTGCGATCAATGACGATGGTCCCAGTGTCGGTCAAACCACCGTGTCAGTAACCCTCGACGATGAAGGTCTGGTCGGTGGGATCAACGGCGGACCAGATGATGCGCCCGGTTCCGCTACCAGCGTCAGTGGCAACCTGGCCTTCAATGCGGGTGCCGATGGGCTGAAGTCCATCGCCCTTAGCGGCCCGAATAACTTAGGCACGGAAGCGGTGAGCTCTGAATGGGATGCCGCCAGCAACACCCTGACCATCAGCTCCGGACGCGGCGCGCTGGTCAGCGTGGTGCTGACTGACCCGGCCAGTGGCGCCTACACGGTCAATTTGCTGCAACCGCTGCTGCACCCGGAGGCCGGTATCGAGGACGATATCGTCTTGAACATCGGTTACACCGTAACCGACGGCGATGACGACACGGCTACGGGTTCATTGGCCGTGACCATCAACGACGACACGCCGACCATCCAGGCAGGCAGCCTTGGGAACAGTGCATCGGTGACCTTCGAGGGCAGTGACGCGGGCTACCTGAATAGCTACGGCTATTACACCAAGGCGGTCGATGGCTCACCGCAAAGTGGTCAGGTGATCTGGGCCAATGTCAAAGAGGTTGCGCCAGGCACGGACTTCGACCTGGAGGGACTGGATCCGGCGAATACCGGCTTTTTCATCATTCCCAATGGCGCTGCCAACAGCGCCATTGCCGATGGTACGCCGCTAACCTTCCAACTGATTGAGGGCAAGTGGCAGGCATTCGCTGGCAGCACCCCGCTGATCGGTGCCGATGGCGCCAATGTGCTGTTCAGCGATGCCAACCTCAACCCCGGCGGCGCTCACTTGCAGGACACTGCCGATCTGGGTAACCAGAACTGGGAAGACAAGACCAGTACCTCTGACTGGGATTACAACGACGTCAATGTCAGCGTCACCTGGGGCGGGCAGTTACAGGTCGATGAGAGTGATTTCAGCCTGGATGCCAGTCGCGATTTCAGCGGTGTATTTACCGTTCAGGCCGGGGCGGACGGGCAGCGCAGCCTGACCTATGACCTGACCCTGGCTGCTGCTGACCCTGATACAGGGCTGCTCGACTCCGGGTTGGTGGACAGCCTGAGCGGCCAGCCGGTGTACCTGAGCCTGAACCCCGAGGGTGTGGCAGAAGGGCGTACCAGTGATGGACAGCTGGTGTTCTCGGTCAGCGTCAATGCCGCGGGTGTAGTGGTCCTCGATCAGGTGCGCGCGATCGTTCATCCGACCAGTGATCCTGACGAGCCTAAGTCGTTGCTTGCCGATGTGTTGGGTCTGCGCGCCACGGTGACCGATAACGACGGTGACACGGCCTCGACCAGCCTTGACCTCGGCCAGTTGATCAGCTTCAAGGATGATGGTCCCCTGGCGATTGATGACGTGGCCGCTCCCTTGAGCGAAGGTGGCGCCGTCACTGTCGCCAGCGGCAATGTACTGAGCAACGACCAGGCGGGCGCCGATGGCGGCAAGGCGTTCGTCACCTGGAACACTTCGGCCAATGGCGCAGCGATGACCGAGCTGGCCAAGTACGGTGCCTTGGTACTGGACCCGGCTACCGGACAGTACAGCTTCACCCTGAACAATGACGACCCTGACACTATCAGCCTGAGCGAAGGGCAAATCGTCAGCCAGCGTCTGCAATACACCATGCGCGATGCCGACGGGGATATCTCCACGGCGTTTGTGACCTTCACCATTACCGGTAGCGACAACGGCGTCACTCTGGGCAACCTGAATGTAGAAGGGGGCGAGGTGCGTGTCGACGAGCAGCATCTGGCCAATGGTTCAGCGCCCGACAGCGCCGCGCTGACGCAAACCGGCAGCTTCAGTATCGAGGCGGCCGATGGCATCCAGTCCATCAGCATCGGCGGCAGCCCGGCATTCAGTTTCGCCCAGCTGCAAGCGGCCAGTGTCGACGCCCCGCTGCTGATCGACAGCCCGGCTGGGGTGTTGACGATCACCGGTTTCGTCGGTGACAGCAGTGGCGGCAGTGTGAACTACAGCTACAGCTTGCAAACCGACTCGCAGCACTCCACTGGCAACGGTGAAAACAGCCTGGCCGAGCAGTTCACCATCATCGTCACCGACCGGGATGGCGACAGTGCAACTGGGCAACTGGATGTGACCATCATCGATGATGTGCCCACCGCCAAGGACAACCTGGTTCAGATCACCGAAGCAGGCTTGGCCCCGGTCAATCTGACTCTGGTGCTCGACTCATCCGGCAGCATGCGTGACTTGGTCAAGGCTGACCTGGACGGTGACGGCACCCCGGAAACCGTTACCCGGCTGGATGTCGCCAAGGCAGCGTTGGTCAACCTGATCAACAGTTATGTGGCCCTGGGTGTGCCGTTGAACTTCAAGGTGATCGATTTCGACTCGGTGACCAACCTGGCCTATGAGGGTACTGATCCGGTTGCGGCGCAAGCGGCGATCAATGGCATGAGCGAGGGCGGTAATACCCACTACGACAAGGCCCTGAACCTGGCGCGTAGCGAACTGGAAGCAGACCTGGCCAACCCGGCACTCGATGGCTATGTAAACCGGGTGTACTTCCTCTCGGACGGCGAGCCCTATCCATCAGGCTACGAAGCCCCCGATGACTGGCAAGGCTTTGTCGACGCCAACGGTATTGATGTGATCACCGTCGGCATCCAGATTCCGCTGGGTGGGGAAGCCGAGCGGGAAATGGACAAAGTGGGCAATGCCGGCGATAGCGTAATCGTCGTACAGGACCCGGATGAGCTTTCGGCAATCCTGGTCGACACTGTGCCGCAGACCCTGGAAGGCAATGTCATCGACGATGTGGGTACCGATGGCGTGGACGTTGCTGGGGCCGATGGCCCGGTCAGTGTGATCACGATCAGTTACACCAATGCCGCTGGCGAGGTGGTGAGCGTCACTGTTCCTGACGGTGGCAGCAGCGGCCCCCTGCAGACGCTGCTCGGCGGCACCCTGACGATCGCCAGTGACGGTAGTTACAGCTACAAGGCGCCGGCCAATGTCAGTGGCGATGTCGAGGATGTCTTCACCTACACCATCATCGACACCGATGGCGATACATCGAGTGCCACCCTGACCATCGGCATTGAGGACAGTGTGCCCGTAGCGCGTGACAACTACGCCAGCGTCAGTGAGAGCGGGCTGCCGCCGATCAGCCTGACCCTGGTGCTCGACTCATCCGGCAGCATGCGCGATCTGGTCAAGGCTGACCTGGACGGTGACGGTACCCTGGAAACGGTTACCCGGCTGGACGTCGCCAAGGCAGCGTTGGTCAACTTGATCAACAGCTATGTGGCCCTGGGTGTGCCGCTGAACTTCAAGGTGATCGATTTCGACTCGGTGACCAACCTGGCCTACGAGGGTTCTGATCCGGTTGCGGCGCAAGCGGCGATCAATGGTATGAGCGAAGGCGGTAATACCCACTACGACAAAGCTCTAGACCTGGCACGCAGCGAGCTGCAAGCAGACCTGGCTAACCCGGCACTCGATGGCTATGTCAACCGGGTGTACTTCCTCTCGGACGGCGAGCCCTATCCATCAGGCTACGAAGCCCCCGATGACTGGCAAGGTTTTGTCGATGCCAACGGCATTGATGTGATCACCGTCGGCATCCAGATTCCGCTGGGTGGGGAAGCCGAGCGGGAAATGGAAAAAGTAGGTAATGCCGGCGATAGCGTGATCGTCGTGCAGGACCCCAACGAGCTGGCCGCGACCCTGAGCGAAACCGTGCCCAGCACCCTGGCCGGCAACGTGATTCTCGACGATGGCCCGCAAGGTGCCGACGTGCCGGGTAATGACGGCCCGGTGAGTGTCACCAGCGTGAGCTACACCAATGCGCTGGGCGAGCTGGTGACTGTGTCCATCATTGCGGGAGGCAACAGTGGTCCCCTGACCACTGAGCTGGGTGGGACCCTGGTCATCTCCAGTGATGGCTCTTATACCTATGCCGCCCCGCGTGATGTCAGCACGGATGCCGAAGACAGCTTCAGCTACACCATCACCGATCGCGATGGCGACAGTTCGACGGCCAATCTGGTGATCAGCATCGAAGACCTGGGCCCGGTCGCCTACGACAACAAGGCCTATGTCGAGCAGTCCGGCAGCGTGACCGGCAACTTCGAGTTGGGCCTGGCGGGTTGGCAAACCCTGGGGCATGTGCAGGATCAGGGTTATAACAACAACCTGCGTATCGACGGCCTGCGCTCGGCCTTGATACGCAGCGATGGCAGCGCCGCCGATGCAGATGTGCTCGAGCAGTTTCTCGGCCTGGGCGCCGGCAGCCTGACGGCGGCCCTGCGCGATTACGAGGGCAGTGCCAGTAAAAATCTGGCTATTGAAGGCGCAGCCCTGAAAACCACGGCGGCGCTCAAGGCGGGAGACGAGGTCAGCTTCCAGTGGAATTTCGTCACCGATGAACAGGCCAATGAGGATTACGACGACATTGGCGCCTTCTATATCAGCAATGGGGTCGACTCGCAGCTGGTCGTTCTGCGCAGTGCCGACGATGCCCTCAGCAGCGGTAGTGGCACCGGGTTCAGTCGGCAAAGCGGAGTGAATACCTTCAGTTTCACCCTGCCCAGCAGTTGGGCAGCTAGCCTCTACACGATTGCCTTCGTGACCGTCGACGATTACGACGACAAGACCAAGAGTGGCCTGGTCATCGACAACGTTGAGGTCAATGGCGCCACCTTGACCGAACTTAATCAGGTCGCGGGCAACCTGCTGCTTGACCCCAACAATGATGCCGGCAGCCTCGATCCACTGGGCGCGCGGGATAACCTGCACGATAACGCCACGCTGTATTCGATCAGCCATAACGGCTCGGATTACCTGTTGGGCAGCAATGGGGTCGAGTTCGCCACGGAGCTGGGTGGGGTCTTCAGCGTCAGCGCGGCTGGTGGCTACGTCTACACCGCTGCGGCCGGAGTCACGGGTGTTGAGCAGGAGCGCTTTACCTACACCCTGCGTGATCAGGATGGCGATCTGGACAGTGCGCAACTGACCATCAATATCGCCGAGGGGGTGGCCTCCGCGCCGCAGCTGCTCACCGGGACCAATAGCGCCAACACCTTGGTCGGCGCCGCCAACGATGACGTGCTTATTGGCTTGGGCGGCAACGACACCCTGCGCGGTCTGGCCGGCGATGACCTGTTGATCGGTGGTGCAGGCAACGATGACCTCTATGGCGGTGCTGGTGCCGATACCTTCCAGTGGCTGGCAGGGCACGGTGGGGTTGATCAGGTGTTCGATTTCAGCCTGGCTGAAGGCGACACCCTTGACTTGCGCGACCTGCTCTCGGGTGAGCGGGCCGATGCAGGCTCGCTGGATGACTACCTGTTCTTCCAGGTCACGGGGGGCAATACCCTGATTGGCGTGAGCCCGAGCGGTAGCGGGGCGCCCAGTCAGTCCATCGAACTGGTGGGCGTGGACCTGTCGCAGCACTACCTGGGCGTGGCCGGCAACGGGATTGTCTCAGCTGGCCAGGATACGGCGGGCATCATCAATGGCATGCTGGGTGACGGCGCGCTGCAGGTGGATACCGTGTAGCTCGCCCTCTGGCTGCGCCTGTATGAACAACGCCTGCCCGCTAAAACGGGCAGGCGTTTTACTGTGAGCCGTCAGTCCAGGCTGGCTGTGGGTGCACCCACCAGCCGGCCCATGGCGCCGTCGATATGCAGGGTCTTGAGCACGGCCAGTTCGCCGTCGGTTTCCACCATCTCGGCGATCAGCGGCAGATCGATGCTGTTGGTCGCGCGGTAGATCGCCTCGATAAACAGGCGCTTGTCGCTCTCCTGGTCAATGGCGCGGATATAGGTGCCGTCGATCTTCAGGTAAGCCAGGCCCAGGTGCGTGAGGTTGCCGATCAGGCTGAAGCGTCCACCGAAATGCTGCAGCCCCAGGTTCACGCCTACGCCGCGTATCGCCTGGCTAAGCGCCTGCAGTTCGGCTGCGGGCGGCAGGTAGCGCTCATCGATTTCCAGGGTCAGCAAGGCCGCCAGATCACGGTGTTGGCGCAGGCGTTCCAGAAGTATGCCGAGCTGTGGCTGGCGCAGGCTGGCGGCCGACAGGCTGAGGGCCAGAGGCTGCCCATGGCGCGACAGGTGAGCGAGGCTGTGCTCGAGCATGGCCAGGTCGAAGCGTGCAGTCCAACCCAGGCGTTCGATCCAGGGTAGGAATCGTCCTGCAACCATGGGTTCGCCGCTTGGGTCGAGCAGTCGTGCCAGCACCTTGTGGTGCAGCAGGCGGGCGCCGTCGGCGCAGGCCACCACCGGCTGCAGATACAGCTGTACCTTGTTTTGGGTAAGGGCCTGGTCGATCCACTGGCGCCAGTCGTGGAGGTCGGGTAGAGCTGCGGCGCTATCGGTATCGTCCTGGCACGCCCAGGCGCTACTGCTGCCCTGAGCCTGTGCCAGGGCCTGGTCGGCGCGGGCGAGCACCTGCTGGCTGGCATCGCCGGGTTGGAACGCGGTCAGGCCTATATAAGCGACCGGTTGGCAATCGCTGGCGCCGGTCTGGCGCAGGCTTTCCAGTCCTTCGTGCAGCTCGTGGGCAAGGGCATCGGTATCGACGCGATCGAGGCCGGGGGCGATCAGGGTGAATTCGCCGCCGCGGCTGCGCGCAGCAAGCCAGCCACGGCGTTCCGGGCGGTCCAGGAGACGGGTGAGCAGTTCGCCAATTGCACCGATCAATGCATCGGCATGGGGGCCACCCAGGCGCTGGTTGAGCCCGGCCAGGTCGTTGACCCGCAGTAGCAATAGGTAACCGGTCGGATGATGTTCCGCCACACTCAGTTGCGTGGCCAGGCGGCTGTCGAACAGGCGGCGGTTGGCCAGGCCAGTGAGGCTGTCCTGGTAGGCCTGGGCACGCAACTGTTCGCTGCGCGCCGCTTCTTCGTTAAACAGGGTGCGCAGCTTTTCGACCATCTGGTTCATGGCTGTGACGACGCGCTTGAGCTCCGGGGTGCGCGGTACGCGGGGCAGGCTCAGGAACTCACGGCGGCTGATTGCCTGGGCCTGCTGCACCATGCTGTCGAGCGGGCGCAGTTGGGTACGCAGCAACCAGCCACCGAGCACGGCACTGACCAAGCCGCAGAGCAGCAGCCATGCCAGGCTGCCGAGGGCACTGTCCCATAATTTGGCCAGGGCGAACTGTGGGTGGCTGATCACCTCGACGCGTGCCGCCTGCTCCCAGCCACGCATGATCAGCGCATCGCCACTCTGCGGCTGCAGGTCGACCAGCTCGGCGAACCACTGTGGTACCTGATCGCTGTCGCGTTCGGCCTGGCGCTCGACGATTACCTCGTTACCCGGTATGCGCAGCACGCGAATACGGGCGAAGTAGCCGCTGTCGAAGATCGAGCTGACCATCAGTTCGACCATGGCCGGGTCGTCGACATGTGGCGTCATCGACAGCCCGAGCGCCGTTGCGGCGTCCTGAGCGTGGGAGCGCAGTTGGCCGATCAACTGACCACGCGAGCTTTCGACACCGACAATGAAACTGCCAGTGAAGGCCACCACAAGGAACAGACAGATGGCCAGAAACAGTTGCTTGAGTAGTGACATGACGCTCTCCTAGCCCTCGCCGATGGCGAAGCCCTCTGCGCGCATTTTTTTCAGCAGATCCTGCCAGCGCGATAGTTTTTTGGTGTCGCCTTTTTTGTTGTTCGAGCCCGGTAGGTAAAGGCCCTCGGCATTGAAGGAGTAGACCGGCAGCAAGTCGTTGCGCTGGTTGGCTGGGCGAATAGGATTGATCAGATTGTCCAGCACCAGGGGCATGGCAGTGGGCTCGGCGTAGTAGGTCAGGACCATGTGTGCCTGGTTCTGACGCAAGGCCTTGACATAGGTGATGCGCAGTTTCTCGCTGGGGATACCGAGGCGGCGCAGGGTGAAGTACTTGGCAATCGAATAGTCCTCACAGTCGGCTGCGCCCTTGACCAGAGCTTCGACCGGTGTGGCCCAGTAATCGTTCTCTTGCCAGATGGCGAGGTCATCGGCAAACACGAGCTGGCGGTTGAAGAACAGGTTGACGTTCTCCAGTTGCACAGCCTCCGGCTTATCGAGGTTGGCCTGGATCAAGGCATCCCAGGCCTGGATGCGCGTCTTGGCTGTGCCCAGTGAGCCATAGCGGGTTTCGGCGCTCTGCACAATCAGGGCAAAGTCCCAGTTGGCCAGTGTGCTGGCCAGCCCGAGGCCGACCAGGGCAAGGCTCAGCAAGGCAGTCTGCAGGCAGCGAGTGACGGATGCCCTGCGCGCACTGTGCCGCATTGCCGATATCTCCATAGGCTATTCGCGAAGTTTAGCGACTCGTTGCGCCAATGCTGAAGTTTTACATGCGCGGCGTTAGGGGCTGTTGCCATTTCGCTCGCGGCTCGCGGCTCGCGGCTCGCGACGAAGCGGTAGTAGCCCCTAGGGATTGGGCAGCGTTTTCAGGCGCAGGATATAGAGGCTAACCAGGACGGCGCTGCAGAGCATGAACGCCCGCGCCCAGACCATGGGCACCAGGTAGCAGGAGAGGGCGATGCTGGCCCACATCAGGCTCAAGGTATAGACCTTGGCTTTGCGTGGCATGCCGTTACCTTCCAGATAGTCACGAATCCATGGGCCCAGCCGTGGGTGTTCGACCAACCACAGATAGAAACGCCGCGAGCTGCGCACGAAGCAGGCCGCGGCCAACAGCAGGAAAGGGGTGGTGGGTAGCACCGGTACGAATATACCGATGACGCCGAGCGCGACGCTCAGCCAGCCCACGGCCAGCAGTGCGTAGCGCACCGCTGGGTTGGCATGCTCGTGAACATCACGCGCCATGGCGCGTGGCTCAGTGCTGACGGGGTTTGAGCAGGGCAGGCTTCTCGTCGGGTGCCTGGCACAGCAGGAACAGCGCGGTGAGAATTTCTGGAATCTGCTCGGCCATGCTGTCGACCAGGTCGCGGTCAGCGGCGATTTCGGCGAATTCAGGCTGCTCATCGAACAGCCCGGACGCCACCATGATCGGTAGCAGCAGTTCGCTTATCTCGTCTTCGGCGTCATCGAACCACACCGCTTCACGCAGGAACACGCCTTCCATAAAGCCGATGCACCAGCCGCGCAGATCGGAGTCATCCGGCTCGTCGCCGAGGTCGAGCTCGCAGGGGATTTCCGGCTCGTCATCGCTGGCCAACTGGCGGGCGATATGCGATTGCAGCTGCACCAGGGTGGCTTCGATGTCGACGCGCTCCTCGTCGCTGCGGTAATGCGGCGGCTCGGAGAACAGGGCATCGATCCACTCGCGCTCAGGTACCTGAGTCGGGCAGATCGACAGGGCGGTCAGGTAGCCATGAGCGGCCACGTAGTCCAGGGCCTCTTCGTGCAGCTCGTCGGCGTCGAGGAAGGCTTGCAGGCGGGACAGTTGCTCGGCAAAGGACATCGGAGGCTACCTTGAAGAAGTAAACGAGGCTGGATTCTAGAGCAGACCGGGCACAGCGGCCAGAGTTGCAGGCGGATTAACCACTGACATGAGTCGGATCGGCACATCAGCGGCCTGTCGGCGAGTCACTTGCGTATAATGCGCCCCTCGTTTCGGAGACCTTCCATGCTCGACCAGGCTTCACGCATCCTCAAAGACGTATTCGGCTATGACAGCTTCCGTGGCCGTCAGGGCGCGATCATCGAGCGCGTGGCCGGCGGTGGTGATGCCCTGGTGCTGATGCCCACTGGCGGTGGCAAGTCGCTGTGTTTTCAGGTGCCGGCGTTGCTGCGAGAAGGCTTGGCCGTGGTGGTTTCGCCGCTCATCGCGTTGATGGACGATCAGGTCGCGACCCTCGACGAGCTCGGCGTGGCGGCCGTCGCCCTGAACTCCACCCTTGATGCAGCCGCGCAGCGTGATATCGCCGAGCGCATTCGCCGGGGTGAGATCAAAATGCTCTACCTGGCCCCCGAGCGCCTGGTGCAGCCGCGCATGCTGGATTTTCTCCAGCGCCTGGACATCGCTCTGTTCGCCATCGACGAAGCCCACTGCGTATCGCAATGGGGGCATGATTTCCGCCCCGAGTACTTGCAGCTGGGCCAACTGGCCGAGCTGTTCCCCACGGTGCCGCGCATTGCCCTGACCGCCACGGCGGACATGCGCACCCGCGAAGAGATCGTTACGCGCCTGCACCTGCAGAACGCCGAGCGCTTTCTCTCGAGCTTCGACCGGCCCAACATCTTCTACCGCATCGTGCCCAAGGATCAGCCGCGCAAGCAGTTGCTGGCGTTTCTCGCCGAGCGCAAGGGCGATGCCGGTATCGTTTATTGCCTGTCGCGCAAAAAGGTCGATGAAGTGGCGGTGTTCCTCTCAGAGCAGGGCTTTCCGGCTTTGCCGTATCACGCCGGTCTGCCGGCCGAGCTGCGCGCCTACCACCAGAAGCGCTTCCTCAATGAGGAAGGCCTGATCATGGTCGCGACCATCGCCTTCGGCATGGGCATCGACAAACCCAACGTGCGCTACGTGGCTCACCTGGACCTGCCCAAGTCGCTGGAAGCCTATTACCAGGAGACCGGTCGCGCCGGACGCGATGGCCTGCCCGCGGATGCCTGGATGGCCTACGGCCTGCAGGATGTGATCTTCCTCAAGCAGATGCTCAGCAACTCCGAGGGCGATGAGCGACACAAGCGCGTCGAGCAGCACAAACTCGACGCCATGCTCGCGCTCTGCGAGGAGACCCGCTGCCGGCGTCAGGCGTTGCTGGCCTATTTCGACGAGGAGCTGGCGCAGCCCTGCGGGCATTGCGACAACTGCCTGGATGGCGTGCAGACCTGGGATGCCACCGAGGCCGCGCGCCAGGCGCTGTCGGCGATCTACCGCACTGGCCAGCGCTATGGCGTGGGGCATCTGGTCGATGTACTGCTCGGCCGTGATAACGAAAAAATGCGCAGCCTCGGCCATCAACACCTGGCGGTGTTTGGTGTCGGCAAAAGCCTGAGTGACGGCGAGTGGCGCTCGCTGTTCCGCCAGCTGGTGGCCCGCGGTCTGGCCGATGTCGACCTGGAGGGTTACGGCGGCTTGCGTCTGTCCGACAGCTGTCGTCCACTGCTGCGCGGTGAGGTCAGCCTGCAACTGCGCCGCGACCTCAAACCGCAGCACACTGCCAAGAGTTCGAGTAGTGCGGCCAGCCAGCTGGTGCGCAGCGAGGAGCGCACGGAGTGGGAGGCCTTGCGCAGCCTGCGACGCAAACTGGCCGAAGAGCATGGCGTGCCGCCTTACGTGATCTTTCCCGATGCCACGCTGCTGGAAATGCTGCGCAGCAAGCCGCGCACGCTCAGTGACATGGCGCGGGTCAGTGGTGTTGGTGCACGCAAGCTGGAGCGTTATGGCGAGGCGTTTCTCGCGGTACTCGGTGGTGCGGGCGAGGCGCCCCAGGCGGTGGTCGACCTGCGCCACGAGCTGGTCAGCCTGGCTCGCGCCGGCATGACGCCGACGCAGATCGCCCGTCAGCTTAACTGCAGCGAGAAGAACGTCTACAGCCTGCTGGCCGAAGCGATCAGTGCCCAGCAACTGTCGTTGGAGCAGGCACTGGATCTGCCCGAAGCGCTGATGGGCGAGATTCAGGATGCGTTTCTCGATGGCGAGGGCGAGTTGCCTGCGGTGGCCGAGATCAGCACGCTGTTTGCCGGGCGGGTCGAGGAGGGCGTGCTGCACTGCGTGCGGGCAGCCCTGGTGGCAGAGTTCGAGGGCTAGGGTCTGTTGACGTTTCGTTCGCGGCAATGCGGCTCGCGATGAAACGCCAACAGACCCTAATGGCGTTAGCTGCTGGCACTGCGACACTCTGAAACACCGGCAGGCTTGCTCAGGCTCTGGGGTTATGATTAGCTAACTAATAATTAGTTTTTCATACTTATAAGAGCCATTCTCATGACTCAATCCGATCAGCATCGTTTCGCGATGCAACTTGCGCAGCTTTCTCGATCCTGGCGGGCTGAACTGGACCGTCGTCTTGCCGGACTTGGCCTGTCCCAGGCACGCTGGCTGGTGTTGCTGCATCTGGCGCGCTTCGAGGCGCCGCCCACCCAGCGTGAGCTGGCGCAGAGCGTCGGGGTCGAGGGTCCGACCCTGGCCCGGCTGCTCGACAGCCTTGAGGGGCAGGGTCTGGTCAGCCGCCATGCGGTGCCCGAAGACCGTCGTGCCAAGAAAATCGAACTCAGCCCCCAGGCTCAGCCGCTGATCGAGAAAATCGAAGCCATTTCCACACAACTGCGCCACGAACTGTTTGCCGGCATTGACGAGGAGGAGCTGCGGCGCTGCCAGCAAGTGCACGCGCGTATTCTGGGTAACCTGGAAAAACGCTGATGCAAGACCTCGAGGCGCTGCATGCCCGGGTTGGTGCGCGTTATCCGCAGTGGCTACTGGCGCTGTTGATGATCGGCAGCATGGCCATGGTGCTGGCCTCGACCAGTATCAATGTCGCCCTGCCCGCGATCATGGACGACTTCAGCATCGGGCGACCCCTGGCCCAGTGGCTGTCCACCGGCTTTCTCGCCGCGATGACCGCCGGCTTGCTCTTGTCTGCCTGGGCGCAGGCCAGGCTTGGCGCACGGCGCACCGCCTTGGTTGGTCTGGGCCTGTTCATCTTCGCTTCGCTGCTTGCCTTGGTGGCTACGGCGGCCTGGCAACTGATCGGCCTGCGCATTGTGCAAGGCGTCTGTGCGGGTATCGTCCAGCCCTTGGCCATGGTGTTGATCTTTCGTGTGTTCGCCGATGGCGGGCGAGGCATGGCCCTCGGCATATATGGCTTGGGCGTGATGCTTGCACCCACCCTGGGGCCGAGCATCGGCGGTTATCTGGTTGACCACTTTGGTTGGGGCGCTGTGTTCTGGATGCCCTTACCCATGTGCGTGCTGGCCCTGCTCGGCGGGCAGTGGCTGCTGCCGGATCAGCGTGAGCGGCGTACGCCATTTCTCGATGTTTTGGGCTTTGTCCTGTTGTGCGTGGCGTTGTTCGCCGGGCTTGGAGCACTCGCTGAGGCCCAGCGCTTTTCCGGCTCGTCGGCTTGGGTGTGGGCGCTGGGCTTGCTTGGCGCGCTGGCTTGTTTGGGCTTCTTGATGCGCAGCCGGCGTCAGGCCAAACCTTTACTGCCACTGCAGCTCTGGCGGCACCGCGGTTTTCGTCACGCCAGTTGGGTGGCCATGACCCTTGGCCTGGCGTTGTATGGGACCATCTACCTGATCCCGCTCTATCTACAGACGGTGGAGGGGTACAGCGCTGGTCGCGCCGGCCTGTTATTACTGCCCACCGGTATTCTGATGGGCGTGGCGTCCTTTGCCGGTGGTTGGTTGAGCGATCGTTACGCGGCCGCCGGGCTACTGGTGGCCGGGCTGCTGCTATGCGCGCTGTCGGCTGCCGGGCTGGGCGCAATGGGCTCTGGTGCTTCATTCTTGTGGCTGTGTATCTGGGCTTGCATTGGCCGTATGGGCCTGGGACTGTTGTTGCCCGCACTGACCACTGGCTCGCTGGATATTCTCGCCCCTGATGAGCTGGCTCAAGGCGCTGCTGCGATTACCTTCGTTCGCCAGTTGGGCGGCGCCTTCGGGGTCAACCTGCTGACGTTTTTCCTGGAATGGCGGCATGTTGCTGAGGGCCACGATGCGCGAGCCGACGCTCTGGCCTTTCAGCAAAGCTTCTGGTTGCTGGCGGGTATTTTCCTGCTAACCAGTATTGCGGCCTGGCAAGTTCGCGCGACACGGCACTAACCGGGCATGTTGTCACGTCAGATGGTCGGTTTGCCGCCTGCGCTGGACGGATTTGCGTATGATGGCAGTGTGCTCTGCGTCACATATGCATTCGCGCCTTGGTAAATCGAGGCCATACTTGTGAGCGAGTGCCTCGACACGGCCCATTTATTCTTTATTGCCATAGCTTTATGTCGACCTCTCACTGCTGACTGAGCACGTGCGGGTGTTCATCGATACGGTTTTTTTGGAGGTTTGCATGACTCGCGTTCGCCATCTGTTGTTGGGGCTGGCATCCGGCTCGGCGTTTTATTCGGGGCTGGTCCCGGCGCTTGGCTTAGGTGAAATCAGCCTCAACTCGGCGCTCAACCAGCCGCTGGATGCCGAAATCGAGTTGCTTGAAGTGGGTGACCTGTCCGCTGCCGACCTGGTAGTACGTCTGGCGCCTGCCGACGTTTTCACCCGTTCTGGTGTCGACCGCCTGTATTTTCTCAATGACCTGCGCTTTACCCCCTTGTTGCGCGGTGGCAACAGTGTCATCCGGGTGGTTTCCAGCCAGCCGGTACGTGAGCCTTACCTGAATTTTATCGTCGAGGTAGCACGCCCCAACGGGCAGTTACTGCGCGAATACACCGTGCTGCTGGATCCGCCCGGTGCGTCGGCCTATCAGAGCAGTGCAGCACTGCCTACTGCGGCTAGCCAAACGAACACCCCCCGCACGCCTGCGCCTGTGCAGGCCTATGCTGCGCCCGCCCAGCTACCCGCGGCACAGCAGGGGCAGCGCTATCAGGTGCTTAGCGGCGACAGCCTATGGAAGATCGCGGCCAAGCTGCGTGCCGCTGGCAGTGGTATGGAGCAAGAGGCGCTGATGCGTGCGCTCTACGCCCTTAATCCCCAGGCGTTCGCCGATGGTGACATCAACCGCATGCGTGCCGGTGTCGAGCTGTTACTGCCAGACGCTGCCGTCGCGCCGGCAACGGCGTCAGTCAGCAATACGGCGGTAGCCGAATCTGCTGTCGCGGTGACGGATTCGACTCCCGAGCGACCGCTAGACCCGCAGGTGGAGAGCCTGGTACAGGCTCAGCGTCGGGTTGAAGAAGACCTGGCGAGCCAGTCGGCAGAAAGCCTGCAACTGCAGCAGAGCCTGGCTGAACTGCAGACCCAGTTGCAGGCGCTGCAGGCGCAGATGGCAGAAAAGGACGCGTTGTTAAGCGATTTGCAAACGCGCCTGAATGAGGCTCCTGCGGCCACGCCAGCCGTTCAGACACCTGCTGTTGCAACCCCTGAGGTGTCGACTACTGCGCCAGCGCCAGCAGCGGGGGGCAATGGCTGGTGGCTTGGTCTGGGTGGGCTGCTGGTGCTGCTCGGTGCTTTGTTGGCCGTATGGCGTAACAAGCGTCAGCGGGTAACAGTTGTGGCGCCGCAGCCAGCAGCGCCAGTGGATGCGCTATCCCAGCCCGAACCTGTCTTGCCGGTTGCCGCTGCCGTGAACCCAGTGGTCGCTCCGCGTGTGGTCGCCGCCGCGCCGCGTGAGGCCGTGCCGGCCGACGCTCTCGAAGGCGCCAATATCTACATTGCATACGGCCGTTTCGGTGAGGCTGCCGGCGTGCTGCGCCAGGCGCTGGATGCCCAGCCGGGGCGCAGTGATATCCGCTTTCGCTTACTTGAAGTGCTGGCGCAGATGGGTAATACCGCCGCTTTCGCCCAGGAAGAATCAATTCTGCGTGAAGCCGGTTTCACCCCGGCGCGGATAGACCAGCTCAAGGCGCGCCATCCCGAACTTGGCAGTGCGGCACAAGCCGATGAGTTGGCGGATGTAGTACTTGAACTCGACGAGCCGATGTTGGCGTCCAGCGCGCCTGGCGCTACCGATGAAGACTTCCAGCTGAACCTCGACGATCTGTCGCTGGATGCCGATTGGGATTTGGTCAGCCCTTTCTCGCCCACGGCGAAGAAGCCAGTCTCCGAGGCACCGCTGGAAAGTAATCTGAGTGACCTGCCAGAGGTGTTCGAGCTCAACGACCCGCACCATGCGCAAAGCCCTTTCGCGGCCAGCATGCTGGTCGAGGAAAGCGACGAGCACTGGCAGGCGGCAGATTTCGACGCGTTGCTCGAGGATTCGAGCAACAACCCACGGGATGCCTTGCTCACGGATCTGGATGCGCTTGCCGGCGACCGCGACGACCTCGCCAAACTCAATCAGGCCTTGGCCTATATCGAGCAAGGCAGCCTGGAAAGCGCCTGCGACATCCTCAATGACGTGATCAACAATGGCGATGACGAGCACAAGCAGGAAGCCCGCGAGTTGCTCGCGCGCATCGCATGACCGCCGTGAGCACGGCCCCGGCAAAAGCCGAGATCGCTATTACCTACTGCACCCAATGCCAGTGGCTGTTGCGTGCCGCCTGGCTGGCCCAGGAGTTACTCAGCACCTTTGCTGAAGATCTCGCACGGGTCAGCCTGGAGCCGGCCAGCGGTGGGGTGTTTCGCATTACCTGCAATGACGTGCAGATCTGGGAGCGCAAAGCCGATGGTGGTTTTCCCGAAGCCAAAGAGCTCAAGCAGCGTGTGCGTGATCTGATCGACCCAGCGCGCGACCTGGGGCACAACGACCGCCCCTGAGGTTCAGCGCGCGAGCCGCGCCGAGCCAATGATCGCCAGGATGATCAGTGCCCCACCGAGCAACATGCGCAAGGTAGGCTCCTCACTGAACAGCCACCAGGCAAACGCGATGCCGTAGACCGGCTCCAGCGCGAAGATAACCGCCGCGTTGCGTGCCTTGATGACTCTCAGACTCGCGACGAACAGGCTGTGTGCCAGGCCGGTGCAAAGTACGCCAAGCAGTGCCAACCACCCCCAGGCCCAGGCGTCGAGTTCAGCCAGGGTCGGCCAAGCGACTGGCAGCAGGCAGGTCATCACCACCAGGTTCTGGCACAGGGCGGCGCGCACGGGATCAATCTCTCGTGTAGTGGCGCGGTTGAGTAGCGATAACAGGGCAAACAGTAGCCCCGAGAGCACCGCCCACAGCAGGCCCAAGGTCGCCTGACTTGCGAGATCGAATGCCGGCGTCACCAGAACCAGGCCCAGGGTCACCACTGCGACCATGGCAAATTCGCTGATGCGGGTGCGCTCGCGAAACAACAGGCCTTCGAGCAGCACGGTAAACGCGGGGAAGCTGGCAAAGCCCAGGGTCGCGATGGCCACACCGGCGACATTCACCGCCTCGAAGAAGGCCAGCCAGTGTCCACCCAGGAGCAGGCCGCCGAAGCCCAGTTGCCACACCTGGCGAGCGGTGGGGCGGGCGCTCTGTGCGGTTCTGAACAACTGGGCGAACAGCGCCAGGGCGATCACTGCGAATAGCCCGCGTCCGGCGACGACCGCCAGCGGTGTGGTATTCGCAAGCTTGCCGAAAATGCCTGAAAGGCCAAACAACAGGGCGCCCAGGTGCAGCGCCAGCAGTGCGTTACCCGCCTTCATGCCAGGCGCGCGCCGTTAGGCAGAGGCTTGTCGAAGCCGGCCAGAACTACGCGATTTTCCGCGTCGTACACCCCCGTTACCAGCACCTCGGAGCGCACGCCGGCGATGCGTTTGGCGGCGAAATTGCACACGCACAGCACCTGGCGGCCGAGCAATTCGTCGCAGCTGTAGTGCGCCGTGAGTTGGGCGCTGGAGGTTTTGAGGCCCAGCTCGCCGAGGTCCACTTCCAGCACATAAGCAGGCTTGATGGCTTTTACATTGGGGCGGGCCGAGCGGATGGTGCCGACGCGCAGTTCCACACGCTCGAAGTCGTGCCAGTCGATGGTGTTCATGGAGATTCCTCAGACAATGTCGCGCAGTGTAGGGGCGCCCATTCGTTGTTGTCTGTCGCCGTCCTCGCGGGTTTTGTCTCCAGGCTCTCGCACAGTGCTCGGTAGCCTGGGTCGAGCGCAGCGACACCCGGGAAGACCTTGGCGGATCCTAGATCCGTGGCTAAAGCCGCCCCTGCAAGGTTTCCCGTGTGCGCCGCAACTGGCGGGGCGTGACACCCCGGTAACGTGACAGGGCTGCGGTAAAGGCGCTTTGCGAGGCGTAGCCGACCCGTGCGGCGACTTCACCCACGGCGAGGTCGCTACTGTGCAGCAGGCGTTCGGCCAGGTGCAGGCGGGTGTCGCGGATATGCTCCATGGGCGTGCGCCCGGTTTCCGCGAGGAAACGCGCGTGAAAGCGTGCCACCGACAGCCCCGCCAAATGCGCCAGGTCGGCCACCTGCAGTGGGTGCGCCGCGTGTTGTTCGATATGCCGTTGCAGCATCGTCAGGGGCAGGCCGCCTGCTGGCATCCGTGGTTGCGCACAAGCCAGGCTGCCAAGCAGCAGGGCAGCGCCCTGGCCGGCGATTACCGCATCGTTGATCGGGCTGGCGGCCAGCCAGCTGAGCAACTGGCCCTGGGCCGCATCGAGCTGCAGGGCTTGCGGTTTATCCAGTAGACGTTGGATATGGGAGGCGTGGTGGCCAAGTTGCTGTTCAAGCCAGCCATTGGCCGGCAGGTCGAGTACCAGACACTGGCTGCCTCTCGGGCTTGCGCAGGTATGGCGGGCTTCGGGCGGTACCACCGCAAGGTGGTGGCGTGATACCCGGCTGCCCTGACCCTCTACTTCGAACTGCAGTTCGCCGGTCAGGCCGAACACCAGCTGAGCATGGTCGTGGCTATGGCTCAACGCATCGTGACTGTAATGGCGCAGGGACAGGATCGGGTACATGGCGGGCTCCTCGGCAGCTGGCGCAGTGTAGCGCGGGCGAGGCGCGTCATCGAACGGTCTTGTGTCTGTCATAAGGCCTTCACCCCGACAGCCCAAGCTCGACTAAACCAAGCCGGAGGTCGCCGATGACCAGTGCCCAGCTCGCTACGCCCAGCCGCAAACAACGCGTTCGCACCCTGTGGATCTCTGATGTGCATTTGGGCACACGGGACTGCCAGGCTGAAGCCCTGGCGGGGTTTCTGAAACGCTACCAGACCGACCGCATCTACCTGGTGGGCGACATCATCGACGGCTGGAAGCTGCGCGGCGGCATCTATTGGCCGCAGGCGCACACCAACGTGATTCGCCGCCTGCTGACCATGAGCAAGCGCGGTACCGAGGTGATCTACGTCACCGGCAACCACGACGAGTTCCTGCGCCGCTACTCCAGTCTGATGTTGGGCAATATCCAACTGGTCGACGAGGCTGAGCACCTGACTGCCGATGGTCGCAGGCTATGGGTGATCCATGGTGATCAGTTCGATGTGATTACCCGCTACCACCGCTGGCTGGCCTTTCTCGGTGACTCGGCCTACGAGCTGACCCTGACCCTCAACCGCTGGTTGAACCACTGGCGGGCGCGTTACGGCTACGGCTACTGGTCGTTGTCGGCGTACCTCAAGCACAAGGTCAAGCGTGCGGTGAACTTCATCAGCGACTTCGAGGAAGCAATCGCCCACGAGTGTGTGCGGCGGGGCTTCAACGGCGTGGTTTGCGGGCATATCCACCATGCTGAAATTCGCCCGATGGGTGAGGTCGAGTACCTCAACTGCGGCGACTGGGTGGAGTCCTGCACGGCGCTGATCGAACACCTGGATGGGCGCATTGAGCTCTATCGCCTGGCCGACGATCACAGCCGCGAGGCTTCGCGCCAGACTACTCAGGTGGCGGCTGTCGAGCCGGTGGCATGAGGCTGCTGATTGTCACCGATGCCTGGTTACCGCAAGTCAATGGCGTAGTCACCAGCCTGCAGGCGTTGGTGGTTGAGTTGCAGGGCCTGGGGCATGAGGTGCGGGTGCTGTCGCCGGGTGATTTTCGCACGCTGCCTTGCCCAAGCTACCCGGAAATCCCCCTGGCCTGGAACCTCTGGCGCGTCGGCCCAACCATTCGCGCGTTCGCCCCGGATGCCGTACACCTGGCCACCGAAGGCCCGCTGGGTTGGGCGGCGCGGCGCTGGCTGTGTGCCCGCGGCTTGGCGTTCTCCAGTGCGGTGCACACCCGCTTTCCCGAGTACCTGCATGCGCGTTGTCGCTGGATTGCGCTGCGCTGGGGCTATGCCTACTTGCGGGCCTTTCATCGGCCGAGTCAGGCGGTATTGGTCAGCACTGAACGCTTGCGCGGCACGCTTGCGGGTTGGGGCTTGCAGCGTCTCGTGCTGTGGCGCAAGGGCGTAGATGGCCAGCTGTTCCGGCCGGCGACCAAGCCTGTGCGCCAGGCGCAACCGGTGTTTCTCTATGTCGGTAGACTTGCGCCGGAAAAGAACCTTGTGGCCTTTCTCGACCTGGTATTGCCCGGTGAGAAACAGGTAGTCGGCGATGGCCCCCAGCGCGCCGCCCTGCAGGCGGCTTATCCTGATGTGCGGTTTCTCGGTTATCGCCAGGGCCAGGCGCTAGCGGCCGCTTACCAGCAGGCGAGTGTGCTGGTGTTTCCGTCACGCACCGATACCTACGGGCTGGTGATGCTCGAGGCATTGGCCTGTGGCACGCCGGTGGCGGCCTTTGCCGTGCCGGGGCCGCTGGATGTGCTGGAGCCGGGGGTCACTGGGGTGATGGCGGACGACTTGGGCCAAGCCTGTCTGAAGGCCCTGCAACTCGACCGCCAGGTGTGCGCTGATAAAGCCGCGCAGCACAGTTGGCGCGCCTGTGCGCTGGAGTTTCTGGCGCGGCAACCCTTACTCAATGGTGCGTCCTGCAGTGTTGAGCGCCTGGCGGTGTCCTGACGCTACAGAATAACCTTGTCGCGCAGCTTCTCGGCGGCCTGGTTGAGCGCCATGATCACCCGCTCCTTGTCGAAGTTCTGGATGCCATTAGTGTCCAGGTACATGGAGAAGCCCGGTAGTTCATGCTCCACGTAGCTGGAAGTGGCGCCCAGGTCACGGCGAAAGTCGACGACCTGGTAGATCTGTACCGGACGGGTGAAGCCCTTGACCGTGATCTGGCCCTTGTCGCGGCACATGATCACGTCCTTGATCAGCGAATAGGTCTCGTGGGAGATCAGGATCTCGCCGGACTCGGCGGCACTTTCCAGGCGGCTGGCCAGGTTCACGTCACGGCCGATGATGGTGTAGTCCATGCGCGTGTCCGCACCGAAGTTGCCCACCGTGCAGTAACCGGTATTCAGGCCCATGCGAATTTCCAAGGGCTTGGTGATGCCTTGGGCGCGCCATTGCTGGCGCAGCACCTTCATGTGCTTGCGCATGGCGATGGCCATGGACACGGCAGCCACGGCATCCTTCTTGGCGCCTTGGCTGGCAGGGTCGCCAAAGAACACCATGACGCTGTCGCCGATGAACTTGTCGATGGTGCCGCCGTATTTCAGGCAGATCTTCGACATTTCATTGAGGTAGGTATTGAGCAGGTCGGTCAGGGCCTCGGCTTCCAGCTCTTCGGACAGCTCGGTGAAACCCTTGATGTCGGAAAAGAATACCGTCAGCTTCTTGCGCTGAGTCTCCAGGCGCACGCTCTTCTTGCCGCTGAAAATCGACTCCCAGACCTGCGGCGACAGGTATTTGGCCAGGTTGCGCGCCAGGCGTGCCGCCTTTTCCTGTTCGCGCTTGATCTCGCTGCGCACCTGATTCAGGCGCAGGCCCTGCTGGTGCACGAAGTAGGCGGTGATGCAGATGTACAGTGCGGTAAAGCCGATACTGGCGATGGCTACCAGCGGCGGCGTGGCGATGTTGACGTGCAGGCCACTCAGGGTCGTCGTCAGGGTGGCGCTGCTCAGTGCACTCAGCAAGGCCAGGCCAAGGTGACGCAGGCCGCCGATCACCAAAGCACTGAATGCCAGGGTGAGCAGGCACATCAGGCTGGGCACCACCGAAAAGCCCAGCAGGGCCGTGGCCGCGCCGGCGTGCAGGGCGTCGACGAACAGCAAAGTCAGGGTGGTGCGCTGGTTATGGGCCTGCTTGTAGCGCAGGCTCAGGTGGTGCGCCAGGTGCGGGTAGAGCAGTGCATAGGGCACTACCCAGAGGATGTCGTAACTGAAATGCTGGCTGTAAGTGCCCGCAGCGATGCTCGCAGCAATGGCGATATAAGCCAGTACCCTGGAGTAATACTCGCGCAGGGGCGGGGCCGGTATCGCATAGAGTCGGCTGGTGGTGGTTGCATTCATGCGTTGGTCAGTGTCCCTGCTGAAAGCCGACGCTTCTGGTGAGCATCTGGCACGGTCGATTAGCCTTGGCCTGCGACAAAGCGGGGATCATAACCAAGCGCGGGCACGCCAGCCAAGCACCGCAGCCGAACGGCACGCCGCGCTAGGCAAGCGGTCAGCTAAAAGCGAATACGCCCGGTGAAGGCATCCTTGAGCATTACCCAATCGCCCATTAGCGAGTAGAGCGGGTACTGGAAAGTGGCGGGGCGGTTCTTCTCGAAGACGAAGTGGCCAACCCAGGCAAAGCCGTAGCCAACCAATGGCACACACAGCAGCCACAACCACTGTTGATTGAGCAGCGCATAGGCCAGGATCGCCAGCACCAACAGGCTGCCCACATAGTGCAAGCGGCGGCAGATGGGGTTGCTGTGCTCCTGCAGGTAGTAGGGGTAGAACTCGGCGAAGCTCTGGTAGCGCTCGGTCGCTTGACTGGGCATCGTGGCCTCCAATTATTGTTGTCAGTGATCTCTAGGGGCTGTTGCCTATCTTCGCTAGCCGCGTTGCCGCGAACGAAATGGCAGCGGACTTTAGTCTAGGCCGAGTGTCCCGCTGGGCCAGTGACAATCAGTGCCACTTTAGTATCCTTCATCGCTAGTCCGCCGAGCTAGCAAGAACAGATCATGAGCGAACGTACCACTTCATCCCAGTGGGCCCAGGGGATCGTACAGGCGCTGGAACTGGGCGGCGTGGATTGCCGCGCAGTATTCGGCGAACTGGGACTCGACTATGTCGCGCTGAGTGATCCGGATGCGCGCTTTTCCCAGGACAGCATGACCCGCCTGTGGCAACGGGCCTTGGCTCTGTCGGGCAACCCAGCCATCGGCCTGAACATGGCGCAGGTCGTGCGTCCGGCCTCTTTCCATGTGGTGGGTTATGCGCTGATGTCCAGTCGCACGCTGAAGGAAAGCTTTGTCCGCCTGGTGCGTTATCAACGAATCATTGGTGAGGGTGCGGACCTGAGTTTCCGCGAACATAGCTGTGGCTATGTGCTGACGTTAAGAATCCATGGTGACCGGTTGCCACCTGCCCGGCAAAGCGCCGAGGCTTCATTGGCCTACGTGCTGACGTTCTGCCGCTGGCTGACCGGTCGACCTATTAAGCCGTTGGAGGTACGGCTGCAGGGCGCGCCCGCTGCGGATCTGCAACCCTTCGAGCAGGTCTTTCAGGCGCCCCTGCGCTTTCATGCAGATGAGCACGCGCTGGTCTTCGCTCCTGCTGATATAGAGGCAACACTGCCGACAGCCAACGATGCGCTGGCGCAGCTGCACGACCGTTTCGCCGGTGAGTACCTGTCACGTTTTGCCGAGCGTCGAGTGACTCATCAGGTGCGCCAGGTACTGTGCCGCTGGCTGCCGCATGGCGAGCCGAAACGTGCGGCAGTAGCCGAAGCCTTGCACCTGTCCCAGCGTACCCTGCAACGCCGTCTGCAGGATGAGGGTACAAGCTTCCAGCACTTGCTTGACGATACTCGACGCGAGCTGGCCGAGCAGTATCTGACGCAGCCGCACTTGGCGTTGCTGGAAATTGCCTACTTGCTAGGGTTTGCCGACCCGAGCAATTTCTTTCGTGCCTTTCGCCGCTGGTTTGGCGTTACGCCAGGCGAATACCGGGCGGGTGGAAGGGGGCGCTGAGTACCCTCAATGCCGCCAGAAGGCCGGCATCAGCAGCACCATAACCGTGAGAATCTCCAGGCGACCGAGCAGCATGCCGGCGGTCAGCAGCCACTTGGCGGTGTCCGGCAGGCTGGCGAAGTTGCCGGCCGGGCCGATGATCGGACCCATGCCCGGGCCAACGCCCGATACCGTGCTGGCTGCACCGCTCAGTGCGGTGATCCAGTCCAGGCCGCACAGGGTCAAGCCTAGGGCGAGAGTGGCGATGGTGAAGGTGAAGAAAAACGAGAAGGTAAGGATCGAGCGGACAATATCCTCATCCAGGCGGTGGCCGTTGTAACTCTGCTTGATCACCGCACGCGGGTGCACCAGTTGCAGCAGGCTGGCCTTGAGCAGGATGTAGGCGACCTGGAAACGGAAGATCTTCAGGCCGCCGGCGGTCGAGCCGGAGCAGCCGCCGACGAAGCCCAGGTAGAAGAACAGCATGCCGGCAAAGCCGCCCCACAGGCTGTAGTCACCCAGGGCAAAACCGGTGGTGGTCATGATCGAGGTGGTATTGACCGCCACGTGGCGCACCGCCTCCAGCCAGTGCAGTTCCGTGGTCAGGCAATACCAGGTGCCCAGCAGTAGCCAGCAAGTCAGCAAGATGCCGAGAAAGCCTCGCACCTGCTGGTCTCGCGCCAGGGCGCCAAAGTTGCCGCGCAGGGTCGAGACGTAAAGCACGAACGGTAGGCTGCCGAGAATCATCACCACCACCGCGACCCAGTGCACGGCCGGTTGCTGCCATTTCGCCAGGGACAGGTCCGAGGTCGAATAGCCGCCGGTGGCGATGGCTGACATGGTGTGGTTGATGGCATCGAACAGGTTCATGCCGGCCAGCCAGAATGCCAGGCAACCGGCCATGCTCAGGCCCAGGTAGGCCACGATCATGTACTTGGCAACCATGTGCGAGCGCGGCATGACCTTTTCCGAGCGATCCGAGGACTCGGTCTGAAACAGGCGCATGCCACCGATGCGCAGCATGGGCAGAATGGCCACGGCCATGGCAATAAAGCCGATACCGCCGAGCCAGTGCAGCAGCGACCGCCACATCAGGATGCCCGGCGACATGCTGTCCAGGCCGCTCAGCACGGTGGCGCCGGTGGCGGTGATGCCGGACATGCTCTCGAATATGGCGTCGGTCAGGTCCATGCGCTGGCTGAGCATGAACGGCAGCGCGGCGAACAGGCACACCAGCAGCCAGCTGGAGACCGTCAGCATGTACATGTCACGCGGGCGCAGCTGCACATCCTGCGGGCGGCCCTGGATGATCATCGCCAGGCCCGCGACAAAGGTGATCAGGCTCGACCAGAGGAAACCGTTGAGCTCAGTGGCGCGATCAAAAAGCACCAGGGTGAGCATCGGTACCAGCATGCTGATCGCCAGAGTGATCAGGAAAATGCCGTTGACAAAGGCAATGATGCGAAGCGTCGGCACAGCCATGCGGGTCAGTGTTTCCAGAAGGCGCGGGTGAACAGCACCAGTACAGTGAGAATTTCCAGCCGCCCGAGCAGCATGCCAGCGGTGAGAATCCACTTGGCTGAGTCCGGCAGGCTGGCGAAGTTGCCGGCCGGGCCGATGATTGGGCCTAGGCCTGGGCCAACGTTACACACCGCGGTGGCCGCACCGGTCAGGGCGGTGACCCAGTCCAGGCCGGTAAGGGTCAGCGCCAGGGCGATGATGCCAATGGTGATGGTGAAGAAGAACGAAAAGGTGATCAGCGAGCGGACAATATCCTCATCCAGGTTGTGGTGGTTGTACTGCTGCTTGATCACTGCGCGCGGGTGCACCAGTTGCTGCAGGCTGGCTTTGAGCAGGACATAGGCCACCTGGAAGCGAAACACCTTCAAACCCCCTGAGGTCGAGCCCGAGCAGCCGCCGACGAAGGTTAGGTAGAAGAACATCAGCACCGCGAAACTGCCCCACTGAGTGTAGTCGCCCAAGGCAAAGCCGGTGGTGGTGACTACCGAGGTGACATTGACCGCAACGATGCGAAAGGCGTCCAGCCAGGCGTAATCGGAGTTCAGCCATAACCAGCTACCAAATATCAGCCAGGTCAGTATCAGCATGCCGACGAAGCCATGTACCTGATGATCGCGCAACAGCGCTTGGCGATGGCCGCGCAGGGTGGCTACGTACAGCGTGAAGGGTAGGGCGCCGATCATCATGAACACCACGGCAACCCAATGCACAGCTGGCTGGGTCCAATTGGCCAGGGATTGGTCGGACGTGGAGAAACCGCCGGTGGAAATCGATGCCATCGCATGGTTTAGGGCGTCGAAACCGCTCATGCCGGCCAGCCAGAATGCCAGGGTGCCGAGCAGGGTGAAGGCGATATAGATGAACAGGATGAATTTGGCCGCCATGTGCGAGCGCGGCATGACCTTTTCACCCCAGTCAGAGGACTCGGTCTGGAACAGTCGCATACCACCTACGCGCAGCAGCGGCAGGATGGCCACGGCCATGCCGATAAAGCCGATACCGCCCAGCCAGTGCAACATCGAGCGCCAAATGAGCAAGCCGGGTGAGGCCTGATCGAGGCCTGTCAGGACCGTTGAACCCGTGGTGGTGATCCCCGACATGGTTTCGAAGAAGGCATCGGTGTAGCTCATGTGCTGGATCTGCATCATCGGCAAAGCCGCAAAGATGCACACCACCAGCCAGCTGCCGGTGGTCAGCAGGTACATGTCGCGCGGACGCAATTGGGCGTTCTGCGGGCGTCCGCTGGCCAGCAGGACGAGGCCGGTCACCGCTGTGATCAGGCTCGACCAGAGGAAGGCGCCGATGTCGTCGGTGCGCTCATAGACCAGCAGCGTGAACATGGGGATCAACATGCTCACAGCCAACGTGATGAGAAAGATGCCGAGGATGAAACCGATAATGCGTAGCGTCGGCAAGGCCATGAGCAAAGCTCGCGAAGGGGCGATAAAGGGCGCCATTCTACCTGCGTCAATGGCGCTGTAAACCGCGAACATGCGGGGCTTTACAACGCCATGGCGCTGCATAGAATAGCCACCAGGTGCCGGCCCTATGGGTTGCGCAGCAACGCGGCGTGCAACGAAACGTCAACAGACCCCAATCATGTCCGAAAGCAATCCTTGTCTTACGTGCGGCGCCTGCTGCGCGCATTTTCGTGTGTCCTTCTTCTGGGGTGAGTGCCAATCGGCCGGTGGCTGCGTGCCGGATGAGCAGGTAGTACTGATCACCCCGCATCGGGTGGCCATGCGCGGCACCGAACACAAGCCGGTACGCTGTACGGCCTTGCTTGGCGATGTTGGTCAGGGTGTGCGCTGCACCCTGTACGAGCAGCGCTCCAGTACGTGCAGGGAGTTCGAGGCTTCCTGGGTCAACGGTGAGCACAACCCGCATTGCGATGAGGCGCGCAAGGCCCATGGCCTGCCGCCACTGACCCCGCCTATTCAGCCCCAGGTGGCACCTGAGCGTGTGGCCTGAACGTGATCACCACGCGGTTTTTCTCCCAAGCGCAGTGAGACAGGCTCTACACTGCGCTTTTGACCTGTCTGGAGTAGGCCGATGGATGCCCTCGATGCCCTGATCAACCGCGTTTCCGTTCCCCGCCTGTGCGAACCGGCGCCGGATGCCGCACAGCGCGAACAACTGTTTCGTGCTGCGCTGCGCGCGCCCGACCATGGTCAACTGCGGCCTTGGCGTTTTCTGACTATCGAGGGTGAGGCGCGTGAGCAACTGGGCGAGCTCTTTGCCGAAGCGTTATTGCGCAAGAATCCGCAGACTGCCGAGGAGGCGCTGAGTAAAGCCCGCAATATGCCGCTGCGGGCCCCTCTACTGGTAGTGGTGATTGCCCGCACCCAGGTGCATGCCAAGGTGCCGGCCCAAGAGCAGGTGCTGGCGGCGGGCTGTGCGGCCCATGGCATGCTGCTGGCGGCCCATGCGCAAGGGCTCGGCGCGGTCTGGCGCACTGGCGACATGGCCTATGACAGCTGGGTCAATGCCGGGCTTGGGTTGGGCGACGGCGAGCAGAATCTGGGCTTTCTCTATATCGGTACCCCGGAGCGTGAACCGCGCACGGCGCCCCAGGCGGTCATCGAGGACTTTGTCAGCAGTTGGCCGTCCGCGTAAAGCTGTTACTGCCCAGGTGCCGGCGTAAGCGGCAATACCAGGCTGGCGATAAAGCCGCCATCGGGGTGATTGGCCAGTTCCAGATGACCGCCATGGCGCTCGGCGGCGCGGCGGCTGATGGCTAAACCTAAGCCGTGCCCCGGAGCCGTCTGGCCTGGTGCGCGGAAGAAGGGCTCACCAAGGCGTTGCAGGTGTTCACTGGCTACACCTGGGCCATGGTCGCGTACGCTCAGGCGTAACTGCTCAGCGTCGCGGCTGGCGCTGAGCACGACGGGCTGTTCGGCTGGGTTGAAGCGCAAGGCGTTGCGCAGCAGGTTGTCCAATGCACGTTCGAGCATATCCGGCCAGCCCGCCAGATGCAGGCCGGGTTCGAGCTGCAGCTCGATGCGTTGGCCAGGAAATGCCTGGGGCATTTCACTTTGCAAGCGCGCCAGCATGCCCGGCAGGTCCACTGGGCTGGATGCGCCACTGTCGGCATCCAGTCGGGCCAGGGCGAGAATTTCACTGATCAAGGCCTCCAGGCGGTCGCATTCGCGGCTTAGACGCGGCCACAGCAGCGCGCGCTCGGCCGGTTCGGCGCGCTCGGCCAGGGCCAGGGCGATGCGCAGGCGTGCCAGGGGTGAGCGCAGTTCGTGGGAGACGTCGCGCAGCAATTGGCGCTGGCTGCCGATCAAATCCTGCAGGCGTGCGCCCATGCGGTTGAAATCGGTGGCCAGCACGCCCAGTTCGTCGCCTCGTCGTGACAGGCGCGCCAGGCTGTTCTGTTGATAAGCCGTCTGCCCCAGGTCATGTACGGCGCCGCGCAGGCGATTGAGCGGGCGGGTGATCGACAGGGTCAGCAGCAGGCTGAACAGGGTCAGTACTACCAGGGAGATGCCCAGGGCGCTGAGGGGCCAGAATAGGCTGCCGCGGTGCCAGGCATCCAACTCGGGCATGGGAATACGGTAGATAAACAGGTAGGTTTCGCCGCTCTCTGGGCTGGTGTAATCGGCTGTCAGGCGGCGCCAGGGCAGGCGGCGATTCTGCTGGCGTGCCTCGAAGGCTGCGGCACGGGGAGGGAAAGTCCCCTTGACCAGTGGCTGGCCGTTGTCGTCCAGCACTTGGATGTCGATACGTGCCTCGCGCTTGCGCCGCTCCAGAATGGCTTGGCCAGCAGCCGGGCCTTGGGTCTCGTAGGCTTTCGTCCAGCGCTCGGCGAGGTTGTCCAGAGCCGGGTGACGGCTGAGAATCCAGGCGTCCTGATTCATGGCGCGGCCCAACAGCATCGACAGGCCGGCGACCACGGCGATGGCCAGCCAGAAGCTGGCCAGGATTCGCCAGAACAATGAACGCATGGAAACCTCTTCTTGGCAGGTGATGGCTTAACAAACAAAACCCGTCCTGCCGGGAGGCGGGACGGGTCGGGGGAAGTGCTCAGCTCATTTACTGGGCTTTGCTGGCCTGCTGTTCTTTCCAGGCTTTGAACTCGGCGCGTTCAGCGCGGCGTTCTGCCATTTTCTTCAGGTGCTCGTCGAAGGCTTTCTGCTGCTCGGGTTTGAGCATGTCACGCATGGCGGCCTGTTGCTTGGCCTGAGAGGCCTTGAGCTCATCCTGCATAGCCTGCTTTTCGGCAGCCGGCAGCTTATCGAGGTAGCGTTTGGTGATTTCGTGGCGGCTCTTCATCTGCTCGCCCATGAGTTTGCGAAATTCGCGGTGCTGTTCCTTGCTCAGGTCCAGCTCTTTGAACATCCGCCCGCCATGGTCAGCGCCGTGGCGTGGGCCGGCATCGGGCATGGCCATTGCGAGGGTCGGCAGGGTCAGGGCCAGCAGAGCAGCGGTAAGAATCTTGCGCATGGTGTCTCTCCTTGTCTCGAAACCGGTCATTTACCGGATGTGCTCAGTCTAGGGCGGTCAAGGTCAAGGGCGGTCAGGCCTGGGTAAAGCTTGGGTAAAGGCTAGGTCTGTTACAGCCATCCTGTAGGAGCGAATTTATTCGCGAAATTCACGACATCTATCGCGAATAAATTCGCTCCTACAATAGCCAGATGGTCCGAGCCATCCCTCTCAGGCGCTGTAGTAATAGCCGCGGCTGCGCAGGGCGAGGATGCGTGGACGTCCGTCGGGATGCGGGCCGAGCTTCTTGCGCAGGTTGCTGACATGCATGTCCAGGCTGCGGTCGTAGAGTGTCAGCTTGCGGCCCAATGCCAGTTGCGCGAGGGCTTGTTTGTCCACCGGTTCGCCGGGCTGGCGTAGCAGGGCTTCTAGCACACGGCTTTCAGACAGTGTCAGCAGCACCTCGTGCTCGCCGATACTGACTACGCCGCGCGCTGGGCTGAAGCATAAGTCGGCCAGTTCCAGTTGGCTGGAGACCGCAGGTGGCGCGCTGCGGCGCAGTACCGCGCGTAGGCGGGCGGTCAGCTCGCGAGGGTCGCAGGGTTTTGCCAAGTAGTCATCGGCGCCCAGCTCCAGGCCGAGGATTCGGTCCAGCGGCTCACCGCGGGCCGAAAGCATCAGCACGGGCAGTTCCGGGTGTTCGCCACGCAGTTGCTTGAGCAGTTCCAGGCCGCTGCCGTCGGGCAGCATGACATCCAGCACCACGGCGTCAGGTGCTGGGCCGCCCAGTGCCTGGCGCGCACTCTGGCCGTCATGGCAGGCCGTGACGCTGAAGCCTTCCTGAGTCAGCCAGTGGCAGAGCAGCTCACAGAGCTCGATATCATCGTCGATCAGTAGCAGGTTGTTACTCATGGCGACTCAGTTAATCCATTCGCGGCGGGAGCTGCGCTTGCCGCGCAGCAGGGCACCCAAGAGCACGCCTAGCAGGCTGGCGCCGCCGCCAATGGCGAACCAGGTCTGCTGTTCGCTTAGTAGACGGTCCGGTGCATTGGCCTGAGCCTGCTTGAGTTGCAGCTTGAGGCGTTGGGTTTCCTGGCGCAGGCGCGCGACTTGCGCGCTTTCGCGTTCGACCGCACCTGCTTCGAGTTCGGCGGCCAAGGCTTGGCGCTGCTGTTCGCTCAGCGCCAGACGCTGGCTCAATTCGTCCAACTGGGCCTGCAGGGCTGTGCTCGGATCTGCGGCGGGGGGAGGCGACTGCTCGGCGTGGGCCGGCAGGCACAAGGCAAAAAGGAGCAACGACAGCAGACCTGAACGCATGGGAACTCCAGATTTCCGAGTGGCCGAAGTTAGGGCAGAACGCGCTTGAAGGGTTTGACCAACACCGAGGCGTAGACGCCTGCAGCGCGATAGGGGTCGGCATCGGCCCAGCTTTGTGCGGCATTCAGCGACTCGAACTCGGCGACGATCAGGCTGCCGGAGAAACCTGCTGTGCCTGGGTCGTTACTGTCCACGGCTGGATGGGGGCCGGCGAGTACCAGGCGACCTTCGCTTTTCAGCTGTTCCAGGCGAGCCAAGTGAGCCGGGCGGGCGGCGAGACGGTTGTCCAGGGAGTTGGCGACATCGGTGGCGATAATGGCGTAGAGCATGTCAGTCCTTATGGGCCGCAAAAAAGGGCGAAAGCACAGGCGGGCCGTAGCGCAGAAAACCAGCAAGTATCTGCAAAGTCGAGGAATTGTTGAGTGATGACAGCAAGAATGTGCGTCTGGAGGCATAATAACAAACATGAATCTTCGAGAAAGCGTCCCCTATGGAAGTTGACCTGCATTGCCACAGCACAGCCTCCGATGGCGCCTTGGCGCCGTCAGTGGTGGTGGCTCGGGCTCACGCCCGGGGCGTGCGGCTGCTTGCCCTGACCGACCACGACACCCTCGAGGGGCTGGATGAGGCCCGCGCTACTGCCGATGAGCTCGGCCTGCAGTTAGTCAACGGTATCGAACTGTCGTGCTTATGGGGCGGGGCGACCATCCATGTGTTGGGCTATGGCTTTGCCCAGGATGCGCCGGCCCTGTGTGCGGCCATCGCCGAGCTGCATGAAGGCCGCTGGCTACGTGCGGTGGAGATTGGCAAGCGCCTGGAAAGCAAAGGCATGCCCGGTGCCCTGGATGGTGCCCGCGCCATTCAACAGGCTCTGGGCGACAGCGGCAATGCGCCGGCGCGACCACACTTCGCGGATTTTCTGGTGCAAGCCGGGCATGTCAAAGACCGTGCCGAGGCGTTTCGCAAGTGGTTGGGCTCGGGCAAACTTGGCGATGTGAAACAGCATTGGCCAAGCCTGGAACAGACCCTGGAGACCCTGCGCACCGCCGGGGCCTGGATCAGCCTGGCGCACCCCTGGCAGTACGATTTCACCCGCACCAAGCGACGCAAGCTGGTCACTGCCTTCGCCGCAGGTGGCGGGCATGCGCTTGAGGTGGTCAACGGTCTGCAGCCACCCGAGCAGATCGGCAGTCTGGCGATTCTGGTGCGTGAGTTTGGCTTACATGCGAGTGCCGGTAGCGATTTTCATGCGCCGGGAGACTGGTCGGAGCTGGGCCTTTATCGCCCGCTGCCGGATGATCTTTCGCCACTATGGATGCGTTTCGAGCATGTCCAGCAGCCGGCCATTATCTGAACAGGGAGTTACTGTGAGCCAATTCTTTCAGGTCCATCCAGAAAACCCTCAGCTGCGCCTGATTAAACAGGCTGTGGAGCTGATTCGTGGCGGTGCCGTGGTCGTCTACCCGACGGACTCCTCTTACGCCCTGGGCTGCCACATCGGTGACAAGGGCGCCGTCGACCGCATTCGCCGCCTGCGCCAGCTCGACGACAAGCACAACTTCACCCTGGTGTGTCGCGACCTCTCGCAACTGAGCACATTCGCCAAGGTCGACACCGCTGCATTCCGCCTGTTGAAGACCCATACCCCCGGCCCCTACACCTTTATCCTCAACGCCACCCGTGAAGTGCCGCGCATGCTCCTGCACCCCAAGCGCCGCACCCTCGGTTTGCGTGTGCCGGAGCACCCGATTGCCCAGGCATTGCTCGAAGAGCTGGGCGAACCGCTGATGAGCGTCAGCCTGATCCTGCCGGGTGAAACCCTGCCCATGAGCGACCCCTACGAGATGCGCCAACTGCTCGAACGTCAGGTCGACCTGATCATCGATGGCGGTTTCGGCGGGGTGGAGGCGTCCACCGTGGTCAGCTTGCTGGAGGACGAGCCGGAGGTGATCCGCATCGGCTGCGGCGACCCGGCTCCGTTCAGCGCCGGCTGATGGCTTGCCCTAGCGGGTGGCAGGCTCGCTATACTCGCGCTTCCTTTGTTAAGGCAGGTCATCCGGTTTGAGTCTGGTCGATTCCGAACGTCGCGTGCTATCTGGCATGCGCCCTACAGGCCCGTTACATCTCGGGCACTACCATGGTGTGCTGAAAAACTGGACGCAGCTGCAGCACAGCTACCAGTGTTTCTTCTGCATAGCCGACTGGCATGCCCTGAGTGTCGATCAGCGGGCAGGCGCCCGGCTCGGCGATGCAGTGCTGGATGTGGCCCTCGACTGGTTGGCGGCCGGAGTCAGCCCCAGCTCGGCAACCCTGTTCGTCCAGTCGCAGGTGCCGGAGCACGCCGAACTGCACCTGCTGCTGTCGATGGTCTGTCCGCTGGATTGGCTGCAGCGGTTGCCATCCTGCCCGCCGAACGACGCCCTGACCTACGGTCGCCTCGGCTACCCGCTGTTGCAGGCCGCCGATATTCTGCTTTACCGCGCCGGCCTGGTGCCGGTTGGTGGTGATCAACTGGCGCACGTGGCATTTGCCCGTGAGTTGGCCCAGCGTTTCAACCAGCACTACGGCTGTGAGCCAGACTTCGAGGCCAAGGCCGAGGCGGCGATTCTTAAACTCGGCAAGAAGACCGGCGCGCTGTATCGCCGTCTGCGCAGTGCCTATCAGCTCGAAGGTGACGATGAGGCGCTGAACACTGCGCGGGCACTGCTCAAAGAGCAGCAAGCCATTACCCTGGGCGACCGCGAGCGCTTGTTCGGCTATCTGGAGGGTGGCGCGCGGGTGCTGTTGCCCGAACCTCAGGCGCTGATCGGTGACGCATTGCGTCTGCCGGGGCTGGATGGCTTGCCGATGAGCCGCAGTGCCGACAATGCGATCTTCCTGTCCGACAGCCCGGCGGTCGTTGAAGAAAAAATTCAACGTATTGCTGTCGTCGCAGATGCGTCGGGCGAGTCCGAGGCGTGCAGGGTCTGGCAACTGCGCCAGGCCTATGCCGGCGCCGTCAGTGGCGAGCAGATCGAATCAGGTTGCCGTGCGGCTGGCGGCGACTGCCAAACCTGCAAGGCCGCGCTGATCGAGACCATCAATGCCGAGCTGGCGCCGTTGCAGGCGCGTGGTGCGGAGTACCGTGACAACCCGCTGCTGGTGCAACGGATCCTCGCCGATGGTGCCGAACGCGCACGCAGCGAGGCCCGCGATACCCTGGTCGATGTTCGTCAGGCCCTGGGCCTGAATTACCGCTGAACCATTACGAGACCGCCATGACCGCCTCCGCCACCCAGGATGCACCCGATAGCCAGGCCGGCGCCCAACAGGAGTTGCCGTTTGCCCTGGTTTACGGCCAGGCGGTCACCGAATTGCCGCTGGATCTGTACATTCCGCCCGATGCGCTGGAAGTGTTTCTCGAAGCCTTCGAGGGCCCGCTGGACCTGCTGCTGTACCTGATCCGCAAACAGAATATCGATGTCCTCGACATCCCCGTGGCGGAAATCACCCGCCAGTACATGGGCTATGTCGAGTTGATGCAATCGGTGCGCCTGGAGCTGGCCGCTGAGTACCTGGTGATGGCTGCCATGCTCGCCGAGATCAAGTCGCGCATGTTACTGCCGCGCTCCAGCGAGGCTGAGGCCGAAGAAGACGACCCGCGCGCCGAGTTGATTCGCCGGCTCCAGGAATACGAGCGCTACAAAGTCGCCGCCGAGGGCATCGACACCTTGCCGCGGGTCGGTCGTGACCTGACGGTGCCGCGTCTGGATGCGCCCCAGGCCAAGGCGCGCAAGCTGTTGCCGGACGTCAGTCTGGAAGAGTTGCTGCTGTCCATGGCCGAGGTGCTGCGCCGCGCCGATATGTTCGAGAGTCACCAGGTGACCCGCGAAGCCCTGTCGACCCGTGAACGTATGAGTGAAGTATTGGAGCGCCTTAAGGGCGGTGGTTTTGTGCCCTTTGTTAGCCTGTTCCGCGCTGAAGAAGGCAAGCTCGGAGTGGTGGTGACCTTTATGGCGGTGCTCGAACTGATCAAGGAATCGCTGGTCGAGCTGGTGCAGAATGACGCCTTTGGTCCCATCCACGTGCGTGCGCGAGCTGAATGATATGAACCTCAACGAACCTCGCGAACTGGCCAGCCTGCTCGAAGCCTTTCTGCTCGCATCGGGCAAGCCGCAATCGCTGGAGCGCTTCTACGAGCTGTTCGAGGAAGCCGAGCGGCCCGCCCCTGCGGTGTTCAAGAAGGCCATCGCCCACCTCGGCAAGTCTTGCGATGGGCGCGCCTTCGAACTGGTCGAGGTAGCCTCGGGTTACCGCTTGCAGGTGCGTGAGCGCTATGCCCCCTGGGTCGGCCGGCTGTGGGAAGAGCGTCCGCAGCGTTATTCACGGGCGATGCTGGAAACTCTGGCGTTGATCGCTTATCGCCAGCCGATCACCCGTGGCGAGATCGAAGACATTCGCGGCGTGGCGGTCAACAGCCAGATCGTCAAGACCCTGCTCGAACGCGAGTGGATTCGTGTGGTGGGCCACCGCGATGTACCCGGGCGCCCGGCCATGTTCGCCACCACGCGGGCGTTTCTCGATCACTTCAACCTGAAGAATCTCGACGAGCTGCCGCCCCTGGCCGCCCTGCGCGAACTGGAGCCCGAGCCGGTGCTGGACCTCGAAGACGCTCCCGTACCCGCCAGTCTGCAGGCGCTCGCCGACCTGGCCCTCGCTGACGAGCCTGGCGAACTCAGCGAACCTGCAGCCGCGCAGCCCAGCTTCAGTAGCCTGCTGGCCGAGCTGGATGCCATGGAGCAGGGCCTCAAGACCGATTTCGATGACCTGCGCGAGGCCGATGAAGCGGCGGACGCCAGCGTCGATGAGGAGCAGTCGCTCGATACCCAGAACGGTCCAGCTCAGGGCTAAGCATAGAGTCGATAGTCGCTTTTGATTGGTTCGCATTTGCTTTAGGCGTTAGCGTGCATGCAAATCCTGGCGAGCGAGGCGATCCGGCCCATGGCTGACTTGAAGAATCCCTGCATCAAGGTGTGCACGTTCAAACAGGATATCTGCGCCGGTTGCGGGCTGCGCAAGGCTGAAATAAAAGCCTGGAAAAAACTCGACAAGCCCGAGCGTCGGGCGCTCTTGGCCGAAGCGGATATGCGCCTTTTGGGGCTGGCCGCCACCGATCGGCGAAAAAGCTGAGGGCTGCAGGGTATCTGCTAGCCTGAGTGAGCAGGTGCGTAAACGCCGCGATTGGCGTATGCTCCGCGGCCCTTCGATGACCTTGCGTCATCCATCACCAGAGAACACACCGGGAGGTGCCCAGATGAGTGAATCCGAAGAATACAGCCCCGCAGGCGAAAAACTGCAGAAAGTCATGGCGCGCATGGGCCTGGCTTCGCGTCGCGAGATCGAGTCGTGGATCAGCGCCGGCCGGGTCAAGGTCAACGGTGCCGTGGCCAGCCTCGGCCAGCGTGTCGACCTGCATGACGCCATCGCCATCGATGGTCGTCTGATCAAGCGTGAAGAAGCTGCCGAAACGGTGCGCCGCGTGATCATCTATAACAAGCCCGATGGCGAGATCTGCACCCGCGACGATCCGGAAAAACGCCCGACCGTTTTCGATCGTCTGCCGCGCCCGAAAGAAGGCCGCTGGATCAATATCGGTCGCCTCGACATCAACACCACTGGCCTGCTGATGTTCACCACCGACGGTGAGCTGGCCAACCGCCTGATGCACCCGTCCTACCAGATGGACCGCGAATACGCGGTGCGCGTGCGTGGTGAAGTCGACGAAGAGATGATTGAGCGGCTGAAAGCCGGCGTGATGCTCGAAGACGGCCCGGCCAAGTTCACCGACATCAAAGAGGCACCAGGCGGCGAAGGCTTCAACCATTGGTACCACTGCGTGGTGATGGAAGGCCGTAACCGCGAAGTGCGCCGACTATGGGAGTCCCAGGGTTTGGTGGTCAGCCGTCTGAAGCGCGTGCGCTTTGGTCCGGTGTTCATGACTTCCGATCTGACCATGGGCCGCTGGCGTGAAATGAGCCAGCGTGAGGTGGACATCCTCAGTGAGGAAGTCGGCCTCAAGCCGGTTGCTCTACCGGATATGAAGGAAAAGACTCGCGACAAGCTCGATCGCCTGCAGCGTAAATCGGCCAAGCCGGTTGGCCGCGGCGAGCGCCCGGCGCGCACTTTGCGTCCAGCCCATGGCGGCCCGGTGGAGGGCGAGCCGAGCCGTGGTCGTACCAGTCGCAGCGAGGGCGAGCGGGCACCACGTACGCCACGTCCGGCGCGTGACGACAGCGCCGCTCGCGGTTCCCGTGGGCAGGCTGGCAAGGGTACGCCAGTGGCCGAGCGGCCGAGTGATGTCAGCCGCAAGCGCCCGAGCAAGCCGGGACAAACCCGTCCATCGCCGGAGCTGAGCGAGCGGCCGAGCCGTAAGCCGGCCGGTGCGCCCGTCAAGCGCCGCAGCCAGCCCGCGGCCGAAGGCCAGCGCCCCGGTTTCGGCCGTGGCCCGCGCAAGCCTCAGTAAGTGTTGGTTTGGCCGCGCAATCCCTATGGGGGGCGCGGCTCCTAGAAGATGTGCATTGCTGTGATACTGGCATAACCTAAAACCCCTCGGACGCGTTGCGTACGAGGGGTTTTCTTTAGGTTCTGTCCCATTGGTTGTTGCCCCTCTGTAGGAGCGAATTTATTCGCGATAATCACGACGCAGTCGCGAATAAATTCGCTCCTACACACGCCTAATTAGCGTTGCAACAGCCAGTTGGGACATAGCCTTTCTTTTTATTCGGGGGCCGCAAACTTATCCGGCCATGGTCACACGGTTGCGGCCATTGCGTTTGGCGGTATAAAGCGCCTCGTCGGCACGGCGCAACAGGCTCTCGACTGATTCACTCGGTAGCAGGGTTGCGCAGCCCAGGCTGATCGACAGGTCGATGGTCTTGCCTTCGGCGACACACTGCAGCTCTTCAACAGCCTGGCGCAGGCGCTCTCCGACCATGTTTGCGGCCTCGGCGGCGGTACCGGACAGCAGTACCAGGAATTCTTCGCCGCCATAGCGGAATACCATGTCGACGTTGCGCAGCAGTTGCTTGAGTGTGCTGGCTACTGCCTTGAGCACCTCGTCACCGGTGCTGTGGCCATAGGTGTCGTTGACCTGTTTGAAGTGATCCAGGTCGAGCATCAGCAGGGACAGCGGTTGCAGGTTGCGCCGCGCCAGATCGACCTCGCGCTTGAGGATCTGATCCATGGCCACGCGGTTGCCGGTGTCGGTCAACGGGTCGCGCATGGCGCTCTGGATCGCGGCGCGGTAGAGCAGGGCATTGCGCAACGGAAAGATCAACGCGGCGAGCAGCGACTCCAACTGCCCCAGTTCTTCATCGGAAAAGCGTATGCGGCGGCGGAAAACCAGCTCACCCAGTTGTTCGCCTTCGTGCGTCAGGCGGTAGGTCGCCGAATGAGTGGCGCGCTCCCCGAGCTCCAGGCGCAGATCGCTGGCGCCGTGTTGGTAGCCCATGGCATCAAGGGCAACCAGGCGCTGTACCTCGGTGAAGAACAGTTTGAGCGTGCGTTCTGCATCCAGCGAGGTCTGCAGCTGTAAGCCGAGTTGTTGGCGCAGCTGTGCCAGCCCGATAGGGCGCAACGAGCGTGCGTTTGTGCTGGCAAAGCCCAGCCTCTGTAGCTTGGCAGCATCGAAATCGATGGTGTTGTTTTGGCTGGTGGGAACCATGAACGCTGACCTCTGGCGCAGTAGTGCGGCAATGCAGAGGTTAGAGCGAATTCCGTGCCAATCGTTTTGTTAGTGATTTAAATCCTTTTAAATCAATAACTTATTGATTTTTTATACGGGCTGTTCAGGTAAAGGTGCCATTGTTTTGCCACGACTCCGGCAGGCTTTTGCCGGTCGGGTCAGGTGCGTGACAAATTCCTGTCGCAGACCTCACTGGGCGTCGAAGGCCTGCCCATTGACGCCTGTGCTGTCAGGCCCCATGAGGTACAGGTACACTGGCATGATCGACTCCGGCGTTGGGTTGCTCGCTGGGTTCTCGCCTGGGTAGGCCTGGGCGCGCATGTCAGTGCGCGTTGCGCCTGGGTTGACGCTGTTGGCGCGCATCGGCGCGATGCCCTCGACTTCGTCTGCCAGTACCTGCATCAAGCCTTCGTTGGCGAACTTGGACACCGCGTAGGCGCCCCAGTACGCGCGCCCCTTACGTCCGACGCTGCTGGAGGTAAACACCACCGAGGCATCACTCGACAGCTTGAGCAGCGGCAGCAGCGTGCTGGTGAGCATGAACGCCGCGTTGACGTTGACCTGCATGACACGGGCGAAGTTGTCCCCGGAGAGCTGTTCGAGCGGCGTGCGTGGGCCGATGATCGAGGCGTTGTGCAGCAGGCCATCGAGGTGACCGAATTCGGCTTCAATCATTGCAGCCAGCTCGTCGTACTGGTGTGGCAGCGCAGTTTCCAGGTTGAACGGAATGACTGCCGGCTGCGGATAGCCGGCCGCTTCAATGGCGTCATACACGCGGGTCAGGTGTTCTTCGGTCTTGCCCAGTAGCAGTACGGTCGCACCGTGGGCGGCGAAACTCTGGGCGGCAGCGGCGCCTATCCCGCGCCCGGCACCGGTGACCAGGATGATGCGGCCCTTGAGCAGGTCGGGGCGGGCGGTGTAATCAAACATGGGCGTTTCTCTTGAAAAATTAGGGGGTAACTGTTGGCTCGGTGGTAAAGCCCCGGCAGACGGCTGCCAGCTTGTGCCCGTCCGGGTCGCGGATATAGGCGGCAAAAAAGTCGGGGCCATAGTGCGGGCGCAAAGCGGGTGGTCCTTCGCAAAGGCCGCCGTTCTCCAGCGCTGCGCGATGAAAATCGCGTACAGCCTGCCAGGTGTCGGCCTTGAGTGCGATCATGCTGCCATTGCCCGTGCTTGGCGCTTCACCGTTGAAGGGCTTGCACAGCCATAAGGCCAGCTCTTCACGGCCATTGTCGAGGTAAGTGCCCCAGCCAAGCCAGTTTTCCCAGCCGTCCTCGCTCGGTGTGCAGCGCTGCAAGCCTAGTGGTGTGAGGGCTGCATCATAAAATATGGCTGCACGCGACAGGTCACTGCATCCTAGGGTGATGTAAGTAAACATGGGCGAACCTCAGCAACTGCACAGCGCCTGATCCAGCACTGTGCGCAGTTCCAGTGGGTGATCGACGACTACGTCCGCCCCCCAGTGACGAGGGTTATCATCCGGGTGGATGTAGCCGTAGGTCACAGCGGCGGTACGGCAGCCCGCAGCGCGTCCGGCTTCGATATCGCGGGCGTCGTCACCGATAAACAGGATTTCCGTCGGTTGCAGCTCGAGCTGGCGGCAGGCCAGCAGGAGCATCTCAGGGTCTGGTTTGCTCTGGCTGACATGGTCGGGGCACACCAGTGTGGCGCAGCGCTCTGCCAGACCCAGTTGCTGCATGATTGGCTCGGCGAAGCGCACCGGTTTATTGGTCGCCACGCCCCAGCGCAGGTGAGCGGCCTCGATATCGGCGAGCAGCGCATCGATACCGTCGAAGGGGCGCGTCAGCACCGCGCAGTGTTCCTGATAGCGCTCAAGAAACTCCAGGCGCAGGGGCTCGAATGCGGCGTCTTCAGGAGGCAGGGCGAACGCCGTAGCGATCATCGCTCGGGCGCCACCGGACACCTGGTCACGTACCAGTTTGTCGGCAATGGCTGGCAGCCCGCGCTCGGCACGCATGGCCTGGCAGATGGCGATGAAGTCCGGCGCGCTGTCGAGCAGCGTACCGTCCATATCAAACAGCACAGCACGCAAGCGCATTAGCCCTCCTTGAGCGTCTGGATCATGTAATTGACGTCGACATCGTTGGCCAGTTTGTAGTGCTTGGTCAGCGGGTTGTAAGTCAGGCCGATGATGTCTTTGACTTCGAGGCCGGTGGCGCGGCTCCAGGCGCCCAGTTCGGACGGACGGATGAATTTCTTGAAGTCGTGGGTGCCGCGCGGCAGCAGGCGCAGGATGTATTCGGCGCCGATCACTGCGAACAGGTAGGCCTTGGGGTTGCGGTTGATGGTCGAGAAAAACACCTGGCCACCGGGCTTGACCAGGGTGTGGCAGGCGCGGATTACCGAGGACGGGTCAGGCACGTGCTCGAGCATTTCCAGGCAGGTGACCACATCGAACTGGCCCGGCATTTCTTCGGCCAGGCCCTCGGCGGTGATCTGCCGGTAATCCACCTGTACGCCGGATTCGAGCTGATGCAGCTGTGCCACTGCCAGTGGCGCTTCACCCATGTCGATGCCGGTCACAGTCGCGCCGCGCAAGGCCATGGCCTCGCTGAGAATGCCGCCGCCACAGCCCACATCCAGTACACGTTTGCCGGCCAGGCCGACGCGCTCGTCGATCCAGTTGACCCGCAGCGGGTTGATGTCATGCAGGGGTTTGAACTCGCTTTCGCGGTCCCACCAGCGGTGGGCGAGGGCTTCGAATTTGGCGATTTCAGCGTGGTCGACGTTGCTCATGATGATCCCTGAGTAGACGGTGGCGGAAAGCCTGGCATGCATGGTGCCAGTTTCCTGGTGTGCAGTGGGTGCGGCGATGCGCGCCAGTGTATGTCAGTTTGTCGCAGTCATCTGGCGCGTTCAGCGCGCGGCGATCTGCTGGCCCCAGGCTTGGGCGGTAGCGATCAGTGCCTCTTCGTCGAGACGAGTCAGGCGGCCGGCGTCGAGCAACTGCTTGCCGCCGACCCAGACGTGCTCCACGCAATGGCGGCTGCTGGCATAGATCAGTTGCGAAACAGGATCATAGATGGGTTGCTGAGCCAGGCCGCGCAGGTCGAATGCCACCAGGTCAGCAGCTTTGCCGAGTTCCAGGGAGCCGATTTCCTGTTCCAGGCCCAGAGCGCGGGCGCCGTTTAGGGTGGCCATGCGCAGGGCGCGGTGGGCGTCCAGGGCGGTGGCCGAGCCGGCGACCGCTTTGGCCAGCAGGGCTGCAGTGCGGGTTTCGCCGAGCAGGTCCAGATCGTTATTGCTGGCCGCGCCATCGGTGCCCACGGCCACATTGACGCCGGCTTGCCACAGGCGCTCGACCGGGCAGAAACCGCTGGCCAGCTTGAGGTTGGATTCGGGACAGTGAATGACGCTGGTGTTGCTGCTTACCAGCATGGCCAGGTCTTCATCGTCGATCTGGGTCATGTGCACAGCCTGAAAGCGTGGCCCCAGAAGACCCAGGCGCTGCAGTCGGGCCAGGGGGCGCAAGCCATGCAGCTCCAGGCTCTGTTGAACCTCGAAGGCGGTTTCGTGGACATGCATGTGGATGCCGGCTTCCAGCTCTTCGGCGAGCACGCGGATGCTTTCGAGCTTGTCGTCGCTCACCGTGTAGGGGGCATGGGGGCCAAAGGCGACCTTGATGCGTGGGTGATGCTTGAGGTCGCCGAACAGCTCCAGACCTTTGCGCAGCGCTTCCTGGGAATCGCGGGCGCCGGGGATCGGAAAGTCCAGTACGGGGATGGTGATCTGCGCACGCAGGCCGCTGGCGTGCACGCGTTCGCTGGCGACGTTGGGGAAGAAGTACATGTCCGAAAAGCAGGTGATGCCACCCTTGAGCTGCTCGGCGATAGCCAGGTCGGTGCCGTCGCGGACAAAGCTTTCGTTGACCCACTTGGCTTCGGCCGGCCAGATGTGCTGCTCCAGCCAGGTCATCAAGGGCAGGTCGTCAGCCAGCCCGCGGAACAGGGTCATGGCGGCATGCCCGTGGGCATTGACCAGGCCTGGAGCCAGTAGACGGCCAGGCAGTTCGCGAACCTCGCGGGCCGGGTGGCGCAGGGCCTGATCACGCGGTGCGATCAACACAATTTGCCCGTCGCGCACACCCAGGCCATGCTCATGCAGCACCACGCCAGCGGGTTCGACAGGGACCAGCCAGGTCGGCAGCAGAAGCAGGTCGAGCGGTGCATCGGTCATGGGGAAGGCCTTGCTTAAAAAGGTGTGAGTTTATAGTGGAACGCCTTGGCCTTGAAGCTGCAAACCGTCAGCGCGTCCACCGGTCGGGCACAGGCTGCGTATACTGTGTGGCTTTTTCCGAGGTGAGGTGAAGGATGCGCGAGCAATTGCTGGCCGCAGGGCGGATCAAGGGCATCGAGTGGCGTCAGGATGCTCTGTATCTGCTCGACCAGCGCCGGCTGCCGTTTGAGGAGTATTGGCATGCCTGTACCTCGGCGGCGGAAGTGGCACTGGCGATTCAGGCCATGGTCGTGCGCGGCTCTTCCGCCATTGGTATTGCGGCAGCCTATGGCGTAGTGCTCGGTGCGCGAGCGCGTCTGGCGCAAGGTAATGACTGGCGCCAGACGCTGGAGGTGGATCTGTTGTTGCTGGCGGCGGCCCGGCCTACTTCTGTCAATCTGGAGTGGGCGTTGGCGCGTATGCGCGAGCGCCTGGCGCGCTTGGTCGATGCCGCTGAGCCTCTGGCAGCGCTCGAAGAGGCTGCCCGGGGTATCGAGCTGAGTGACCGTGAGGCCAACCTGACCATGGCTCAGTTAGGGTTGGAGCTGATTCGCAAGCACCAGGGCAATTTGCAGAACTTGTTCACCCACGGCAGTACGGGCGCTTTGGCTACGGCTGGGGTGGGTACGGCGCAGGGGGTGATCCAGGCGGCCTTTCTGGATGGCCTGGTCGAGCGTGTGTATGTCGGTGAAACCCGTCCCTGGCTACAGGGCGCGCGCCTGGCCGCCTGGGAGTTGGCGAGTAATGGTGTGCCGGTAACCGTGAGTGTCGATTCGGCGGTGGCGCACTTGCTGAAAACCCGCGGCATCACCTGGATTATCGTCGGTGCTGATCGCATTGCGGCCAATGGTGACGTGGCGGCGAAGATCGGCACCTACCAGCTGGCCGTCAACGCCATGCATCACGGCGTGCGCTTTATGGTGGTCGCTCCGAGCTCGTCCATCGATATGGCGACCGAGTGTGGCGATGATATCGTGCTGGAAACCCGCGATGACAGTGAGCTGCTGGAAGTCGATGGGCAGCGCCTCGATATAGGCATTGAGGCGCTGAATCCGGTCTTTGATGTGACGCCAGCGGACCTGATCGATTTCCTGGTGACCGAGAAGGGTGTGATTGATCGCCCTGATGCGGACAAGCTGGCACAACTGATGTGCCGCAAGCGCCTTCACTAAGCTGCTGATGTACAGCGCGAACCGCGCTCGGGGATAGGTGCGAAGCCGTGTTTGTGGTAATCTCCGGCGGTTTACAGGGGCGTCCAAATGAGGCGCCCAAACTGCGCAGTTACATGGCATAACTCATTGATTTGTCGTGAGTCGTTACTGGCATAGAGCCATGGCGGCGCGCTTCGAGCGGTTCAGCATGAATCGCGCGGGGCATCACCAGAAAAAGGAACCAGGCTACTCATGGGCGAACTGGCCAAAGAAATCCTCCCGGTCAATATCGAAGACGAACTCAAACAGTCCTATCTCGACTACGCGATGAGCGTGATCGTCGGGCGCGCCTTGCCGGATGCCCGTGACGGCCTCAAGCCTGTGCACCGCCGCGTGCTGTTCGCGATGAGCGAGTTGGGTAACGACTGGAACAAGGCGTACAAGAAGTCCGCCCGTGTGGTCGGTGACGTCATCGGTAAGTACCACCCGCACGGCGATACGGCGGTGTACGACACCATCGTGCGGATGGCTCAGCCATTCTCCCTGCGTTACTTGCTGGTTGATGGCCAGGGTAACTTCGGTTCGGTCGACGGCGACAACGCTGCGGCCATGCGTTACACCGAAGTGCGCATGACCAAGCTGGCGCATGAGCTGCTGGCCGACCTGCATAAAGAAACCGTGGACTGGGTGCCGAACTACGACGGCACCGAAATGATCCCGGCGGTCATGCCAACCAAAGTGCCCAACCTGCTGGTCAACGGCTCCAGCGGTATTGCAGTGGGCATGGCGACCAACATTCCGCCGCACAACCTGAGTGAAGTGATCGACGGCTGCCTGGCGCTGATTGACAACCCTGAGCTCAGCATCGATGACCTGATGCAGTACATCCCCGGTCCGGACTTCCCGACTGCAGCGATCATCAACGGCCGTGCCGGTATCGTCGAGGCCTACCGTACAGGTCGCGGGCGTATCTATATCCGTGCCCGGGCGATCATCGAAGACATCGACAAGGTCGGCGGCCGTCAGCAGATCGTGGTCACCGAGCTGCCGTACCAACTGAACAAGGCGCGGCTGATCGAGAAGATCGCCGAGCTGGTGAAAGAGAAGAAACTCGAAGGCATCACCGAGCTACGCGACGAGTCCGACAAGGACGGCATGCGTGTGGTCATCGAGCTGCGCCGTGGCGAAGTACCGGAAGTGGTGCTCAACAACCTCTACGCCCAGACCCAGATGCAGAGCGTGTTCGGCATCAACGTGGTGGCGCTGATCGACGGTCAGCCGAAGGTCCTTAACCTCAAGGACATGCTCGAAGCCTTCATTCTGCACCGCCGTGAAGTCGTTACCCGGCGTACCGTGTTCGAACTGCGCAAAGCGCGTGAGCGCGGGCATATCCTGGAAGGTCAGGCGGTTGCGCTGTCCAACATCGACCCGGTGATCGCGCTGATCAAGGCCTCGCCGACGCCGGCCGAAGCCAAGGAAGCGCTGATCACCACGCCTTGGGAATCCACCGCAGTGGAGGCCATGGTCGAGCGCGCGGGTGCTGACTCCTGCCGCCCGGAAAACCTCGACCCGCAATACGGGCTGCGTGACGGTAAGTACTACCTGTCGCCCGAGCAGGCCCAGGCAATTCTCGAGCTGCGTCTGCACCGCCTGACTGGCCTGGAGCACGAGAAGCTGCTGGCCGAGTACCAGGAGATTCTCACCCAGATCGGCGAGCTGATCCGTATCCTGACCAGCGCCGTGCGCCTGATGGAAGTCATCCGCGAAGAGCTGGAGAGCGTCAAGGCCGAGTTCGGCGACGCCCGCCGTACTGAAATTGTCGCCTCGCGCATGGATCTCTCGCTGGCTGACCTGATCACCGAAGAAGACCGTGTGGTGACCATTTCCCACACCGGCTACGCCAAGAGTCAGCCGCTGACCGCCTACCAGGCCCAGCGTCGCGGTGGCCGTGGCAAGTCTGCCAGCGGGATCAAGGATGAGGACTACATCGAGCACCTGCTGGTCGCCAACAGCCACTCCACGCTGCTGCTGTTCTCCAGCAAGGGCAAGGTGTACTGGCTGAAAACCTACGAAATTCCCGAAGCGTCCCGCGCCTCCCGTGGCCGGCCGATGGTCAACCTGCTGCCGCTGGGCGAGGGTGAGCGCATCACCGCCATGCTGCAGGTCGACCTTGAGGCGCTGCGTGAGCAGGCCGGTGACGAGGTTGAGGACATCGAAGGCGTGGTCGTCGAGCAGGAAGAAGTCGAAGATCTGGCAGAAGGTGATGACGCCGAAGACGGCGAAGGTGAAGACGAGCCGACCGGCGCCTACATCTTTATGAGTACCGCCAAAGGCACCGTGAAGAAGACCCCGCTGGTGCAGTTCAGCCGTCCGCGCAGCTCGGGTCTGATCGCCCTCAAGCTGGACGAGGATGACACCCTGATCGCCGCTGCTGTGACCGATGGCGCGCGTGACGTGATGATGTTCTCCGACGGTGGCAAGGTCATCCGCTTCAAAGAAAGCAAAGTGCGCACCATGGGCCGTACGGCGCGCGGTGTGCGGGGTATGCGCCTGCCTGAAGGTCAGCGCATCATTTCCATGCTGATCCCTGAAGCCGAGGCACAAATCCTCACCGCCTCTGAGCGTGGCTTCGGCAAGCGTACCGAAATGGCTGAGTTCCCCCGTCGCGGTCGTGGCGGCCAGGGCGTGATCGCCATGGTCAGCAACGAGCGTAACGGTAAGCTGGTGGGCGCCGTGCAAGTGCTCGACGGTGAGGAAATCATGCTGATCTCCGACCAGGGCACGCTGGTGCGTACCCGCGTCAGCGAAATCTCCAGCCTGGGCCGCAACACTCAGGGCGTGACCCTGATCAAACTGGCCAAGGACGAGAAGCTGGTCGGTCTGGAGCGCGTGCAGGAGCCTTCCGAGGACGAGGACGCCGAGGAACTGGTACTGGACGAAGAGGGCAACCCGATTGCCCCAGTCGAGGCCGATGAGGCGCTTGGCGACGAGCCGGTCGCAGACGCTGGCGAGCAGGCCGAGGAAGAGCGCGACGCCTAACGGTGTCACCTGCCACGACTGTGAGGTCGTGGCAGGCATGTCGTTTAGGCCGTATGTGTCAACTGTTGGCAAGGCAGTGCATGTGCCCTCGTCGGGAGGGTGGTATTCGGTGAATCTGAGAGAGAGTGGATGTGAGCAAGCGAGCCTTTAACTTCTGCGCCGGCCCTGCCGCGCTCCCCGAAGCTGTTCTGCAACGCGCCCAGGCTGAGCTTCTCGATTGGCAGGGTAAAGGCCTGTCGGTCATGGAAATGAGCCATCGCAGTGACGAATACACCGCCATTGCCGAAAAGGCCGAGCAGGACCTGCGTGATCTGATGGAGATTCCATCCGACTACAAGGTGTTGTTCCTGCAGGGTGGTGCCAGCCAACAGTTCGCTGAAATTCCGCTCAACCTGCTGCCTGAAGACGGTGTCGCCGACTACATCGACACCGGTATCTGGTCGAAGAAAAGCATCGAAGAAGCCAGCCGCTACGGCAACATCAATGTGGCTGCCAGCGCCAAGGCCTATGACTACTTCGCCATCCCCGGGCAGAACGAGTGGCAGCTGTCGAAAGACGCCGCCTACCTGCACTACGCCAGCAACGAAACCATCGGTGGCCTGCAGTTTGACTGGGTTCCGGAAGCGGGTGACGTGCCGCTAGTGGTGGATATGTCCTCCGACATTCTCTCGCGTCCAATCGATGTGTCGAAATTCGGTCTGATCTACGCCGGCGCACAGAAGAACATCGGCCCCAGCGGCCTGGTGGTGACCATCGTCCGTGAAGACCTGCTCGGCCGTGCCCGCAGCGCCTGCCCGACCATGCTCAATTATAAAATCGCGGCCGATAACGGCTCGATGTACAACACCCCGGCGACCTTCTCCTGGTACTTGTCCGGCCTCGTATTCGAATGGCTGAAAGAGCAGGGTGGGGTGGCCGCCATGGAGCGGATCAACCGCGCCAAGAAAGACCTGCTGTACAAGGCTATCGATACCAGCGATTTCTACAGCAACCCGATTGCGCACAACGCCCGCTCCTGGATGAACGTGCCGTTCCGCCTGGCTGACGAGAAACTGGACAAGGCGTTCCTTGCCGGTGCCGATGCGCGCGGCCTGCTCAACCTCAAGGGCCACCGCTCGGTGGGTGGCATGCGTGCCTCCATCTACAACGCTGTGGGTCTGGATGCGGTTGAGGCCCTGGTCGCTTACATGGGCGAATTCGAGAAGGAGCACGGTTGATGAGCGATGCAATCTCCGAGCAGGAGCTGCAAGCGCTGCGCCTACGCATCGACGGCCTCGACGAGAAGATTCTCGAGCTGATCAGTGACCGTGCGCGCTGCGCCGAAGAAGTCGCGCGGGTCAAAATGAAATCCCTGCCCGTCGGTGAAAAGCCGGTTTTCTACCGGCCCGAGCGCGAAGCGCAGGTGCTCAAGCGCGTGATGGAACGCAATCAGGGCCCGCTGAGTAATGAGGACATGGCGCGGTTGTTCCGCGAGATCATGTCCTCCTGCCTGGCGCTGGAGAACCCGCTGAAGGTTGCTTACCTCGGCCCTGAGGGCACGTTCTCCCAGGCTGCGGCGATGAAGCACTTCGGTCACGCCGTGATCAGCGTGCCCATGGCTGCAATTGATGAGGTGTTTCGTGAAGTGGCTGCCGGTGCGGTGAACTTTGGCGTGGTGCCGGTGGAAAACTCCACCGAAGGCGCGATCAACCACACCCTCGACAGCTTCCTTGAGCACGACATGGTCATCTGTGGTGAGGTGGAGCTGCGTATCCACCATCACCTGCTGGTCGGGGAAACCACCCAGACTGACAAGATTACCCGCATATATTCCCACGCCCAGTCCCTGGCCCAGTGCCGCAAGTGGCTGGATGCGCACTATCCGAATGTCGAGCGCGTGGCCGTGTCGAGCAATGCTGACGCCGCCAAACGGGTGAAAAGCGAGTGGAATAGCGCGGCCATCGCCGGTGACATGGCGGCCAATCTCTATGGCCTGACCAAGCTGGCGGAAAAAATCGAGGATCGCCCGGACAACTCCACGCGCTTCCTGATCATCGGTAGCCAGGAAGTCCCGCCCACCGGCGACGACAAGACCTCGGTCATCGTTTCCATGCGCAACAAGCCTGGCGCGCTGCATGAGCTGCTGGTGCCGTTCCACAACAATGGCATCGACCTCACGCGTATCGAGACGCGCCCGTCGCGCAGTGGCAAGTGGACCTATGTGTTCTTTATCGACTTCGTCGGCCACCACCGTGACCCGCTGATCAAGGATGTGCTGGAGAAGTTGAATCAGGAAGCCGTGGCGCTCAAGGTGTTGGGCTCCTATCCGAAGGCGGTACTTTAGGGCTATGTCCCCGTTAGCTGTTGCATCTCTGTAGGAGCGAATTTATTCGCGAAAATCACGGCCCAATCGCGAATACATTCGCTCCTACATACGCTTAATCAGCGTTGTAGCAGTCAACTGGGACGTAGCCTACTTTAAACGCAGCGGCAAGCCACAAGCTTCAAGCCACAAGCGGATTCGTCCCGGCTTTTTCTTGCAGCTTGTCGCGTGAAGCTTGAGGCGTATGTATGAGCGATTTCCTTGCCCTGGCTCAGCCGGGCGTGCAAAAGCTGTCCCCCTATGTACCAGGCAAGCCGGTCGATGAGCTGGCCCGTGAGTTGGGGCTCGATCCGGCTGGCATCGTCAAGCTGGCGAGCAATGAGAACCCGCTCGGCCCCAGCCCCAAGGCGCTGCAGGCGATTGCCGCCGAGTTCAGCGAGCTGACGCGTTACCCCGACGGCAACGGTTTCGCCCTCAAGAGCCTGTTGGCCGAGCGCTGCGGTGTGCAGGTCAGCCAGGTCACCCTGGGCAATGGCTCCAACGACATTCTTGAGCTGGTGGCGCGCGCCTACCTGGCGCCGGGCCTCAATGCGGTGTTCAGCGAGCACGCGTTTGCGGTCTACCCCATCGCCACTCAGGCTGTGGGCGCTGCGGCCAAGGTCGTGCCGGCTAAAGAGTATGGGCATGACCTGGAAGCGATGCTGGCAGCCATCGACGCGCAGACCCGCGTGGTGTTTATCGCAAACCCGAACAACCCGACCGGCACTTGGTTCGGTCCTCAGGCATTGGCAAACTTTCTCGCACGCGTACCTGAGCAGGTCCTGGTGGTGCTGGACGAGGCCTATATCGAGTATGCCGAAGGCGATGAATTGCCCGATGGCCTCGACTGCCTGGCTGCCCATGCCAATCTTCTGGTATCTCGGACCTTCTCCAAGGCCTACGGCCTGGCGGCGCTGCGGGTCGGCTACGGCATCAGCTCGGCGCAAATTGCCGATGTGCTCAACCGTGTACGGCAACCGTTCAACGTCAACAGCCTGGCGCTGGCTGCGGCCTGTGCTGCGTTCGATGATGCCGACTACCTGGCTGAAAGCCGGCGCATCAACGCCGCCGGCATGGCGCAGCTGGAAGCCGGCTTCCGTGAGCTGGGCCTGAGCTGGATCGCCTCCAAGGCCAACTTTATCGCGGTCGATCTGGGTCAGCCCGGCCTGCCGATCTACCACGCCCTGCTGGGCGAAGGGGTGATCGTGCGTCCCGTGACCAACTACGGCATGCCCAATTACCTGCGGGTGTCCATCGGTCTACCCGATGAAAACGCCCGTTTTCTCGCTGCCCTGGGCAAGGTGCTGGCGGCGTGAGCGAGCTGAATTCGGCAGTCGTCACAGCACTGCAACCCGGCGCGGCTAGTGTGGGCCGCCTGGTGGTGATCGGGCTTGGCCTGATTGGCGGCTCCTTCGCCAAAGGCCTGCGCGCGCGGGGCCTGTGCCGCGAGGTGGTGGGCGTTGATCTGGACCCCGAGTCCTGCCGCCTTGCGGTCGAGCTGGGGGTGGTCGACCGCTGCGAGGGCAATCTGGCCGTGGCTTGCCGCGGCGCAGATGTGATCCAGCTGGCGGTGCCCATTCTGGCCATGGAAAAGCTTCTCGGTGAACTGGCTCGCCTGGATCTGGGCAATGCCGTGCTGACCGACGTTGGCAGCGCCAAGGGTAATGTGGTGCGGGCCGCGCGGCGTGCCTTCGGCGGCCTGCCGGCGCGCTTCGTGCCGGGCCACCCGATTGCTGGTTCGGAGCAGAGTGGTGTCGAGGCGGCCAATGGTGAGCTGTTCCGTCGGCACAAAGTGATCCTGACGCCGCAGGAGGGCACCGATCCGGCGGCCGTGGCGCTGATCGATGGCCTGTGGCGCGCGCTGGAGGCCGATGTCGAGCACATGCAGGTCGAGCACCATGACCAGGTGCTCGCTGCCACCAGCCACTTGCCGCATTTACTGGCATTTGGGCTGGTCGACTCGCTGGCCAAACGCAGCGAGAACCTTGAGATTTTCCGCTATGCCGCAGGCGGCTTCCGTGATTTCACGCGGATCGCCGGCAGCGATCCGGTGATGTGGCACGACATCTTTCTCGCCAACCGCGAGGCCGTGCTGCATACCCTGGATCTGTTTCGTGACGACCTCGACGCCCTGCGCGACGCGGTCGACGCTGGGGACGGGCACCAATTGCTGGGCGTATTCACGCGCGCTCGGGTGGCCCGCGAACATTTCAGTAAAATTTTGGCCCGCAGGGCTTATGTGGACGCTATGCACTCGAACGATGATCTGATTTTCCTGGCCAACCCGGGCGGCACCCTGTCGGGACGCATTCGCGTACCGGGCGACAAATCCATCTCGCACCGCTCGATCATGCTCGGCTCGCTGGCTAACGGCACCACCGAGGTCGAAGGCTTCCTCGAAGGTGAAGACGCCCTGGCTACCCTGCAGGCATTTCGCGACATGGGCGTGGTCATCGAAGGCCCGCACCATGGCCGCGTGACCATTCATGGTGTTGGCCTGCATGGCCTCAAGGCGCCGGCCGGCCCGCTGTATATGGGTAACTCGGGTACCTCGATGCGCCTGTTGTCAGGCCTGCTCGCTGGCCAGCCGTTCGACGTCACCCTGACCGGTGACGCCTCGCTGTCCAAGCGGCCGATGAATCGTGTGGCCAAACCGTTGCGCGAGATGGGTGCGGTGATCGAGACCGGCCCGGAAGGTCGCCCGCCGTTGAGCATCAAAGGTGGGCAACGCCTGACTGGCATGCATTACGACATGCCGATGGCCAGCGCCCAGGTCAAATCCTGCCTGCTGCTGGCGGGCCTGTACGCCGCCGGAGAAACCTCGGTGACCGAACCTGCGCCTACCCGTGATCATACTGAGCGCATGCTGCGCGGCTTTGGCTATTCGGTTAAGACCGAAGGCGCCACGGCGAGCCTGAGCAGCGGCGGGGCGCTGAGCGCCACGCGCATCGAGGTACCGGCGGATATTTCTTCGGCGGCCTTCTTTCTGGTGGCGGGTAGCATCGCCCGGGATTCCGAGTTGGTCCTTGAGCACGTCGGCATCAACCCAACCCGCACCGGGGTGATCGACATCCTGCGCCTGATGGGCGGCGACATCACCCTGGAAAACCAGCGCGAAGTCGGCGGCGAACCGGTGGCTGACCTGCGCGTACGTTCGGCCTCGCTCAAGGGCATTGATATTCCTGAAGACCTGGTGCCGCTGGCCATTGATGAATTCCCGGTGCTGTTCGTGGCCGCCGCCTGCGCAAGTGGCCGCACCGTGCTGCGCGGCGCCGAAGAGCTGCGGGTCAAAGAGTCCGATCGCATTCAGGTCATGGCCGACGGTCTGCAGACGCTCGGCATCCAGTGTGAGCCGACTCCGGACGGCATCATCATTGAGGGTGGCCAGCTGGGCGGCGGCGAAGTCGTCAGCCATGGCGACCATCGCATCGCCATGTCCTTTAGTGTCGCCTCGTTGCGTGCTTCGGCGCCGATCCGTATTCACGACTGCGCCAACGTCGCCACCTCCTTCCCCAACTTCCTAGCCCTGGCGGCGCAGGTCGGCATCCGCGTGAGCGAGGAGGGCAAATCATGATGATTCAGGCGCCGGTCATTACCATCGACGGTCCCAGTGGTTCGGGCAAGGGCACCATCGCCGGCTTGCTGGCGCGTCAGCTCGGCTGGAACCTGCTCGACTCGGGCGCCCTGTATCGCCTGCTGGCCTTCGCTGCCAGCAACCATGGCGTTGACCTGACCAACGAAGAAGCGATGAAAGTCCTGGCTGCGCACCTCGATGTGCAATTTATCGCCGCCGCGGACGGCAAGGGCCAGAGCATCATCCTCGAAGGCGAAGAAGTCACCGACGTGATCCGCAATGAGCAGGTCGGTGCCGGTGCTTCCCAGGTAGCCTCGCTGCCGGCCGTGCGCGAAGCCCTGCTGCAGCGTCAGCAGGCGTTTCAGGAGATGCCAGGCCTGGTCGCCGATGGGCGCGACATGGGCACCGTGGTATTTCCCGACGCGCCGTTGAAGGTATTTCTTACCGCTAGCGCCGAGGAACGTGCACGCCGACGTTACTTGCAGTTGAAGGGCAAGGGCCATGATGTTAATCTCGCGAGTCTTCTTGACGAGATCCGGGCGCGCGATGAGCGCGATACCCAGCGCGCAGTGGCACCGCTCAAGCCGGCGGCCGATGCGATCCTGCTGGATTCCACCGAATTGTCGATTGAAGACGTGCTGGAACGCATTCTGAGCGAAGTCGCCAACCGCGACCTCGCCGGGTGACCAGAGCCACGGCTGCTTAAGCCGAACGGCTCGCAAGGAGGCATGTGGGAAACCAGTCCTAGTCCCGCAGGCCTCTTTTTATATGAACGTACCCACATTGTCTGGAATGTGGTTTGGGCGGAATTCCCCGCCCTGAATCAACAGGAATCAACATGAGCGAAAGCTTTGCAGAACTTTTTGAAGAAAGCCTAAAGACCCTCAACCTTCAGGCTGGCGCGATCATCACCGCGATCATCGTCGATATCGATTACCAAGCTGGTTGGGTAACCGTTCACGCAGGTCTGAAGTCTGAAGGTCTCATCCCGCTGGAGCAGTTCTACAACGATGCTGGCGAACTGGCCATCAACGTTGGGGATGAAGTTCACGTTGCGCTGGACGCGGTTGAAGATGGCTTCGGTGAAACCAAGCTGTCCCGCGAAAAAGCCAAGCGTGCCGAGTGCTGGATCGTTCTGGAAGCAGCTTTCGCCGCTGAGGAAGTGGTCAAGGGCGTTATCAACGGTAAGGTTAAAGGCGGCTTCACAGTCGACGTTAGCGGCATCCGTGCGTTCCTCCCAGGTTCCTTGGTCGATGTCCGTCCGGTGCGTGATACCACCCACCTGGAAGGCAAAGAG
>JAHJYA010000105.1 GCA_018826895.1 Gammaproteobacteria bacterium
AGTCCTCCAACAACGCATGGCGAGATTTTGCGCGCAACCTAGGCGGCCCCACCCGAAGGGCCGGGCCAGTTTTAGCGCGATGCTGCGTTTCTCGATGGCTCATTTAGCCGGCTAAACTTCGCATCTCGTGCCTTGCTTCGCGCTAAAACTGGCTCCGGCGCGGCCGCGAACGAAACGGGAACAGACCCTAGCCCTTCTGCAGGTTACGGATAAGAAAACTCAGTGCCTTGGCCAGCTCGGCGGCGCCCTGATGATCACGCACAATGCTCAGCAACGGGCTGTCATCGACCGGATTGCGCAACACGCACTGGACCGCCCCGGCAGGGCAGTCATATCGAATGAATGGATCGACACCGAACACCCCGATACGTCGGGTACTTACCGACCGCTCAACACCCTGAATGGCGCGCACATCCTCGCGCAGCAGCAACTCACCCGGCCTGCCCAGTCGCAGCTCATAGCGAAGGTCCTCACGGGGCGACTGGCCAACCTGATAGGCTGCGCGCAGGGCATAGGTTTCCAATAAGCTGTTGCAATGCGCAAGCAGCGCTTGACGCTCGTCCCGCGTCAGGTACAACTGCTTTACGCGCTCGAGATAGCTCGATTGCTCGGCGCTGCTAAGGCCGCTGTCCGGCCCGTTCGCCTGGACAGATGTGACATACAGCGCCAGCAGAAACAACGCCGGCAAGCTGAGTTTTCTTGTCAGTGACAGTTGCATGATGCACCCTTACTCGACGCTATAGTGAAGTGGGCCGCGCCCTCGTATCGGCCAGCATAGTGGAAGCCAGCAGCCTGAATGAAAAGCCATCCTGATGCCGCAAGCCGCCTAGCGGCCGAGGTTGTGACGCAGTTGCCAGTGCCATCGCGGCTCGGCATGCTGCGTTACGAGCGGCTGAACGAGGCCAGCTGGAGCTTGCTGTTTCTCGACCCGGCCTGCGAACGACAGTTAGGCATCCCTGCAGCTGACTTGTGCGCCCTGGTCGACGCGCCCTACGCCAGCCTGATGGAGCCGGAAGCACGCTACCGGTTACACGATACGATCCAGGCCCAACTCGCCCAACAAGGGCACTACCTGATCCATTACACCCTGCACACGCCACGCGGGCCACTGACTCTGATGGAGCTCGGCGAGCCCTTCAAGCAACGCGGCCGTCACCTGCTGCGCGGCTATCTGATGATTGCCGACAGCAGCCTGCTCAGCAATGGTGATCAGCGCGCCAGCGAATTACAGGCACACAACCAGCGCCTGCAAACGTCGCTGGCCCTGTACCAGCGTGACCAGGCAGCGTTTCAGCAACAGCAGGATCGCACACGGGTGCAGCAGGACCTGATCGTTACGCTCGCCCGCCACCGCTACCGGGCCGAGAACCCGCTGCGCGAAGCCGCAGAACTGATTACCAAGGTCGCCAGTGAGATCTACGCAGTCGCCAGAGCCGGTATCTGGAACCTCAACGGCGAGACCCTGGAGCCTATGGCCCTGTATGACGGCCAGATCGCCCAGTACCTGCACCCTCAGCCACTGAGCATTAGCCGCTTTCCCGCTTATCTGCAGGCACTGCAAGGTGGTCGCGCGCTGGACGCACATGACGCGCTGCAGGATCCGCGCACTGCCGAGTTAGCCGTCGACTACCTGTGCCCACTCGGGATCACCGCGGTGCTCGATGCCAGCATCCGCGTAGGCGGCGAAGTCGTGGCGGTGCTCTGCCTGGAACACACAGGTACCGCGCGTACCTGGCAGGCCGATGAAGTAGCATTTGCCGGCGAATTGGCCGACCAATATGCCCAGGTGCTGACCAACTACCAGCGACGCAGCGCCACCAGTGCCCTTTATCTGTTCCAACGAGCCGTCGAGCAAAGCGCCAGCGCCTTTATCCTGCTCGATCGCGACGGCCTGGTGGAATACGTCAACCCCAGCTTCACCGCCATCACCCTGTACAGCGCCGAAGAAGTCCAGGGGCGCCTGCTGTCCGAGCTACCTGCACTGGAAAATCTCAGCGACCTGCTCTTCGACGCGCAATCCGGTCTCGCCGAGCACCACAGCTGGCAGGGCGAATTCAAAAGCCGACGCAAGAACCTCGAACCCTACTGGAGTCAGCTATCGATCTCCAAGGTGCATGCCGATGACGGCACCCTGACTCACTACATCGGCATCTACGAAGACATCACCGAGAGCAAGCAATCGCAGCAGCGCATCGAGCGCCTGGCCTACAGCGACAACCTGACCGGTCTGGGCAACCGCTACGCGTTTATCCGCGCCCTTGAGGCACGCTTCGCCGAAAGCGCTACGGCGACAATCAGCCTGCTGCTGGTGGATATCGACAATTTCAAACGCATCAACGACAGCCTCGGCCACCAAACCGGCGACAAATTGTTGGTTAGCCTGGCCAAACGTTTGCGTAATAGCCTCAGCCCCCATGGGGTCCTTGCGCGTTTCGCCAGTAACGAGTTCGCCATTCTCCTGACCTGTGATCTAGAGGACAGCCAAGCCATCGCCCAGCAGGTCTTGCAAACCCTGGACAAGCCGCTGTTCATCGACAACCAACTGATCAGCGTGACCGGCTCGGTCGGCCTGGCCTGCGCGCCCCTGCACGGCGACGACCCGCAAACCCTGATGAAGCATGCCGGCCTGGCCCTGCACAAAGCCAAAGCCAACGGCAAACACCAGATGCAAGTTTTCACCGAGGCGCTCAACGCCGAGGCCGATTACAAGCTGTTCGTGGAAAACAACCTGCGTCGTGCGCTTACCCAAAACGAACTGGAAGTGTTCTACCAACCGAAGCTATGCCTCAAGACGGGCCAACTAATCGGCATGGAAGCGCTGTTGCGCTGGCAGCACCCGGAGCGCGGCATGATCCGCCCCGACCAGTTCATCGGCGTCGCAGAAGAAACCGGGTTGATCATCCCCATCGGCAAATGGGTGGTACGCCAGGCCTGCCGGATGAGCATGCAACTGACCGCCGTCGGCCTGGTCAATCTGCAAGTGGCGATCAATCTCTCGCCCAAGCAGTTCTCCGACCCCGACCTGGTGGGCTCGATCACCACGATCCTGCAGGAAGAGCAAATGCCCACGCGCCTGCTGGAGTTGGAACTCACCGAAAGCCTGCTGCTCGATGCCACCGAGGACACCCGCCAGCAACTCGCCAGCCTCAAGGCCCTGGGGCTGACCCTGGCGATGGATGATTTTGGTACCGGCTATTCGTCGCTCAGCTACCTGAAGAAATTCCCCATCGATGTGATCAAGATTGACCGCAGCTTTATCAAAGACATCCCGGACAATCAGGACGACATGGAGATCACCTCCGCCGTCGTCGCCATGGCGCACAACCTCAAGCTCAAAGTGGTCGCCGAAGGCATCGAGACGGCCGCGCAACTGGCCTTTCTACGGCGCCAGCAGTGCGATATCGGCCAGGGCTATCTGTTCGACCAGCCGATCCCCGGACGCGACCTGCTTGAACGCCTGAAACGCTACCCGCGCCGACCACCGGCCTGATCGCGCTGTAACGTTGCGCCCCCAGCCGGGTCAATACACTACCTTCACGTCGAGGACGCCTCTCATGGTTCTGCGCTCACAAATTCTGGCACACAAATCCGCACTGCCCAGTGCCGAGCAGGCCCTGCCAGGTCGTGCTACGCCCCTGCAGGTGGGCAATCAACATGCGGTCAACGGCAACCCCTTGCTGCCACCCTTTCCGGCAGGCCTGGAACAGGCCGTGTTTGGCTTAGGTTGTTTCTGGGGTGCTGAGCGGCGCTTCTGGCAACAACCAGGCGTGTGGACCACGGCGGTTGGTTACGCTGGCGGCCATACGCCCAACCCGACCTACGAGGAAACCTGCTCCGGGCTGACTGGCCACACCGAAGTCGTGCTGGTGGTGTTCGATCCGCAGCTCACCTCCTACGAAGCACTGCTCAAGGTGTTCTGGGAAGCGCACAACCCGACCCAGGGCATGCGCCAAGGCAATGACCAGGGCACCCAGTATCGCTCGGCGATTTACTGCTACAGCCCAGAACAACTGACCGCAGCGCTGGAAAGCGGCGCGCGCTTCCAGGCCGAGTTGGATAAGGCTGGCCTGGGCACCATCACCACCGAAATCGCCGAAGCCCCCACGTTTTACTATGCCGAGACCTACCACCAGCAGTACCTGGCAAAGAACCCCGGTGGCTACTGTGGCCTCGGTGGCACGGGGGTGTGCCTGCCAGCCTGATGTCGGTCCGGGCAAAAAGCTGCAAAGCACAGTAGACTTGCTGGCTAATCGCCACTCAACCTGCTTGCGAGCCCGGCATGCCGCCATCTGCACACTACATCCAGCCCGAGCAGCTGTGCATCGGGCTCTACGTTCAGCTGGACCTGAGCTGGTGGCAACACGGCTTCGCCTTCAGCCAGTTCAAAATTCGCGACCAGGCGCAGCTCGATAGCCTGCGCCAGTTGAATCTGCCGAGCCTGCGCTATGACCCGGCACGCAGCGATTGCCAGCCCCTCCCCCTTAGCACCGAGCCGCCAGCTCCGGCGGCTGTGCCTGCCGACGTAGACCCACAACAGCTCGCGCGTGATGCCAGAGCCGCCCAGTTACGCGCCTTGCGCACCCGCCTGGCTGAAGTGGACCGGCGCTTCGTGCAGACCAGCCAGCAGATCAAGGCGCTCAACCAGACCCTGCGCAGCCGCCCGGAAGACGTCATGAAAGCCGCCGGAGAGATCGTCTCGGCCATGGTCGAGACCCTGCTCGGCGCACCCGGTGTGGTGCTGCACAGCATCACCGGCAAAGCCGCGGATGACAGCTACTTCCATGCCCTCAATGTCACTGTTCTGTCGCTGCTGCTTGGCCGCCAGCTTGGTCTCGACAGCGAGGCCTGCCATATCCTCGGGCTCGGCGCCCTGTTGCATGACATGGGCCAGCTGGACATCCCTAGCAAGGTGCTGCTCAAGCGCGGACCGCTGACCCGTCCGGAACAGCAACTGCTGCAGTTGCACTGCAGTTTCGGCCAGCGCATGGGCGAGCGGATGATGTTCGACGACGATATCTTGCGCATCATCATGGAACACCACGAACACTGCGACGGCAGCGGCTATCCGCGCGGCCTGCATGAGCCGGCAATAGGTCGCCTGAGCCGACTGGTGGCCATCACCAACCAGTTCGACAACCTGTGCAATCCGCTGGATCCGCGCGCAGCCCTGAGCCCGCACGAGGCCCTGGCCATGATGTTCAAGCACCAGCGCTCGCGCTTCGACGAGGTCGCTTTGAAGGCCTTTATTCGCTGCATGGGCATCTACCCGCCGGGTAGCCTGGTGCAGCTCGACGATCAACGTTACGCCCTGGTGTTGGGCATGAATCCGGAAAAACCCTTACGCCCGACCCTGATGCTGCACGATGCCGAGCTGCCCAAGCACGAAGCGCTGATCCTCGACCTCGAGCAGAATCCCCAGCACAGTATCGAACGCAGCCTGCGTCCGACTGAAGTGCCTTTGGATGTGCTGGAATACCTCAGCCCGCGGCGCCAGCTGAGCTACCACATCGAACCGGGGCACGGTCGCCGCTAGGGTTTGTTCCCGCTGCATCACTGCCTCTGCAGCCACGTTGTCGAAGCTAAGGGGCGCCTAGGGTTTATTCGCGAAATCCGCGACACCATCGCGAATAAATTCGCTCCTACATGCGGGGTGCATGCCGTGTTGCTGTGCTAGCCAGCAGGCTTTTCCTCGATCAGCCAATCCATGCGCCAGCCGCCCTGGGTTTGCCCCAGCACCTGAGACAGCCACGGCAGCGTCTGTTTGAGCTCGTCTTCCAGCCCCCATGGCGGGTTGCTGATCACCAGGCCGGAGCCGTTCAACCGCGCGGCTTCATCGGTGGAATGCACGTAGAGTTCCACCCGTAGCAGCTTGGGCGCCTTGCTTTTCTGCAGGTCGCCGTAAAAGCGTCGGAGCTGGCGCGGCTCTTTAATCGGGTACCAGATCGCGACCACTGCCTGACGCATACGACTGATGGCCTCGCTCAGGGACTGGGCGCAGCGCTCCATTTCGTCGACCTGCTCAAACGGCGGGTCAATCAGCAACAGCGCACGCTTCTCCCGGGTCGGTAGCAGGGCACGCGGCACATGCCAGCCTTCGCCCAGGTGCACGGCGACGCGGCGGTCGCCATGCATGTTTTCCTTGAGCAGACGACCGTCTTCCGGGTGTTTCTCGTTCAGGTGCAGGCGATCCTGCTCACGGGTCAGCAAGCGCGCCAGTTCCGGCGAGCCTGGGTAATGACGCAACTCGCCATCCGGGTTCATCGCGCGGATCACTTCCAGATAATCCAGCAGCGGGTCCGGTACATCCGTGGCTTGCCACAGCCGCGCAATACCCTCCAGCCACTCGCCGGTACGGCTGGCCTGGTCGCCGCGCAGGTCATACAGACCGATGCCGGCATGGCTGTCGAGGTAGGCGAACGCTGCCTCTTTGCGCGACAGCAGGGCAATCAGACGACTCAAGACGTAGTGTTTCAGCACATCGGCATGGTTGCCGGCATGGAAGGCGTGGCGGTAGTTCATTGGGGCGGGCTCCTGTGGCCGAGCAGTTTAACAGGGCAACAGGGTGACGGTATTTGCCATGCGCCAGATGGATCAGTACGGTGGCCACTGAGTCGTCTGGCAGAGGAAAACCGACATGTCACTGCAAGAACTATTGGGCACTGAACGGCCCTTGATTCAGGCACCAATGGCCGGCGTGCAGTTGCATGGTTTGGCCGCAGCCGTGTCGAATGCCGGTGCACTCGGTTCACTGCCCTGCGCCATGCTCGACGCGAGCGGGTTGCGCAAGGAGCTGCAGGCGCTGACCGGCAAAACCAGCAAACCCTACAACCTGAACTTCTTCTGCCACACCCCACCCACCGTCGATGATGCTCGCGAGGCAACCTGGCGCAATGCGCTAAGCCCTTACTACGCCGAGTTCGGTATCGACCCGACGACTATCGCCAGCGGCCCCGGACGCCTGCCATTTAACGCCGAAATGGCCGACCTGCTTGATGAGTTCCGCCCAGCGGTGGTGAGTTTTCACTTCGGCCTGCCGTCGGCTGAGCTGTTGGCGCGGGTCAAGGCCTGCGGAGCCAAGGTGCTCAGCTCGGCGACCACTGTGGAAGAAGCGCTGTGGCTGCAAGCCAACGGTGCGGACGCGATTATCGCCCAGGGCCTGGAGGCCGGCGGCCATCGCGGCATGTTTCTCACCGATGAACTGAGCAGCCAGCTCGGCACCTTTGCCCTGTTGCCGCAAATCGTCCAGGCCGTGCGCCTGCCGGTGATCGCCGCCGGCGGCATTGCCGATGCCCAGGGTGTGCACGCAGCCATGGCACTCGGCGCGGCTGGGGTGCAGATCGGTACCGCTTACCTGTGTTGCGATGAAGCCAGCACCAGCACCATACATCGCGCCGCCCTGCACAGCCCGGCGGCGCAGCACACGGCCCTGACCAACCTGTTTAGCGGTCGGCCGGCGCGCGGTATCGTCAACCGGGTGATGCGTGAGCTGGGCCCACTGAGCCAGCTTACGCCGGCCTTCCCCCTGGCTACCGCTGCCATTGCACCGCTGCGCAGTAAGGCAGAAAGCCAGGGCAATGGCGACTTCTCACCGCTGTGGGCGGGGCAGAATGTCAGTGGTTGCAAGGCCATTGGCGCCACCGAACTGACTGACGAACTGGCCCGTGGCTTTGCTAGCTAAGCCTCTATCACGCTTATTGATAGTGCTGGGAGCCGCACTCGCGGCTGCTTAGACTCGATGCATCGCAACCGGAGGTATACGCATGTCCGAGTCCCTGCTCAGTTCCCGCAACCTGGCCTTCGAACTCTACGAAGTGCTGGACGCCGAAGGCCTGACCCAGCGCGAGCGCTTCGCCGAGCACAGCCGTGAAACCTTCGATGCGGCCATCGATACAGCGCGCAGCATCGCCGAAAACCTGTTCGCCCCACACAACCGCAAGAACGACGAACACGAGCCGGAGTATGTCGACGGCGCCGCGGTGCTGATCCCCGAGGTCAAGCCGGCGGTGGACGCCTTTCTCGAAGCCGGCTTCCTCAACGCCACCCGCGAGTTCGACGTCGGTGGCATGCAACTGCCCAACCTGCTGTCGCAGGCCTGCTTCGCCCACTTCCAGTCGGCCAACGCGGCGACCACCTCCTACCCGTTCCTGACCATGGGCGCGGCCAACCTGATCGAAGCCTTCGGCAGCCCGGAGCAGAAGCAACGCTTTCTGCAGCCGATGATCGACGGCCGCTTCTTCGGCACCATGGCCTTGACCGAGCCCCACGCCGGTTCGTCACTGTCGGATATACGCACCCGCGCCGAACCGGCCGAAGACGGTACCTACCGGCTCAAGGGCAACAAGATCTTTATCTCCGGCGGCGACCACCCATTAAGCGAAAACATCGTACACATGGTGCTGGCCAAGCTGCCGGACGCCCCCGCCGGAGTGAAAGGCATCAGCCTGTTTATCGTGCCAAAATTTCTGGTTACCGATGACGGCAGCCTGGGTGAACGCAACGATGTGGTGCTGGCCGGGCTGTTCCACAAAATGGGCTGGCGCGGCACCACGTCTACCGCACTTAACTTTGGCGATAACGGCAACTGCGTGGCCTATCTGGTCGGCAAGCCCCATCAGGGTTTGTCGTATATGTTCCAGATGATGAACGAGGCGCGCATTGGCGTCGGCATGGGTGCGGTGATGCTCGGCTACGCCGGCTACCTGTATTCCCTGGACTACGCCCGCCAACGTCCGCAAGGCCGCTTGCCGGATGGCAAGGATCCAACCTCCAGCCAGGTGGCGATCATCGAACACGCCGATGTGCGGCGCATGCTGCTGACTCAGAAGGCCTACGTCGAAGGCGCTTTCGACCTCGGCCTGTATGCCGCGCGACTGTTCGACGACACCCTGACACTCGAGACCGAGGAAGAGCGCCGCAGCGCCCTGGAGCTGCTCGATCTGCTGACCCCGATCGTCAAATCCTGGCCCTCGGAGTTCTGCCTCAAGGCCAACGAGCTGGCGATCCAGATTCTCGGCGGCCATGGCTACACCCGCGACTACCCGGTGGAGCAGTACTACCGCGACAACCGCCTCAACCCGATCCATGAAGGCACCCACGGCATCCAGTCCCTCGATCTGCTTGGCCGTAAAGTCTCGATGAACGGCGGCGCGGCGCTCAAGCAATTGCTCAAGCTGATTCACGGCACCTGCCAGCGCGCCGAAGCGCACGCTTCGCTGACCGCCCTGCGCGAGCCGCTGGAGCAACTGCTGGCACGCCTGCAAACCGTCACCCTGGCGCTGCTGGGTGACCTGATGAGCGGCAAGGTCAACGAAGGCCTGGCCAACTCGGCGCTGTACCTGAAAGTTTTTGGCCATACCGTGATCGGCTGGCGCTGGCTGGAACAGGCGATCCGCGCCGAAGAAGGCTTATCCCGTGGCAACCCTGCCGATACCGACTTCTACCAGGGCAAACTGCAAGCGGCACGCTTCTTCCTGACCTGGGAAGTACCTGCCTGTCAGCACGACCTGGACCTGCTGGAAGGCCGCGACCCGACCTGCCTGGCGATGCAGGACTCCTGGTTCTGAGGTGATTGCTGTCTGTTCCCTGACGCCCGGACAGATCCGGGCGTTTTTTTGACACCAGAGCGAGGGCACAGGTTAGAATCCCTGGCACGCGCCATGCATAAAGCGGTTGGCCGCGCCCAAAAGCATCAGCCAGGGAGTAGATCGATTTGGATGCCAGCACCATCAACAACCTGTTCCTGGTCGGTGGTCTACTGGTTGCCCTGAGCATTCTCGTCAGCGCCTTCGGCTCGCGCTTCGGCATTCCCATCCTGGTGATCTTCCTCGGCGTCGGCATGCTCGCCGGTACCGACGGCCCGGGTGGCATTGTCTTCAATAACTACCCATTGGCCTATCTGGTCGGCAACCTGGCGCTGGCCATCATCCTGCTCGACGGCGGTATGCGCACGCGTGTTTCGAGCTTCCGCGTAGCACTCTGGCCGTCACTTTCGCTGGCGACTGTTGGCGTGGTGATTACCGCCGGGCTGACCGGCATGGCTGCCGCCTGGCTGTTCGACCTGACGATAATGGAAGGCATGCTGATCGGTGCCATCGTCGGCTCCACCGACGCCGCGGCGGTGTTCAGCCTGCTCGGCGGGCGCGGCCTCAACGAGCGGGTCAGCGCCACCCTGGAAATCGAATCCGGTAGCAACGACCCGATGGCGGTGTTTCTCACGGTCACCCTGATCGCCATCCTCGGCAGCGGCGACACCGGCCTGACCTGGGACTTGCCACTGCAACTGCTGCTGCAGTTCGGTATCGGCGGCCTGCTCGGCCTGGGCGGTGGTTGGTTGCTGCTCAACCTGATCAACCGCATGGAGCTGGCCAACGGCCTGTATCCCCTACTGGTGGTCAGCGGCGGCTTGATCATCTTTGCCATTACCACGGCAGTGGGCGGCAGCGGCATTCTGGCGATCTACCTCTGCGGCCTGCTGCTCGGCAACCGGCCGATCCGCTCGCGCCACGGCATCCTGCACATGCTCGACGGCCTGACTTGGCTGGCGCAGATCGGCATGTTCCTGGTCCTCGGTTTACTGGTGACCCCGCACGAACTGCTGCCCATCGCCCTGCCGGCCCTTGCCCTGGCCCTGTGGATGATTCTGTTTGCTCGGCCGCTGTCGATCCTTATCGGCCTGCTGCCATTTCGCTCGTTCCATGACCGCGAGCGCGCATTTATCGCCTGGGTCGGCCTGCGCGGCGCGGTGCCGATCATTCTCGCGGTGTTCCCGCTGATGGCCGGGCTGCCCAATGCCCAACTGTTCTTCAACGTGGCCTTCTTTATCGTGCTGGTATCGCTGCTGCTGCAAGGCACTAGCCTGCCCCTGGCCGCCAAGCTGTTGCGCGTCACGGTACCGCCTGAGCCGCTGCCGGTTTCGCGCGCCGGGCTGGAAGTACACGTCACCAGCCAGTGGGAGCTGTTCATCTATCGCCTGGGCAAGGAAAAGTGGTGCATCGGCGCCGCCCTGCGTGAACTGAAAATGCCCGACGGCACGCGGATCGCCGCACTGTTCCGCGGCCATGAACTGCTCCACCCTTCCGGCAGTACACGCCTGGAGGCCGGTGATCTGCTTTGTGTGATTGGCCATGAACACGACCTGCCAGCTCTCGGCAAACTGTTCAGCCAGGCTCCGAAGCGCGGCCAGGACCTGCGCTTCTTCGGCGACTTCGTGCTCGAAGGCGACGCTGAACTGGGCGCAGTTGCGGCTCTCTACGGCCTCAAGCTCGACGAGCTGGACGCCCAGCAGAGCCTGAGCCGCTTTATCGCCCATGAAATCGGTGGCGAGCCGATCATCGGTGACCAGGTCGAGTGGCAGGGCCTGACCTGGACGGTCGCGGCGATGGAAGGGAACAAGATCCGCAAGATCGGCGTCAAATTCCCCGAAGGTGCCCGCCCGGGCCCCGGTCTGTTCCTTTAAGACCAACCTGGCGGGCGCGCTGCACAGCGCCCGGCGGAGTCCTTACCGGGCTGTCCAGCAGCCTGATAGACTTCCCCGACCTCATTCGAGCCGCCGATCGCGACCATGCCCTCTTTTCGTCATTACCTGATTGCAACCCTGCTAGGCGTTTGCCTGAGCGCCCCCTTCACTTACGCCGCCGAGGCACCTGCGCGCGCCGATGTACAGGGCAGCCTGGATAGCCTGGCCGAGCGCAAGTTGCCCGAGGCCGAGCAGACCCAGGTCAAGCTCGCCCTGGAACGCACCCTGGCCTTGCTCGACGCCCAGGCCGATAGCACGCAAAAGCTCGCCGACCTGAAAAAACAGCTGGACCAGGCACCGCGGCTGATCGGCGAAGCCCAGCGCGAACTGGAACGGCTCAAGGCCAGCCAACCGACGCCCATAGCCACACGCTACGCCAATAGCCGGGTCGACCAGTTGGATGCACTGCTCAGTGAGCGCAGCGCCCAGCTCAACGAGTGGCAAAAACAGATCATCGAGGCCAATAGCCTGATCATCACCGCGCAAACCCGTCCGGAGCGCGCTCAGGCAGAAATCGCCAGCAGCCAGGCGCGCAGCCAGGCGATCAACAACATCCTGAAAAGCGGCCGCGAAGACAACAAACCCCTGAGCAACGAGCAGCGCAACCAACTGGCTGCCGAACTGGCGCAGCTCAACGCCTTGACCCAACTGCGTCGGCAGGAGCTGGCGGGCAACAGCCTGCTGCAAGACCTGGGCAGCAGCCGTCGCAACTTGCTGGAGGAGCGCATCAAGCGCCTTGAGCAGGAGCTGCAAAGCCTGCAAACGCTGATTAACGAGAAGCGCCGCGAGCAGTCGGAAAAGACCGTTGCCGAACAGTCCGAGGAAGCCGAGCGGGTCGGCTCGGACAAGTTGCTGGCGCAGGAAAGCGCGCTCAACCTGAAGCTCTCGGATTACCTGCTGCGCGCCACCGATCGCCTCAACCAGTTGACCCAGGAAAACCTCAAGACCCAGCAGCAGCTCGATGCGCTCAACCAGAGTGATCAGGCATTGGATGAACAGATCAGCGTGCTGCAAGGCAGCCTGCTGCTGTCGAAAATCCTCTACCAACAAAAAGACGCCCTGCCCTCGCTGACCGTCGACAGCCAGCTCGCCGACCAGATCGCCGACATCCGTCTTTACCAGTTCGAGCTGTCCCAGCAACGCGAAGAAGCCGGCAACCCCAGCGCCTATATCGACAAACTGCTGGCACAACAGCCACCGGAAAACATCACCCCGGAGCTGCGCGCCAGCCTGCTCGACCTGCTCAGCACCCGGCGTGAGCTGCTCGACCGCCTCAACCGCGAACTCAACGCGCTGCTCAATGAATCAATCACCCTGCAGCTCAACCAGAAGCAGACGCAGAGCACGGCAGCGTCCTTGCGGGCCACGCTCGATGAGCAGATGTTCTGGATCCCCAGCAACAAACCGCTGGACCTCGACTGGCTGCAGGCCACGCCGCGCATGCTCGAGCGCCAGGTCGCGGAGCTGGCCTGGGGCGCCAACCTGCGCCAGCTCGGCGCCGGGCTGGCCGAGCGTCCCTGGCTGTTTCTGCCGTTGCTGCTGCTGATCGCCGGTTTGCTGTGGAAGCGGGCCTTTCTGTCGAAGAAGCTCGCCGACCTGCACCAGGACATTGGCCACTTCAAACGCGACAGTCAGTTGCACACCCCAGTGGCGATCCTGCTCAACGTGCTGCTGGCCTTGCCCGGAACCCTGTTCTTCGCCCTCTGCGGCTTTATGCTGCAGATGGATGGGCGCGGGCAGAATGCAAACCTGGGCGCAGCCCTGTTCGAGATGGCGCAGGCCTGGCTGGTGTTCTACACCGTCTACCGCATGCTCACGCCCGGCGGCGTGGCCGAACTGCATTTCCGCTGGGCGCGCCACCATGTGGTGTTCCTGCACCGTCAGTTGCGTTACCTGGGACTGGTGGTCATGGCCTTGGTGGCGGTGGTCACCGTGGCCGAACATCAACCCTCGAGCCTGGCGGATGACGTCATGGGCATTGTGGTGGTGTTGGCGTGCTACGCGCTGATGGCCTGGCTGCTGCACCGCCTGCTGGTCAGTGGCCCGGCGCGCGAGCACGCCTCGGCGTTTCGCATGCTGCTGGGTCTGCTGGTCAGCCTGCTGCCGCTGGCGCTGATCGCCGCCGTCGCTTTTGGTTACTACTACACCGCCCTCAAGCTCAGCGATCGGCTGATCGACACCCTGTACTTGCTGATGATCTGGCTGATCGTCGAAGCCACCTTCGTTCGCGGTCTGGGCGTGGCAGCCCGGCGCCTGGCCTATCACCGCGCCACGGCCAAACGCCAGGCACAGGCCAAGGAGGCGGCCAGCGAAGGCGCCGAGGTGGTGATCGAGGAGCCGACCCTGGATATCGAGCAGGTCAACCAGCAGTCGCTGCGTCTAATCCGCCTGACCCTGCTCGGCGCGTTCATCGCCGGCCTGTACTGGGTCTGGGCCGATCTGATCTCGGTGTTCGCCTACTTGGACAACATCACCCTCTACGAATACACCAGCGGCACCGGCGAAACCGCCAGTCTGGTGCCGATCAGCGTCAACAACGTGCTCAGCGCTTTGGTGATCATCGGCATCACCATTGCCCTGGGGCGCAACCTGCCCGGCCTGCTCGAAGTGCTGGTGCTGTCCCGCCTGAAACTGGCCCAGGGCAGCGCGTATGCCACCACCACACTGCTGTCCTACGCGATTGTTGGCATCGGCTTCGTCATCACCCTGTCGACCCTCGGGGTCAGCTGGGACAAGTTGCAATGGCTGGTGGCGGCGCTGTCGGTGGGGCTGGGCTTTGGTCTGCAGGAAATCTTCGCCAACTTCATTTCCGGCCTGATCATTCTGTTCGAACGACCGGTGCGTATCGGCGACGTGGTGACCATCGGCAACCTGTCCGGCACGGTGAGCAAGATCCGCATCCGTGCCACCACCATCACCGATTTCGACCGCAAAGAAATCATCGTGCCGAACAAGACCTTCGTCACCGATCAACTGATCAACTGGTCGCTCAACGACACCGTGACCCGGGTCATCATCAAGATCGGCGTGGCCTACGACACCGACCTGCCCCTGGCGCGCAAGCTGATGCTGCAAGCGGCCCTGGAAAACCCACGGGTGCTGCGCGACCCGGAACCGCTGCTGTTCTTCCTGACCATAAGCCCGAGCACCTTCGACTACGAACTGCGCTTCCACGTACGCGAGCTGGGCGACCGTAACGCCTCCACAGATGAGATCCTCACCCGGATCGCCATCAGCTTCCGCGATAACAATGTGGAGATGGCGTTCAACCAGGTCGAGGTGATGATCAAGAACCTGCACGGCCAGGAGCTGAACCTGACCACCGGACAGATGGTCGCAGCCACTGCGGCGAGCGATGCGCAGCAGGGACAACTACCACCGCCTGCACCGACGCCGGCAATCGACCCTCAGTAGAGTGCGGCCAAGGCCACTCTCTCATCATCGCCGGGCAGCCTCTGCCCGGCTGGAGCCAGACCGTGAAGTCGCTCATCGAGCTGCAGTTCGACAACCGCTTTGCCCGCCTCGGCGATGCCTTCTCCACCGAGGTGTTGCCCGAGCCGATTGCCGAGCCGCGCCTGATCGTCGCCAGCCCGGCGGCCATGGCGCTGCTCGACCTGGACCCGAGCGAAGCCGACAGTGAGCTATTCGCCCAAGTCTTTACCGGACACACCCTGTGGAGCACGGCCGAGCCGCGCGCCATGGTCTATTCCGGTCACCAGTTCGGTGGTTACAACCCGCGCCTGGGCGATGGTCGTGGCTTGCTGCTCGGCGAGGTAATCAACGAGGCCGGCGAGCACTGGGACCTGCACCTCAAGGGCGCCGGGCAAACGCCTTACTCCCGCTCGGGTGATGGCCGCGCCGTGCTGCGCTCATCAATCCGCGAATTTCTCGCCAGCGAACACCTGCACGCCCTCGGCATTCCAACCTCGCGAGCGCTCTGTGTAACCGGCTCCAGCACCCCAGTGTGGCGCGAGCGGCAGGAGCGCGCCGCCATGGTCCTGCGTCTGGCCCCCAGCCATATCCGCTTTGGCCACTTCGAGTATTTCTACTACACCCAGCAGCATGAACCGCTCAAACAACTGGCCGAGCATGTGCTGCACTGCCACTACGCCGACTGCCTGCAGCACGAGCAGCCGTACCTGGCGATGTTCCGCGAGATTATCGAACGCAACGCGACGATGATCGCCTACTGGCAGGCCTACGGTTTCTGCCACGGGGTGATGAACACCGACAATATGTCGATCCTCGGCATCACCTTCGATTACGGCCCATACGCCTTTCTCGATGATTTCGACGCCAAACACATCTGCAACCACTCCGACGACAGCGGCCGCTATAGCTTCAGCAATCAGGTGCCAATCGCCCAGTGGAACCTCGCCGCCCTCGGCCAAGCCCTGGTGCCGCTGGTCGATGTAGACGCGCTGCGCGAAACGCTTGGCCTGTTTCTGCCGCTGTACCAGGCCCATTACCTCGACCTTATGCGCAAGCGCCTCGGCCTGCTCAGCGCCGATGAAAGCGACGAAGCCCTGGTGCAACGCCTGCTGCAACTGATGCAGAGCAGTGCGGTGGACTACACCCTGTTCTTCCGCGAGCTCGGCGACAGCCCGGCAGCGCAAGCCGTGGCACGCCTGCGGGACGATTTTACCGACCTCGCCGGTTTCGACGCCTGGGCCGCCGACTACCTGGCACGCAGCGCTCAGGATAGCGACGACCAGGCGCAGCGCCGGGCGCTCATGCATGCGGTCAACCCCAAATACATTTTGCGCAACTACCTGGCGCAGCAGGTGATCGAAGCCGCCGAACAGGGCGACTACGCCCCGGTGCGCGAACTGCATCAGGTGTTGTCACACCCCTTCGATGAGCAGCCCGGCTTCGAGCGCTACGCCCAGCGCCCGCCGGAGTGGGGTAAACACCTGGAAATCAGCTGTTCGTCATAGGCAGTTGCGCACAGTGGGAGGGGCTTTAGCCGCGACTGTCGCCGCTAAAGCGCCTCCCACAGACGACCTAAACGCCACCCAGCATCCACTCCAGGCCCATCGCCACATGCAGCTCGGTGCTGTCGAGCAACGGCAGCGGCGCATCCAGGCCATCAAGCAGCAAACCGATCTCCGTGCAGCCAAGGATCGCCACCTCGGCGCCCTGCTCCTGCAACGAGCGCAAGCAGTCCAGATAGAACTCGCGCGCCTGGGGCAGAAACTGGCCCTGGCACAGCTCGGCAAAGATCACCCGGTCGATTTCCGCCATCTGCGCTGCGCTCGGGATCATCACCTCGATCGCGAAGCGCTCGGCCAGGCGTTGATGGTAGAAGTCTTCCTGCATGGTAAAGCGCGTACCGAGCAAGGCCGCGCGCTTTACGCCTTGGTCTTGCAGCGCCTGGCCCACGGCATCACCGATATGCAACAGGGGAATATCCACTGCCGCTTCGATGGCCGGCGCCACCTTGTGCATGGTGTTGGTGGCCAACAGCAAAGCTGTCGCCCCTGCTTGCTCCAGCCCCTGCGCGGCCTTGGCCAAAAGCGCCCCAGCCGCGGGCCAGTCGCCACGACGCTGCAGTTCGGCGACCTCGGCAAAATCCACGGAATGCAGCAGCAACGGTGCCGAATGCAAACCACCCAGGCGTTCGCGCACGCCCTGATTGAGCAAGCGGTAGTAGCTGGCCGTGGACTCCCAGCTCATGCCGCCCAGAATACCAAGCTGGCGCATATCACCCCCTGAAGTGCAAAGCCCTGAGCCTAATCCTCAGCCGGCTTGGCGCACAGGCACAGTGCGCGCCAGAGCAGTCGGTACAGACTTATCTATTAAATCGAAAAGGCATATAAACCTTTCCAAACATTCTTAGACTCTCTAAGCAGCAAGCCTTATCTTCTGCGCCTTGTGTGGCCGCCCAACCCGGCTTGGCCGCCGATACCTCACACGAGATTCGCACGCCAAGGATGTTCATGTACTGGGACTCCCTGCCCCTGTTGTTCGTCGGCGCCCTGCTGCTGTGGGTGCTGTATGCCTTCGTCCGCGAAACCTGGAGCCCGGACATAGTCGCCGCCATCGCCGTGGCCGCGCTGCTGATTACCCAATTGCTGACTCCGGCAGAAGTGCTCAGCGTGCTGAGCAACTCCGCCCCGGTGACCATCGCCTGCATGTTCGTGCTCTCGGCCGCGCTGGAGCGCACCGGCTGCGTCGACGCGATGGGCAACTGGCTGGGTAATCTGGTCGGCACCAGCCCCATCCGCGTGCTGACCGGTCTAACGGTCACCGCCCTGGTGGTGTCTGCCTGCCTGAACAACACTCCGGTGGTGGCCATCCTCACCCCGGTGGCGATTTCCCTGGCGCGTCGCGCCGGCACTCTGCCGTCGAAGCTGCTGATTCCGCTGTCCTACGCCACTATTCTCGGCGGCACCCTGACCATGATTGGCACCTCGACCAATATTCTGGTCGACGGTGTGGCACGCAAGGCAGGCCTGGCGCCCTTCGGCATCTTCGAAATCACTGGCGCCGGCCTGATCATGGCCGCGTTCGGCATGGCCTACCTGCTGACCATTGGCCATCGCCTGTTGCCCGAGCGCGAAACCCTGTCCAAGCAGTTGCGCCCGAACCTCGACCGCACTTTTATGACCGAACTGCTGGTGCCCCACGACTCGCCAGTGATCGGCAAGACCCTGCACGAAGCGCACCTCAACGGCGGCAGCGGCCTGCAGGTGCTGAAGATCTTCCGCGACGAGCAGCAACTGACCGAACCGGCCCACGACACCCTGTTGCTCGCCGGTGACCAACTGGTGTTGCACGGCCAAGTCAAGGACGTGGTAGAGCTGCGCGAAAGCGGCCACCTAGTCTTCAATCGCAGCGATGCCTTTGAAACCATCAGCAGCCACGACGTGATCCTCGCCGAGGCCATCGTGGGGCGTAACTCGCGCTACAGCCACCGGCCCATGCGCGACCTCGACCTGACCGCGCGCTATGGCATCGCCGTCCTGGCAGTGCACCGCCAGGACGAGAACATCCAGGGCAACCTCGACGACTTCGAGCTGCAATTCGGCGACGTGATGCTGGTAGAGGGCACGCCGACGCAGATCAAACGCTTTGCCGACAACGGCGAGCTGATCAGCCTCAACGCCGTACAGGAGCGCGCCTTCCGCCGCGACAAAGCGCCGATTGCAATCATCGCTACCCTCGCGGTCATGCTGCTGGCGGCCTTCGGCGTGATGCCCATCGAGGGCCTGGCGATCATCGGTGCGGTGACCGTGCTGGCGACCCGCTGCCTGGATGTGGAGGACGCCTACAAAGCGGTGGACTGGAAAATTCTCAGCCTGATCTTCGGCATGCTGGCCATCAGCATCGCCATGGACAAGGTCGGCCTGGTCAGCCTGATGGTCAGCAATGTCATGGGACTGATGCCCTGGGCCGGGCCGCTGCTGATGCTGAGCTTTATCTACCTGTTCACCTCGATCCTCACCGAGGTGCTGTCGAACAACGCCGTCGCCGTGCTGGTCACGCCCATTGCCATCGGCATGGCCCAGCATTTGGGCGTGGACCCGCGCGCCTTTGTGGTCGCGGTAATGTTCGCCGCCAGCGCCAGCTTCGCCACGCCCATTGGCTACCAGACCAACACCTTCGTCTACAACGCCGGCGGCTATCGCTTTACCGACTTTATGAAGGTCGGTATCCCGCTCAACCTGTTGCTCTGGGTCGTGGCCAGCTTCGTGATTCCCTGGTTCTTCCCGCTCACACCTCTGTGACTTGATATCCCGCGTGCACGGCGCCATGTAACAGTCAACGCTACTGGAGCCGTTTTATGTCCGATCCCTTGCTGATCCCCTGCCCCCACTGCAACGGCCTTAACCGCATTCCCCCCGCGCGCCTGGGCGACAGCCCGCGCTGCGGGCGCTGCAAGGCCGAAGTACTGCCGACAACGCCCTTCGAGCTGACACAAGGCAACTTCGCCAGCCAACTCAAAGGCGACCTGCCACTGCTGGTGGATGTCTGGGCCAGTTGGTGCGGCCCATGCCGCAGCTTTGCGCCTATCTACGAGCAGGCCGCCGGCCAGCTAAATGGCCGCTGCCGCCTGGGCAAACTGGACAGCGAGGCGGCGCCGCAACTGTCGGGCAGCCTGGGTATCCGCTCGATTCCCAGCCTGATTCTGTTCAAGGGCGGCGTGGAAGTCGCACGCCAGAGCGGCGCCCTGCCGCTGCCCCAGTTGCTGGGTTGGCTGCGCCAGCAAGGGATCTGAGCGGATCGGTCAACGCACTGACCGTGTGAGGTCATTCCCGCCGTCCATCATGCCCGTTAGGCTGCTAGTAAATCTCAGCCAGCGAAGTCCAAGCATGTCGATGCCAGCCGAGCTGATTCGTCAGCTGACCGAAGAGCAGATCGCCTTCGTCAAGCGCAGCGGTCTCAAGGCCGAGGTACTCGAACCCGGCTTCGTGCGCCTGTGCATGCCCCTGGCGGGTAACCAGAACCATATCGGCAGCATGTATGCCGGTGCGTTGTTCACCCTGGCAGAAATGCCCGGCGGCGCGCTGTTTCTCACCAGCTTCGATGCGCAGCGCTACTACCCCATCGTCAAATCTTTCAATCTCAACTTTCGCCGCCCGGCACTGGGCGATATTCGGGTCGAGGCGCGCTTGTCTGCTGAGCAGATCGACGCCCTGCAAGCCCAGGCGCAGAGCAACGGCAAAGCGGAGTTCAGCCTGACACTGGCGCTGACTAACGACGCCGGAGAGGTCGTAGCGGACAGCAGTGCGCTGTACCAACTGCGACGTCGCTGACCGCTGGCCTTGCCACAAGTCAAAAGACCAGCTAATTGATGGGGCACAATAATCATTTGCTGGCGCCTCGGCGGGAGTTTCCATGTTCACCCACATCCTGATTGCCCATGACCTGCGCGACACTGCCGACATGGCCTTGCGCCGTGCAGCCCAGTTGGCCGATCAGCACGGCGCGCGCCTGAGCGTGTTGCACGTGCTCGACCCTGCCCAGACCAGCGAACAACACGAGAAGGCCCGCCAGGCGCTGGACCGCAGCCTGACGGCATTTGCCCCTGGCGACAGCGCATTACTGGTGCGCAGTGGCAAACCCTCGGAAGTGGTACTGCAAGAGGTACAGGCGCAGGCGTGCGACCTGCTGGTGCTCGGCGGCCACCACCAGCGCCATGACTTTTTCTCCGGCACCAGTCTTGACCGTATTGCCCGGCAGTGCCCCGTGCCGCTGCTACTGGTCGCGCGCAATGAAACCCAGCCCTACAGCCGCGCCCTGTCGGCCATCGATTTTTCCCTGTGCGCCTGTAGCGCCCTGGAGCAGGGCTACCGCTTGCTCCCCGCCGATGCGCAGTTGCATGCCGTGCATGTGTTCGACCCGGACAAGGGCACGCCCGGGCAGATCGAGGCGCAGCAGCAGATCCAGCGGGCGCTGATCGAACAGTTGCTGCACGATGAAGCGCAGAAGCTGCCGGACAAGGGCGCGCGCCTGAGTCACTCGGTGTATGACGGCGGCATCCTGCGCCGGCTGCAGGAGCAGCTCAAGGTGCAACGCAGCGATCTGCTGGTGCTCGGCAGCCACGGCCGCAGTGCGCTGTCGCAAGCGCTGCTGGGCAGCCTGGCGCAGCACTTTCTGCACAAGGCGCCCTGTGATGTGCTGGTGGTGCGCTAGGGTTCACTGCGCGGCGACCAGCAGGTCGTGCAGCTCGACGAATTGCTGGGTCAGTTTGTGCCGCGGGTCCATATACACCAGCGGCATGCAGGCCTGATGGGACTCGCGCATACGCACCGAACTCATCAGGTTCACCGGTAAAACCGGCAGCCCCTCAGCGATCAGCTCGTCGAGCAGTTGCTGCGGCAAGGTGGCACGAGGCTGGAACTGATTGACCACGATGCCCTCGACCGACAGCCCCTCGTTGTGGTCATCGCGCAACTCCTCGATCTCGCGCAGCAGGCCGTACAGCGCCGTGCGTGAAAAACTGTCGCAGTCGAAGGGGATCAGCACACGATCCGCGGCGATTAGCGCCGATACCGTATAGAAATTCAGCGCCGGCGGGGTATCGAGGTAGATGTGGTCGTAATCCTCGGCCAATTGGTCCAGGAGCTTGCTCAACTTGTTGATCTTGTATTTGGACTCGAGCTTGGGCTGCAGATCGGCCAACTCGGCCGTGGCGGTCACCACGTGCAGGTTATCGAACGGCGTCTCGTAGATATCGACCTGGTTCTTCTTGCTGAACGGTCCACTGGCCAGGGTCTGCTTGAAGAACTCGGCGATCCCCATGGGGATGTCATCACCCGTGAGCCCAGTGAGGTAATGCGTGGAGTTGGCCTGGGCATCAAGGTCGATCAGCAGGGTACGATACCCCTGGGATGCACTCACCGCCGCCAGGTTGCAGGCGATGCTCGACTTGCCGACACCGCCTTTCTGATTGAACACCACGCGTCGCATGTCACACCTCCCTGAACCTATAGACCCATGGATTCTATGCAAAGGACATGACAAGGGCGAGATGTTTGGTCACCCCATGACTCGTGCAACGCTGAAAAGCACCGTCCATAAACTGAAAGAGCCGCATCACACTGTCTGATCAGCGGCCCTTTCAGGATTAAACGTGGTATTGCGCTGATAACTCATGCACCGCTTCGAGGAAGGCCCCAGCATGGGCTGGATCGACTTCCGGGGTGATGCCGTGGCCCAAGTTAAAGACATGCCCGCTGCCTGCGCCATAACTGCTCAGGATACGCGCCACTTCGGCGCGAATGGCCGAAGGCTTGGCATACAGCACCGTCGGATCCATATTGCCCTGCAGCGCTACCTGCTGGCCCACACGCCGACGCGCCTCGCCAATGTCACAGCTCCAGTCCAGGCCCAATGCATCGGCGCCAGCCGCTGCCAGCGACTCCAGCCACAACCCACCGTTCTTGGTGAACAGGATGACCGGAACCTTACGGCCGTCGTGCTCGCGGATCAGGCCGGCAACGATCTTCTGCATATAGGCCAGGGAAAACTCCTGGTAGGCCGCCGACGACAGGTTGCCGCCCCAGGTGTCGAATATCTGCACCGCCTGAGCGCCAGCGCGGATCTGCCCATTGAGATAGGCCGTGACCGACTGCGCCAGCTTGTCGAGCAGCGCGTGCATGGCCTCGGGCTGGTCGTAAAGCATCGCCTTGATCTTGCGGAAGTCCTTGGACGAGCCGCCCTCGACCATGTAGGTCGCCAGCGTCCACGGGCTGCCGGAAAAACCGATCAGCGGCACACGGCCACCCAACGCCGACTTGATGGTGCGCACGGCATCCATCACGTAGCCCAGGTCCTGCTCCGGGTCAGGGATCGGCAACGCGTCGATATCGGCAGCGCAGCTGATGACCTTCTTGAAACGCGGCCCTTCGCCGGTCTCGAAGTACAGGCCCTGACCCATGGCATGGGGAATGGTGAGGATGTCGGAAAACAGGATCGCTGCGTCGAGTTGCGGGTAGCGATCCAGGGGCTGCAGGGTGACCTCGCAGGCGAACTCGGGGTTCATCATCAGCTTCATGAAGTCCCCGGCCTTGGCGCGGCTGGCGCGGTATTCCGGCAGGTAACGACCGGCCTGGCGCATCATCCACACCGGGGTGACGTCGACAGGTTGCTTGAGCAGAGCACGAAGGAAGCGGTCGTTCTTCAGGGCGGTCATGGCAGTTCCCGAGAAAAGTAATCGGTAAAAAAGTGCGGGCATTTTCGCAGAGCGCAAAACAAA
>JAHJYA010000012.1 GCA_018826895.1 Gammaproteobacteria bacterium
GTCAGGCCTTCAATTTCCTGGGAGACCAATTGGCCACCCGAGAATACCTGCGGGGTCAGGCGGCTGTCGCTGGAAGCGACGGCCATGTTCTTGAACTGCATGCTGCCGACTTTCAGCACACTCTTGGAGATTTTCGCCTTGGCAGCAACAGCCAAATCGGAAGAATAATCTTGTGAGCCACCCGAACGATCCGGCGTCAGCAGACCGCTGCCGCCACTACCACCGCCGGAATCCAGTTTGAAGCCGAGCATGCCGATGGCATCCAGACCAAAACCTACGGTGCCTTCGGTATAGCCTGACTCGGCGCGCAGGATAAAGCCCTGTGCCCACTCGTCCTGCTTGTTCGGACCGGCATCTTCACGGAAGTCACGGTTGAAATAGAAGTTACGGGCTTCGAGGCTGGCTTTGCTGTCTTCCAGAAAGGCGGCGTAGCCCAGTGTCGGTAGGGTGAGGCTGGCCCCCAGAGTGGCAAGTGCCACAGCCTGGGCGAGGGGAGTCTTGCTCATTATTGTTGTCTCCACGTTTTTATAGTCGGGCCGGGTGTGACCGGCCGGTTACGGCACCACGAACTAAAGCATGTAGGTGGCGACCCGGCTTTTAGACTTTAGTAGTTTTCAGTGGCTGGTCGATCTACGGGGCCGTATTGGCCGAGCGATGCGGCTTTTGACCGTTGGTCGCTCTGTCGGCGGTGAGGGCTAAACTTCTCCTGAAAGCGGCCGTCAACCTCGTGAATCTCCACTTTCGAGTGCCCTGCCATGAATAACCTGACTCCTTTGCTGTCATCCCCATCTCGCACGGCGGCGTTGGCCCAGGCGACAGCGCGTAGCAATGATGCGCAAGCAACACTGGCCAATCGCCTGGCGGAGCGCTTGGGTATGGAGCCTGGTGCGCTGCAGGGCAGTCGAGATGAGTACACTCCGGAAAAAGTCGCTGGGCGTATTCTCGATTTTATCGGCCAGCGCCTCGAGGCTGAAGAAGCGGGCGGCGCCGACCCAGAACGGCTCAAGGCATTGATGGGCCAGGCTCGTGAGGGTGTGGAAAAGGGCTTCGCCGAGGCGCGCAAGATCCTCGACGGCATTGGTGCGCTCAAAGGGCAGGTGGCAACCGATGTCGACGATACCTACCAGCGTATCCAGAGCGGTCTGGCCAGCCTGGATGAGCGATTTGGCGGGGCTGCGGCAACTGCGCCCTCGACCAGTGGTGTTTCGCTGTCGGCCTACAGCGAGCGTTTCGTCGCCCAGGCTGAAACTTTCGAGTTGAATGTCACCACCCGTGACGGAGACCGTTTGCGCGTGTCTATCGCCCAGGCATCTGCCGACTGGTCACAGAGTCGTGTCGATGCCAGCGGTGATGAAAATACCATGCAAGCGGTTGCCAGCCAGAGCTCGGGCAGTATTCGTATCGGCGCCTGGCAGGTCGAGGTCGAAGGGGAACTGGATGATGAAGAGCGCGCTTCGCTGGAAAAGCTCTTCAATCAGGTTCAGGACCTGTCGACGCGTTTTTACTCGGGGGATCTCAGTGGCGCATTTGACCGAGCGCTGGCACTGGACCTGGATGGTGAGCAGTTGGCGTCGATGTCGCTGCGCTTGACCCAGACCAGCGTTCGTCAGGCCACGGATGCCTACAGCAGCGTAGCGGGGCAGGGTGGGCAGGCCGCGGATGCCGTCAATCGTACACTGGCCGACTACGCGCAGGGCCTGCTCGATTCGTTGCGCACGGCCAATTCGCTGGTCGAGGAAGCGCCTGATAGCCTGCTTGATTTGTTGCGCGGCGGTTTCTCGCTGGATGAGCGCTTCGATGCAGGGCGTCTGGACAAGGCCGAGCGTCTTAACAGCCGATTGCTCGACGGCCTGCAGTCGGTGGTGGAAGCAACCACTCCGGGTGCACAACCGGCGCCCTGAGTCGATGTAAACTGCGCGCCGAATGAGTAAGGAGGCGCCCATGCGTCCGGAATGTCAGCTGTTCGGCACCCTGGGATGTCACCTGTGTGAGGTGGCCGAGGCGCTGCTGATGCCGTTTGTTGAGCATGGTTTGCTGGTCGAGCTGGTTGATATCGCCGAGCAGGTCGACTGGGTCGAGCAGTATGGTGTGCGCATCCCGGTGTTGAAGCGCTGCGATACCGGTGCCGAGCTGGACTGGCCGTTCGATGCAGCGCAGGTTGTGGACTTTCTCAGTCATCAGGGCTGATTCAACGTCGAACCCGCACGCCCATGCTGGTACGCTTGATAGCTGATTATCAAAGTCGTCGATGCAGCAAAGGAGATGGCGCAATGAGTTCTGGCCTTGAAGACAATCTGTCGTTGCTGCTGTTTCGCCTGCACAGCGGGCGTCTGCTCGGTATCAACCTGCTCAAGGTCAACGAGATCATTCCCTGTCCCGCGCTGACCCGGTTGCCCAGCCACCATCCCCATGTGCGCGGTGTTGCTTCGTTGCGCGGTGCGGCCATGACTGTGATTGACCTGGCGCGTGCCATCGGTGAAGTAGGCGGCAGCGATACCCGCGAGGGCTGCCTGATCGTCACGGAACTGAGTCGTTCACGCCAGGGCCTGCATGTGCATCAGGTCGAACGTATCGTGCAATGCTCGGCGCGGGATGTGAAGCGCCCGCCGGCCGGCACGGGCAGTGGAGCCTTTATTACCGGGGTGACCCAGATTGATGGGCGCATCGTGCAGATCCTCGACATCGAGCGGGTGCTTCACGATCTGGCGCCGCCGCTGTTGGCCGAGGCCGACGAGCAGATTCTCACGCCCGCTGAGCGGGATCTGTTGCGCGGGCGCCGAGTCTTGGTCGTGGATGACTCTCAGGTTGCGCTGCAGTTGAGCCTCAATACCCTGAAGCGCTTGGAGCTGGATTGTCAGACGGTGCGCAGTGCTGCTGGCGCGCTGGCAATGCTGCACGCCCATTACAAGGAGGGCGAGCCGATCGAGGTGTTGGTATCGGATATCGAGATGCCGGAGATGGACGGCTATAGCCTGGTGCAGACCTTGCGCCGCGAGGCGGACATCGGCAGCACTTACGTGCTTTTGCACACCTCGCTCGACAGCACCATGAACACCGAGCGCGCGCGGGCGGTAGGTGCCAATGACATGCTCACCAAGTTCTCCAGTAACGACCTCAGTCGTGCACTGGTCAGGGCTTTCGAAACCCTGGGCTGAGCCATTTGGGCTTGCCAAAGGGTAGAAACGCGAAAGCCCGCACAAAGGCGGGCTTTCTAGGGATTGGTCGGAGAGACAGGATTCGAACCTGCGACCTTCTCGTCCCGAACGAGACGCGCTACCAAGCTGCGCTACACTCCGATGGGTCGAGATTGTACTGAAAAACTTTTGCTGTACAAGGGGTTAGCCCAAAATTTTTTACCCTATGGGGCCGCCTGGATAGAGGCTGAATTTATAGCTAAGCCGCTTATCAAGGGTGGCCAGGCGACGCCGACGTTAGTGGCTATACAGCCGCTTCGTCTCTGCCGCCCGGCCTAGCGCAGGAGTGGGGGCCCTGCGCCGATTACAACTCTTTGACTGTCCGTACCTGGTCTTTGTTGACCTTGGAGCGCTTGCCGTCGAGTTGCTCGAACTCGTAGAAGCCGGACTCGTCGTCATAATCAGGGGTGTCGACAGCCTGGATTTCACGGCCGTCGTTGAGAGTGATGACGGTGGGTGATGCACAGCCGACCAGTGTGGCCAGGCCGAGTGCCAGCAGGCATGCCGGGATAATTCGTTGAGTCATGACAATTCTCCTTGGTTGACAGGGTTACCTGCTCAGACGTGCATACCTTATGCAAGTTCCCGAATGTTAGCCGCCTGTTTGCCCGTTTTCCTCTTCAAGCCAGTCTGGCGTGTTGAAGTTGGCCAGGCGCCGATCGCCCACTGCGCAGACCAGTGCATGGGGCTTTAGAGGTTGCAACCAACGTTGTGGGCTGCGTACACCTTCCAGCCAGGCTCGCTCCAGATCGTCCAACAATACGCGCGGTACGATGCAGAACAGCGGCTCCCAGAAATCCCCTTGCCGCACCATCACTGGTTTGTCACCTGCCAGGGCGAGTAGATCATCGAGCAGGTCCCGGTCTATGCATGGTGCATCGCAGGGCAGGATCAACAGCTGTTCATGGCGGGCAGCCCGCAGGCCCGTCAATATGCCTGCCAGCGGGCCCAGGTAATCTGGATTCGGGTCTGCGACCAGCCGGTCGGCGTGGGCAGCGTACTGTGCGTTGTTGCGATTGCAGGAGATCAGCAGGTCATCAGTCAGTGGTCTGACCTGCTCGGCCACCCAGGCGATCAGCGGTTTGCCGCGCCAGGGCAGCAGGCCCTTGTCTTGGCCGGCCATGCGCTGGCCACGGCCGCCGGCCAGGAGCAGGACCGAGAGGTCTGGATAAGCGGGATATGCGGGCATGGCGGGGCCTCGTGAGCGGGGCCTGTGATATAACAGCGGGCATCGTGAACGACAACTGGAAACCTGCCATGAATCACAAGGCCGAGGCGGTATTCGTGCCGCTCAATATCGCCGTTCTGACCGTCAGCGACACTCGTACCGAGGCGACCGATACCTCTGGGCAGCTGTTTGTTGATCGACTGCAGGCCGCTGGGCATCGTCTGGCGGCGCGGGTGCTGCTCAAGGATGACCTGTACCGCATTCGTGCTCAAGTCGCGACCTGGATCGCCGACGAGCAGGTGCAGGTGGTGCTGGTCACCGGGGGCACCGGCTTTACCGGGCGCGACAGTACACCGGAAGCGGTTGCCTGCTTGCTGGACAAACAGGTTGATGGTTTTGGCGAGCTGTTCCGGCAGATTTCTGTGGCCGATATCGGTACCTCGACCATCCAGTCGCGCGCCCTGGCGGGGTTGTCCAACGGCACCCTGGTGTGCTGCCTGCCGGGCTCGACCAACGCCTGTCGCACTGGCTGGGACGGCATCCTTGCCGAGCAACTGGATGCCCGTCACCGCCCCTGCAACTTCGTCGCGCATCTGAAGCAAGCCGATGCTTGCGAGAGCCGTGGATGAGCGCTGCCGGCCAATCCAGCCTGATGCCGGTCGAGGAGGCGTTGCGGCGCCTACTTGAGCGGGCCGATGCCACGCCGGTTCTGGAGCGTGAAACAGTCATCCTGGCGCAGGCCGACGGCCGCGTGCTGGCGCAGCCGCTGATCGCCACCCTCGACCTGCCGCCATGGCCCAACAGTGCCATGGATGGTTACGCCCTGTGCTTGGCCGATTGGCAGGGTACGCCGCTGTCAGTCAGCCAGCGCATCCAGGCCGGCGAAGCACCGCCTGCGTTGCAGCCAGGCACCTGTGCGCGAATCTTCACCGGTGCGCCCCTGCCGGTAGGGGCCGATACGGTAGAGATGCAGGAGAACGTCACACTCGAGGCGGATGGTCGGGTGTGTTTTACCGCGCCTCTACGCGTCGGGCAGAACGTTCGCCCGCAAGGTCAGGAAACCCGCATTGGCGACTGCGTACTGCCGGCGGGCACCCGCCTCGGGCCTATTGAACTGGGTCTGGCGGCTTCCCTTGGCCAGGCTCAGCTCGAGGTCTGTCGCCGGGTTCGGGTGGCTGTGCTGTCGACTGGTGACGAGTTGGTCGAACCGGGCGAGCCTCTGGCTGCGGGGCAGATTTACAACAGTAATCGGCGCCTGCTGATCGCCTGGCTGCAGCGTCTGGGTTGCGAGGTAGTGGATGGCGGGATCCTCGCCGACGACCTGGTCAAGACCCGCGCGGCTCTGGCGGCACTCGACGATGTCGACCTGATTCTCTCCACTGGCGGCGTGTCGGTCGGTGAAGCCGACTTTCTCGGTGTGGCGCTACGAGAGGCGGGCGAGTTGATGCTCTGGAAGTTGGCGATTAAGCCGGGTAAACCGCTGACCTTTGGCCAGTTTCGCGGTGTGCCGGTAATCGGCTTGCCGGGCAATCCCGCGTCTACCCTGGTGACCTTTGGTCTGCTAGCGCGGCCTTATCTGCTGCGACGCATGGGTGTGCAGCGTGTCGAACCCCTGGGGGTCGAACTGCCGGCTGGTTTCACCTGGAGCAAGGCCGGGCAGCGTCGCGAATACCTGCGCGCGCGGCTCGAAGGCGGACAGGTGGTGCCCTATGCCAATCAGAGTTCCGGTGTGCTGCGCAGCGCCGCCTGGGCCGAAGGCCTGGCGGAGGTGCGTGAAGGTACGACGCTCGAGCCCGGCGAGCGGTTGCGTTTTATCCCGCTTAGCGAACTGCTGGGCTAGCCAAACGCTGGGCTACCCAGCCCAGCGTGCAGCCTGGTAATGCACCTTCAGGCCACGTCCACCAGGACTATCTCACTGTCTTCTAACGCTTCGACGCGGATCAGCGCTTCATTCGCAATGGCCACGCCATCCCGGGCGTTGGCCGCTACTCCGTTGACCGAGAAACGCCCGGTGGCGCCCACCAGATAAGCCTTTCGGCCTGGCTGCTGGGCGTATTCGGCGCTCTGGCCGGCCTTTACCGTAGCGGCTACCAGGCGCGCGTCGGTGCGGATGCGCAGGGCATCGCTGTCTTCCTCAAACCCACTGGCCAGGGTGACAAATGCACCGGCACGCTCACCTTTGGGAAAGGGTTTGGCACCCCAGGAAGGCGGCAGGCCGGCCTGGTTGGGCTGAATCCATATCTGGAATATCTGCGTGGTTTCATCTTCCAGGTTGTACTCGCTGTGAGCGATGCCAGTGCCGGCGCTCATGACCTGCACGTCACCCGCCTCGGTACGGCCACGGTTGCCCAGGTTGTCCTCATGGGTGATGGCGCCTTTGCGAACATAGGTGATGATTTCCATGTCGCGGTGCGGGTGCGGTGAAAAGCCCGAGTGTGGGGCGATCTCGTCGTCATTCCATACCCGCAGCCGTCCCCAGTTCATGCGGGAGGCGTCGTGGTACTCGGCAAAGGAGAAGTGATGGCGTGCGTTCAGCCAGCCATGGTGAGCACCGCCAAGGGCTTCGAAGGGACGAATATCAATCATGGTAGTAGCCTCGTTGTGAGTGGCCGTTGAGGTGAACGACCGTGATGGAGGCATAATCCATCAATTTTTAATTGATAAAAATGGTAAATATTGCGCCTTATATATCTACTTAGTAGATGTTTCAGAGAGGCGACTTGCTGTGACAATTGCGCTCTGGCGTTGTCTGCATAGGAGGTCATCGACCTGGATCGGACTTCAAGGGTTCATTGGCTGGCAGGGGAGTGGCGATGCACAAGCGCAAGGCATTATTGATTCTGCATGGTAAACAGGCCCTCAATGAGGCGGTGCGTGCAGCGGTTATGGCGCGCCGCAAGGACGGCTGGGAGCTGGCTGTGCGACTGACCTGGGAAGGAGGGGATGCCACCCGCATGGTCAACGAAGCTGTGCGCGACGGTTATCCCTTAGTGATCGCCGGGGGTGGGGATGGCACCTTGCGTGAGGTGGCTGAAGCCCTGGTGCGTAGCGAAAGCGACACCAGCCTGGCGCTGCTGCCGCTAGGTACTGCCAACGATTTCGCCCGTGCCGCCGGCATTGCTCTGGAGCCAATGGAAGCATTGGCACTGCTCGACCAGCCGGCCCAGGCAATTGATCTGGGTGAAATTGCCGGCCAGGTCTTTCTCAATATGGCCACGGGCGGTTTTGGCTCAAGTGTGACCGCCAATACGTCGGAAGACCTCAAGCGCGTACTGGGCGGCGCTGCCTACCTGCTAACTGGCCTGACGCGTTTCGCCGAGGTCAAATCGTCCTTTGCCCGATTCAGCGGCCCGGACTTCCACTGGGAGGGTGAGGTGCTCGCCTTGGGTATTGGCAATGGGCGTCAGGCGGGCGGTGGGCATGTGCTCTGCCCTCATGCGGCGGTCAATGATGGCCTGCTCGATATCTGCATCATCCCGGCCGCTGCCGATGTGGTGGGTACGCTCGGCACTTTGGTCTCGGGAGGGATCAATGGCGTCGACAGCGTGGCCATCAGTGCGCGCCTGCCGTGGCTGGAGGTCGAGGCCCCGGAAGGGCTGGATCTTAACCTCGACGGTGAACCTATGCAGGCACGGACAATGCGTTTTACCTGCCATCCTGCAGCGCTGCGCGTGCATCTACCCTCAGAATCGCCTTTACTAGAAGCTAACGCATCCGGATTCGGCCTTACTGGTGACGCGTGAGCGCCTGAGGCATGATGGCACTTCAGTAACGCTGTGAGCGGCCGATAACCCGTGGCGTAGCTAGATCGATCCCTTTTTGGAGCCCCCCATGGCCGGTATTCTCGACTCGGTTGACCAACGCACCCAGCTGGTGGGTGAGAACCGCCTGGAAATCCTGATGTTCCGCCTGGCGGGGCGGCAGTTGTTCGCGATCAACGTGTTCAAGGTGCAGGAAGTTCTGCAGATGCCCAAACTCACGCTGATGCCGCATCGTCACCGCTTTGTTTGTGGTGTGGTCAATCTGCGCGGACAGACCTTGCCGGTCATCGACCTGTCTCAGGCCATTGGCATGCGTCCGATCGTTCCGGATGAGCGCAGTACCATCATCGTGACTGAGTACAATCGCTCGATTCAGGCGTTTCTGGTAGGTGGGGTAGACCGTATCCTCAACCTCAACTGGGAATCGATCCTGCCGCCGCCTGGTGGTGCAGGCCGCCAGCACTATCTGACCGCGATCACCAAGGTCGAAGACCAACTGGTGGAAATCATCGATGTCGAGAAGGTGCTCGCCGAAATCGTGCCCTACAACGTGAAGATTTCCGGGGATCGCCTGGCTGACCCCCTGCTCGAACATGCCAAGGGCCGTGAAGTGCTGTTGGTTGACGACTCCAGTGTGGCGCTGATGCAACTGCGCGATACCCTCTCGCAGTTGGGCCTGAAACTGCATGTGGCCACCGACGGGCTCAAGGCATTGAACCAGTTGAAAAGCTGGGCAGACAGCGGCGCGGTGATGACCGATAAGCTGCTGATGGTCATCACCGATGCGGAAATGCCGGAAATGGACGGCTATCGCCTGACCACGGAAATTCGCCAGGACTCACGCCTCAAAGACCTCTACGTGGTACTGCATACATCTCTCTCCGGTAGCTTCAACGAAGCCATGGTGAAAAAGGTCGGCTGCGATAATTTTCTGTCCAAGTTTCAGCCCGACAAGCTGGTCGACATGGTCCGTGAGCGCCTGCGTCTGGACTACTCTGAGTAAGCCTCTGCCTGCGCCAGTGCCTGGCGTAGGGCCTCGATTCGTTCCCGGTTGACGCCTAGGTCCGAATATCCCAAGCGTGATGCCGAGCGGACCTGCACGGCATCACCGCCGATCAGCAATTCCACATCATCGACGAAGCGCAGCATACGGCTGCTGTACTCGGCACGCAGGTAGCCCGGCTCGTCTGTGATGAGGCGAGCCCGAGGTGTTTGCTGCACTATTTCACGCAACAGTGCCTGGGTCTGTTCGGGCGTGCCATGCAACGCCAGTGGAGCGATCTGCTGTGCGGGTGTTTCGGCCTGGCTGCTGACGCAGTTGGGCGATGTGGGGCAAGCGGCCAGGCGACCATTGTGTACGCCCAGGTGTTCGGGTGGGCTGCCGCTGCAGGCACTCAACAGCAGGGTGGCGGCAATCAGCGTGGCAGGCTTGTGAGCGCGCGAACGGGCCCGTATAACGACGTTTTGCCAACAAGAAGGTTGGGACATGCTGCATCTCTCCGGGTTGTATCGCTATCCGCTGAAGTCCGCTCGCGGCGAAGCGCTGGCCAGTGCGCGGCTCGATGCGCTGGGTATCGTCGGCGATCGTCGCTGGATGGTAGTCGATGCGCAGAATGGGCGCTTCCTGACTCAGCGCCTGCTACCGCAAATGACTCAGTTGTCAGCGCTCTGGGTTGATGCGCAGCACCTGTGCCTGCAGGCGCCCGGTATGCCTGAGCTACGTGTTGCCCGACCTGACGAGCAGGCACCGCGTACTGGGGTGATTATCTGGCGCGAGAGCTTCCGCGTGCCCGATGCCGGGGAGGCTGCCGCGGCCTGGTTAAGCCAGTGGCTGGAACGTCCCTGCCGCCTGGTCTACATGCCCAGCGATGAAGGGGTGCAGGTGGATACGGGGTACGCGGAAATCGGCGAGCGCGTGGCCTTCAGTGATGGTTTTCCGCTGCTCCTGCTGGGGCAGGGGTCGCTGGATGATCTGTCGACGCGCGTCGGCCAGGTTTTGCCGGTCGAACGCTTTCGCCCTAACCTGCTGATCAGCGGTGCCGACGCCTATGCGGAAGACAGCTGGCAGCGTATTCGCATCGGCACCCTGGAGTTTCGCGTGGTCAAGCCGTGCTCGCGCTGCATCATCACCACGCTCGACCCTGGCAAGGGTGAGCGCCATCCCGCTCGCGAGCCCCTGGCGACGCTCAAAGGCTACCGTGAGCGGGAAGGGCAGGTGTATTTCGGGCAGAACCTGATCGCCTGCGGGGAGGGCGAACTGCAACTCGGTGCGGCGGTTGAAATACTGCGGTAGAAGATGAGCAACAACAGTTGAAATGCCTGCTCTATGCCGGGCTTGCCATCCTTGGCGTTACCCGTGTGATCGCTATTGTCGAGCTTTCATCTCTTCTCGGCCGGTGCCTACGCACCAGCAATTCTGGCATTCGTATGACATCAACAATCATGGTTTCAATCCTTTGAGCCGAGAGTGAGCCTGTCAAGTGCCTTCTTGGAGGGCTCTCGGAATGAGGTTGCTGACACGGCTGAACGTGCCTAGGCCATATCATCTCCCCCATTCGGTTGTTGCCGGTGGCGCTGGCGAAGCTCGTTGACTTGCCCCCGCATTATTGCGTCGGTGTCAATTGCGCCGGCCATGGCCGCAGCTGTATTGAGTGCTTGTCGCCCTGACGCTAGTGCCGAAGAAGTCGCGTCGCGAAGGTTGCGGAGCCCTTCGGCTGTGGCACCCAACGCCTGATTGGCTCCGTTACGCGTGCTTGCTAGCGCCTGATTGGCCACGTTGCGAGTGGATTCTATAGCCTGGCGACCAGCCGCTTTGGGCGCAGCATGGTTGTCTTTGTCCAGCCACTCCTGGCCTTTATCCGCCAGTGTCTGCCCCGCTGCCGCAGAGGCTCCGTAAGCGGTGAAAGTCATTCCTGAACCCACCAGGTTCGTAGCATTGTCGACCGCTGCTTTCGCCAGAGGGTCGCTGACTAAGTCTGATAGCCCTTTTTGAGCCAGGCCGGTCAGGCCGAAGCCTCCGCTAAGTGCCACGCCATTGGTCAAAACACTACCGCCTGTGAGTACGCTGCGTGCCCCTTCGAGGGTATTGGACAAGGAACCGAGTGTGGCGTTGCCCACTCGGCTCATACCATTGGATGCCATGCTTTTCCAGCCGGCATCCTTGGCAGCCCGATAGGTATCTAGCCAATCGGTTTCATCTTCAAGATTATCCTTGGGATTGGCGTCTTTGCGTGCGAATAGTAATGCTTCACCTCGTAGGCCTTGGCTCTCCTCTTTTGAGCGAGTCCAGTGCCCGGTTCCGACTCCCGCAGCCAGACCACCTACAGCCGTAAAAGAAGTCTTTACGGAGGCTGCCTGGCTTGTGGCCTGTGCCAGTTGCTGCGGACTCAGCTCGCCTTGTCGCTTGGCGGCCATCCCGACGTCCACGCTATTGCGCACGACATTACGCATATTGAAGGTCTGAATGGTCGTAGCACCATCCGCGGCCTTGCGCGCCAGGTTGGGTTCTTTTTTCTCAAGTGCCTGAACCATTACGTCATGCAGTTTTTCGCTAGGCACTTTGAGAAAGAGTGAGTCTTCGTTCATTTCCTTTTGAAAGGCTGTCGAGGCCTGGTCGGCAATGCCCGCTTGTGCGCCTGCTATTGCGCTTTCGATTGCCGCACGGGCTAGCGGTGAACTGGCCAGCATTTGAGCTGGGGCGGTCAACAGGCTCGGTTTGAGGTGTTGCGCCACGGCCACTGCGGCGAAAGGAATACCTGCAACCAGCGAAGAGGCGCTGGTGGTCCACTTATCGAGATTTTTGGCTTTATCCATCGTTTCCCGGACGGATGCCAGGTCCTCATCATTGTCCGCTAGGACCTTGGCTCGCGCAGCGACGAGTTCATCAATTTTCTGGTTGTGCTCGGTTACGTCTGCATGATCCTGGGCGCTGGCGTCGGGTGGCAATGTTGTGGGCTTGCGGTAGGCGTCGAACAGCGTGTGCAGGTGATGTTGGATTTCTTGCCGGTTCTGTTCCCTGCGCTGTGCATGGTCGACTTCGGCTGCCCGACTGCTCTCGGCATGAGCGTTAGGGGAGACAAGTGGTCGGTCCAGGGGGCTACGCGAAACTCCGTCCATAATAAATCCTCTTTTTCTGTAGAAATAAAGGCATGGATCGCCCTATAAACGGGCAGTCAGTGATGTTGCCGTGTTGTTTTTATAAGCCGATCTTGCCGCTATACCCGTGGGCTGACGCCTCGATATATCTGTCAGGGCTTTGAGCGTTCGCGCATGTGAGGCCGAGACGTTTCAGCGTTGGCGAAAAGATCAAGGCTTTGAATAATGGCCTGCCCCCTCGCCATCAGCTGTCGAGTAATGTCGATATGTGGTTTGGGCGGCGAAGTGGTTCCATCCATCCGGCAGCCGTATTACGCGCAAGCTTCTGACGGGTACTTCAGTAGGGTGGGCGTTACGGAAAAATACTGGGGGATATTTGGGCGCGCCCGCAGGTGGCGCAGGCACGGAATATTCGTGCCCTGAGCCCAAGGGCGATCAGGTTAGGACTGCTTTCCCACTTGAAGACACTTATGTGGTCCTTGTTTCTGGCGGTCTGAGCTTCGGCCAGATCGCTGGTAGCAGCCAGTGCAGGCTTGCCTTGCACTGGCTGCTATCTAGTCCACGGTCTCTGTGAGTGGGAGAGGCTGCGAAATTGAGGCTTCAGCGCCTTGGCTAAGGCTTATTGGCCCTCGAAATAGCGCTCGTGCCAACCAACCAGCGGCTGCGGCGTATTCAGCTTATCGCCGTAGATCACCGCGTAAGACAGTACGTTCTGCACGTATTGGCGGGTCTCGTCGAACGGGATATTTTCCACCCAGACGTCATAGGGCAGGTGGTCGGCGCCACGCAGCCACTGGCGCACTCGGCCTGGACCTGCGTTGTAGGCGGCTGAAGCGAGAACCCGATTGCCATTGAACTGGCCATAAATCTGGCTGAGGTAGGCTGTGCCGAGCTGGATATTGACGCTCGGCAGCAGGGTGTTGTTCGGGTTGCTGAAGGGAATGTCGAAGCGCTTGGCGGTTTCCTTGGCGGTCGCCGGCATCAGTTGCATAAGTCCAGTGGCGCCGACATGCGAGCGGGCGTCGGCCATAAACGCGCTTTCCTGGCGGGTGATGGCGAAAACCCAGCTGGAGGTCAGACCGCGTTTCTTCGCTTCGCTGGTCAGCGGCTCGCGGTAGGCCATAGGGAAGCGGACTTCCAGGTCGTCCCAGTATTTGGCCTGGCTGATGGTGCGAATGGCCGGGAAGTACCACTGCATGTCATAGGCCAGACGGGCCTGCGCGACCAGCTCATCGCGGTCGAAATGGCGGCTCGCGTGATACCACTCGCGCCGCGCATCGACTACCTGACCACGATCGTGAAACTCCATCGCCCGGCGGATGCCCGGCGCGTTGCGCACGCGCTGGATAATCTTGGGGGACAGGGCCAAGGGCTGGTTTTTCAGGGAGTAGGGCGCCTTGACCTGATCGGCGGCCATAAAGCCGTAGAAATCGCGCTCCAGCGACAGGTCGCGATACAGCGCCTGTGCGGCGTTATTGCCTGGCTGCGCCAGTTGCAGGCTGCGTGCCTGCCAGTAACGCCAGCGGTTGGTTTGCCCCAGCTCGGCAGGCATGCGCTGGGTCAACTGATAAACCTCGTCCCAGCGGCCCAGGCGTAAGAGCAAACGTGCACGCCATTCACTGACCGTGTTGTCACGCAGTTGAGGGTCGTACTTGGCCATGATCGGCAGGGCGCGTTCGTCGAAGCGACGTGCCAGGGTGAGGCCGACTTCGCGAGCAATGGCAACCTGCTCCTCGCTGGAGAAACGCATACGTGTGGCGTAGGTGTCGAGCAGACTGAGGGCCTTTTCCGGATCCTGGCGGGCCAGGCGGCGCAGCCCCAAGCTGACGACATCGGCCATGGCCTCATCGGCCGGGGTAAAGCGAGTGGTCTGGCTCAGCAACGCTGGCTTCTGGGCTACTTCGATCAACAGGCTGGCACGCGGGCCCAGGCTGCTGAGGCCCTTGGCCAAGTGGGTGGCCAGGCCATAGTTGCGCGACTCCGTCGCCAGCTTGATGCGCTGCCAGCGGCGTGTCTCGGTCAACTGTCCTTGCGCCGCCCACTGATCGAACAGTCGATCGCAGGCGTCGGGCTGGGATTTACCTACCAGCCAGAGTTTTTCGGCGGCTGCAAAACCTTCGGCGGTCTTGCCGTGCCCCAGCAGATATTGGCCGTTGAGGCAGTCGAGTTCGGTGAAGTTGAGGCTTGGGTCGTAGTAGCGGGCGAAGGTTTGCCAGTCGCCGCGTTCGGCAAGCCAGCGCAACCAGCGCAGTTTCATCCAGTTCGCCTGGGGCAGGTCGCCGTGCTGGGTAAGGAAGGTTTCGATTTCTTCATTGCTGGCCCATTTCAGACGAGCGGTGAGCTCGTCGTAGGCCAGGTGCGGCGTCAGCGGGTAGTCGCGCAGAGCATCGGCATAGCGTAGGTAAGGGCCTTTGTCGCCTTTGGCGAGGGCCGCTTTGGCTTCATCGTAATACTGACGTTGTTGGCTGAGGCTGGCGGCCTGGGTGGAGGCCGCCGTGGCGGTAAGGAGTAAGCAGGACAACAGGCTGAACAGACGACCGCGCATGACACTTCCACTTTGAACGAATGGCGCGCCGGTAACCCAGACGCTTCTGGCCTCTAGCTTAGCCCTTTGCAGGCGGCGGGTGGAACCCGTGATAGGCGGCACGGGTGTTAGGGGTTGTTGCCGAAATCATCGCCTTGCGCAGTGGGTGGTAGGCGCGTGGTTGTGCTTGCAAGCCGTGATCGACGGCTCAGGCCGCTTGAAAATTGCCGCAATCGATAGCCTCAAGTCGGTTAGAATGCGCGCCCAGTTTTTTGCCGCGTACGTGCGTTGGCAGAACCGTTTTTCGCAGCGCCTGCCGTGCCCGGCCCTTGTCGGTTACAGGCCTGGCCAGCCGCTGCCGTACCGTCGAGGCGTATCATGACCCTGCTCAAGTTCACCGAAGTTTCCCTGGCCTACGGCGCCATGCCGCTGCTGGACAAGGTGTCCTGGCAGATCGCCCGGGGTGAGCGGGTGTGCATCATCGGGCGCAACGGCACCGGCAAGTCGAGCATGCTCAAGCTGGTCAAGGGTGACCAGAAACCCGATGACGGTTCGGTCTGGCGTGCGCCGGGGCTGAAAATCGGCGAATTGCCCCAGGAACTGCCGGTGGCCGACGAGCGTACGGTGTTCGACGTTGTGGCCCAAGGGCTCGACGGAGTGGGCGAGCTGCTCGCCCAGTATCATCACCTGGCACAGAATTGCGTCACCGAAGACGACCTGAACAAGCTGATGCATGTTCAGCAGGACCTCGAGGCCCGTGATGGCTGGCGCCTGCAGCAACTGGTCGACAGCACCCTGAGCCGCCTGCAGTTACCGGCCGACAAGACCCTTGCAGAATTGTCCGGTGGCTGGCGTCGCCGCGTGCTGCTGGCCCAGGCACTGGTCTCCGAGCCGGATTTGCTGCTGCTTGACGAACCGACCAACCACCTGGATATCGGGGCCATCGCCTGGCTGGAAGAAGCGCTGGTCGACTTCCAGGGCGCCGTGCTGTTTATCACCCACGACCGCTCCTTTCTGCAGAACCTGGCCACACGCATTCTCGAACTGGATCGCGGCGGCTTGATCGACTGGAACGGCGACTACGCCAGTTTCCTGGTGCACAAGGAAGCCACCCTGGCTGCCGAGGAAACTGCCAACGCCCTGTTCGACAAGAAGCTGGCCCAGGAAGAAGTGTGGATTCGTCAGGGCATCAAGGCGCGCCGCACCCGTAACGAAGGCCGTGTGCGTGCCCTCAAGGCTCTGCGCGTGGAGCGTAGCGAACGCCGGGAGCGCACCGGCAAGGCGAATATTCAGCTGGACACCGCGGAGAAATCCGGCAAGCAGGTCATGGTCCTGGAGAATGTCAGCTTTGCTCATCCGGGCGGGCCGTTCCTGGTCAAGGATTTCTCCATGGTGCTGCAGCGCGGCGACCGCATCGGTCTGCTTGGCGCCAACGGCACCGGTAAAACCACTTTGCTCAAGTTGATGCTCGGCGGCTTGCAACCCAGCAGCGGTAAAGTGGCCGAAGGGACGCGCATTGATGTGGCGTATTTCGACCAATTGCGCCACCAGCTCGATCTGGAAAAGACCGTGATCGACAACGTTGCCGAAGGCCGCGACTTTATCGAGATCGATGGGCAGAACCGCCATGTGCTGAGCTACCTCGGTGACTTCCTGTTCAGCCCGCAGCGGGCGCGCACGCCGGTTAAGGCATTGTCGGGTGGTGAGCGTGCGCGCTTGCTGTTGGCCAAGTTGTTCAGCAAGCCGGCCAACCTGTTGGTGCTGGACGAACCAACCAACGACCTGGATGTGGAGACTCTCGAGCTGCTCGAAGAAGTGTTGCTCACCTTCCAGGGTACCGTGCTGATGGTCAGCCACGATCGGGCCTTCCTCGATAACGTAGTCACCAGTACCTTGGTCTTTGAGGGTGAAGGTCGGGTGCGCGAGTACGTCGGCGGTTATCAGGATTGGCTGCGCCAGGGCGGTTCACCTCGCCTGCTCGGCGTCGGCGAGAGCAAGGCAGGCAAGCCTGAGCTGGCTTCGGCTGTGGTTGAAGCGCCTACCGTCGCAGTCGCAGTCGCGGCCGAGCCCGCAGCTGTTGCGCCGGCGAAGAAGAAACTCAGTTACAAGCTGCAGCGCGAGCTGGAAGCCATGCCTGGGCAGATTGATGCGCTTGAGCAGTCGATCGCCCGCTTGCAGGCACAGATTGCCGAGCCATCCTTCTACCAGCAGGCGGCCGAGCAAAGTGCTGCCGTGTTGGCTGAGCTCGACGCGCAGCAAGCCCAGCTTGATCAACTGGTCGAGCGCTGGGCAGAGCTGGAAGGCTAATAGCGGCGCGTGTTGCACGCGCATCAACGAGGTCGGGCAGAACGAGCATGGCTATCGATTACCGCATCACCCTGGATGATGAACACGCTTTCGACTATCGCATCCAGCTCGACCGCGTCTATGACGCCGAAGTAGCACAGGCTGCGCCCGCCTGGACGCGTCTGGCTTATCAGCAGTGCAGTAACTGCCCGCTCAGTCAGGCTGACCATAGTCATTGCCCGGCGGCGGTCGACCTGCATCGGGTGATTGAAGATTTCCGCGGTTTGCCTGCGTTCAAGCGCGCCTGGGTACGGGTGCGTACGCCAGAGCGTGAATACACCAAGCAAGTCGGGTTGGAAGAAGGGCTGCGTGCGCTGCTGGGGGTGATCATGGCCACCAGTGGCTGTCCGGTGCTGCGCACGCTCAAGCCAATGGCGCAGCAGCATCTGCCATTTGCTACCAATCAGGAGTTTATCCTGCGGGCGTTCTCCCTTTATCTGGCGCGCCAATATTTCAATGCGCGCGAAGGGCGGCATGCCGATTGGGAACTCAAGGGGTTGGTGCGCATGTTCGAGCAGTTGCAACTGGTCAACCAGGCGTTCTGGCAGCGTATCCACGCCACCTGCGAGGGCGATTCCAATCTGAAGGCGTTTCTGACCTTCTTCTCCATGGCATCGAGCATGACCTATTCGCTGGAGACCCAGCTACAGAAGGTCCGTCCTCTGGTGATGAGCGCGGGCGACGACAGCCAGGCTTGAGCTGGCTGTCGTCGCTGATCACTTATTCCGGTTTACGCAGGCGGACGGCCAATACGTCGCAGGGTGCACCATGCAGCACATCGTTGGCCGTGGAGCCCAGTAGCAGAGCCAGGCCGTGACGCCCGTGACTGCCGACGATAATCAAGTCACAACGCTGCTCGCCAGCCAGGCGGTGAATTTCCTGGCGCGGCTGGCCGTAAGCGAGGTGGCGCTGTTCGGCTGTTAGGTAGGGGTACTTGATGGCGAAAGCGTCGAGCCGCTCACGGGCCTGCTCAAACTGCTGCTGTTGCAGCATCGACAGGTCCATCGGCACATCACCACCGAAGGCCATGGCCATGGGTTCGACGATGTGCACGACCGACAGTTTGGCGTTGCTGCTGGTGGCCAGGGCATGTGCGCGGTGCATCACTGGGTCGCATTCCTCGGTGAGGTCGACTGCAACCAGAATATGTTGGTAGGGCATGGTGCGCTCCTTCTGGGGCTGAGCAATGGGCGTTAAGTGAAACCTTTCGGCCTGCTGTCGCAGAGGCATTCGATGATGAGCGAACGCGATGAATCTATGGGTTGTATTATTACTCGTTGGCGTGGTGATCAGTCCATTGTCTTGGTTAGTGCCCTCACGTCACCAGCGCGGGCGTGCGGATGTGCGTGTGGAGGCGCGGCGGCTGGGCCTGGCCATGCAGCTGTCGCGGCAGGAGTGGCCATTCTGGCTCGAACAGCCGGCTCCGTCGATGTGCGCCCAGTACCTGCGCGAGCGGCGTCGGGGTGAGGCGCAAGAGGGTTGGTGTTTCTGGCAAATGCGCCCAGGACAGTGGGTTGATCGCTGGCGCGAGCCCTGCACGGATGCGCGCCTGGCCGAGCAGTTGGCCGCCTTGCCGGAGGATGCCTACAAGGCAGAAGCCACGGCCAGTACGGTGGCGGTATGCTGGGGCGAGCGCAATGGGCTGGAAGCGTTGCAACGCGTCGACGCTTTTCTCCAGGCCCAGGCCTGAAATAAAAACCCGGCGCAAGCACCGGGCGGAGACGGCCAGGCAGGCCGGAAAGCGGTCACCCTCTTTCAGATTGTGTGCAGGCCGTGTATGGAAACAGCGTGCAACCCTTCGAGAGGCTGTGGAAACAGGTGCTGATTCGTAAAGCGTCAGTACTGTCATTGTAGCCGAGCTGCGTGCTTTCGATACAGAGCGGCCTGCCTTTCTACGCTGCACGGCTTCATTTGCAGCTCAACTTCCCTGTAGGGCCCCCTATGGCAGTGCCGAGTGGGGCGATTACATCTGCCCGGTAGTCGTGCTCGGCAACTTGCAGCTGAATCTGTCAGCCTTTATCGCTGTCTTCCCCTTGAGCCCTTGCTGGCGCCGCAACGGTGCATGATCGGCAGAATAATCGGCGCGCTGCACTGCGGGCGAGCAATTGACAATTCGCGGCTTTTCCGTGAAGGTGTGCTCACCCAAATCAAACGGGCGTATGAATTGAGCGTTTGGCCGGTGAGCCACGCTCGCATCGTCCCGCATATCGCGTCGGTGGGTGTGCCAGGCTGATAGGGGCTATTCTCGACAACGGTGTCGTTGAGTGGCCTGCTGGTTGGCTCCGATGTGTACTGTTTAGCTTCCATACCGTGGAGATCAGTTGATGATTTACGAAGGTAAAGCCATCACGGTTAAGGCTCTTGAGAGTGGCATCGTCGAATTGAATTTCGACCTCAAGGGTGAGTCCGTCAACAAATTCAACCGTCTTACCCTCAATGAACTGCGCCAGTCTGTGGATGCAATCAAGGCTGATGGTTCGATCAAGGGCGTGATTGTCACCAGCGGCAAAGACGTGTTTATCGTCGGCGCAGACATCACCGAGTTCGTCGAGAACTTCAAGTTGCCGGATGAGCAACTGGTGGCGGGTAACCTCGAAGCCAACAAGATCTTCAGCGATTTCGAAGACCTGGCCGTGCCGACTGTCGTGGCCATCAACGGCATCGCCCTGGGTGGCGGTTTCGAAATGTGCCTGGCTGCTGACTACCGTGTCATGGCTGACACCGCCAAGGTGGGCCTGCCGGAAGTCAAACTGGGTATCTACCCAGGTTTTGGCGGCACCGTGCGTCTGCCGCGGGTGATCGGTGTCGACAACGCGGTCGAGTGGATTGCCTCCGGCAAGGAAAACCGCGCCGAAGACGCCCTGAAGATGGGCGCCGTGGATGCAGTGGTTGCGGCCGACAAGCTGCAGGCCGCCGCGCTGGACCTGATCAAGCGTGCCATTGCTGGCGAGCTGGATCACAAGGCCAAGCGTCAGCCCAAGCTGGAAAAGCTCAAGCTCAACGCTATCGAACAGATGATGTGCTTTGAGACTGCCAAGGGTTTCGTGGCTGGCCAGGCCGGTCCGAACTACCCGGCGCCGGTCGAGGCGATCAAGACCATCCAGAAGGCTGCGAACTTCGGTCGCGACAAGGCGCTGGAAGTCGAAGCGGCTGGCTTCGTCAAACTGGCCAAGACCTCGGTTGCCGAGAGCCTGATCGGTCTGTTCCTCAATGATCAGGAACTGAAGAAGAAAGCCAAGCACCACGATGCCATCGCCAAAGACGTGAAACTGGCCGCCGTACTCGGCGCAGGCATCATGGGTGGTGGTATTGCCTATCAGTCGGCCTCCAAAGGTACGCCGATCCTGATGAAGGATATCCGTGAAGAGGGTATCCAGATGGGCTTGAACGAGGCTTCCAAGCTGCTCGGCAAGCGCGTTGAAAAAGGCCGCATGACACCGGCGAAGATGGCCGAAGCGCTTAACGCCATTCGTCCGACCATGTCCTATGGCGATTTCGGCAACGTCGATATCGTTGTTGAAGCCGTGGTCGAGAACCCTAAGGTCAAGCAAGCGGTATTGGCTGAAGTTGAAGCCGCGGTCAAGGATGATGCGATCCTGGCCTCCAATACCTCGACCATTTCCATCAGCCTGTTGGCCAAAGCCCTCAAGCGTCCGGAAAACTTTGTCGGCATGCACTTTTTCAACCCGGTGCACATGATGCCGCTGGTGGAAGTGATCCGTGGCGAGAAGTCCAGCGAAGTGGCCGTAGCCACCACCGTGGCCTACGCCAAGAAAATGGGCAAGACCCCCGTTGTGGTCAATGACTGCCCGGGCTTCCTGGTCAACCGCGTGCTCTTCCCGTACTTCGGTGGCTTCTCCAAGCTGCTGGGCTTCGGTGTGGACTTCGTGCGTATCGACAAGGTCATGGAGAAGTTCGGCTGGCCGATGGGCCCGGCGTACCTGTCCGATGTGGTCGGTATCGACACCGGCCACCACGGCCGTGACGTGATGGCTGAAGGCTTTCCGGATCGCATGGCCGTTGAAGGCCGTACCGCGGTTGATGTGATGTATGAAGCTGATCGCCTGGGGCAGAAGAACGGTAAGGGCTTCTACTCCTACGAAACCGACAAGCGCGGCAAGCCGAAGAAGGTTATTGATCCGCAGGCGTACGAGCTGCTCAAGTCGATCGTTACCGAACAGCGTGAAGTGAGCGATGAAGACATCATCAACTTCATGATGATCCCGCTGTGCATGGAAACCGTGCGTTGCCTGGAAGACGGCATCGTCGACACCGCAGCCGAGGCCGATATGGGCCTGATCTACGGCATCGGCTTCCCGCCCTTCCGCGGTGGTGCGCTGCGCTACATCGACAGCATCGGGGTTGCCGAGTTTGTGGCCCTGGCCGACAAGTACGCCGAACTGGGCGCGCTGTACACCCCGACTGCCAAGCTTCGCGAAATGGCCGCCAACGGCCAGAAGTTTTTCGGTTAATCGCGCACAGACTAGAGCGAGAGTGAATTTATGAGCCTGAATCCTAGAGATGCAGTGATCGTCGACTTCGGTCGTACCCCGATGGGTCGTTCCAAGGGCGGCATGCACCGCAACACCCGTGCCGAGACCATGTCCGCGCACCTGATCAGCAAGCTGCTGGAGCGCAACGTCAAGGTCGATCCGGGCGAAGTCGAAGACGTGATCTGGGGCTGCGTCAACCAGACCCTGGAGCAGGGCTGGAACATCGCGCGCATGGCCTCGCTGATGACCCAGATTCCGCATACCAGTGCCGGCCAGACCGTCAGCCGCCTGTGCGGTTCGTCCATGAGCGCCCTGCACACTGCCGTGCAGGCGATCCAGACCGGTAACGGTGATGTCTTCGTCGTCGGCGGTGTGGAGCACATGGGCCACGTCGGTATGATGCACGGCGTCGACCCGAACCCGCACCTGTCGCTGTATGCCGCCAAAGCTTCGGGCATGATGGGCCTGACCGCTGAAATGCTCGGCAAGATGCACGGTATCAGCCGTGAGCAGCAGGATGCCTTCGGTGAGCGTTCGCACCGTCTGGCGCACAAGGCCACCGTCGAAGGCAAGTTCAAGGATGAAATCATCCCGATGCAAGGCTACGACGAGAACGGCTTCCTGAAAGTCTTCGACTACGACGAAACCATTCGTCCGGAAACTACCCTGGAAAGCCTGGCGGCACTGAAGCCGGCGTTCAATCCGAAAGGCGGCACCGTGACTGCAGGTACCTCCTCGCAGATCACTGACGGCGCTTCCTGCATGATCGTCATGAGCGCCCAGCGCGCTCAGGATCTGGGCATTCAGCCAATGGCCGTGGTTCGCGCCATGGCCGTGGCCGGTGTTGATCCGGCGATTATGGGTTACGGTCCAGTACCGTCGACTCAGAAAGCCCTCAAACGTGCTGGTCTGACCATCAACGACATCGATTTCTTCGAGCTCAACGAAGCCTTCGCGGCCCAGGCTCTGCCTGTGCTGAAGGACCTGAAAGTGCTCGACAAGATGGACGAGAAGGTCAACCTGCACGGCGGCGCGATTGCGCTGGGTCACCCGTTCGGTTGTTCCGGTGCGCGTATCTCCGGTACCCTGCTGAACGTGATGAAACAGAACGGTGGTACTTTTGGCGTGTCCACCATGTGTGTGGGCCTTGGCCAGGGCATCACCACGGTCTTCGAGCGCATCTAAGCGCTGGTTGACGCAAAACCGGGGCCCAGTGCCCCGGTTTTTGTTTTCAGGCTGATTGAATAAGGATGGTTGTTTATGTCGCTTCAACCCGGTCTTTACCGTCACTACAAAGGCCCCGAGTACCGTGTGCTGGGCGTGGCCCGTCACTCCGAGAGCGAGGAGCAGTTGGTGGTTTACCAGGCGCTGTACGGTGAGTTTGGCCTGTGGGTGCGCCCGCTGCAGATGTTTTGCGAACAGGTCGTGGTGGACGGCGAGACAGTTCCGCGCTTTGCTTTGATCAAGGCCGAAGATGCGCTTTTTCAAGTACCGTGACCGCATCGCACTGCGCGCTCGCCCTTGACCTGGGCTTGACCACCACTATATATAGCGGGGCCGCGAATGGCCGGTTACGGTCGCTTGCGGTCATGGCAGTGGCCAACGAGGCGTACGCAAGGGCGTGAGCAGGGCAGGGGCAGTGCCCCAGAGCCGTACCGTTCTGCGTAATGATCATCGAGTGGTCGCGTCCCAGCGGGTTGCGCAGCGTTTGTAGTGCGCACCGTGGTGAGGCTCAAGCAGGACATGCAGCCTGTCGGTTTCATCGGTCAGCACTGGCGCTTGCGTGAACGCGGCGCGACAACATGAACAGACCCTGGGCACTTTTGCCTTTCATTTATCGAATTCAGGAATTTTCCAATCCATGGGCAAATCGCTGGTCATCGTGGAATCCCCGGCCAAGGCCAAGACCATCAACAAGTACTTGGGCAACGAGTACGTGGTGAAGTCGAGCATCGGCCACA
>JAHJYA010000106.1 GCA_018826895.1 Gammaproteobacteria bacterium
AGGTGGAGAGTCGATCTGTAAGCCGGGTTCTGTCGAGGACAGTCATTCCTCTACGACGTACATCACTGCACGCCTTTAGCAACCTACCCGGTTCCAGCGCGGGCCACGCCAATGGAACCCTATTTGGTCTTGCTCCGAGTGGGGTTTGCCTAGCCACGAACTGTTACCAGACGCGCGGTGCGCTCTTACCGCACCTTTTCACCCTTACCGGCACCGAAGCGCTTAGGCGGTTATTTTCTGTGGCACTTTCCGTAGGCTCACGCCTCCCAGGCGTTACCTGGCACTCCGCCCTATGGAGCCCGGACTTTCCTCCCCCGCCTTTCGCAGAACGAAATGCGGCAGCGACTGTCCGATCGACTCTCCGCCGGCAAGGGTAACAAAGCCGCAAGCGACAAGCCACAAGCGACACGTAAAAGCCGCTTTACTTCTGCCGCTCCAACGCCACCTGATACAGCAGGTTCTTGCGCACCCCGGTGATTTCCGCAGCCAGCGCAGCAGCGCGCTTGAGCGGCAGCTCCGCCAACAGCAGATCCAGCACCCGTAGCGCCTCGGCACTCACCGCCTCTTCACCCTCCGGCGCTTGCCAGCCGGCAACCAGCACCACGCACTCACCACGCTGCTGATTGCTGTCGGCCGCCACCCAGGCGCACAGCTCGCCCAGCGGTAAACCCTTGAGGGTCTCGAAGGTTTTACTCAACTCACGCGCCAGCAACGCCGGGCGCTCCTCACCAAACACGGCACGCATGTCTTCAAGGGATTCAAGGATGCGGTGTGGCGCTTCATAAAAGATCAAGGTCCGCGGTTCCTCACGCACCTGCTCCAGGCGCGCACGCCGCCCCACCGCCTTGGCAGGCAGAAAACCTTCGAAAATAAACCGGTCCGATGGCAGCCCGGCCGCCGACAACGCCGCGATCAAGGCACAAGCGCCAGGCACCGGGACCACAGCAATACCGGCAGCCCGTGCCTGACGCACCAGGTGGTAACCCGGATCAGAAATCAGCGGCGTACCGGCATCGGAAATCAACGCCACATTCTCACCAGCCTGCAGGCGCGCGATAAAACGACTGCCCTCGGCACGCTCGTTGTGCTCATGGCAAGCTGCCAAGGGGGTCGCGATACCAAAATGCTGCATCAGGCGCGCCGAGTGACGGGTGTCTTCGGCAGCGATCAGACTGACCTCTGCCAGCACCTTGAGCGCCCGTGCACTGATGTCATCCAGATTGCCGATGGGTGTAGCCACCACATAAAGGGTGCCAGGGGACATGGAGCTGGGTGCGGCGGAAAACGACACGGGCCTGCCTCTCGATACGCGAAAGCGCCCATTGTAGCCGGTTTGCCAAGCCCGGCGATGACCCACCCGACACGCCACACAGGGCGCAACAGCCAGGGCGTGCACCAGTTCTCGACCTTCGGGTTCGCGCCACTGCCCCGGCTTGGGTACAATTCGACGCTCATCTGATCGAATACCAGGACCGTATTACATGATCGCTTGCCTGCGCCCGTTCTTAGTCCTCTGCCTGGCCGGCCTGCTTGCCGCCTGCGCCAGTTCACCGTCATCCACCCTCGGCGAACTCCCGCGCACCCCTCAGGCTACTCTCGAACAGTTGCTGCAGCAGGCTGACACCAGCGAACCCGGTAAGGCAGCAGAGCTACGCTTATCGGCCGCCGACCTGGCGGCACGTCAAAGCGACAATAGGCGCGCCAGTCAAATTCTCGAGCAAGTGGCGCTCGAACAACTCAAGCCAGCCCAGCAGATCTACGCCAGCACCCTGGCCGCTGAATTGGCAATAGCCCAAGACGAGCCCAAACGCGCGCTCCAAGCCCTCGCCCACCCCAGCCTCGAGCGCCTGGCCGAACTACCCGTCGCCCAACAGATTCGCACCCAGTCAGCCCGCGCCAACGCCCTTGAGGCCGACGGACAACTGCTGGCCGCTGCCCGTGAACGCGTGTTCATTGCTCCGTTACTCAGCGGTGAAGACGCCCAGCGCAATCACGAAAGCATCTGGCGCCTGGTCAGCGCCCTGCCAACCGAACCCACACCAACCAGCCAGGATGCCGACCTTGCCGGCTGGCTGAACCTGGCCAGCACCACACGCACCCGCGGCACCTTGCAACAACAGCAAGCCGCCATTGCAGCCTGGCAGAGTCAGAACCCCGATCACCCTGCCGCCCGCCAACTGCCGCAAGCCCTCAACGAGCTGATGAGCCTGACCCAGCAGCCGCTTGAGCAGATCGCCCTGCTGCTGCCCCAGGATGGCCCTTTGGCGTCAGTGGCGCGCGCCCTGCGTGATGGCCTGCTGGCCGCGCACTACCAGGCACAGCAGGCCGGCGAGAACCCGCCGAACATCCAGCTTTATGACAGCTCCCGACTGAGCTCACTCGACGATTTCTACCGCCAGGCCCAGGCCGCCGGCGTGCAACTGGTGATTGGCCCACTGGAGAAACCACTGGTCAAGCAGCTCAGCGATCGCGAGGAACTGCCCATTACCACTTTGGCACTGAACTACAGCGACGCAGGCCAGGAAGGCCCGCCGCAACTGTTCCAGTTCGGCCTCGCTGCTGAAGACGAAGCACGCGAGGTGGCCCGTCGCGCCTGGGCAGACGGCATGCGCCGCGCCGTGGCGCTGGTACCCCGCGGTGAATGGGGTGAGCGCGTGCTTGATGCTTTCCGCCAGCAATGGCAGGCCCAGGGCGGTGAGCTGCTAGGTGCCGAGCGGGTTGACCAGCCGGTCGAGCTGGCCAATCAGATTGCCAATCTGTTCCAGCTGCGCCAGAGCGAAGCACGCAACAGAAGCCTGCAATCGACAGGGGACACCGCCGCAGCCACGCAGCCAATGCGTCGCCAGGACGTCGACTTCATCTTCCTCGCCGCGACACCGCAACAGGCCCAACAGATCAAACCAACCCTGGCGTTCCAGTACGCTGGCGACGTCCCCGTCTATGCGACCTCGCACCTGTTCACCGGAGCGCACAGCCAGGCCCAGTACAGGGATCTCAACGGCATCCAGTTCTGCGAAACCCCCTGGCTGCTGGACGTCGACGACCCACTGCGTCGTCAGGTCGACAGCCAGTGGCCACAAGCCGGCGGCAGTCTCGGACGACTCTACGCGATGGGTGTCGATGCTTTCCGCCTGGCGCCGCGTCTGGGCCAACTCAAGGCACTACCGGATACGCGCATCGAAGGCCTTTCCGGCAGGCTGAGCCTGAACATGTCGCAGCGCATCGAGCGCCAGTTGCCATGGGCTGAATTCCGTGACGGCCAGATCCAGCGCCTGCCCGACACCGTCAATTGACCGAGCGCCCGAGCACGCAGGCCAGCGGCAGCGCGGCCGAAGCCAGGGCGCTGGCCTACCTGCAAGCGCAGGGGCTGCGCCTGATTGCGCAAAACTGGCGCTGCCGTCACGGCGAGCTCGATCTAGTCATGCTTCACACCGATACAGTAGTATTCGTTGAGGTTCGCTACAGGCGGCATGCTGCCTGGGGCGGGGCCATGGAAAGTGTGGATGCACGCAAACGTGAAAAACTTACCCTGGCCGCGGCCCAGTTTCTGCAACAGACGCCACGCTGGGCGCGACAGCCCTGCCGTTTCGACGTAATCGCACTGAATGGTGCGACTGATAACGACCTCAACTGGATTCAGAATGCGTTCGACACCTGAGCGCCCGACACTCGACTTAAACCGCCATTGCCTGCACGCAGGACGATGGCCAGTGCGTGCGCCCATGCCAGTAATGGTGTGCCGACACGTCAGCAGACTCCGCACCGGCTCCGAGCAGCCGCTTTATTGAAGGTTATCTACCCGATGGATATGCACGCCCGCATTCGTCAGCTGTTCCATGCCAGCATCGAAACCAAGCAGCAAGCCGTGGAGGTTCTGGTTCCTTATATCGAACAGGGCAGTCTGGCCATGGTTCAGGCCCTGCTCAGCGAAGGCAAGATCCTCACCTGCGGCAACGGTGGCTCGGCGGGCGATGCCCAGCACTTTTCCTCGGAGCTGCTCAACCGCTTCGAGCGTGAGCGCCCGAGCCTGCCAGCCATCGCGTTAACCACCGACAGCTCGACCATCACCTCAATCGCCAACGACTACAGCTACAACGAGGTGTTTTCCAAACAGATCCGCGCCCTTGGCCAACCCGGCGATGTATTGCTGGCCATCTCGACCAGTGGCAACTCGGCCAACGTGATCCAGGCCATCCAGGCTGCCCATGATCGTGAAATGACCGTGGTTGCCCTCACCGGCCGCGACGGCGGCGGCATGGCTTCGCTGCTACTGCCCGAGGACGTGGAAATTCGCGTGCCTGCCAAAGTCACGGCGCGCATCCAGGAAGTACACCTGCTGGTAATCCACTGCCTGTGCGACCTTATCGACCGTCAACTGTTTGGGAGTGAAGAATGACCCGTTCCCCTCTGATCATCGCTGCCCTGCTGGCCAGTGTCATGCTCGCCGGCTGCGGTAGCCGCAGCATCGGCAACAAGATCGACGACCAGTTCCTGGCACCTGCGGTGAGCAACGAAATATCCAAAGCCCATGCCGATCTCGCCGGACCGACCTCACACATCGTGGTCACGGCTTACAACGGCGTCGTGCTGCTTGCCGGGCAAACCCCACGCAGCGAACTCAAGGGACAGGCAGAGCAAGCCGCCCGCAAGGTTCAGGGCATCACCAAGATCCACAACGAGATCCAGGTTCTGCAACCCACCTCGCTCCTGGCGCGCAGCAACGACTCACTGCTGACCACCAAGATCAAAGCCCAGATGCTGACCGACTCGTCCGTGCCAAGCTCGAGCATCAAAGTGGTCACCGAAAACGGCATCGTCTACCTGCTGGGCCTGGTCTCGCGCCAGGAGGCCAATCAGGCAGCCAGCGTTGTACAGAGCGTTTCCGGCGTACAGAAAATCGTCAAGCTCTTCCAGTACACCAACTGACCAATTTAGAGGCATGAAAAAGGCGATCCGAGGATCGCCTTTTTTATTACTTGACCACCTTCAGACTGGGTCGCCCGCTCGGACGTGGAGGCTCGCCATCTGGCGGATCCTGATCGTCACCGTCCTCGACCTGCTCCGCCTCGTGAGGGGCTTCCAGGTCAAACACCATACCCTGGCCATTCTCCCGCGCGTAAATCGCCAGTACCGCTGCCGTAGGCACGTACAGGCTATGCGGCACACCACCGAAGCGACCCTCGAAGCTCACCGCCTCGTTATCCATGTGTAAGTGACGCACCGCACTGGGCGACACATTGAGCACGATCTGCCCATCACTGGAGAAGCCGGCGGGCACCTGGACCCCGGCATGCTCAGAATTCACCAACAGGTGAGGCGTGCAGTCGTTATCGACGATCCATTCGTACAGGGCACGAACCAGATAGGGGCGACTGGAGTTCATCAACAAAGCTCCTCAAACGGTAAAAACCCGACCTGCGGGCTCAGCGCATGTCGCGCTCGACGGATGAAAGGCTAGCCTGAAAGGCCTCACGGGCAAACAACCGATCCATGTAATCGAGCAACGGCTTGGCCGGACGTGGCAGCTCGATCCCCAGTTGCGGTAAACGCCAGAGAATCGGCAACAGACAGCAGTCGACCAGACTCAGCTCATCACTGAGAAAGAATGCCTTGTCGGCGAACAGCGCTGAAACGCCGGTCAGGCTCTCGCGTAATTCCTTGCGCGCCTGCACGCGAGCCGGCTCCTTGCTGCGCGGGTCGAGAATAAGATCGACCTGAGCGCACCAATCCCGCTGAATACGATGGATCAACAGCCGGCTGTTGGCTCGCGCCACCGGATAGACCGGGAGCAACGGCGGATGCGGGTAGCGTTCGTCCAGGTATTCCATCACCACGGTCGACTCGTAGAGCGCCAGATCGCGATCAACCAGTGTCGGCAGGCTGGCATAAGGGTTGAGCTCGAGCAGCCTGGGCGGATAGCGCCCTGGCTCGACAGTGATGATCTCGGCGCTGACACCCTTCTCGGCGAGCACGATACGTACGCGATGCGAATAGTGGTCGGCGGGGTCGGAATAACAGGCCAACCGATTGGTCACGCCCATGGCGATCCTCCTCGCTTATAAAGTTATGGATAGCAGAAAGACCTGCGCGCCCAGGAGGGCGCGCAGGTCAACAACGAAGCGACAGCGGATTAGTGCACGTCCTTCCAGTATTCACGCTTAAGCAGATAGGCGAATACGAAGAAGAACGCCAGGTACAGCAGCACGTAGGTGCCAATGCGCTGGCTTTTAAGCTTGACCGGGTTGGCCGAGTAAGCGAGGAAAGTCACCAGATTCTGGATCTTCTCATCGAATTCTGCCTCGGTCAGCGAGCCGGTCTTGGGCTCGATGGTCAACTGGTCGCAGGCCTCGTGCGTGATCGGCGTACCGGTCAGCGGGTCGAACTGCTTCTTGCCATTCTCGACGACCTGAACCTGCTTGCAGCCGATGTACTGGCGACCCTGCAGGCCCACCAGCACGTTCGGCATACCTACGTTCGGGAAGACCTTGTTGTTCGCACCCAGCGGGCGAGTCGGGTCTTCATAGAAGGTACGCAGGTAGGTATACAGCCAATCGTTGCCACGCACCCGGGCGACCAGGGTCAGGTCGGGCGGTGCAGCACCGAACCAGGCTTTACCGTCCTCGGGCTTCATGCCGATCTTCATGTGATCGCCGATCTTGGCGTCGTTGAAAATCAGATTCTCCAGCATCACTTCGTGAGGGATGCCCAGGTCGTCGGCAACACGCTCATAGCGCTGATACTGAGCCGAGTGACAGCCCATGCAGTAGTTGGCGAAGGTGCGCGCACCATCCTGCATGGCTGCCTTGTCGGTCAGGTCGATATCAACCTTATCCAAAGCGATACCAGGGCCTGCAGCAAAAGACAGTGTCGGCAGTGCAGCAATTACGAATGCAGCAAATAGCTTTTTCATCAGCCCGTCACCCTTTCCGGAACCGGTTTGGTTTTTTCCATCCTGGTATAGAACGGCATCAGGATGAAGTACGCGAAGTACAGGAAGGTACATACCTGCGACAGCAACGTACGACCCGGAGTCGGCGCCAGCACACCCAGCACGCCGAGGATCACGAAGGAGATGCAGAACACCACCAGCCAGATCTTGCTCAACCAGCCCTTGTAACGCATCGACTTGACCGGGCTACGGTCCAGCCACGGCAGGACGAACAGCACCGCAATCGCCGCACCCATCGCTACCACACCCAGGAGCTTGTCCGGAACGGCGCGCAGAATCGCGTAGAACGGGGTGAAATACCACACCGGCGCAATATGCTCAGGGGTTTTGAACGGGTTGGCCGCCTCGAAGTTTGGCTTCTCGAGGAAATAACCGCCCATTTCTGGGAAGAAGAACACCACGAAGCAGAAGATGAACAGGAACACCACCACGCCGACGATATCTTTGACGGTGTAGTACGGGTGGAACGCGATACCGTCGAGCGGCACGCCGTTCTCGTCTTTCTTCTTCTTGATGTCCACGCCATCCGGGTTGTTCGAACCCACCTCATGCAGCGCCAGGATGTGCAGCACCACCAGACCGAGAATCACGATCGGCAGGGCCACTACGTGCAAGGCGAAGAAGCGGTTCAGGGTGATGCCGGATATCAGGTAGTCACCACGGATCCACTGGGTCAGGGCATCACCCACGACCGGGATGGCGCCGAATAGCGAAATGATTACCTGGGCGCCCCAATAGGACATCTGGCCCCACGGCAGCAGATAACCCATGAAGGCTTCGGCCATCAGCATCAGGTAAATCAGCATGCCGAAGATCCACACCAGCTCGCGCGGCTTCTGGTACGAACCGTAAAGCAGGCCACGGAACATGTGCAGGTACACCACCACGAAGAATGCCGAAGCACCGGTGGAGTGCAGGTAGCGCAGGATCCAGCCGTATTCGACGTCACGCATGATGTATTCGACGGAGGCGAAAGCCTGTTCCGCCGACGGCGTGTAGCTCATGGTCAGCCACACGCCAGTGACGATCTGATTGACCAGCACCAGCAGGGCCAGAGAGCCGAAGAAGTAGAAGAAGTTGAAGTTACGCGGTGCGTAATACTTGGTCAGGTGGTCTTCCAGCATCTTGGTTGCTGGAAAACGGGCATCGACCCAATCCATTAACTTGCTCATCATGCTTGCTCCTGGTCCACACCGATGATGATGACATCATCCGTCTCATACGTGTGCGGCGGTACCGGCAGGTTCAACGGCGCCGGCTGGGCCTTGTAGACGCGGCCTGCCAGGTCGTAACGCGAACCATGGCACGGGCAGAAGTAACCACCTACCCAGTCCGGCCCCATATCGGCAGGCGCGACCTCAGGACGGAAGGACGGCGAGCAGCCCAAGTGGGTGCACAACCCCACCAGCAGCAGCAGCTCAGGCTTGATCGACCGGGTCTTAGGATCGACGTAGGTCGGCTGGACCGATGCCTGAGAATCGACATCCGCCAGCTGCGATTCGATCTTCGTCAGGTTGCTGAGGATCTCTTCGGTACGGCGCACGATAAACACCGGCTGCCCCCGCCACTCGGCAACCATTTGCTGGCCTGGCTCGATCTTGCTCACGTTCACCTTCACAGGTGCACCGGCAGCCTTCGCCTTGGCGCTAGGGAACCATGACCCCACGAACGGGACCGCGGCACCCACCGCTCCAGCAGCACCCACCACAGAGGTGGCCGCCACCAAGAAGCGACGCCGGCCTGCATTCACGCCGTCATTGCTCATTCAGTCGTCTCCCATCAGCGTTGTAGCCTGTTATTCAGGCTTCTACTAAGTAAAAATCGGGTAGCGCAAAAAATTCGCCAAATGGTAAAGAAAAGCCCCTTTTCTGACAAGGTAATTACCCAGGCAAAGGCCCTTCAAGACCTTGGAGGATGCGGCCCGCACCGCTGCGGCATGATGTCGCAAGCGTTCGAGCGCGCATAAAAAACGCCCAGTTCCGCAAGGAAGCTGGGCGCTTTTGAACGCAGGTAAGCGTATTAACGCTTGGAGTACTGCGGACGCTTACGCGCTTTACGCAGACCCACTTTCTTACGCTCGACTTCACGTGCGTCGCGGGTAACGAAACCAGCTTTACGCAGAGCAGGACGCAGCGCTTCGTCGTAATCCATCAGAGCACGAGTGATGCCGTGGCGGATTGCGCCAGCCTGGCCACTCACACCACCGCCGACGACGGTGACGTACACATCGAACTTCTCGGTCAGCTCGGTCAGTTCGAGCGGCTGACGCACGACCATGCGTGCAGTCTCACGACCAAAGAAGGTATCGAGGGTACGATTGTTGATGGAGATCTTGCCAGTGCCCGCACGCAGGAAAACGCGAGCGGTTGCAGTCTTGCGACGGCCAGTGCCGTAATTTTGAGTCGCCGACATAATCAACTATTCCGTTAAAACTTCAGTTCTTGGGGCTGCTGAGCAGTATGAGGGTGAGCAGCGCCCGCATAGACCTTCAGCTTGCGGTACATGTCGCGACCCAGCGGGTTTTTCGGCAGCATGCCTTTTACCGCGGTCTCGATCACGCGCTCAGGGGCCTTGGCGATCAGCTTCTCGAAGTTGATCGACTTGATGCCGCCCGGGAAACCGGAGTGGGAGTAGTAGATCTTGTCGGTGGTCTTGGCACCGGTTACACGCACCTGCTCAGCATTGATCACGACGATGTAGTCGCCGGTATCAACGTGCGGGGTGTACTCGGGCTTGTGCTTGCCACGCAGACGGCTCGCGATTTCGGTGGCCAGACGACCCAGGGTCTGACCAGCAGCGTCGACGACGAACCAGTCGCGCTTTACTGTTTCCGGTTTAGCAGTAAAAGTTTTCATTCTTTATAGCCTCAGGGGCCGCCCTGATAAATAAGACGGCGGATCTTACTGAATAGTGCGTACTTTGACAAGGTCAAAGGCAGCCGGATACAGACGCTATCGGGGGCTCGGGTCAGCGCGTCCGGTATACGGCAAGATTCTTCGGCAGGCGGCGCATCACTTCCACTGCAGAAAGAGGTCGACGATTATGCTCATTGCGAAAAAAATTTCAACCTGCTTGTATGACTCTTTTCAGCGAAGGAGCAACACATGGATTATCGCCAACTGGGCCGCACCGACCTGAATGTCAGTTCCCTGTGCCTGGGCACCATGACCTGGGGTGAACAGAACAGCGAAGCTGAAGGCCATGCTCAGATCGAGCGCGCCAAGGCCTTCGGCATCAATTTCATCGATACCGCGGAGATGTACCCGGTACCGCCACGCCCCGAGACCTACAGCCGTACCGAGCAGATCATCGGCAGCTATTTCAAGCAGCGCGGCGATCGTGCCGACTGGATTCTGGCGAGCAAGATCGCCGGCCCGGGAAATGGCATCAACCATATCCGCGGCGGCAACCTGAAATTCAATCGCGAGCACATAGTCGCGGCCCTGGATGCAAGCCTCAAGCGCCTGCAGACTGACTGGATCGACCTTTACCAGTTGCACTGGCCGGAACGCCCGACCAACTTCTTTGGCCAGCTTGGCTACCGCCATCAGGAAGTGGACTTCACGCCACTGGCGGAAACCCTGGAGGTGCTCGACGAGCAGGTCAAAGCCGGCAAGATCCGTCATATCGGCCTGTCCAATGAAACGCCCTGGGGCACGATGAAGTTCCTGCAGCTTGCAGAAAAGCATGGCTGGCCACGCGCGGTATCGATCCAGAACCCCTACAACCTGCTCAGCCGCACGTTCGAGGTTGGCCTGGCCGAAGTGGCGATTCGTGAGCAATGCGGCCTGCTGGCTTACTCGCCGCTGGCGTTCGGCATGCTCAGCGGCAAATACGAAGGTGGCGCTCGCCCGGACGGCGCACGCATCAGCCTGTTCAGCCGCTTCACTCGCTACAGCAACCCGGAAACAGAGGCCGCTTGCTCACGCTATATCGCCCTGGCCCGAGAACATGGCCTGAACCCGGCGCAGATGGCTCTGGCGTTCGTGACCGCCCAGCCGTTCGTCACCAGCAACATCATCGGTGCCACTAACCTGGAGCAACTGGACAGCAACCTGGCCAGCGCCGAGCTGAAACTTTCCGACGAGGTGCTGGCCGGCATCGAGGCCATTCACAAGGCGCAGCCAAACCCGGCACCGTGACGGTCGTGCAGGAGCGAACGGGCGGCACTGCACTTTAAGAGCTAGACGCCCCTTCGCCCCTACATCAGCTGCTTTCTACACCAGCGAGCGGGCAATGATCTCTTTCATGATCTCGTTGGTCCCGGCATAAATGCGCTGCACCCGCGAGTCAGCCCAGGCTCGCGCCACGGGGTACTCCCACATAAAGCCGTAACCGCCGTGCAGCTGCACGCACTCGTCGAGTACCTTGCACTGCAAGTCCGTACCCCAGTACTTGAGCATCGCCGCCGTTGGCACATCGAGCTTGCCCTGCAGGTGCAACTCCAGACAACGGTCCACGAAGACCTGGCCTATCTGTAACTCGGTGGCCATTTCCGCCAGCTTGAAGCGGGTGTTCTGGAAATCGGCGATCGCCTTGCCGAAGGCTTTGCGCTCGCGGGTGTAATCGAGCGTCCACTGTAGCGCGGCACAGGCTGAGGCTATCGCGCCGATGCCGACCGTCAGGCGTTCTTGCGGCAGCTCCTGCATCAGGTAGGCGAAGCCCATACCGGCTTGCCCGAGCAAGTTTTCCTTGGGTACCCGCACATCCTGAAAGAACAGCTCGGCGGTGTCCTGCGCCTTCATGCCGACCTTCTCCAGACGCTTGCCCTTGTCGAAACCCGGCGTGCCCGCCTCGACCAGAAACAGGCTGGTACCTTTGGCGCCGGCCTTGGGATCAGTCTTGGCGACGACAACCACCAGGTCAGCCAGGTAACCGTTGGTGATAAAGGTTTTCGAGCCGTTGATCACGTAGCTGTCGCCATCCAGCACAGCCGTAGTCTTCACGCCCTGCAGGTCCGAGCCAGCACCTGGCTCGGTCATGGCGATGGCAGTGATCAGCTCGCCGGAGACCAGGCGTGGCAGGTATTTCTGCTTGATTGCCTCGGAGCCGTAATGCAGCAGGTAGGGCGCGACTATGTCTGAGTGCAGTGAGAAACCGATACCGGTCAAGCCAAGCCGGCCGATCTCCTCGATGACCACGGTGCTGTAGAGAAAGTCAGCCGCCATTCCGCCGTAAGCCTCTGGAATGTGCGAGCACAGCAACCCGGCTTCGCCGGCCTTGTGCCACAGGTTACGGTCGACATGGCCGTCCTTCTCCCACTGGGCGTGGTAGGGCACCGCTTCCTGCTCGAGAAAGCGGCGCACCGTATCGCGGAAGAGCTCATGCTCGGCACTGAAGAGCGTTCTTGGAATCATAAGGGCACCTGAACCTGCAGCGGATTGAAGTCAGGCTGCGACTGTAGGACAGTCCTACCAGGCACCACACTGGACACAAGCGACAAAAAATAAGACGATCACGCCGCATGCTGACCATTTCCCCATGGCGGCGGTCCGCCACCGAGCGGCAGCCAAACAAAAATAAGAACAGCAATGACCGATCAAGCCCACCCTCCCCTCGTGCGCGTGAGCATCCTCGCCACCGAGGGCGTCTTCGCCTCGACACTGATGCAGGCCAAAGACTTCTTCCACATGGCCAGTCTGCGCTTCGGCAAGCAGCAAGGCCGTGGCCTGACGCCAACCTTTGCCATCCATCTGGTCAGCCCGGACGGGCAACCGGTACGCAGCTTCAGCGAGGTGATGATTCCCGTGGATGGCAGCCTCGGCGAGGCCGACCTGATCATCCTGCCGGCGTTCTGGGACGACTTCGACGCGCTCTGTCAGCGCCATCCCCAGGTGCTCGATTGGCTCAGGCAACGTCATGCCGCCGGCAGCATAATCTGCGGCGAGGCCACCGGGGTGTTCTGGATGGCCCAGGCCGGCCTGCTCGACGGCAAGGAGGCGACCACCTATTGGCGCTTCTTCAATGAGTTCAGCGAACGCTTCCCAGCCGTCCAGTTGAACCCCGAGAAACACCTCTCAGATGCCGGCAACCTCTACTGTGCCGGCGGCGTCACCTCAGCCTGCGACCTGTATATCTACCTGATTGAGCGCTTCTGCGGCGCCAGCGTGGCCCAGGGCGTGGCACGCGATATTCTTTATGAAGTGCAGCGCAGCTACAGCCCGGGGCGCATAGGCTTCGGCGGCCAGAAACTGCACCACGACCTGACCATCCTGCAGATACAACAATGGCTGGAAGAGCACTTCGCTGAGAAATTCCGTTTTGAAGACGTGGCCCGCGAGCACGGCATGAGCATCCGCAATTTCATGCGCCGCTTCCAGAGCGCCACCGGCGACAAGCCCCTGCACTACCTGCAGCGTTTACGCATCGAGACGGCCAAGGGACTGCTCAGCGCCACGCGCAAGAGCATCAAGACCATCAGCTATGAAGTCGGCTACGACGATGCCAGCTTCTTCGCCCGCCTGTTTCGCCAGCATACGGAGCTGTCGCCCAACCTGTATCGACGCCAGTTCCTGCACAAAGACAACCTTAGCTAAACGAAAAAGGGGTGGCCTCTGGCCACCCCTTCTTTACACCCAGTAAAGCTAAGGCTTGTGCGCGCGCGACAGGAACTCGTGGGACTGCATTTCCAGCAGGCGACTGAGGGTACGCTGGAACTCGAAGTTCAGCCGGCCACCGCTGTACAGATCCTTGAGTTCAACCTCGGCAGAAATGATCAGCTTGACGTTGCGGTCGTAGAACTCGTCTACCAGGTTGATAAAGCGTCGTGCCATGTCCTCCTTGGCACCACCCATCTGCTCGACGTTGGCCAACAGCACGGCATGGAAGATCTTGCCCAGCTCGATGTAGTCGTTCTGGCTACGCGGCCCATCACACAGCTCGCGGAACTCGAACCAGGCCACGTCGTCGCCGACCTTGCGCGCGGTGATGGCACGGTTCTCGATTTTCAGCGGCTCGTTTTCCAGTACCGTGCAGTGCTCGGGCAGCAGGCTGACGAAGCTCTTCTCCAGGCTCTGCTCGGCTGCCGGGCCCAGCGGCCAATGGAACAGCTCGGCCTGCTCGAGTGCGCGCAAGCGGTAGTCGATGCCGCTGTCGACGTTGACGATCTCGGTGTGCTGCTTGAGCAGGGCAATGGCTGGCAAGAAGCGCGCGCGCTGCAGGCCGTCTTTGTACAAGCCGTCCGGTACGATGTTGGAGGTGGCCACCAGACTGACGCCGTTCTTGAACAGCTCTTCGAGCAGTGTCGCCAGGATCATCGCGTCGGTGATGTCGGAGACGAAGAACTCATCGAAACAGATGACCCGCGACTCGTCCGCAAAGCGCTTGCCGATAATGGTCAGCGGATTCTTCTCACCCTTGAGGGTGGTCATCTCCTCGTGCACCCGCTTCATAAAGCGGTGAAAGTGCGTGCGGGTTTTCTGCTCGAACGGCAGCGCATCAAAGAAGGTGTCGACCAAATAGGTCTTGCCACGTCCGACGCCACCCCAGAAATACAGGCCCTTGACCGGCCCCTGGGGTTTCTTGCTGAACAGCTTGCCGAACAGCCCTGACGCACCCTTGCCATCTTGAGCGACCAGGTCGTCATAGAGGCGCTGCAGGTGGCGCACGGCCGTTTCCTGGGCAGCATCATGGAAGAAGTCGGGCCGTTTGAGATCGGCCTGATAGCGCTCGAGCGGAGTCATAATTCGTTAGCCAGACACGTAAAACGGGGGCGTCACTTTAGCGGCGCCCCCGTTGCTTGGCAATCACAGTGTATGCAGGCCAGGCGCCGCCCATGGAGGGCCAAATCAAGGCCCATTACTGAACGGTCAGTGCCTCATAGAGGCGCGCAATGGCCTGGTCACGCTGTGTATCGTCAGCGAACGCCGGGCTACTGGCCACTTCCTCGTCATCCAGCCACAGGCTGAACCCAGCACCTTCCGGGCGCACGTCAAGCTCGTCACTTTGCAGGCGCTTGCTCACCTGGCCGGCAGCCTTGCCATCGGCGAACGCCTTGGACAGCAGCAGCTGCTCGCCATCGGCATCCAGGAGGCGGAAACGGAAACGACCGTCTTCGTCACGGAAGCTGACGAAACGCGCGCCCTTGGCCGATTTCTTCTTCTCACTCGACGTCACCTGGACCTGCTCACGGAACGAGCGCAGGCCAACCGCCTCACGCAACTCACCGAGGAACGGCGTGGCGATCTTGCGGGCCTTGGCAGCGCCGGCCAGCAGAATGTCTTCAAGATCCGCCGGCTTGGCGATCAGCGCGTGATAACGCTCGCGCGCCTCGCCCAACTCCGCCTCGAGCAAGCTGACCAGCGCTTGCTTGGCCTCACCCCAGGCTATCCCGCCTTCCAGCGCAGCGCGGAAATCCGCCTGCTGGGTCGGCGCGGCGAAGGCCTGATAGAGGGTAAACAGGTGCGAATTGTCCGGGTCTTTCGGCTCGCCGGGCAGTTTGGAGTCGGTAACGATCCGCGCCACAGCGTCCTTGAGCTGCTTGGCGCTACCGAACAACGGGATGGTGTTGTCATAACTCTTGCTCATCTTACGCCCGTCAAGGCCGGGCAAGGTCGCCACGTCTTCCTCGATCACCGCTTCGGGCAGGGTGAACAGTTCCTTACCCTGGCCGAACAGGTGGTTGAAACGCTGTGCGATATCGCGGGCCATTTCCACATGCTGGATCTGGTCGCGGCCGACCGGCACCTTGTGCGCATTGAACATCAGGATGTCCGCTGCCATCAGTACCGGGTAGCTGAACAGGCCCATGGTGATGCCCGCATCCGGGTCTTCACCGGCTTCGACGTTCTTGTCTACCGAGGCCTTGTAGGCGTGAGCGCGGTTGAGCAGGCCCTTGCCCACCACACAGGTCAGCAGCCAGCACAGCTCAGGAATCTCGGGGATGTCCGACTGGCGGTAGAAGGTTGCCTTGTCGGTATCCAGGCCCAGCGCCAGCCAGGTCGCGGCAATTTCCAGGCGTGAACGCTGGATGCGCGCCGGCTCGTCGCACTTGATCAGCGCGTGGTAGTCGGCAAGAAAGTAGAACGAATCCGCATCGGCCGCGCGACTAGCAACGATGGCCGGGCGTATAGCCCCGGCATAGTTGCCCAGGTGTGGCGTGCCGGTGGTGGTGATACCGGTCAGAATACGAGTGGTCATGGCGTTCGCTTGTCAGATGGGGCGAGTCGGATCAGAGGCGCGGGAGCACCAGCTCCTTCAGATCGGTGAGCTTGCCGTGAAAAAAGTGGCCGCATTCTGCCACTTTCAGCAGCTCATGCGCACGCCCGAGGTTTGCCGACCAGGCGTAGACGGTCTGTGGGTCGATGACCTCATCGGTTTCCGGCTGGATCACCACCAGCGGGCACTGGCTGGCGGGCGGCGTATCGGCAGTCAGGCGATGCACTGCCGGGGCGACCATAAACAGCTTGGTGAGGCGCTCGCCTCGCCCTTCCAGGCGCGCGCCCAGGGCTGCAGCGACAAAGCCACCGAAGGAGAAACCGAGCAAGGTCACGGGCAACTCTGGGTGTTGCTCGCGTAACCAACGGGCAACCGCCTCGGCATCATCGACCTCGCCACTGGCCATGTCGTGACTGCCGGCGCTGCTACCCACGCCGCGGTAATTGAAGCGCAGCGTCGCCAGGCCAGCATCGCGGGCGGTGCGCTGCAGGGTCGAGATCACCTTGTTGAGCATGGTCCCACCCTGGATTGGGTTGGGATGACAGATCAGCGCAACGCCACGGGCGTCGGCCACATCCAGCCAGAGGGCTTCCAGTTGGCCGCAGGGGCCATCGATGTAAAGGGGGGTTTCGCGGGTGAGCAACAGTGAACTCCGTGACCTCTCGGGGGGTCGATTCGTCTAGCTGAAAGCCTGCGCCGCACACACTTGGGCATTGCATTGCGGTATACAGCGCAGGTTCGAGCCGTTAACGTAAAGCAAAGCCGTTTAGAGAGGAAGGACTCGTGGAACAGACGCTCACTGCCTGGTTGCTCCCGGCCATTACCCTGATTGCCGGTATCGCTATCGGCTTCCTGCTGGCTCGCCTGGCACCCAATGCTGCACCTACGCGCAACCAGCGTCAGCTGGACGACATGCAGAACCGTCTGGATGCGTACCAGAGCGAAGTGGTCAGCCACTTCAACACCACTGCTACCATGGTCCGCAAACTCACCCAGAGCTACCAGGACGTACAGGAACACTTGGCTGACGGCGCCAACCGTCTGGCCCTCGACGAACTGACCCGGCAACGTCTATTGGCGGCCCTGCACGCCGATGACACGGAAAAGCGCGAGCGCCTGACGCCGCCGAAAAATAACGAAATGCCCAAGGACTATGCGCCGAAAAGCGCTGATGTACCGGGCATGCTCGATGCTACCTACGGCCTGAAAAAGCAGCGCTAAGCCCAGCATCGCTGCAGTTCCTGCTGAATAAAAACGCCGCGACGCCTCAAGGATCGCGGCGTTTTTTATGGCGATGTCCCAATGCGCTGCCACAACCCTGTGCAGGCCATAACGCAAACTCCCGTAGGAGCGCCCCCCCCCCGGCACGAAGCGTTTGGACGCTCTGCTATACCGCTGAATGGCCGCTATTCGCCGCGGGGCGCGGCTCCTACGAGAAGCAGCGGCGCCGCAAAACACTGCTGGGACATAGTCATAAAAAACCCCGCCGCAGCGGGGTTTTCCAGTGTGGACGGGTTTGTTACAGCGCGCCGCGCTCGCGCAGCAGCGCCAATACCTGCTTGACGCCCTCTTCCACCGTCAGCGACTGCGTATCGATCACCAGATCGGCATTCAGCGGCACGTCATAAGGGAAGGACTCGCCAGGGATATTGTCGCCACCCGCCGCGTACAGGCCTTGCGGATCACGCTCAGCGCAGACCTGCGGAGACGCCTGGACGTAGACGGTGATCAGTCGCTCGGCACCGATCAACGCCTTGGCCTGCTCACGGCCTTCGGCATCCGGCGCAACAAAGGCGGCCAGGGTCAGCAGACCGGCTTCGTTGAACTGACGCGCCACGTGAGCGGCACGACGCCAGTTCTCGGTACGCCCGGCACGATCCTGCGGCAGACCTTTGTTCAGGTCATGGCGCAGGTTCTGGCCATCAAGCACATAGACCGCGCGGCCCATGTCGAACAGCTTGCGCTCCACGGCGTAGGCCAGGGTGCTCTTGCCCGCGCCGGACAGGCCGCTGAACAGCACGGTAGCCGGCTGCTGGCCGAAGCGCGTGGCACGCTCTTCGGTGGACACGTGCGCCAGCTTGCCATGATGACCACTCGCGCCTGCACCAACGGGTTCGGCGATGATCATGCCGGCACCCACGGTGCCGTTGGTCAGGCGGTCGATGACAATAAACGAGCCGGTGGTGCGGTTGTGCGCGTAGCCGTCCAGCGCAATCGGCGCATCCAGGGCGATACGCACCTGGCCGATTTCGTTGAGCTGCAGGCTGCTCGCCGCGCCGTGCTCCAGGGTGTTCACATCAACCCGGTGGGTAATGCTGGCAATCGAGCCAGGCACATAGCTGGTGGCGCGTTTGATGTCGTATTTCTTGCCCGGCAGCATCGGCTCTTCGGCCATCCACACCAGCATGGCGTCGAAGCTGTCGACCACCTGCGGACGGTTGTCGCCGTGCACCAGCATGTCGCCACGGGAGACGTCGATTTCGTCTTCCAGGGTGATAGTGATCGCCTGACCCGGACCGGCCTGCTCCAGCTCACCTTCGAAGGTGACGATGGATTTGACCTTGCTGCCCTTGCCCGATGGCAGGGCAATGATTTCGTCGCCCTTGCGCACGATGCCGCTGGCCAGGGTGCCGGCGAAACCACGGAAGTTCAGGTTCGGACGGTTGACGTACTGCACCGGGAAACGCAGGTCGGTGAAATTACGATCACCCGCCACTTCCACGGTTTCGAGGATTTCCATCAGCGACTGGCCGGTGTACCAAGGCGACCGCTCGCTCTTGTTGACCACGTTGTCGCCTTTCAGCGCCGACATCGGCACGAAGTGCAGCGAGCTTGGCTTGAGCGCGATACCTTCGGCGAACTTCAGGTAATCGGCCTTGATCTGCTCGAATACGCCCTGATCGAAGCCCTTGAGGTCCATCTTGTTGATGGCCACAACGATGTGCTTGATGCCCAGCAAGCTGGCGATAAAGCTGTGGCGCTTGGTCTGGGTCTGCACACCATAGCGCGCGTCGATCAGAATGATCGCCAGGTCGCAGGTGGAGGCGCCAGTAGCCATGTTACGGGTGTACTGCTCATGGCCGGGGGTGTCGGCAATGATGAATTTGCGCTTGGCAGTACTGAAGTAGCGGTACGCCACGTCGATGGTGATGCCTTGCTCGCGCTCGGCCTGCAGGCCGTCGACCAGCAATGCCAGGTCGACTTCCTCGCCTGTAGTGCCGGACTTCTTCGAGTCACGGGTAATGGCTTCCAGATGGTCTTCGTAGATCATCTTGGAGTCGTGCAGCAGGCGGCCAATCAGGGTGCTCTTGCCGTCGTCGACGTTGCCGCAGGTGAGGAAGCGCAGCAGTTCTTTACGCTCGTGCTGGGCCAGGTAAGCGAGGATGTCTTCGCTGATCAGATCGGATTGGTGCGACATATTAAAAGTATCCCTGACGTTTTTTCTCTTCCATGGAACCGGCAGCATCGTGGTCGATGACGCGGCCCTGACGCTCGGAAGTACGGGTCAGGAGCATTTCCTGGATGATGTCAGTGAGGCTGGTAGCCGTGGACTCCACCGCGCCGGTCAGCGGGTAGCAGCCGAGGGTGCGGAAACGCACCATCTTCTTGGTGATACGGGCTTTCTCTTCGTCGGAAAGATGCTCGAGGATGCGATCGTCGTCGATCATGATCAGCGTGCCGTTCTTCTCGATCACTTCACGCTCGGCGGCGAAGTACAGCGGCACGATCGGGATCTGTTCCAGGTAGATGTACTGCCAGATGTCCAGCTCGGTCCAGTTGGACAGCGGGAACACGCGGATTGACTCGCCCTTCTTGACGTTGCCGTTGTAAACGTTCCACAGCTCGGGACGCTGATTCTTCGGGTCCCAGCGGTGCTTGCTGTCGCGGAAGGAGTACACACGCTCCTTGGCGCGGGATTTCTCTTCGTCGCGGCGCGCGCCACCGAAGGCGGCGTCGAAGCCGTACTTGTCCAGCGCCTGCTTGAGACCCTCGGTTTTCATCACATCAGTGTGCTTGGCACTGCCGTAGGTGAAGGGGTTCATGTCCTGGGCCACACCATCCGGATTGATGTGGGTGATCAGGTCCAGGCCGTACTCGTTGACCATCTTCTCGCGGAAGCTGTACATCTCCTGAAACTTCCAGCGCGTATCGACGTGCATCACCGGGAACGGCAGCTTGCCCGGAAAG
>JAHJYA010000013.1 GCA_018826895.1 Gammaproteobacteria bacterium
GAGAATCTGGCCGATGTTCACCGTCTTGCCGTTGAGCGTCTCGATATGGCTGCAGGAGGCGCGGATTTTGCCGGACAGATCGTTCATCGCCTTGATGGTTTTTTACACCACCTGACGCCCATCTTCGGCCTGCTGACGCGCTTCGGAGGCGTGGCTGGACGCGTCGGCGGCGTTGCGCGCGATCTCCTGAGCGGCGGCGCCCAACTGATTGATCGCCGCGGCCACGCTGTTGGTGCGGTTGGACTGCTCGTCGGAGTTGATCATCGACGCGTTCGAGGCGCCGACCACCAACTGCGCGACCTCGTTGACCTGGCGGGTGGCCGAGGAAACTTCACGGATCGAGTTGTGGATGCGCTCGACGAACTGGTTGAACGACCTGGCCAGGGCACCGAACTCGTCGTTGGACTGAATACTCAGGCGCTTGGTCAGGTCGCCTTCGCCCTGGGCGATGTCCTGCATGGCCTTGCCCATAACGGTCAGCGGCTGCATCAGCACGCGGATCAGCATGCTCAGCAGAATGATGATCAGCACCACGGCAACCAGGGTCGCGACAATGGCTGAAGCACGAAATTCAGTGAGTGCGGCGTAGGCCCCTGTCTTGTCGATTGACAGACCGACGTACCACTTGACCGAAGGCAGGCCCTCGACTGGGGCGAAGGTGAGAATGCGCATACCGTCCTCGCCGATCGACTCGCTGAGCTCGCTGCCGATGCGCGGGGTATTTTCGGGATAGAGGTCCTTGAGGTTCTTCATCACCAGGTCCTTGTTCGGGTGGACCAGAATCTTGCCGTCGGCGCTGACCAGGAAGGCGTAGCCGATGCCGGCGAAATCCAGCGAGTTGATGATGTTGATCAGAGTGTCGAGCCCCAGGTCACCGCCGACGACCCCTGCGGGTTTTGCAGGGGTAGCGATGGTGATCATCTGTACCCCGGTTGAGGCGCTGAAATAGGGTTCTGTCAGCGTGGTGCCCGCTGCCGTGTTGGCTGCGATATACCACGGCCGTTTGCGCGGGTCGTAGTCGGCCGGCATGTCGGTGTATGGGCGCTTGGTGAAGATGCCGTCGGTACTACCCAGGTAGGTAAAAATGAAGGTCGAGGTCAGGGCCTTCTGCTCAAGCAGGCTAACCACGCGTTGCGGTGCTGGATCTTGGGCGATTGACTGGGCAGCACTTTCCACCAGCAGGATGCGACCTGACAGCCAGTTCTGAATGTTATTGGCGGTTACCTTGCCCATTTCATGCAGATAGCTCTCAAGGTCGGCGCGGATTGCCTTGCGTTGCAGGTAATCGTTGTACAGGGTGAACAGCGAGAAGGCCGCAATGACCACCAGGGAGGCTGCGAGTAAAATCTTGTGGCTGAACTTGAGGGCGTTGGTCATGAGGCTTGTTTCCAATTAGAACTGGCACCAGTCTAATGCTGGCGGATGACTATTATTGCTGTGGTTGTGACAACACAACGGTGTCGGCAGGTATGCCGTAGAGCTTGAGTAATGAATAAAAGGAGGGCGCAATGCCCATAGCCGATGTCTTTGTGCTGGGCGCTGACGCCCAGGGCCAACCGATTGGGCAGCCACTGCGCCTGGCTAACCGCCACGGCCTGATTGCCGGGGCGACCGGCACCGGTAAGACGGTGACGCTGCAGCGGCTGATCGAAACCTTCAGCGATGCCGGTGTGGCGGTGTTTGCCGCTGACGTCAAAGGCGATCTGTGAGGTCTGGGCGCCGCCGGTGCGCCCAGTGGCAAGGTCGCCGAGCGCATCGCCAGCATGCCCTGGCTGGCGCATCAGCCTGGCGCTTACCCGGTCACCCTCTGGGATATTCACGGCGCCAGTGGGCACCCGCTGCGCACCACCCTGAGTGAAATGGGCCCACTGCTGTTGGGCGCGCTGCTGGAATTGACCGACAGCCAGCAGGCGGCGCTGTATGCCGCCTTCAAGGTGGCCGATCGCGAAGGGTTGTTGTTGCTCGACCTGAAAGACCTCAAGGCTCTGCTCGGTCACCTCAAGGACAACCCGGCGGTGCTCGGCGAGGACGCGGCGCTGTTCACCAGTACCTCGTCCCAGGCGCTGTTGCGGCGGCTGTCGAGTCTGGAGCAGCAGGGTGCTGATGCGTTATTCGGTGAGCCCGCGCTGCAGCTCGAAGACCTGTTGCACCCGGATCGCGACGGTCGCGGCCGGGTTCACCTGCTCGACGCCAGCCGCCTGGTACACGAAGCGCCCAAGGTCTATGCGACTTTTTTGCTGTGGCTGCTGGCTGAGCTGTTCGAGCAACTGCCCGAACGTGGCGATGCCGACAAGCCTGTATTGGCGCTGTTCTTCGATGAAGCGCACCTGCTGTTCGATGGCACCCCAAAAGCGCTGCAGAACCGCCTGGAGCAGGTGGTGCGGCTGATCCGCTCCAAGGGTGTGGGGGTGTACTTCGTGACCCAGTCGCCGAGCGACCTGCCCGATGACGTGCTGGCGCAACTCGGCTTGCGCATTCAGCACGGCCTGCGGGCGTTCACCGCCAAGGAGCAGAAGGCCCTTCGCGCAGTGGCCGATGGCTTCAGGCCCAACCCACAGATCGACACCCTGGCGGTGCTCACCGAACTGGGCATCGGCGAGGCGCTGGTCGGTACCCTGGAAGCGCGTGGAACCCCGGCGATGGTGCAGCGGGTGGCGATTGCTCCGCCGCAGTCGCGCATTGGCCCACTGAGCGAGGCAGAGCGTGCCGCGCTGATCCGTCAGTCACCACTCAGCGGGCGCTATGACCGCGCTTTTGACCGTGAGTCGGCCTACGAGGTGTTGGCAGCCCGTGCTGCCGAAGCGCAGCAAAGTGCGGTGCAGGCAACACCTGCTGCAGAGTCGGCGCCAGGCCTGGGCAGTGCGGCCGGCGAGCTGCTCGGCAACCTGGCCAGTCAGGCGATGAAAACCGCCGTACGCCAGGTGGCCAACCAGATTGGGCGGCAATTGGTGCGCGGGCTTATGGGCTCATTGCTCGGCGGCAAGCGGCGCTAAGCGACACGCATGACCTGACGCTATCTGGACTTGTAGGAGCGAAGGGGGCGCCTAGCCTTTATTCGCGATAGACCTTGCAAACGCTGCAAGTGTCGCGGCTAAAACGGAACGACGCCCGGCCCTCCTACGAACAGGCCCTAGGCTCAGCGCGAGGTTTCGCTGTCTTTTGCCAGGTCTTTTTCGATTTTCTCGATTTCTTTCTCGAAGGCCTGGTCCAGCAGGCTGGCCTTCTTGCGCCACGGCTTGCGCTCGGGATCCGGTTGAGCGGCGTAGGTCATGACTTCCCCGCCGTATACATCCTTGTAACGCTGCGCCTGGCGCTCAAGTTCGGCGCGCAGTTCGTCTTTCGTCACGTAAATTTCCAAGGGTTGAAGGCTGGGGTGACAACGCGGGGCGCTTGCGCCGCTGTAACGGTCACCAAAAGTTGGCAGGTCGACGCTCGTGGTCGATGCTGCCTGCGCCGCGCGCTTGATTTGTGGTCAGCGCTGCGGCAACGAGGCGCAATTATCGCGAACACGGCGTAAATGTCCAGTTACTGGACGTTCGCGGCGTGTTGGTGATCGAGGCCAGGCATTTCAGCTGAGCGGTCGATAGTGCAACGTTAAAGCCAGGTTCGCCTCTTCACCTTGCCGCAGCAGGCGTAGTCCGGGCTGGCCGGGCAAGTGGTGGGCGTTGACCGGGTGGCTGACCGGCTCCAGGCAGAAGAATGGCCGTCCGACCGGGCAAAACAGCAGGTAGCAGTCGCTGCCTTCGGCCTGGCAGTCGATGCGGTAGCCCAGGTCGGGTTGCAGAATGCTCGCCCTGCCGTCCCAGCCGGTAAACGCGTGGTCGACCAGGCTGTCGGGCAATGGCGCGGCGTGGTGAAAGTCCCAGGCGGCGGGCACCGGTTGCTGCTCACGGGACAGCTGCTGTTCATCACTCAGCCAGACCTGCTGCGCGCTCACTTGCAGGTGGGTGTGGGCGGTGCGGGTGATGTAGGGATGCAGACCCAGGCCGTGCCAGTTGGCGCGGGCATCGAGATGGCGCACGCGCAGCGCGATGTGCAAGCGGCCTTCATACAATTGGATGCGCTGCTCGGCGTGGTAGGCGAAGGGCACCTGGCTGTCGAGCGTCAGGCAAACACTGTCGGCCTGCTGCTCGCTGATCTGCCAGGGCTGCTGCCAGGCGCTGCCGTGGATGGGCAGGGCATCACCGGGGGAGTTGGGTGTAAGGGCGAACCAGCCGTCTGGTGTCTGGTAGCCGCCAGCGCCGATGCGGTTGGACCAGGGCAGCAGCGGGTAACAAGCCAGGCGCCGCGCCGTGTTTGCCGCCAGGGCCTCGGCGTCGCTGTGGCGCAGCAGCGCATGGCCGCTGTCGCGGGTTGTCCAATTGACCAGGCTGCCGCCACAGGCGGGTGCCAGGGTCAGGGTGGTCAAGCGGTCCTGAAGCTGAATGAGCGTTGCAGACATATCCGGTCCTTATGAAAGATAGTGCACAGATTTTTCGTACAGCTTCGCTGGTGATGGAGTGTCATCGTACAACTTGCTGGGCTATCATGACGGCTACGCCGACAGCCGAGACAGATCGCCAACATGGAAACCCAGAACACCCTCCCGCGTACGCGCCGCAAGCATCGCAGCCTGGCTCAGGAGCTGGTCACCGAGCTGTCGCAACGCATCCGCGACGGGGTGATCAAACGCGGTGACAAATTGCCGACCGAGTCGGCGATCATGGAAGAACAAGGCGTCAGCCGTACCGTGGTGCGCGAAGCACTGTCGCGGCTGCAGGCCTCGGGCTTGGTGGAAACCCGCCACGGCATCGGTACTTTCGTGCTCGATACGCCCAGCCCCAGTGGTTTTCGTATCGACCCGGCAACCATCGTCACCCTGCGTGACGTGCTCGCCGTGCTGGAGCTGCGTATCAGCCTGGAGGTCGAGTCGGCTGGCCTGGCGGCGCAACGCCGTTCGCCCGAGCAACTGGCCGGCATGCGCGCGGCACTCGATGTATTGAATGACAGCGTTTCCCATGACAGCGATGCCGTAGGTTCGGACTTCCAGTTCCACCTGCAGATCGCCGAGGCCACCGGCAACCGCTACTTCACCGACATCATGAGTCACCTGGGTACCAGTATCATTCCGCGTACCCGGCTCAACTCGGCGCGCATCGCCCACGATGACCAGCAGCACTACATGGCGCGTCTGAGCCGCGAACACGAGCAAATTTACGAGTCCATCGCCCGTCAGGACTCCGATGCTGCGCGCGCCGCCATGCGTCTGCACCTGACCAACAGCCGCGAACGCCTGCGCCAGGCCCACGAAGCGGCCGAGGCCGCCGCACTCAAGGCCTGACATCGATCAGCCGGTCTTGCGCATCGCCAGCATGACGATGCCGCTGACCACGATCACCCCGCCGATCACCTGCACCCCGTTGAGCAACTGGCCGAGAATCAGCCAGCCGAACACCAGGCCGGCCACCGGCTCCATATTCATCACCGGGGCGTTGCGCGCGATGTCCAGCCGCGTAACCAGGATGAATAGCGTCGAGAACGCCATCCCATAGAGCAGTACCAGGCACGCCAAGGCGATCCAGCCGGCATTCGCCGTGGGCAGGTCCATGCCGCCCGGCAGCCAGCCCGCGACACCGGCCAGGGCCGAGCTGAGAAACACCACCGCCATGGTCAGCATGCTGCGCACGGTGCCTGGCAGTTTCGACAGGCGGTGATCGGTGATCCACAGCGCACAGGCGAACACGGCCGCACCGGTAATACCGAACAGCACGCCTTCGACCCAGCGTGCATCCATCTGCGTCTGATCGGCCAGGCGGGCGGGGATGTCCAGCGCCAGCAGCAGGCCGAACAGAATCAGCCCCATCAGCAGGGCCGAACGGCGGGTTGGGCGCGGGCCGCCGAGTGCCCAGGTGAGTAGCGCCAACATGATCGGTGCCAGGTTGACCACCAGCAGCGCCAGGGCTACCGGAATGCGCGCCACCGCCGAGTAGATGCAAAAACTCTGGATGGCGATCAACAGCCCCAGCAGCACCTGCCAGCCCCAAGTCGCGCGGCCCAGATTGAGGTGATGACGCTGCCAGACCACCAGGCCGATCAATGCCAGCATGGTCACTCCGGAACGGCACAGCATCGCCAGTAACAGCCCCGTGTCGTGGTCGAAGGCGATACGCGCAGCAATGTGGTTACCCGCGAACGAACACGCCAGGGTGGCGAGGATCAGCACGGCGAAGTGACGGGGCAGAGGCGTGATGTTGGGCATGGAACGGTTGCATCCTTGTACAGAGGTGTGGCGATGGACCGCGTGCGCGGCCAGATGCGAGGGACCTATAAATGAAAACGCCGCCCGCAGGCGGCGCTTCATTGGGGTTTGGAGTTTACAGAACCACACCCGGCAGCCACAGGGAAATGGCTGGAATATAGGTCACGGCCATCAGCACCATGAACAGTGCGGCGTAGAACGGCAGCAGTGCTTTAACGGTGTTTTCGATGGTCACCTTGCCGATAGCGGCGCCGACGAACAGTACCGCCCCCACGGGTGGGGTGATCAGGCCGATGCCCAGGTTGACCAGCATGATCATGCCGAAGTGCACCGGGTCCACGCCGATGCCAGTTACTACCGGCAGCAGAATGGGTGTGAGGATCAGGATCAGCGGCGCCATGTCCATCAGCGTGCCCAGGGCCAGCAGCATGAAGTTGATGCACATCAGGATCACGTAGCGGTTGTCTGACAGCGTCAGGAACATCGCGGTGATCTTCGACGGAATCTGCATCAGGGTCATGATGTAGCCGAAGGCGGCGGCGAAGGCGATAAGGATCATCACGATCGACAGCGTACGCACCGTGCGGTGCATCAGCTTGGGCAGATCCCGCCACTTGTAGTCACGGTAGATGAACATGGTGACGAAGAACGCCCAGACCACGGCAATGGCTGCTGACTCGGTGGCGGTGAAAATGCCCGAGAGGATGCCGCCGAGGATGATCACCATGGTGAACAGGCCCCAGAGCGCATCGACGCAGATTTTCAACGCCTGCTTGAGCGGGATCACTTCACCCTTGGGGTAATTGCGCTTGCGTGCGAAGTACAGGCACATGCACATCATCACGGCGCTGAGCAGCATGCCCGGGCCGATGCCGGCGATAAACAGCGAGGCAATGGACACCGTGCCGCCAGCAGCCAGCGAGTAGAGCACCGAGTTATGGCTCGGCGGGGTCAATAGCGCCTGGACCGAGCCACTGACCGTGACCGCGGTGGAGTATTCGCGCGGATAACCTTTCTTTTCCATTTCCGGGATCAGCACCGAGCCGACCGAGGCGGTATCGGCCAGGGACGAGCCGGAGATGGCGCCGAAAAAGGTCGAGGCCATGATGTTGACCAGCGACAGGCCACCACGGATAAAGCCGACCAGCACGCTGGCGAAGTTCACCAGGCGCCGCGACATGCCGCCTTCGGCCATGATCGCGCCGGCCAGGACGAAGAACGGAATGGCCAGCAGGGAGAATTTGTTCACGCCCCCGGCGATCTGAATCATGATCGCGTGGAACGGAATATCGATGTACCAGGCGCCGGCCAGGGCCGACAGCCCGAGGGCGTAGGCAACCGGTACGCGCAGCATGATCAGAACAAGGAAGCTGCCCAGCAGAATTAGCGCATCCATTTACACGGCCTCCTTGCTGTCTTCGAGCAGTTCGAAGTTCACCGCACGGCGGTGGCTTTGGTCACCGAAGGCCAGGCGTTCGAGGATGAAGATCAGGGTTATCGCGCCGCCCAGCGGGATTGGGGCGTAGCTGATGCCCACGCGCAGGGTCGGCAGCGTACTCATGAACTGGTTCCAGGTGGCGATGCACAGCTTGATGCCCCAGATGGTCATGAACAGGCAGATCACTGCCATGAGCACTTGCACCAGCAGGGTGATGTGGGGTTGCCAGTGGTCGGGCATTCGATCGGTCAGCGTGGTCACCGCCATGTGTGCGCCTGCCCGGTAGCTGGCCGCCGCACCAATAAAGGTGAATACCACCATCAGCATGATGGCGATCGGCTCGGGCCAGCCGGCGCCAGTGCCAAGTACGTAACGGGCAAAAATGCCCCATGGAATGATCAGTGACATGACGAGGATAGATAGGCCGGCAACCCAGATGCAGGCCATATAGATCACGTCGTTGATGCGTAACAGCGTGTTTTTCATGAGACTTCACCACGCACGTGGCAACGGCATTGAGCCGTTGCCACGACGTTCTTCAGAGAGAGCGGGTTACTGCACGGCTTCGATGCGCTTGATCAGGTCGGCGTAAGGAGCACCGTACTTCTCGCGGATCGGGGCAGTGGCGTCGAAGAAAGGCTTCTTGTCGACTTCGATGAACTCGACACCGGCTTCCTTCAGTTTGGCTTCGCTGGTGGCAGACTTTTCATCCCACAGGCGACGCTCGTCGAACTGCGCTTCCTTGGCGTACTTCTTGACGATTTCCTGCTGCTCGGGGGTGAGCTTGTTCCAGGTTGCCTTGGAGATCACGATCGGCTCCGGCAGGATCAAGTGGCCGGTCAGGGTGTAGTACTTGGCATTGCGGAAGTGGTTGTGCTCGAGCATGGTCGGCGGGTTGTTTTCCGCACCGTCGACAACCCCGGTCTGCAGGGCGCTGAAGATCTCGCCGGTGTCCATGGCGATACCGTTGGCGCCCAGGGCGTTGAAGGTTTCGATGAACATCGGGTTGCCCATCACGCGGATCTTCATGCCTTTGAGGTCTTCCAGGCTGCGCACCGGCTCCTTGGTGTAGAGGTTGCGCACACCACCGTCCATCCAGGCCAGGCCGACCATGTTGAATTCGGAGTTGGTGATCTTGTCGAGGATCTCCTGGCCGATTTCGCCATCGATGACTTTGCGCATGTGGTCGTGGTCACGGAACACGAACGGCATGTTGAACACGTTCACGTCCGGCACGACCGGACCCAGGGTGCCAAGGCTGACGCGGGTCATCTGCACGGCGCCAATCTGCACCTGCTCGACCACTTCCTTTTCCGAACCCAGCACACCGCCGGAGAACATCTTGAAGGTCAGTTCGCCATTGGTGGCGGCTTCGATCTTCTTGCCCATGTTTTCCTGGGCGACCACGGTGGGGTAGCCGGCCGGGTGGATTTCAGCAATCTTCAGCGACATGGCAGCCTGGGCCATGCCCGACACGCAGAAGGCGAAAGGAAGTGCGGCGATCAGCAACTTGCGTTTGAAATTCATCGGAATCTCCATCTTTTTGTTGTTGGTTGTGCAGCGTTGCAAGGTGGGGTGGCCGCTGCTGCGACCACTCCGGGATAAGGCTCAGAAGGCGAAGCGAGGCTCCTCCAGGCCGGTGACACCAGGGTTGAGGGCAAACACGCCGCCGGCCAATGGCTGGTCGGTGAGGTCGCCCGCAGGACGAATCGAGGTGACAAACAGCGTGTCCAGGTTCGGCCCGCCAAAGGCGCACATGGTCGGCTTCTTCACCGGTACGGCGAGGGAGCGATCGAGGCTGCCATCCGGGGTGAAGCGGTGGATCAGGCCGGCATCGTTGCCGCAGATCCAGTAACCGCCCTCGGCATCCACCGCCGCGCCATCAGGGCGGCCGGGATACTGGTTCATGTCGACGAACAGGCGGCGGTTGTAGGGGATGCCGCTGTCGATGTCGTAATCGAAGGCCCAGATGGTCTGCATCGACGGGTGGGAGTCCGAGAGGTACATGCGGCTGCCGTCCGGGCTGAAGGCCAGGCCGTTGGGTACGATCAGCTCGTGCATCAGCGCGGTGGCCATCGTATCGCCGGCCGCGTAGCGGTAGAGCACGCCATCGGCGATACCGGCGGCCATGTCCAGGCGCATGGTGCCTGCCCAGAAGCGCCCCTGGCGGTCACAACGACCATCGTTGAAGCGCATCTGCGGGTCGGCATGCTCGACGTTGCACAGGCGTTCAGTGCGCAGCGCGCCCTGGCTATCGAGATCAAGGCGGAACAGGCCGCTCTGCATGCCGGCAATCCAGCCGCCGTCCTCGCCAGCGGCGATGCAGGCGAGCATCTCCGGGGCTTCCCAGCTTTGGCTGGTAGCGCTGGCCAGGTCCCAACGGTGCAACTTGCGCGCCGGGATATCGACCCAGTACAGGGCCTGCTCGCGGGCGTTCCACACCGGGCTTTCGCCGGTGGCATTGCGGGCATCGAGAATCAGTTCAGCAGACATGGCAGCTCGGTTCTCTGGTAGTTCTTGTTATGGGTGTCGCGGGTTGTTCAGGCGTCGCCGAACGGGCCAGCGGCAACAAAGGCGCCGCCGTGATAGACCATCGCCGGGTCGTCGGCGGCCGGCATCGGCTGCGCCTCGACCTGCTCGCGGAATACCTCGGAGCTGTCCTTGGGCTGGTAACCCAAATGCGCGGCCATGTGGTTGTCCCACCACACAGTGGCGTTATCGGACATGCCATACACCACGGTATGACCCACATCCGGGGTGCGCAGGGCGCGCTCGAGCAACTGGGTGAGGTCGTCATAGCTCAGCCAGGTGCTCATCATTCGGCGGTTGGCAGGCTCGGGGAAGGAGGAGCCGATGCGCACGCTGACGGTCTCGATGCCGTAGCGGTCGAAGTAGAAGCTGGCCATGTCCTCGCCATAGGATTTGGACAAACCGTAATAGCTGTCCGGGCGGCGGGCACAACTGGCGTCGATGGTTTCGTCCTGCTTGTAGAAACCCACGACATGGTTGGAGCTGGCGAAGATCACGCGCTTGACGCCATGGCGGCGGGCCGCTTCGTAGATATGGAACACGCCGCAGATGTTGGGGCCGAGGATCTCTTCAAACGGCCGCTCAACCGATACGCCGCCGAAGTGCAGGATGGCATCGACGCCTTCGACCAGCTCATGCACGGCCTGCTTGTCGGCCAGATCACACAGCTGCACTTCTTCGTGCGGGCCGCGGGCCGGTTCCATCTCGGCGATATCGGATAGACGCAGGATACGGGTGAAGGGCTGGAGGCGTTCGCGCAGTACCTTGCCCAGGCCGCCTGCCGCACCCGTGAGCAGCAGGCGGTTGAAGGGTGGGTTGGCGTTGGAAGTCGTGGTCATGGCGGGGCCTGAACTCTTGTTGTTTGTTTTTATGAGGATGTCATACGTTGTCGTATGACTTGCGCCGATTATCAACATCCCAGAGGGCTGATGTCAACGCGACCTAGGTGGAAAATTAGCGTTACTGTTCGTCCAAGTGTCCGCCGAGGGGAAGGGCCAAGTGGGCCGTTAACGATTACTGCATGTTTGCCTTGGAAGGCTCTAGCCTGATACTCCTGGCAGTGCAGAGTGGCCACGGGCTGTTTTGCTTGGCGGGTGCAGTGCGTTTGCGCTGAGGGGGGCAGGGCGATGACTACCTATGGTTGTATGACAACGTATCTCGTGCCGTGATGATGATAGGTCTTCGCAGGTGCGCTGCTTTGCGGGCGTGTATCGACCCATGCGAGCGGGACCGCTTATAGCCCAGTTGGCTGTCGCCCCTTTATAGGAGCTAAGGGAGGGCTAGCCTTTATTCGCGATAAACCCAGGGCCCAGGTCTATTTGCTGCGTCACGGTAGCTTCTGGTGGTTGTGTGACAACCCATCTCATAAGCTAGCCTGCGTACTTTCGCAAACGCGCGCAGGCCCATGAGCAGACAGCCTCTCAGTTCCCGCTCCCCCGGTACACCCACGCTGATCGATGTGGCCAAGGTCGCCGGGGTTTCCCCCATCACCGTATCCCGCGCCCTGGGGCGGCCCGAGGTGGTCAGCGACGCCACGCGTCGGCGGGTGCTGGAAGCGGTGCGTGCCACTGGTTACGTGCCCAACCTTGCCGCCGGCGCCCTGGCCTCGGCGCGCAGCCGCCTGGTGGCGATCTTCTTGCCGACCATCGCCAACTCGATCTTTGCCGATACCGTGCAAGCGCTTACCGATCGCCTGGCCGCTGCCGGCTACCAGACCTTGCTGGGGCTGACCGGCTACGACCCGCAGCAGGAGGAAGCATTGCTTGAAGCGGTGCTGGGTCGCCGCCCGGATGGCATCGTGCTGACAGGCACCGAGCACACCCAGATCAGCCGCGAGCGCCTGGCGCGGGTCGGCATACCCGTGGTGGAAGCCTGGGACCTGTGCGCGCGCCCGCTGGACATGCTGGTGGGCTTCTCCCACGAGGCGGTGGGCCAGGCCCTGGCGCAGTACCTGCTAAGCAAAGGCTACCGGCGCATTTCCGTGGTCACGCTCGACGACCCTCGTGGCCTGCGCCGTTACCGCAGCCTGGCCCAGGCCCTGGCGCAACAAGGCGTCGAGCTGCTGGCAGCGCAGATACTGCCGGCGCCGGCGACCCTGGCGGTGGGGCGCGAAGGGCTCGCTCAACTGCTGCAAGCGGGTAGCGCGGGCGATGCCGTGGTGTGCAGCTCCGACACCCTCGCCCAGGGTGTGCTCGCTGAAGCCGCCAACCTCGGCCTGCGCGTGCCGCAGGACCTCGCCGTGCTGGGTTTTGGCGACCTGTCCTGCGCCGCCCACACCCACCCGCCGCTGACTACCGTGCGGGTCGACGGCGCCCGCATCGGCCACGCCATTGCCGAAGCGCTACTGGCACGCATCGCCGATCCGACCCTGGCGCGCGAGCCTCTGCGGCTGGATGTGGGGTTCGAGTTGATCGAACGGGGCAGTGGCTGAAGGCTGCAAGGGGTATTCGCGGTTTAATTTGGCGGCTGCACTGCGATTTTAGGTCGACAGGCGGCGCGTGCAGGTCCGGTATAAAGCTGCTCGTACCAGTGGCAATGACGCCTGCCTTTCCTGGCTCAGCTCCCGGTAATAGGGGCTTACGGCACTTACAAATGGAAAACTATCTGCTGCTAGACGACATGGGGCCGTCAGCCGTATTCTCGTTGTCCCTTTCTACATGGACTCCTTCGTGGACCCCAGCCCCGCAACACCTATTATCCGCTGCACCACCCCTGAATGTGGTCTCGCAGCCAAATGATCGAACCTCTCCTTACCCTCCTTCTTGGCATCCTGGTCATCCTGGCGATCATCGCCGTGAACGGCTATTTCGTTGCGCAAGAATTTGCCTATATGGCCGTCGACCGTACCCGGCTCGCCGCGCTGGCGGCTACCGGCGATACGAAAGCGCAGCGCGCATTGGCCGTTACCCAGCGCACCAGCTTTATGCTCTCGGGCGCGCAACTCGGCATTACCGTCACCGGCTTGCTGGTGGGTTATGTCGCTGAGCCCTTGGTCGGTGAATCATTAAGCGTTCTGCTGGCCGGGACCGATATACCGGTTGAAGCCCGCGTGGCCGTGGGCACGGGGCTGGCGCTGGTGGCGGCGACGATTATCCAGATGATCGTCGGTGAGCTGTATCCGAAGAACCTCGCCATTGCCAACCCTGAGCCGCTGTCGCTGGGCCTTACCCGCTCCACGCTGTTCTATATGTCGGCGTTCGGCTGGTTGATCAGCTTTTTCGACAAATCGGCGAACCTGCTGCTGAAGCTGCTGCGTATCGAGCCGATTCACGACCTGGACGTGAGCGCCTCTGCTACCGACCTGCCGCACATCATCGCCGACTCGCGTGACAGCGGCGACCTGCCGCGTGAACTCTCGCTGATGATGGATCGCATGCTCGACTTCCCGCAGCGCAATGTCGAGCACGCGATGGTGCCCCGCTCGCAAGTGGACTGGGTCGAGCCTGATACCACGCTTGAAGAGCTGCGTGGCCTGATGGCGCGTGCCCACACCCGCTACCCGGTGATTGACGACGACGATGCCCCTGTCGGTGTCGTACACCTGGCCGACGTGCTGGCGCGCCTCGATGCCGGTAATGGCCACGAAACCGTAGCCTCGCTGATGCGCCCTGCCAAGGTCCTGCCGACGCTGATGCTGCTGCCGGATGCGCTGGACCAGCTGGTCCAGACCACCAACCAGTTGGCCTGCGTTATCGATGAATACGGCGGTTTTGCCGGGGTGCTCACGATTGAGGACCTCGCCATGGAAATCGTCGGTGAAATTACCGATGAGCACGATGCCGAAGTGGGCGATGCCATTGTTCCTGAGGGCGACGACACCTGGGTTATGGAGGGCGACGTGCACCTCGACGAGGTCAGGCGCGTGATTGGCCATGACCTGCCGCGTGTGGATGTCGAGACCGTTGCCGGCATGCTTATCGCCGAACTGGGCGCGCTGCCGGCCGAGGGCGACACCGTCACCATCGAGCTACCAATCGACCCTGCCGAGCTGATCTCCGATGAACCTGTCAGGTATCGACTGGAAGTGGATGTGCTGCGCATTGAGCGCCATGTACCGACTGCAGTGCGCGTGCGACTCGTGAAGATGGCGATGACGGAGGACGGGCAATGAATGATCCGCTGATTGTCACCATAGCAACGGTCGCGCTCATTGCGTTGAGCGGCGTGTTTGTTGTCATCGAGTTTGCGTTGCTCGGCGCTCGCCGTCACCGTCTCGAAGAGCTGGCTGTCCACAGCTCGTCCGCACGGGCGGCCCTGCGCGGCATGAATGATCTGACCTTGATGCTGGCCGGTGCCCAGCTGGGTATCACGCTCTGCACCTTTGCCTTGGGTGCGGTGACCAAGCCTGCGGTGGACTTTTGGCTCGGCCCGGTGTTTGTCGCCTGGGGCATGCCCGAGTGGGCTGCCGGTGCGGCGGCGTTCGGCCTCGCGCTGTTTCTGGTGACCTTCTTGCACCTGGTGGTCGGTGAGATGGCGCCCAAATCCTGGGCCATTGCCCACCCGGAGAAGTCCGCGCTGGCGATTGGCATCATCTCGCGCATGTACATCTGGCCGCTGCGCCCGTTGCTGAACTGGGTGAACCGCCTGGCCAACCACCTCGTAAAGGCCTCGGGTGTTGAGCCCGTCGAAAGCGCTGCAGTGGGTGGCCAGGATATCGAGACCATCCGCCAGCTGGTCGAGCATTCGGCAGAGGTCGGCACGTTGCAGCCACAGATGCAGCAACAGATCTCCGGCCTGATCGACCTGGGCACGCTGCCTGTCGATGCGCTGTTGGTCGAAGGAGAGGTGCTGGTCCACGTTACCCGTGATGCCACCGTCGCGGATGTTCGCGCGGCAGCTATCCAGTCCGGGCACCTGCGCATTCTTGTGCTGGGCACTGAAGGCATTCAGCCGTCGGTGGTGCACGTGCGCGATACCTTGCTGGAGCCGGAGGCGCGCCCTGCGCATGAGCTGGCGCGCGAAGCCTTTGTGCTCGACGCGAAAACCCCCGTCTACGAGGCGCTGGCGCGCATGCGCAAGGCGAGCGTTCAGCTGGCGTTGGTGATGAGCGGGGAGCGTTTGCTCGGCGTCGTTACGCTGGCCGATATCCTCAAGCGCGTGCTACCGGCGGCGTCTAACGCTTAACGATTGTGCTGACGAGAACAGGGGCAGGTTTGTTTGTTGGCACTTCATTGGCCGAGAAACAACCTGCCCCTTTTCTTGGGCGATGCTCCAGTACCCTGTTGCACGGCGACCATGCTTTTGTGGGAGCCGTGCCCCGCGGCGAATGCCATGGGCACGCCGAAATAACTGAATGGCTGCAATCGATTCGCCCCGAGGCGGGGCTCCTACGCGTGTTCGGTAGTTCACCCTGGTGCTGCGTGACGGCTTGCACAGGATGCAACACGGTTTTGGGAAATAGCCTGTTCTTAGGCTATGTCCCAATAGGCTTCTCAGTCATCGCGATCCCGCGGATAGTGCCGGTCGAGCGGGAAGGGCGGCAGCCAGGCTTCGCGGCGGACGGTCCAGAGTTCATAGGTGGGCGTGAGTTGATTGGGCGCGTCCAGTGAGCCGACATTCACTTCTATTTCATCCGCCGTGCGCGAAAATACCGAGGAGCCGCAGCGCGGGCAAAAGTGCCGGCCGGCGTAGCTGCCGGTTTCGCCCTCTATCGTCACCGCCGCCTCCGGGAAGATCGCCGAGGTATGGAAGAGCGCGCCATGGTGCTTGCGGCAGTCCATACAGTGACAAACGCCAACCCGGTTAGGGCGGCCCGTGGCCTCAATGCGCACGCTACCGCACAGGCAGCTACCGGTGAAGTGATCCATGCTTGTGTCCCCCAGGGTCTGTTTGCCGGTCCAGTTCGCGGGTGATCTCTGCCCATTCATTTTTCAGCTGATAGCGTAGATACGCGATAAAGATGCGATCACCCAAGCGGCGCAGAGCAGAGGTGCGGCGCGCTGCGTGGGCGCTGTCGATGGTATCGGCAAGCCAGGTGCTGTCGAATCCCGTCCAGATAGGCGGGGCGGGCGTCAGCATATTTGAGTAGCAGGCGGGAGCTACGTCCTCGTAGAACGCCGTCTCAACGGTCGCGCGGTCATAGCCCCGCAGCTGTCTGGCGATGGCCGGGTAATCGACAGCGTTATCCACGAACACCTCAGAGAGTGCCGACCAGACAACAACCTGCTCAGCGCGAGCGAGTCCATTTATCAATTCAGCCTCCAGGTGTTATCTGGCCTTTGCACAGCTAAGCTTGCCCGGTAAAGGTGCCCTTGTGCGGCATCCGCCGACTTTCTCACCACAGGGACCCGTGATGAAACCCTTTGTGCTACTCCTCGCATTGTCCATTGCCTGGTTATCGGGCTGCAGTCGCAGTATCAGCGAACGGGTGATTCATCAGAGTGGTGGCGCGTGGTCCATCCGCCAGGTGAGCGAACCGCACCCAGCCGGTGGATCGGACACCTATTACCGGGTCTACCACCAAGGCACGCTGGTGACTTTCTCGCCGCCGCTGGTGCAGCGAGAAACCAGCAAGTTGCTTTCAGTGGGGCACTTCGACCCTGGCGTATTTCCCTATCCCGACCTGATCGTCCTGGTGCACGACCGCTTCACCGACCCGCGTGGCTACGGCAACGCGCAAGTGCGCGCCTTTAAACTGACCCGCCATACAGGGCGGATGGAAATCATACCGATCGCTATTCCGTGAGGGGCCGCGGGCAATATCTGCCCCTGTAGATTGGCGCAGCCACTGCCTGTTGGATAAGTGTGAACCACTCATACAGCGCCCAAAACCTTGGGTGCGCTGCTCGCACTCCCGCACGCGCCGGTGCCACAGCACTAAATGTGCTTTCTCTATATAGCGGCTTTTTGGCGTCAAATTCGGCGATATACAAATAATCATGTCGGTATCTCACTTCTAAAAAACTGAACTAGCCTCAAAGGCCATCATCTCAGCAAGGAGTGCCGATCATGCCCGCCGCCACTGCCCGTCCGTTCTATCCGATCATCTACCTGCGCGGCTTTGCCGCCACCATGAACGAGATTGAAGCCACCACGGCTGACCCCTACATGGGCTTCAACCTGGGCTCGGCGATGATCCGTCAGGACTCTGAAGGGGTCGCCCATCCCTTTATCTTCGAGTCGCCACTGCTGCGTCTTATCAAAGACCACGGCTATATCGATGCCTTCCAGAATGGAGGGATCGATTACGCGGACAAACTCGCGCCTGCGCGCTCCATCTGGATCTACCGCTACTACGAAAGCGTTTCCAAGTCGCTCGGCAACAGCAAGCGACGGAGCATGGAAGATTTCGCCATTGGCCTGCGCGCTTTTATCGTCAGAGTGCGCGACACCATCTGCGGTAACGACGTGCAGGCCCGGGAAAACTTCCGCGTGCATCTGGTGGCGCATTCCATGGGCGGGCTTATCTGCCGAACCTACCTGCAGAACACCTGCTGTCATGGTTTAACAGAGGCCGAAATGAAGGCGGCGGGCCACACCGCCCAAGACCTTGATGTCACCGCCGGTAAGCCTTTCGAGCCACTGGTAGACAAAGTCTTCACCTACGGCACGCCACACAACGGTATTGAGTTTCTGGGGTTCAACGTGCCTGATCTCGGCTCGTTTGACCGGCTGCAGATCAGCAACTTCGATCGCGAGCGCATGCGCGAATACCTGCGGTTAAAGGGTACGCAGGCCGTCAACGACCTGCATGGCACCTTCCCGGCATCGCGTTTCTTCTGCCTGATCGGCTCCAACTACCGCGACTATGAAGCCTTCTTTGGCCTGTCGAAAAAAGGCACCGGCCCCAGCAGCGACGGCCTGGTGATGATGGAAAACGCTTATGTGAAGGACGCGCCCAGGGCGGTCATCTCGCGCAGCCATTCCGGCGCCTACGGCATCGTCAACTCCGAGGCCGGCTATCAAAACCTGCGGCGCTTCCTGTTCGGCGACTACCAGGTGACCGTTACGCTGGAAGTCGAAGACCTTCCCCTACCCATCGCCATTCAAGAGAAAAAGGACCAAGGCAAAACCATCGGCGGCATCTACCACTTCGATGTCAGTGCGCGGGTGCGCAACGGGCCTAACTACAGCCTGCACGAAAGGCGCTACGACCAGGCGTCCGCGGTGATGGAAAAATACGACGACATCAAGGAGCGGAAGAAATCCATCTACCTTTTCACCGGCTACCTGCTCAAAGATGCCCGTGGCAAAGACGCTCACGACCTCGCCCTGGTCTTCACCCTCGACCTGGGTGTGCACGTGCCGGCCTTCGAAGTGGATCACAAGTTCTGGTTCGACGGCTACGCCGAAGGCTTTAGCTACCGAGACACCCTGACCATCGCCGTACGCGACAAGAGCGTGAAATACGGCTTTACCGCCAAACATGGCCAGCTCCAAGCCCCGGAAGTTGCCGAGCAAAAAGATTTGGGCAACGGCGCCCGAGAAATACGCATCGAGGTAGGAACTGGCCCCAACGTGCGCCCAGGCTTTATTGGCACCTTGGTGATACGGGTTGAGCCTTGGGAGGGGTAGTGACAGGGCCGTCGCTCATGTGCAACAGGCGGTAGTTGGGCCTCGTAGGGTGCGCTGCGCGCACCGGCTCCAACTGCGGATGGCACACCCATTTCCGCGCATTTGCACTATTAACGGCCCGTTCTACGCTTGCTCAAATTGTTCGATGCCATGGCATCATTTTGATGTCATTCAGGCTGGTTCAAAAAGGAGTGTGAAATGAATCGTTTCCTTAGTACGCGCGGCTGGAACGCCCTGACAGTGCTGATGATCAGCGTACTGCTTACCAGCTGTATTTCGGTCCCCACAGGGACGACGAAAATCTATCGTAAAGCGGATGCCGAGAAGTCTGCTGGCCCACAGACAGATAAAGCTCCAGATCAGGTGGTTTTCGATAAAACCCTATTTCGAAATTCTATTGATCCCAAGTTGACCATCCGTAAATCAGGCGCGGATAAAACCGGGGCCGATGTATTCGCCATCTACCTGAGCGATGGCTATTTCAAGTATCTAAAGGACATGGGTGGGGTTAACGAAGTGGTGGTGGTGGCTGAGTTCACCGAGACCAGCGCGGGGACCGAATCAGATACTGTCTATCGGGTGTTAGGCCCCTATTTCGGCGTAGCCGACAAAGCGGGTGCTCCCTTCCTCAATAAATTGTTATACGGCCCGAAAACCCTCGACTCTGACCACCTCAACATGAGATTGACGGTGCTCGAATACGACCAGGGTGAGAACGAAAACTCGGCTGCATTTCTCGACTTTATCCAGTCGGTCACTCAAACCCTGTCTCTGGCAAATCCGGTAACTGTATCGGAACAAGCATTTGCCACGGAAATCGCCAAGAGCCTGATTAGCCTGAACAAGGATGATGTGGTCATGACGATTGATATCAACTTCACCGGCAATGCGGGGGAGTTGGAGAGCATGACTCACAACGGTTCCTACATCCCGTTGAATGTGGGCGATTATGTGCTGATCAACAAAGAGCAATGCGCTCCGGCCAATTGCTATTTTCAGATGACGGACAAGAAAAGAACCTGGAACCCCTTCGCCTGGATTGGCGATATCGTCATGCTGGTGCCTACCGCCATGCGCCGAGGCTGGACGGATACGCCTGATGGGCCAGCGTTGGCAGAAGTCGTCAGCGATGATCTAGGTTATGCCAATCACAGGCTTACCGTAGAAGATACGTCTCCACTCAACAGTGGGCATAAGCCCTTCACCGATAAAACCTGGCTTGCACTTTCCATTGTAAAGGGCGGGGACGCTTCACTTTGGGAGAAACGTAAACTGCTGACCCAGGCAGAAATATCTATCCAAAATATGATCAAAGTGCGTGGTGGACCACTGGCTTTTAACCAGAACTTCCAAACTGCCAAGCAAGCGCTGGACGATGTCAGTAAAGCTGAGGCGCTGAGCCGTTCGGGAGTCACCTTTGTGTTACCGCTAGCAACTAATGGCGCATTTGCTCCAACCACGGGTACGGCTGATGATGAGTATTGCTTGTACCACTCAAGTAGCCTCAGCGATGTGGTGGCCAGTTTCTACCGCATTGATGCGAACAACATACCGCAGCAATTGGCGGCGACCGATATCGTGAAAAATACCGCCAAAACCACACCCAACAACACCTGCTTTACGGTCACGGCCGCAGCGCGCACGGTTGGTACATACGACATGCTTGCGGCATACAAAGTGGGCGGCAATGTCCTGACCCAGAAGCTGCGCTACAAAATCGAAAAATAGTTGTGGTGATGGCAGGCGCCGCCATAACAAGCGAGGGGGCAAGCCCCTCGCTTGTGTGCCTACAACCTCAACGCCGTGCGCCTGGCCAGGTGATTGCCGCCCAGCGGTGAGCACAGGCGCTGGTGGATACGGCTAAGAAACCCCAGCTCAAAGGCATGGCGTTGCGGCCCGGGAGGGAGCCGCTGGCGCTCCAGCAGCAGGTTGGTCCATAGCCAACCGCTGTTAGGATCGTCCAGCCAGGCCTGGGCCATCTCCACACCACGGGTGAAGTTTGGCTGGCTGTCTTCGCTCCAGCTGAATGCAGCACCGGGGTGGTTGTCGTGGGCGGGGAGGTGTGCGAAGTACCGATCAATCATGCGCAGCCCTCCCGTGTGCCTGGGTGATGGCCTGGCGGTAGAGCACGATCAACTCGCTGAGCAAGGCGCTGCTGGTGGTCGCCAGCTCCTGTTGCGGCAAGCGCTTAAGCAACTTGAGCAGCAGGGCCACGCGATACTCGGCGGCTGCCTGGTAGGCGCAATTGTCCGCGACATAGCTATGCAGCGGGTTGGCGGGTGTGGGGAAGGGGATAACAACGGATTCAGGCCTGGTCATGCAGCACCTCCAGAACGGACGTGAACACAACAGCTAACAGCCCAGGGCGGAGCCCTTGGGTAAAAGGGGGATAGTGCATTTTCCTTATGCTCCTCGAACGTTTTAAGGAGCCGCGTTCCACCCGTTACCACACGAATGGAGGCGGACCGTGCAAGGGTGGTAAACCGGCGTTCGAGAAAACCGGCCAGGCCGAAACCTGCCTCACACGGCCCGCCATAACTGCGCGAGAAAACAGCAGGCATGAAAAAAGCGCCTGCTCTCGGCTATGGCGCTACCGCGCCTCGAACACTCCGGGTTACCACACCCGGTCGCGGGATTTACCGCGACGGGCGGACTTTAGCTTGGGAGGGGAGGGTGGGGCAAGGGTTGGGCGCTGCGAGGGACTTTTGATCTGAGGCCGTTGGTTGCGACAGGTTGCAATCGGCCAATAGCGGACAGTTGATAAGGCACCCACAACCTTGAACTGCTGAGCTCTCTTTGGCGCATTTTTGCAGGTTGTGGCACTCTGGCTGTTCGCGAATTTTGCCTACCTGCTGGCCGACTGCTCAGCAACTTTACTCAAGGTAATGTCTGCCTTTTGAACCTCGATCACTCCAGCGGCGTTGCCATCAACAAACAGCAGATAGTCATCCGCGCGGAACATCTGTGCCAGCGAAGGCACGTTGGACCAATACCAAAAAGGAGGTTCCATGCTTGATGCTTCGCAGTTGCGAATTGAGGCCGCACACAAGAAAGTCGCGGAAGCCTTTTCCAAAGACTACGCCTTTACTATCCCGGCTTATCAGCGCCCTTATGCATGGGAGAAGACTCAGGCTGAGGAGTTGCTGGCGGACTTGAAGGACGCCATGGCGCAAGATTCTGCGGCGGGCGGCTTTTACTTCCTGGGTAGCATTGTTTTGGTGAAGGCCCATGGAAGTCCTGCATCGCGTGTGGTCGATGGTCAGCAGCGCCTAACCACGCTGACGATCTTGTTCAGTGTCATTCGCGATCTGACGACAGACGCTGAGAAGAAAGCGCAGCGAGAGCGGTACATCAAGCAGGTAGCTAATGAGGATGAAGGTATCCCAGAGGCTTTGCGTCTGCAGCTGCGGCAGAAGGACCAGGGCTTTTTTGAAAAGCACATTCAGACACGTGGAGCGACTGACCAGCTGCCGTCCTTGGATGGTCTGACAGACGCAAAGGCACGCATCGTTGAAAACGCAAAGCTCATCCGCGATCGGTTAGAGGCTATGGGTGAGGAGGGGCGCGCTGAGTTGCTGCGTTTCCTGCTGCAGAACTGTTATCTCGTGGTTGTCGAAGTTCCCTCTGATACCGCCGCGCGGCGCATCTTTACCGTTTTGAATGCTCGCGGCCTCGATCTTTCGGCCACAGATATCCTCAAAGCCGACCTGCTTGAGCGAGCAGGTGCCGATAAGGAGTCGTTTCTGTCTCAACGCTGGGAGGAGGTTGAAACAGCACTTGGCCGCGACAGGTTCAGTGCTTTGTTCACGCACATCCGGATGATCTATGAGCGTGACAAACCTCGTTCTGCGCTTGAAAGCGGCTTTCCTGTACATGTCCCAGTGTTTCGCGATAATCCAGTCGGATTCATTGATGCGGTCTTGGAGCCCTATGCTGACGCTCTGATGTTGGCGATGGATGACCAGAAACTGCGCAAGCGTTTCGGTGCCAAGGGAGCCGATCTGGTGCGCTCCTTGGAGAGATTGGACAACCGGGACTGGTTACCGCCTCTACTGCTTTGCCTGCGCCAGAGCAATGGTGGAGCTGACATCGACGTTCCAGAGTTTGTATTCCGCCTCGAAAGGCTTGCCTACTTTCTGTTCTTGACACGCGCCGATGTCAACGCACGTATGTCGCGCTATGCCGATGTATTGGACGATCTCGACCCGCCGGCTGAGCCCAGAGTTCGTTTGACCCATCGGGAACGCTCCACCGGATTGGCTATTGAGCAGGCTGAAGCGGCGATGCTCTTTGATGCACTGGACGGGAATGTGTACCTCGTCTCTAAGGTAGTTAAACCGCTCCTGCTTCGTCTTGAACAAGCTTCCACCGATGGCTCGGCCAACTACGACTATCCGGTTATTTCGGTTGAGCACGTCTGTCCGCAAACCATCGCGCCTGGGTCGCAGTGGGCGCAATGGTTCCACGATGCTGATGATCATGCGGCCTGGGTGCACAGTCTGGCGAACCTGGTACTGCTCAATTCGCGTAAAAACTCGGCAGCGCAAAACTATGACTTCGATAAGAAGAAGACCAAGTACTTCGCATCCGGTGATACCTGTGCTTTCACCCTCACCAACGAGGTGCGCAGCTATTCCCAGTGGACGCTCACAGAACTGAAGGTCCGCAGGGTGGAGTTGTTTGAGCGATTGGCCAAGGCATGGCGCCTAGAGCAGAGCTTGGAGAAGTGGTGGAGTGAAGAATGACGAGGGTGTGCAGCATTCTGTGTAATTGGGGCGAGGTTACTCCGCGTTAGCCGCTCTTCGTAGCTAATCGCAAAAGCTCGCTTCCCTTCGACACAGGTCCGTCTGCACAGCAATCGTAGACATCCGAAGCCTGCTAATGGCCAACTGCCGCCTCTGACGATGGGCCGCAACCGGCCAAAAGCGGACTAACGCGGGGTAGTACTGAGCGGCCTCACTTTTGATTCTGTGGCCTCTAGGAAACTAGGGGCGATTCAACCATCGCAAACCCAGTTGCGATCCCCCTCCGCGTGGGCCGGTGCAAAAGGTGCTGGTACCGCATAGGCAGCCGCCTGTGCCTCGCTCACGGGTCAAGTTGAGTGAGTGTCTGTTCCCATGGTGGGCAAGGTGACCAAGCCTCCACCAGCTTATCGATGAAGAGCCGAATTTTTGGAGAGAGGTGCCGCTTGCTAGGGTAAATCACCCGAATAGGCTCTGCGGCCTCGGCATACCCTGTGAGCAATTGAACGAGTTTGCCGTTCCTCAAGTCTTCATTTACCACATAGGAAGGAAGAGTCGCGATGCCCAGGCCAGCTACAGCTGACTGGTGTAATGACTCAGCACTGTCCATCTGTAGCCTTCCGCCATGAGTAACGGGCACTGAGCTCCCATTCACTCGAAAATTCCAAGGAAGCAATCTCCCACCGCTCACAAAATGCAGGCACTGGTGCTCGGATAAATCCTCAGGCGTTTTAGGCTCGGCATGCTCAGCCAGATACTTGGGTGAAGCGCAGGTAATCATTTGTTGGTAGGCCACGGTACGCGTTAGCAACCGAGAGTCTTCCTTGGGTGGCCCAATGCGGATGGCCAAATCAAATCCCTCATCGATCAGATCGACCAGCCTGTCAGAAAAGGTGATATCCACGCTCAGGGAGGGCCAATCCATCAGGCAGCACTCGATGTGCTGAAGAACATGAAGTCTTCCCAACGCCACCGGCAGACTCATCCGCAGTCGTCCACTGGGTGTAGAACGACGAAACGCCAAGGCGTCTTCAACATCGTCTAGATCCTGAAGAACGGCCACGCAGCGCTCATAAAGAACCTGACCGTCGTCGGTCATGCTCAAGCTGCGAGTGGTGCGATTGAGCAGGCGTACCTGTAAACGAGCCTCAAGCCTGACTATCGACTTCCCCACTGCCGAGCGAGTCAGACCCAGTTGCTTTGCCGCCGCAGTGAAGCTTCCAGCGTTTACCGAGCTTACAAACGCGGCGATATCGTTCAGGCTGTGGAGTTCCATACGGCCTCTGTGGTCTCAACGTTCGGGCGGCTTAGCACCTGCTATGGGGAACCCTATTCCCCAATACTAAGCATAGTATCTCAATTAGCTAACCGACTCCCAGCGATCAATTGAGGTCATTATGAATACTAAAGTCCAAGCAGCCGTCCAAACCTGGGCCAACAGCCTTAGCGATCTGGTACCCGTTCTCAAGGGAATCGATACCACTACAAAGATGAGCGACATACGCGACTCCTACGCAAAAATGCTCGCGCAAAATCCAGCGCCTGCTGGCGTCAAATTTGAAGCAGTCGACATGGGTGGTGTGCCAGGCACACTGGTTACCCCGGACGAGATCAAAACCGACGCAGTCGTGATGTACATTCACGGGGGTGCTTACATTGTTGGCCGTCCAGACGGCTACCACGGTATCGGCGGCAACTACGCGAAAATGCTCGGCGCTCGTGTCTACATGCCCGACTACCGCCTCGCCCCTGAGCACAAGTTCCCAGCCTCTATTGACGACACACTGCGCGCCTACGAGTGGTTGCTTGAGCAGAAAATACCGGCTAACAAAATTGCGTTCTCGGGCGAGTCGGCTGGCGGCGCGATGGTTGTCAGCGTGATGGTGGCGGCAAAATCGAAAGGACTTCCATTGCCTGCAGTCGGCTCTTCAATTTCGCCATGGGCAAACCTTGAACACACCGGTGCTTCCATGAGTAACCGTGAAGGTCTGGATCCTCTGAACTCCAAGCCTGTCCTGGACATCCTCGCGAGAGCGTTCCTGGGCGACACACTGGCCAATCATCCTCTGGCATCTCCAGTGTTTGCGGACGTCACCGGTCTTCCACCAATATTGGTGCAAATCGGCGAGAACGAGTTGATGTTGAGTGATGCGATGCGTCTTGCAACTCACCTCGCGGACAACCGCGTTCGCGTCAACCTGGAAGTATGGCCTGCGATGTTCCACGCTTGGCACTTCTACGCCACCATGCTGCCAGAAGGTCAGCAGGCAATGGAGAGTTCCGTGCGCTTCATCGAGGTTGGTCTAGCCGACGCTAACCGCTAAAACGCATACCAACCGCGACAGCTTCCTGGCTGTCGCGGTTTTGCTCATCCTGTTTCTACAAAAGCTTCATCAGGCTATTCAGAAGACCTGAGCAAGTACCCTACCCAACCCGAACAAATTTCACCAAAAGCCCCTTCTTGGCAGGTCGTGTCCACTGAACTCAGAAGATGGTTTTTCCGATGACACAAGACCGCATCTCGATGTAATCGAAAACATCAGCGCGAGCATCCTGCCTCGTGCTGTAGATCTTTCGCCTGATCCGCTCCCGCTTCAGCAGCTGGAAAAAGCTTTCCGCTCCCGCATTGTTATTGCAGTTGCCACGTCGACTCATTCTGCCAATCAAGTTGTTGGCTTTCAGGAAGCTCTGCCAGTCACCACTGCTGAACTGACTCCCCTGATCTGAGTGAATCATCACTTACTGCTTGGGCTCAGTACTACAGGCTGCAGCACCGTGACAATTTCAATTTACGAGTATTGTCGCTAGTGTTTCGATGCCGATAAGAAAAGGTAAGCGCACCAAGATGCTCGACTTGAATGACATTGCTTTGTTTGTACATGTTGTGCGCTACGGCAGCTTTGCAGAAGCGGCGCGGCGGCTAGGGATGCCACCCAATACGTTAAGCCGGCGCATTCAAAACCTTGAGACGCAACTCGGTACACGACTGCTGCAGCGCTCGACTCGCAAGTTGACGCTGACCCATGCAGGCCAAGGGTTTCATGAGCGCTGCGTAGGCCCGGTAGATGGGTTGGTTGGCGCAGGGCAGGAGCTTATAACAGGCAGTCAAGAACCCAGCGGGTTGGTACGCATTGCCGCCATGGCTGATTTTTTCGACTTTTTCCCATTGGAATGGGTGGCCGAATTTCTAGCCGAACATCCACGGGTACAGCTTGAGTTTGTTCTCAGTGATGGCCGCGCCGACTTGATTAGCGACCGGATTGATGTCGCGTTTCGTGGCGGGCCATTAGTCGACTCGGGCTATGTTGGTCGTCAGTTGATCAATGCGAGTAGCGAGGGGCTCGTAGCCAGCCCAGCCTATATTGATGCTCACGGAGCCCCACGCTCATTTCATGAGCTGCTCAACCATGACTGCATAAGTTTTGGCCACCCCAGCGGGCTCACCACCTGGCGACTTACAGGCCCGGACGGAGAGGAGGAAGAAGTACACATTGCGAGTCGCTTTAGGGCGAACACTGCTCAAGCACTGCGTAAGGCCACATTGGCGGGGCTTGGCATAGCATTATTGCCACCTGCATTAACTAGGCTCGACCTTAAAGCAGGCCTGCTAGTGCCCGTACTTTCGCAGTACCAGCGAACAAGTCATGGGCTACATGTGCTTTACCCAAGCCGGCGGCACCTGCCCCTGGCGGTCACTGCTTTTATAAGCCTGGTGCTGGCGAAACTGAAAGCGGAGGCCTTCCCCGCTGAACCACCCGCTCGCTAGCGCTGATGACTTAGCCGTACGCCATCACACACAGCAGCGGCGTTCGCGATTAACCGATGCCTGCAAACGCTGCAGAAACAACACCAGGATGCGCTCCACGAAGAGCAACGGCCTGCTAGCCCACCTAAACATCCTCGCTTCGACCAACCTACCGAGCAACGCTCGCGCCTTCGAGCATCCAATTGCCCCGCTCGGAGTGCACGTCGTAATCCTTGCCCCTGTCGCTCCCGCCCCCGCCCCATAAAGGGACGGCTCACCGAAGCCAGCACACCCTTGATCGAAACAATTGCCATGCGGCCTTTGCACGAATTAAGCACAGCACTGCAGCGCCAATTAGAAACAAAAATGGACGAGTTCATTCCGACAAGTCCATCTAATCAACCAAACGAATTCTCCATAACCTTACAACCAGCGCTAACGCCCCACTCATCACCGTCTTGGCCAAGCGAACCCGAGGACAACCCATGAATACGCAAGCCCACCCAAGTCGCATTCAGGATCAAGAGCTCGGCTATACAACAAGCCTTAGCTACGAGCGTGCGCGCGTCATCGCACACCGTACCCGTGGCAGTGCTCATGGCCCCATTACGCGCCTTATCAGCCCAGGAGACTGGGGCCAATTACTCAAGCCATTTGTATTTCTCGACATTTTCAGTACGCAGCCAGACGCAAAGCCACAGGGCTTTGGCATGCACCCGCACTCAGGTATCGCAACGCTGACTTACATGGTTGCCGGAGAAGTGATCTATGAAGACACAACCGGCAAAAAGGGCGTGCTACCTGCCGGCGGTGTGGAATGGATGCGCGCAGGCAATGGCATTTGGCACTCAGGTACGCCAGTAGGCAGCGGCGCAATGTGCGGTTTCCAACTTTGGGTCGCCCTGCCCGCCGCACAAGAAAATGCACCCGCTGAAAGCCTTTACCTCGACCCATCCCAGGTTCCGCAGGAAGGCCCGGCGCGTGTGCTGCTGGGTCGCTACGGCAATGCAGAAAGTGCCATATCCGCACCTTCGAACATGACCTACATGGCCGTGACGCTAAAAAGTGGTGAGCACTGGCACTTCACGCCACCGGCAGACCACACCGTAGCGTGGTTAGCCGTCAGCGAAGGACGACTGCAAGCAAGCGGATGCATTAGCAGCGGCGAGATGGCCGTGTTTGAAGAGTCAGAGCAAGCCATCGACTTTGTTGCACACGGTCCAACAACGTTCGTCCTGGGCTCAGCCGTGAAACATCCGCACGCGTTAGTGATGGGCTACTACTCCGTGCACACAAGCAAGGAGGCCCTTGCACAGGGTGAAGCCGAGATTCAACGCATCGGCGCACGCCTGCGCCGCGACGGGCGCCTGCGCTAACACGTCTAAACGCCAGGTCACGACGAACACATCAGACTCACTTCAAGGGATTACACATGAACATTCTTCACATCGATTCCAGCATTCTCGGCACCCATTCGGTCAGCCGCGCGCTGTCTGCTCAGATGGTCATAAAGCTGCAGGTGGCGACACCGAATGCAGTGGTGACTTACCGCGACCTGGCGGCAGCGCCCCTCGCCCACCTGTCAGGTGCCTATCTGGGTGCATTGCAGAGCCCTGGCAGCGAACAGCCGTCCGAGCTGCAACACGACCTCGAAACCAGCCATGCCGTACTGCAGGAGTTTCTTGCAGCCGACACCGTGGTCATTGGTGCCGGCTTCTATAACTTCACCGTACCCAGCCAGCTCAAGGCCTGGATTGATCGCGTGCTGGTGGCAGGCAAAACCTTCCGCTACAACGCGCAAGGGCAGCTTGAGGGGCTTGCAGGAGGCAAGCGAGTCATTCTGGCAGTTTCCCGTGGCGGCCATTATGGACCGGACTCGCCCCTCGCCTTGATGGAGCATGGTGAAACCTACCTGCGCACCGTGCTCAGCTTTATCGGCATCCAAAATCCACAGGTCATTGTCGCCGAGGGCATTGCTCTCGGTCCCGAGCAGCGCGCTGCCGCAATCGCTGCCGCAGAGCTGCAGATCAGCGCACTTAACGCCTGAGCAACACTCACTATCGCCCCAGATAAACACATCGACCCAACGCTGCTCAGCCTTCGGGGCGCTAGCAGCGCTTACTTCTCAAGCCCTTCGTTATCAGGAGTACATCATGAGTATTGGTATCATCGGTTCCGGCGCACTCGGCGCTAACATCGCGCGTGCACTCGCCAAAAAAGGTATTTCCGCCACCATTTCCAACAGTCGCGGCCCCGCATCGCTGGCAGCACTGGTTGCAGAGCTCGGCCCGACCATCAAGGCCGGTACAGTCGCAGAAGCCGCAAGCGCCGATATCGTATTCGCCGCAGTACGCTGGAGCGATGCAGAAACCGTCATGAGCCAACTGCCAGCGTGGAATGGAAGGATCGTGGTTGACGGCACCAACCCCGTCGAATTTCTCGACCCCAACTCACCAGATGCCAATGACCCGAGCAACCCGCTCGCTGCCTACGGCATCAAGGCAATCGACCTGGGTGATAAACACTCGAGCGAGATCTTCAGCCAATTCGTCCCTGGCGCGCGAGTGGTCAAGGCGTTCAACCACCTCGACGTTAACGTTTTGTCAGAACCAGAATTGGCAGGCGGCAAACGCGTGCTGTTCTACTCGGGTGATGACGCTGCAGCAAAAGCCGAGGTGCGCAAGGTCATTGAAGACGCCGGTTTCGCACCGGTTGACCTGGGCTCACTGGATGTCGGCGGGCCACTCGCATCGCTGCCCTTTGGTTCGCTGTCAGCCCAGAACCTCATCAAGCTCTAGCCGCAAGGATAAGCCCGCGCAGGTGCTTACCCTGCGCAGGCTGAGCGACCCATGCTTGCGGGTGACCGAAACACGGATTTCGGCCACCCGTTCGTTGCAACAGACCACCTCGCTCCTAGCATCCAACACCAGCGAAACCACAGACACAGGCGGCTGCGCACCTGGCGCAAACTATCAATATTCGGCATTAACCATCAATGAAATGCCCGTAAAAGCCACTTAATCTGGTGCCACAACATGCAGTTAACTGACTGACTGGAGACCCGAAATGAACAATAAGAAACTGACCCGCCTTGCCGCTCTGACCTCGCTCTTTCTGGCTTTTGGCAGCCCAGCCCACGCAGATCAAAACACCAACGACGTCATCATTGATGCCCCGATAGAAAAAGTTTACGACTATGTGTCGCAACCAGACCGTTGGCATGAATGGCATCCGGCCTCACTCAGCGCCGACACCGAAACCGCTAAACCGCTGAAGAAAGGCGACACATTTTCCGAGAAAATCCGCATCTACGGCCAGGAAACCCAGATGAGCTATGAGGTGCTCATCGCCTCACCGCCGCATGAGTTCAAGACCGCATTTACCTCGCCGCTTATCGACGGAACCATTCACTACATTCTGGAAAAAAACGGGGACGGCACGCGCTTCAAGCGAACTCTTGATTACTCAATCGACAAATACATCGCCATCATGAAAAGCGGCATGCACGACCTGTCGGTAATCGCGCTGGGCAACCTGAAGGGCAAGCTCGAAAGTGCTAAGTGAGCGGAATATAAAAAGCCGGAAGAAAATGCCATGGCCACTAAACCTCGACGTCCCCGTTTCAGCATAAAGCCACTGGGGTTTATGGCACTGGCCCTGGCATTGAACGGCTGTGGGACACACCCTCAGCAGCAAGCAGAGCAGAACCGCGTGAAGACCTTTACGGTCTCGCTGGCCAATATCCATATTGTTGATGCGGGCGCTAAGCGTCTGATGATCGACGCCGGCAAGCACGGTGACGAGCCGACGTTGGTGGCCGCCATGCAAGCAGCGGGCATTGACCCGCGCAGCATTGATTATCTGATTATTACTCATGGCCACACGGACCATGCCGGCGGTGCCCGTTACTTCAAAGAGCACTTTGGTACGAGCATCATCGCCGGCCGGGCCGATCAAGCCATGCTGGCGTCCGGGAAGAATGCAGCGCTGTGCTCTACCACTGTGTTGGCGAGCTTCCTCAAGCCGTCCATCCAGCGTGACTCTTACCCGCCCATTTCAGCGGATATATGGGTCGACCAGGCATTGGACCTTGCCACGCTTGGCACCAAGGGTCGCATCGTGTCGCTGCCAAGCCACACACCAGGGTCAATTGCGGTACTGATTGATGACCAGGCATTTGTTGGCGATCTAGTGCGCGGCGAACTGCTCAGTAAAACCCAACCTGCCAGGCATTTTTATATGTGCGACCTAAAGAACAACGATAAGGACATCGCCACGCTTCTCGATAATCAAGGGATAAAAACCTGGTACACCGGGCACATGGGGCCGGTATCAACACCTGCAGTCACTGAGGTATTCGAATAATCAACGTGGCGAGAACTGAGCCTGTCATTGCGCCAGCAGCAACGTTTCCATGACCTGATAGGTGTTGCGATAAATCTGCATAAAGTGCGCTTCGTTATCCCCAAGCTGGCCATGCCGGTACATGGTCATCATGCCTTGGCAGGAGCTGAGCATCATCATGGCCGTGCGCTCAACATCAATGTCCTGCCTGAACACACCGACGCTGTGGCACTCGCGAACACGGTCAATCAATATCTGAAAGGCGCCGCGGCGCAGCGAGATAAATTGATGCAGAACCTCATCATTGACTTGCGGCTTGTGGCTGAGAAAGAAAATGTCGTAATGACTCGGCTGCTCCAGGCCAAACGCCAGAAAAGACTCCGAGCATAGTTGCAAGCGGTGCAGCGGATTGTCCCCGGCCAATGACTTGTTCATATAGCGCGAAAAGGTTTCCACGCCTTCAAGAAAAATCTCGCCGAGCAACTCTTCCTTGTTCTTGAAATGCCAGTAGATCGCTGCGGGCGTCACGCCAATGGATGCGGCGAGTTTGCGCATCGACAGCCCCTTCTCCCCAGACTCAAGGAACAGTGAACGCGCCTCGTTGAGGATCAACGCTTTCTGGTCGTGCTTGGACAATTCTGACCTCAATTGGTAACGAGCGGCTGCGGGCGGCAAGAGTAACGGTTGTTGCAAAGAACCCCAACAGCACAGTCACTCCCCCTCATGCAGACCTTTTCCAGCGCCCGGGTGTCTGCCCTGTCCAACGCTGAAATGCCCTGCAAAAGCTGGCTGCATCGGCATAGCCGATGCAATTTGCGACCTGCTGCAAGTCCATCCTTGATTCACTCAACAGCCGTTGCGCAAGGCGCGTTTTGATCTGGTCATTGAGCTGCCTGAAACTTTGCCCTTCTTCGGCCAGACGTCGATGCAAGCTGCGCTCCGACAATTCCAAAAGGCTGGCGACCGCCTTGGCACTCAACATTGTCGCAGCATGCTCCAGTAAGAAGCGCTGCACTCGCCGCGCGGTGGGAAGGCTAGCGGGTACAAGCTGAGTATCTTCGATAATGCGACCACAGAGCACCTCACCCTGGTAGCAGGCGGCATGATTGGCCTGAGGAAGCGTGCACTGCAAATCTGCGCTGGAAAACAGAATGCCATTCGTGTCAGCGCCAAAGTTAACCGGGACACGCAGTTCGGCGTAACTCACAAGGCCGTCAGGCGGACAATCGCAGCGCATTTGAATCGCCAGAGGAACGATCTCACGCTGCATCAGTTCAGCAGCTATATGCAAAACGCCTGACAGGCCGCGTTCGACGACAAAGCCACTGGCATCACGCGGCAAAACCGAGTCATCAAAGATCACCCACAGGCCACGTGGATCAGGCAGCGTTCTGACCGGGCAGATGGTCAAGGCCAGTGCCTGAAAGCGGTTAAGGGCTGTCAGCGCGCTCAACAAGGTTTCACTGGCGAGCATGGTATAACCGAGCAACCCCAGTGATGTCAGGTGGTAGTGCCGCCCCGTCGCAAAACCAAGGCCAGGCCGACCGATCCGCTGAATCAAGTTGCGAATCACGGCAAGCTCCTGCCAGGCCTCAATAGTGCTATCCGAAATGACTAACTGGCTTGCATCAATCGCGCTACCCAGCAGGCAGTGCTCAACTGCGAGGCCATGTTCTTTTGCTGTCTCCAGCAAATAGCGCACCCCTGAGCAACTGCGCTTCTGCCGCCAATCCATACCCAGGCCTCCCAAGAGCTGACAACTCGATGATAGGAACCACCATCCATTGGATGGCCTAGGTTGCGGGTCAATCAGTTGAAGCGTTCACGCAATGACTGCTTGTGCACCTTACCTGTTGCCCCCAGCGGCATCTGCTCAATCACCTCAAGGCGATCCGGCAGCCACCAACTGGGAACATGGTTCTGCAGATGCTCACGTATGCTGCCCAGGTCAATTTCACAGCCACTTTTCAAAGTAAGAATCAGCAACGGACGCTCAGACCATTTGGCATCAGGTATACCAATTACAGCCGCCTGCGCGACCGCAGCATGACTCTGCGCGGCAAGCTCCAGCTCCAGGGAGCTGATCCATTCCCCCCCTGACTTGATCACATCTTTCGAGCGATCAGTGAGCTTGAGAAAGCCACGGTGATCTATATGAGCAATATCACCCGTAGCAAACCAGCCGTCGGTCGTACATGCCGACTCAGCCTGTTTGAAGTATTGACCGGCAACCCAGTGACCACGAACGTGCAAGTGCCCGGCACTAGTGCCGTCCCAGTTAAGGGCCTGGCCATTGTCATTGACGAGACGCAGATCCACGCCCCATATACCTCGGCCTTGCTTGAGCTTTTCTTGTTCGAAGTGCTTAGCGCCAAGTCTTCCAGAATCTGGCAAAGGCCTGTTCACTACGCCGATGGGACTCAGCTCGGTCATCCCCCAGGCCTGCAGCACTGTAACGCCCATGGCCTCGAAGCGTTGCAGTAACGTCTTGTCCAGCGCTGCGCCACCGATAAAAACCTCGCGCAGGTCGTCAAGTTTCAGCTGCCGCTCATCCAGGTAGTTCAGTACGCTCTGCCAGATGGTGGGAACGCCGAGTGCCAGGGTTACTTTTTCCATCAGCATCAGCTTGTAAAGGCTCGCACCATCCAGGCCGTTGCCTGGCATAACCAGCTTGGCCCCGGTCAGCAGTGCCGCGTACGGCATCCCCCATGCATTGACGTGAAACATCGGCACTACAGGCATCACCACCGAATGCGCCGAGAGCGCAGCGCAATCAGGTAATGCGGAAACAAGTGCATGCAGTACGGTTGAACGATGACTGTAGAGCACGCCCTTGGGGTTGCCTGTGGTTCCCGAGGTGTAACACAGCGAACAGGCGGCCCGCTCGTCCAACTCCGGCCAAACCAATTCATCACTCTGGGCGCTCAGCAGTTCCTCATAAGCCAAACATCCTTCAAGCATGGCCTTGGCAGTCTCCGCCTCGGTACCTAGCGCAACCCAGCGCATCAGCCCCGCTCGCGCACCAGCAAGCTTTGCCACCAGGGGGGACAGATCGATATCAAAGAACAGTAGCGTGTCTTCGGCATGCTCGATGATGTAACTGAGCTGATCCGTGTGTAGGCGCGGGTTGAGTGTGTGACAAACAGCGCCAATACCCGCGCAGGCATAGTAGAGCTCAAGATGACGGTGGGTATTCCAGGCCAGCGTCGCCACCCGATCACCCGGCTTGACGCCGAGCGCCAACAGGGTATTGGCCAATTGCCGAGTACGCCGTGCCAACTCCTTATAACGGTGGTAAACAACGCCACCATTACTGAGCCGGCTTACAACCTGCTGCTCGGGGTGAAAGCGTTCGGCATGCTCAAGAAGGCTGCCGACCAACAGGGGTTTTTCCATCATCAAACCAAGCATCTTATTGTTCTCCGCTCGTGCTCAATTTTTGTAGGTTCTGGCTTAGCCAAGAACCTCTATAAACAGCCGCTGATAATCGTCAGGGCTGACTTTTCTGGGGTTGGTCATGCTATTGAGATCGACCATGGCATGCTCGGCCAAGCCCTCTAGGTGGGCATCGCAGACGCCCATTTGTCGGAGATTGGCTGGCAGCCCCAGGCGCTGATTGAGGTCGCAGATAAAGTCGGCCAAATCAGCAGTGGCCGAGAGTCCCATTGCCCGCTTGAGCCGCAGGTATTTGTTGCCAACATGGGCATGGTTGAAGCGCAGAATGGCAGGCAGCATCACCGCGTTGAGCGTGCCGTGATGCAGATTGAGCTCATGAATACGGCCAACGGCATGACTCATCGCATGCACGGCACCGAGCCCTTTGATAAAGGCCAGCGCGCCCTCCGTGGAGGCCATCATCATGTGCCAGCGGGCATCAGCATCCTGACCGTCCTGCACCGCACGTAACAGGTGCCCCTCGCCGATAGCCCGTTCCAACCCATCCAGGCCGACCGCTTCTGCGGGTGGATTGATCACAGGCGAGAGCACTGCCTCGATGCAGTGAGTTACAGCATCCATGCCAGTAGCGGCGGTGAGGCCAGCCGGCAGGCCAAGGGTTAACTGCGGGTCGCAGATCGCCAAACGCGGCAGCAGCAAATCACTGACAAATGTCAACTTGCGCCCGTCTTCACAGATGATCACGCTGGCCACGCTGGCTTCCGAGCCAGTACCTGCCGTAGTGGGAATAGCAATCAGCGGGGCAACGTCACGAATTTTGTTCTTGCCGCCTTCGGTAGCTGCGTATTGCGCCAACGGCCCCGGCTGGCGAGCCAGCAACGCCACGGCCTTGCCCAAATCCATGGGCGAGCCACCGCCGATACAGATGACGCTGTCACAACCCGCGCTGCGGTAAACCTCCAGCGCGTGCAGCACGGCTGCCTCGGTGGGGTTTGCCGGCACATCACTGAACAGCACAAAGGGCACCTCAGCCGGGAACTGCTCGCGCAGCGCCTGCAGAATCGGCCCCTTGGCCAAGTTGGGCCCGCTGACAATCAGTGGCCGCTGCATATTCAGCCGCTGCATGCCCTTGCCTAGGTGCTTGAGCGCACCGTGGTCGAACTGGATTTGCGTCAGATAGCTCAGCATTGCCATTGAGGTGCTCCTTACGAAATACCGAGATCGGTTTTGGCCGTACTGATCAGCGCGCGATAGACATTGCCGAGCATGCGATTGGCTTTTTCTTCGCTGACACCACTCGGTTCGTACTCGGCCATAAAGACCACCTGACAGGTGTGCTCATCCCCGCTGATCTGCAGGCTTGCCTGGTAATGCGCCAACGGCATCGGCCCGGGCTCGGTCATGGCATAGGTCAGCGTGAAAGCCGCCTCATCACGCACATCCAGACGCTCAACCAGCACCTTCCCGCCGGGCATGTGCAGGTGCCGGCAACTGCCAACCCCCTCGCCCACCATCTCTACCCGCTCCGCCAGGCCGGCGCGCGCAATGGCGGCGAAATCACGCATTACTTGCCAGGCTTGGTGGGCGCTCGCCTCCAAGGTTTCGCTATAGCTGAAGTGCAACATTGGACAATCTCCTTAACAGGTGTTTATTTTTGTACACCGTTATTTTCGTCCGCGCAAGATCAATATCTATTGAGTACATTCAGCTATAAGCATAATTATCGGCTGAGCTATGGACATACAAACTAAACACCAGTTAAGTTAATTGAAAGCCCAGCACACCGAGCGCCCGAACGCGCCCAGGGCCAGCCCGGCGGTAGCGCCCAGACCGCCTGATACGGACAAGAACGAAGGTGACCCAGATGATCTATGCAAAACCGGACAGCCAAGGCTCTGCCCTGTCGCTGAAGGCGCGCTACGGGAATTACATCAACGGTGAATTTGTCGCCCCGCTCGGCGGTCAGCACTATGTGAACAGCAGCCCGATTGACGGATCGGTGATTGGCGAATTCCCGCGCTCCAGCGCCGCTGACATCGAGCGGGCCCTGGACGCCGCCCATGCCGCCGCTGACGCCTGGGGCAAAACCAGCGTGCAGGAACGCTCACTGATCCTGCTGAAAATCGCCGACCGCATCGAAGCCAACCTAGAGTTGCTGGCCGTTGCCGAAACCTGGGACAACGGCAAGCCCGTGCGCGAAACCCTGGGCGCCGACGTCCCCTTGGCAATCGACCACTTCCGCTACTACGCCGGCTGCATCCGCGCCCAGGAGGGTAGTGCTGCCGAGATCAACGAGCACACCGCCGCCTATCACTTCCACGAGCCGCTAGGGGTAGTAGGGCAGATCATCCCGTGGAACTTCCCACTGCTGATGGGTGCCTGGAAACTGGCCCCGGCACTGGCCGCCGGCAACTGCATCGTGTTTAAACCCGCCGAGCAAACGCCGCTGTCGATCACCGTGCTGATGGAGCTGATTGGCGACCTGCTACCGCCAGGCGTACTCAACGTGGTGCAGGGTTTTGGCCGCGAAGCTGGTGAGGCCCTGGCCACCAGCAAACGCATCGCCAAAATTGCCTTCACCGGCTCCACGCCGGTGGGCTCGCACATCCTCAAATGCGCCGCCGAAAACATCATCCCCAGCACCGTCGAGCTGGGCGGTAAGAGCCCGAATATCTTCTTCGAAGACATCATGCAGGCCGAGCAGAGCTTTATCGAAAAAGCCGCCGAGGGCTTGGTGCTGGCCTTCTTCAACCAAGGTGAAGTCTGCACCAGCCCATCGCGCGCCTTGGTGCAGGAGTCGATCTATGACGCCTTCATGGTTGAGGTGATGAAGAAGATCAAGCAGATCAAGCGCGGCAACCCGCTGGATACCGACACCATGGTCGGCGCTCAGGCCTCCGAGCAGCAATACGAGAAGATCCTCAGCTACATGCAGATCGCCCAGCAGGAAGGCGCACAGATTCTCACCGGCGGCGCTGCCGAGCGCCTGGAAGGTGACCTGACCAGCGGTTATTACATTCAGCCAACCCTGCTCAAGGGCAACAACAAGATGCGCGTGTTCCAGGAGGAAATCTTCGGCCCGGTGGTCAGCGTCACGACATTTAAGGACGAAGCCGAAGCCCTGGCGATTGCCAACGATACCGAGTTTGGTCTTGGGGCCGGTGTGTGGACACGCGACATCAATCGCGCCTACCGCATGGGCCGGGCCATAAAGGCAGGGCGCGTGTGGACCAACTGCTACCACATGTACCCGGCGCACTCCGCTTTCGGTGGCTACAAGAAGTCCGGGTTCGGCCGGGAGAATCACAAGATGATGCTCGACCACTACCAGCAGACCAAAAACCTCCTCGTCAGCTACGACATCAGCCCACAAGGGTTTTTCTAGATCGTCGCCCAGACCAGGCCTCGCACCCATACACAGATCATCACGACTACAAAAGTCATAGTGGGAGACACATCATGGAAACAGTCGGCAACGCTTATCGTAAAGCTGTAGGCATCTCGGGCGAGTTTGACGCCATCATCATCGGCTCGGGCATGGGCGGCCTCAGCGTTGCGTCAGTTCTGGCCCAGCAAAACAAACGCGTGCTGCTGCTGGAACAGAACAACGTGATTGGCGGCATGACGCAGGCCTACTCGCGTAATGGCTATCGCTGGACAGTCGGCATGCACTACATCGGAGAAGTGGGCACCCCCCAAGCAGCGGGCTGGAAGCTGTTCAACTATGTCACCGGCGGCGGCCTGCAGTGGATGCCCATGCCCAGCATCTTCAACCGCATGGCCATTGGCGACAAACACTACGAAATACCAGCCGGTGCCGAGGCCTATAGCAATCTGCTCAAGGAGCACTTCCCCCACGAAGCCGAGGGCATTGATCAATACATGGCCCTGATCGGCAAGGCCGCGAAAAGCTCGGCCGGCTACTTCGCACAGAAAGCCATGCCGAGTGAAGCGGCGGATGCTGCTTACGACGCCATGTGCAGCACCTTCCACAGCTATTCGGACCGCCTCACTATCGATGTGCTGTCCGAGCTGATCAGCGACCCGGAACTGATTGCGGTGATCTGCGCTAACTGGGGCGATTACAGCCTAGAGCCGACCCGCAGTTCCTTTGCCATGCACTGCATGCTGGCGAAACACTACATGAACGGTGCCCACTACCCGGTTGGCGGCGGCATGGCCTTCTCCAAGCTGATGGCGCCGATTATCGAGCAGGCTGGCGGGGTGCTGCTGCACAGCGCCGAGGTCAGCGAAATTCTGGTTGAAAATGGCATTGCCCAGGGCGTGCGCCTGAGTTCGGACGAAGAAGTTCGCTGCCCGGTGATCATCAGCAACGCCGGTGTGCAAAACACCTTCGCGCGTTTGCTGCCCGCGCCGGTCAGCAGCCGGGCAGGCCTTGATCAGCTGCTGGAAAAGGTCACCGACACCTATGCCGTGGTCGGCATCAATATCGGCTTCAACCAATCGGCAGAGGCGCTGGGTTTCACCCCGGCGAATATCTGGTCACACCCAACTAACGACCTACAAGCCAACCTGGACGCGCACCGCAAAGACTTCAACGCGCCGTTCCCTTGGACCTTTATCACCTTCCCGTCCACTAAAGACGCGTCCTGGGATCAGGACTTCCCCAATAAAGCCACAGTCGAGATGTACGCCTACACCAACTATGAGCACTTCAAGCAGTGGGCAGGCACACGCTGGATGAAGCGCGGCGATGACTATCTGGCACTGAAAGAGAACATCCGCGAACGCCTACTGGAGGAGCTCTTCCACCATGCTCCGCAAGCCCGCGAAGCACTGGACTATGTCGAAGTCTCCACGCCACTGAGCTACGAAACCTTTGCCAAACGTGAGCGCGGCGGCTTTATGGGCATCGAATCGTCACCGCAACGCTTCCAACAAAAATGGTTGCGGGCACAGACACCTATCAAGGGGCTGTATATCACCGGCCAGGACCTGGCCACCGATGGCGTGATCGGCGCATTGGTCGGCGGTGTGCTCTGTGCATCGGCGGTGGTCGGCAAAGACTTGATGAGTCAAATCAGGGCGTCGTAAGTACATGGCTAGCACCGCGATGCAGTGCTGACGATCAGTGCCAAGGTAAGGGGCAGTGCTTGTAACGTCGTTGAGCGACTGCAAGCAACGCCTCCTTACCGCAGAATCTAGGCGAGATCAGCTGCCTAGATTGGGCACTAATGTGATTAGTGGAGATTCAGCAGCATGCACAGTGAATTAATCGTTTCCGGCATTCAGGTATACATCGATGGAGACGGCCCCGACACCCTCGTGATGCTGCACGGCTGGCCGGACACCCATGAGATATGGGAACAGCAGGTTCAGCATTTCAAGCACACCCACCGGTGCGTGAGATTTACCTTGCCGGGCTTCGACGATCCTGGCACGCGGGGCTTCTCCGCCAGCGAAGTAGTGGCGCTGATTCTTGTCGTGGTGAATGAAGTAAGCCCAAACAGCAAAGTTACGTTGATGCTGCATGACTGGGGCTGCCTGTTCGGTGTTCACTTCGCTGCCCTTCACTCACATAAAGTGGCACGAGTCATTGCCGTCGACGTAGGTGATGTAAGCTCGCCGGCATTTGCACATGGGCTGAGCCTGCGTGGCAAATTGATGATATTCGCGTACCAGGTGCCACTAGCATTAACGTGGTACATGAAGGGCCCGTTGGGAAACTACCTAGCGCGGGCGATAGCAAAGTTTCTGCGCTGTACGGCTGATGAAGCCACTATCCATACGGGCATGAGCTATCCCTATGCAATGCGCTGGTTAGGTGCACTCGGTGGACTGAAGGTGCTGGCTGGCCCCGCGCAACTACAATGCCCGATCTTTTATGCATACGGACGCAACAAGCCACTCCAGTTCCAATCCGAGGCCTGGTTGCAACAATTGGGCGTGACGGCGGGCTGCAAAGTCGAGGCCTTCAAGTCGTCCCACTGGGTGATGGTGGACCGTGCAGAGCAGTTTAATAGCGCTGTTTCGCAATGGCTGGCACTGAAGGCTTGATAGCAAATGCCCGGACTACTGAGTCATCGGGCTGATCTGCTGGAAGCCTGACGCTGTTCTTCTCGGCCAGTCAGCAGCTCAACAAAGGCGCGGACTTTCGCCGGGCGAAAGCGAGCAGCCGGGAAGACGGCGTGGATACCGCCGCTCGGGAGACGCCATTGCGGCAGCACCTGGATAAGACGCCCGCTGGCAAGGTCGTCAGCCACGACATAGTCCGGCAACACCGAGAGCCCCGCACCCAGGCATACGGCCTCACGCACCGCGAGTGTGGCATCGAGAAAGATCGAAGCGTGCAGGCTCACGGTCTGACGCTCGTTCTCGTTCAGTGAGAAGGTCCAACGCAGCTGCTCGCGTAAGGCCGAGTTGGCCACGAATGGTAACCGGCCAATTTCTTGTGGCCGCGAGAGCCCTACCACTTGAGGCAACAGACTGGGGGCCGCAACGAGCAACTGTTGGAATGAGCCAATTTTTCGCGCCTGCTGGCCATTCTCAGCAAGCCAACCCACCCTGATCGCCAGCTCCAGATTGCCGGACATCATATCCAGCGTCTGATCACTGAAGACTGCATCGACCTTGCAAGCGGGATAGCGCTGAGTGAATGCGGCGATGGCCGGCACTACAACTCCGACGCCATAGTCGAAGGGCGCAGTGAGGCGCAGCATGCCCGAGGGCTCCGATGCTGCTTCGCCCAACTCACCGAAGGCCTCCTCGGCCTCTCGCAAAATTCGCGCACAACGCAGGTAGAACGCCTGCCCCACTTCAGTGGTTCGCACGCTGCGCGTGGTGCGCACCAACAGGGAGGTTTTGAACTCCCGCTCCAGCCGCGCCACCTGCTGGCTAACCACAGCCTTGGTAATACCCAGCCGCTCTGCTGCCGCCGTGAATGAACCGGTCTCCACCACGGTGGCGAAGTAAGTCAGGCGCCGCAGATTGCTGAAAGCGCCCAGGCCGGTTTCGTTTTTATTGTATGCATTTGACATACTCCGCATATATCGCGTGTGTATTTAATAGTCAATCAGCAGCGCCTACTCTAAGCCTCAAGAAACGGAGGCATCCCAATGAGCAAGACCCTGCAGTATTTGTACGACCCGCTGTGTGGCTGGTGCTACGGCGCTATACCTGCGCTGACGCGGCTGCTCGACACTACAGGCATCCGCCTCGAACTGTTGCCCACGGGCTTGTTCGCAAACCATGGCGCACGCCCGATGGATGATGATTTCGCCGCATACGCCTGGTCAAACGACCAGCGTATCGCCACCCAGACAGGGCAGGATTTCAGTGAAGCTTATCGGCACTTGGTACTGGCTGATCGTCAGCAACGCTTCGACAGCGGCCCGGCCACTCTGGCGCTTAGCGCTGTGGCAGCGACGGCCCCGGCGCGGGAGTACGACGCGCTCAAGGCGATCCAGTTGGCGCGCTACGTGGACGGCCGCGATGTCACCTCAGCCGCCTCACTCGTAGACATTCTGCAAGCGCTCGGCCTGAGCGAAGCCGCCGCATTGTTGGCCCATCCAGAGCCTGCGCTTGTCAGCCTCAACAAGGCGCGCACAAGGCAAGCGCAGGAGTTGCTTCAGGCCTTTGCTGCCCGCGGCGTACCCACAATGATTCTCGACTCCGCCGGGCAACGCTCTGTGCTGAATAGCAGCGCCTTGTTTGCCAACCCAGAGGCGCTTATCGAGCAGCTCGTAGCCGTCTGAAACCATCCACCCCACTGTCAATTACGCTGTCAGCGCAGCAGGAGCACTTCCATGACCACACGTCGCACTGTCATCAAAGCTGCCGCCACGCTCGGTGCCGCAGCCGCCGCTCTAAGCAAAGGCGCTTGGGCTGCCGGTAGCGGGCTGAGCTGGCGGCATTTCCCCGCAGGCGAGAACGGTTTCTTCCGCGCGCCGGTGCTGCTCTCTGGAACCCGTGACGCCGTGCTGATCGATGCCGGCTTTACCCTGTCCGACGGCCAGGCCATTGCCGAAGCCATCAAGGGCAGCGGCAAGCAATTGACGACGATCTACATCAGCCAGAGCGACCCTGATTACTACTTCGGGCTCGCCCCCATCAAGGCCGCCTTCCCGGAAGCACGCGTAATCGCAGCACCCGCCACCCTGGCGGCTATCCAAGGCAATGTGGAAAAGAAACTTGCAGTCTGGGGCCCGCAACTAAAAGACAACGGCCCGCAAACCCTGGCCGACATCGTTATGCCTGAACCATTCGACGGCCAGGCACTGACGCTGGAAGAGCATGCCATCGAGGTCATCAACGCCACGAACCTCGCCAACCGCCGCTACCTGTGGGTGCCCTCACTGAATGCCATTATCGGTGGCGTACTGGTGTTTGCCGATGTGCATGTCTGGACTGCCGACACCGCTGGCGCTGAAGGCCGCGCCGCCTGGGCGCGTAACCTGGACGCCATGCTTGCGCGTAAGCCGTCCGTGGTCGTACCCGGACATATGAAACCGGCCACAGTGACCGACGCATCGGCCATCCGCTATACCCGCGACTACCTCCTGGCGTTCGAAGAGGAGCTGGGCAAAGCAGCCGACAGCACCGCGCTGATCGCCGCAATGACGGCGCGTTACCCGGATGCTGGCATGGGCGTTGCGTTGCAAATCGGTGCCAAAGTTGCAAAAGGCGAAATGGAGTGGGGGTAACGCGATGAAAACTAATCTAGAGATCATCCAAGCGACCTATGAGGGCGCTTCGGCGGACAACGGCAAGCACCTGCTTGCCGCCCTCTCGCCGACAGCCACTTGGACCGAGGCGGCGGGTTTTCCCTACGCAGGCACCTACACCGGGCCTGACGAAATTGTCGCCAAGGTATTCAGCCGGCTGGCGAACGAATGGAAGGACTACCGCGCAACGGTCCACACCTACCTCGCAGACGGCGACCGGGTCGCGACCTTTGGCTTGTATTCCGGCACTTACCGCGCCACCGGCAAAGCCATGAGCGCCACCTTCGCGCATCTTTATCGCCTCAAAGACGGCAAGATTGTCAGCATGGAGCAGTATGTCGACAGTGCGATGGTGCTCCAGGCGATGCAGGGTGGATGAATTAGGGTCGGGTAGTTTTTATATGGTTTGACCGTCCGTTACCCGTTAGCTGTGACGCCAATCCATAGTCCCTTGAAACCAGCCCTGCTTAAACGGCCACTTACTGAGACTTAAAGCTGGTATGCCTCAGACAGAAACCGCGATGAGCACATGTCCGCTTTTGGCCGATTGCGGCCTTTGACACGTGCTACGGTTGTGAATCGATGGTCGTCTCTCTTCCCCAGCTGCCGCTATCCGATCTCAGTGCTAGAGGTTCAGACATACCCACGCATCACTGTGGGCCTGTCAGGTGGCGATGATCCGACCGTAATGCCCAGCGGCTCCGTACTCTGCTCGCGCACCGATAGGTGGGCGCGACGCACGCCCATCCCTGGGTTTCGCGCGCCTTGTCGCTTAGATCGCCTGGCCGCCGGAGACTTCGATACGCTGGGCGTTGACCCAGCGGTTCTGCTCACCGAGCAGGCTGGCGATCATCGGGCCGATGTCGTCGGGCACGCCCACACGACCAAGTGCGGTCATCTGCGCGAAGACCTGGTTCAGATCCGGCATGTCGCGCACCGCACCGCCCAGGAAGTCGGTCTCGATCGCGCCCGGCGCCACCGTATTCACAGCGATGCCGCGGCTGCCCAGCTCCTTGGCCAAGTAGACGCTCAGCACCTCCACCGCGCCCTTGGCTGCGGCATAGGCGGCAAAGCCAGGGGAGGCGAACCGCGTCAGGCCCGTGGAGAGGTTGACGATCCGTCCGCCGTCGGCGAGCAGCGGCAACAGCGCCTGGGTGAGGAAGAACACGCCTTTGAAGTGCACGTTCACCAGGGCATCGAATTGCGCTTCTGTGGTGTCGGCAATCGAGGCCATATCACCATGCCCGGCGTTGTTGACGAGGTAGTCGAAGCTGTCGCGCTGCCAGGTCTCTTTGAGCACGCCCCGCAGCGTCTCGGCGAAGGCCGCAAAAGTGGACACGTTGCCCACGTCGAGCTGCAGCGCCACGGCCTTGCGCCCCAGTGCTTCGATTTCGGCGACCACAGCCAAGGCTGCATCGGCCTGGCTCTGGTAGGTGATGACGACGTCGTTACCCTGGCGCGCGATATTCAGGGCGGTGTTACGGCCGAGGCCACGGCTGGAACCGGTTACGATGGCGATCTTGGTCATGCTAAAAACCTCTGGTTGGTGAAGGGGCTTTCATTGTGTGAGCCAGGGGATACCTCGTCCTTACCGAAACCTCGACGCTTTTTGCCTATTTCTCCAAAGGGTGAACAACGTGCCCATGATCAGCCTCAGGAGCCCTCAATGAGCGCAGCGCTACTGGAGGTCGTTCGCGACTCTCTGGATAAAAATGCCGGTGCCAATGGCCTTTCCCAAACGCCCATTGCGGGCTTGACCATCATCCGTGCGCTCAAGCCCAGCGGGTTGGATCACGCCATTACCCGCCCACTGGTGTGCCTGGTATTGCAGGGCCGCAAACAGGTGATGATGGGGACTGACATATTCACCTTCGGCGCCGGGGATTCCCTGCTGATCACTGCGGATGTGCCCACTGTTAGCCAGATCATCGAGGCCAGTGATGAGGCGCCGTATATCTCCCTGGTGATCGACCTGGATCCCGCCCTGCTGACCGAGTTGATGGAAGAGATGAACGCCATCCCGGCTGCAGACTCTGCGCCGATCAAGATCGAACCAACCGATACCGAGGTGGCCGAGGCCGTGCTACGCCTGATGCGGCTGCTTGAGCGGCCTGCGTCGGCTGCCGTGCTGCATGCCTCGCTGATGCGCGAGCTGCATTACTGGCTGCTGGTCGGCCACCATGGCCCGGCCATCAGCCGGCTGGGCTGGCCTGACGGTCATGCCCAGCGTATCGCGCGGGCGGTGGCGGTGCTGCGTACTGAGTTCACGCGTACCTTACCGGTGGAGTATCTGGCTTCCGTAGCGGGTATGAGCACATCGTCATTCCATCAGCATTTCCGCAACCATACGTCGCTAACACCCCTGCAATTTCAGAAGCAGCTGCGTCTGATCGAGGCGCGTCGCCTGATGCTCGGGGAAGGGGCTACGGCGAGCAGTGCGGCGTTCGCCGTGGGCTATGAAAGCGTGTCGCAGTTCAGCCGGGAGTACCGCCGCCTGTTCGGCCTGCCACCGGCTCGGGATACGGCTGTTGCTTGCTGAGCGCGGCATCCCCTGCGTCTGTGTGCGATGCGTCAGGACCTCCTTAGTTATGCCACCGCAGCCGCAGCCACTCTGGAGCGCCAGGCAAACCCCAGCACCATCAACAGCCCCAGCGCCGCCATCGCCGCGCCGGCCAGGGAGATTGCCGGGTAGCCCAGCCCGGCATTGATTACCGCGCCGCCCAGCGCCGCACCAATCGCGTTGCCGAGATTGAAGGCGCCGATATTTACCGCCGAGGCCAGGTTGGGCGCGCCTTTGGCGGCCTCCATAACACGCATCTGCAGCGGCGGCACAATGGCGAAGCTGGCGATGCCCCAGATCAGGATGGCCACGGCGGCCGGCAGCGGCCAGCGCATCAGTACCGTGAACGCCAGCAGGACGACAATCAGTGCGCTTAGCGAGACGATCAAGGTGCGGTCGATGGAGCGGTCGGCAGCCTTGCCGCCCCACATGTTGCCCAGGGTCAGGCCCACGCCGTAGAGCACCAGCATGGCGGTGATAAAGGCGGTGGATGCCTGGGTCTCGCTGCTGAGGATGGGGGCGATATAGGTGAATACGGTGAACATCGCGCTTGAGCCGACCACTGTCAGGGCCAGCGCTCCCAGCACAGGGCCACGGCCCAGTGCGCGAATTTCGGCCATTACACCGACGCTTTTCGGCGCCGGCAGGTTGGGCAGGGCGAACCACAATGCGGCCATGGCCAGTACGCCGAGGCCGGTGATGCCCCAGAAGGCGGTGCGCCAGCCAAGCAGCTCGCCAAACCAGGCAGCCAGCGGTACGCCGCCGATGGTCGCCAGGGTCAGGCCCATAAACATGGCCGCCACTGCCCCGGCACGTTTCTCCGGGGCGACCACGCTGGCGGCGACGATGGAGCCAACGCCAAAGAATGCGCCGTGGTTCAGGGAGGTCACCACCCTGGCGATCATCAGGCTGTAGTAATCGGTCGCCAGGGCTGACATCAGATTACCCAGGGTGAAAATCGCCATGAGCCCGATCAGCAGATAGCGCCGGGGTATCTTGCCGGTGGTCAGGGTCATCAGCGGTGCACCGAGCAGTACACCCAGGGCGTAAGCACTGACCAACAGGCCTGCGGCGGGAATGGAAACGCCGAGATCTTCAGCGATGCCTGGCAACATGCCCATGGGGGCGAACTCGGTCACGCCGATGCCGAAGGCGCCAATGGCGAGTGCTACAAGGGGTGGGTTGATACGCATGGAAGGCTCCTTATCTATGCTGCGAATGCTACGATCCAGCCTTCAAAGGCGGTAGATGGCATTTCTGGCAAGCACCTTTGCGTGCGGAGCACAAATGGACGTTAACGGCAGGTCAGGTGAAATGGGCGTGTTCGCCGCGGTGGCGCAGGCAGGCAGCCTGTCAGCCGCGGCGCGGGCGTTGGGGCTGACACCCTCGGCGGTCAGTCGGATCATCGCGCGCACCGAGCAACGCCTCGGCACCCGCCTGCTGCTGCGCACCACCCGCGCGATCACCTTTACCGCCGAGGGCGAGGCTTACCTGCGCGGCGCCCGGCGCATCCTGGCCGACATGGCCGAGGTCGAAGAGGCCATCGCCGACCAGGGCGTACCCAGGGGCCGCTTGCGCGTGAGCGCCGCCCTTGGCCATGGGCGGCTTGCCATCGTTCCCTTGGTGGCCGCCTTCAGCGACCGCTACCCGAATATCACCGTCGACCTGACCCTGGGCGATGAAGTGGTCGATATTCTCGGCGGCCAGGCCGACGTGGCGATACGCTTTGGCCATCTGCCCGACAGCCCGCTGACCGCGCGCAGGATCGGCGACACCGGCCAGGTCGTGGTGGCGTCGCCCGCGTATCTAGAGCGCCACGGTATTCCCCAGGAGCCGGAAGACCTGTTACGGCACAACTGCCTACGCTTCAACTTTCGCCGCGCCGAACCCAACTGGCCGTTCGTGCGCGACGGCAGCGCCTTTACCCTCAAGGTCAGCGGCAATATCGAATGCAGCAGCGGTGAGGCACTGGCGCAGCTGGCCCGGGTCGGTGCCGGCATCGCCCGTATCGGCGAGTTCAGCGTCAGCGAGGACCTGCAGCGCGGCGATCTGGTGCCGCTGCTGGACGCCTGGAACCCCGGCGACCGGGAACCGATTCACGCGGTATTCGTGGGTGGTTCGGCAATGCCAGCACGGGTGCGGATGTTCGTGGACTTCTTGCTGGAGCATCACCGGATATAGACGGCTGGCAGTTGGCGACGGTGGATGGCTGCTTCCTGCCAGAAGCAACCAAGCAGTGGCTGGTTCAATGAGTCAGTTGCGGCTCCTGAGGCGCTGTTATCGCGTTGCCGCTCCTTGCCATAGCCAGCACCAGCTGTGACTCATCGCAGCACCTTGTCTCAGCGCCTCAGGCATCCGAACTTGAGTTAACCCACTCGCCGTGCAGGCTACTTGCCCAGGTTGATGTCTGCCTTCCGTGCGCCAAACCACCCATGCATCAACCCAGCCTGAAAGAACTGCACCGGCGCCTCGAACCCGGCCTCCTTGATAAGGTCTGCGACCTGCTGCGGCGGCAGGATCGCCACATCGCTGGCGTAGGCGGCACGGGCCCGTTCCAATACATCCGGCGGCACGCTGGCGGAGGACATCAGCGTCATCCAGCTACGTAGCAGTACCTCGTAGGCAGGGGATTGGACATCTGAGGCCAGATCGACATTTGCCAGTACACCACCCACCTCAAGCCGACGGGCGATCTCGTGGAATAAGGCGATGCGGGCCTGCGGCTCAAGCAAGAAATGAGACACCAGAAAACAGGTCGCGCCGTCGTGGCTGGGCTCGGCAGGCAGGGTGTCGAGGTAACCGTGGTGAAAACTGCAACGCGAGAGAAAACCGCCCTTTGTCGCCCGCTGGCGGCAGATGTCGAGCATGGCACCCGAGGGATCTACAGCAGTGAAGTACCAGCCGGGGAAACGTTCGGCCAAGTGGGCCAGTTCTGCACCGGTGCCCACGCCGACGCAGAGTATCCGGGCATTTTCCGGTAAGTCGGCGAAGAGGGCGTCGAGCAGCAAATACAGGGTGTCGCGAAGTGAAGCCATTCCCGCCCATTGCTTGTCGTAGCCGGCGGCTTGCTGGTCGAACAAGGCTTTGAGTTCTTCATTGCGCATGGAGCACCTTCCTTTGCAGCGTGATGGGAGGCGCCACGCTGGCCGCGACGCCTCATTCAGTATCCCAGAGCTGTCAAGCCCCCCTGCTAGAGGCGAAGCTTCAACGGGCCCACCGAATGCCGGCCTGGCTGAGCGCTGAACATTGGGGTGAGCTCGATAAGCCGAAGTCGGCCAGGAGCGGAAATTTAGAGCAGAGAAATAAATCCGCCCCCACTTCCCTTGGCTGTTCAAGTAGCAAGCGCATTTCCGCTTTGTGGCCTAAAAGCGGCTGATTGCGGTGCCTACAAAATCTATGGCGTTTCATGCTCCTTTCAATCGGTAAGCATTCTCACTTATATTTGCATCCAATCCCCTTTGCCCTCTTGCGACCTCCATCGTGTCTCATGCCACATCCCGGTCATCCTTGGTCACGGTGCTAACCCGTCATTACGACGAGTTGGTTGACTCTGTGCGCCGCCGCTTTGGTGATCGTCATACCGCGCATGAGGTCGTGCACGATGTTTGCGTACAACTACTTGAGGCGCCAGAAAAGGACGGTGTGCGACTGCCCTTGGCCCTGCTGCGCAAAATCACCCATGATCGTGCCATCAGCCATTACCGCAGTGAGAGGCGGCGGCAGGCTTGGATCGACGAATATGCAGACTTGCCTGAAATCATCTGCAGCGCATTGAATCCGCAGTGCTATCACGAGGTTGCTGACGAGCTGGAGCGCCTGAGTGCGGCTATATCTACCTTGTCCCCACGCTGCCAGCAGGTGTTCGTCATGCACAAGATTCATGAGCTGCCACAGAAAGAGGTAGCGGTACAGTTGGGAATATCCCTGAAGGCCGTGGAGAAGCACCTCAAGCTAGGTATGGCCCGCTGCCGTATCATGCTCGGCTACACGTAAGGCTGGCTGAGTCATGAACCAAAACGAGCCGCAACAGAACGCATTCGTCCCAGCAGATGACGCCATTGCACGCCATCGTGAGGAGCTGAAAAAGCGCTTTCCGCTGCCACCGCCTGCAAAGAAATCTAACCCCCGCAGCCTCACCACGCTGAGCGTCGTGATCACCATGCTCGGGGTCGTCTGCGCACTGCTCTGGCTCGATCCCAGTTATCAGTCCGAGCAGTTCGGCAGCGCTATCGGTGAACAGCAGGTTATCCAGTTGGCGGACGGCAGCCGCATCACGCTCGATGCTGCTAGTCGGCTCAACGTCAGTTGGCACCTGCGTTCACGCCGGGTGGAGCTGCAAGCGGGCCAGGCGTTTTTCAGTGTCACCCCCGCCCTCTATCGCCCGTTTCTGACCACTGCTGGCTCGACCCAGATCAAAGTGGTGGGCACCCGCTACAACGTCAGTCGCTATCAGAACGATGTGCGCGTCACGGTAGAAGAAGGCAAGGTCGATGTTCGCGGTCATGCAGCGAACATCCGCCTCACTGCAGGCGACCAGGTTCTGGTGCACAACGGTCGACTCGGGAAACCTACGCAGGTCGATGCTGCCGCATTCGCTGCCTGGAAAGAGGGCCGCCTGGTGTTCGACCGCACGCCCCTGCGTGAAGTGCTCGCGGTAATCCAACGGTACCAAAGCAACCCCATCGTCATGCACGACAGCAGCCTGGAGGAACTGCCGGTATCGGGGACCTTCGATAGCGCACACCTGGACAGAATGCTGGCATTGCTGCCGAAGATCATTCCACTAGACCTGACCACGGACAGCCAGGGCACGCTGCGTCTGCAACGGCGCGCGGCGAAAAATAAATAACGCCCGGAGGTAGGGTTTCCTCTTCGCTGTGGCGGCTAACTCCAGGAACACAACTCTTTTCCCGGAGAACCACGCGTGATAACCCCGACCCTGCGCCTTTCCCTGTTGGCCAGCAGCCTGCTGCTCGGTCTGTCGTCGATGGTCCAGGCTGACAGTGAAATTGATTTCAACCTGCCGGCCGCACCGCTCGAAAAATCACTGAATGCCTTGGCCAGCCAGTCCGATCTGCAGATCCTCTTTTCCAGCGACATCGCAACCGGAAAGGCAACGCCTGCACTGCGTGGTCGCTACACCGCTGCTGAAGCGTTGAATATATTGCTGGGAAGTAGCGGCCTCAAAGTGCAGCAACAGGACGAGCACACCTACATCGTGGTACCTGAAGAGCGCGCAACACCCATGCCGAGAACAGCGTCTGCGGCGACGATTGAGCTCGCCCCGGTCATGGTCAGCGGTGAGAAAATCAGTCGTACCCTGGCGCAAACCCAGTCCAGCGTAGTGGTCGAGACAGCCGACAGCATGCGCGCGCATGGTGACAAGGATATCGGTAGCGTATTTAGTCGAACCCCAGGCGTGTACACCCAGGCTGGCAACGAAAACTGGGGTATTCGCGGCGTACCCGTTTCGGGCTTCGACGATCAAGGCCCGGCGACCCTGAACGGTGCCGTTTCGGTATACGTGGACGGAGCCCAACAGCCTAACCGAGCGCTGACCCTGAGCCCGATGTCGATGTGGGATGTAGAGCAGGTAGAGGTGCTGCTCGGCCCGCAATCCACCACCCAGGGCCGTAATTCCCTGGCCGGCGCGGTGGTGATTGAAACCCGTAACCCCACGTTCGAGCCGACTTTTTCGGCACAAACCAATGCCGGCAACTATGGCGAAAGCGGCGCAGCGGTGGCCGGTGGCGGCGCGCTGATCGATGGCGTGGTGGCGGGACGTGTGGCCGTGGATTACCAAGACGGTGATGGCTATATCGACAACATCACCACCGGCAGCGACGCCAACCCCAACCGCAACAAGAATGCCCGGGGCAAGCTGCTGATCCTGCCCAATGACGATCTCGACGTACTGCTTACCTACGCCCATCACAACAGTCAGCAGGGCGACAACTCGATTCTGCGCAGCAATAACGATGTGCAGTATTACAAGGTCGCCTCCAACACCGAGGCCTCCGACAAGTTGCAGCAGAATACTGGCACCGCCAAAGTCGACTATCGCCTGAGCGAGGCCTTTACCTTGACCAGCCTGACCTCCGGCACGCAGTCGGATTACCAGTCGCGACTGGATTTTGACCAGACCGCCACGCGCAACCAGGAAGTCGTGCGTACCCAGGAAACCCATCTGTTTAGCCAGGAGCTGCGGCTGGCGTACGAGGGCGACACCCTGCGCGGTTTTGCCGGCGCCTATTACGGGCGCACCAGCAACGCCTACCACGACAGGCTGAGCAACAATGGCAACTTGCTCGGCACCGTGAAGGGCTACACCAGGATCCACAACAGGGCGGTGTTTGGCGAACTGAACTGGACCTTTGTGCCTGACTGGACCCTGATCACCGGCCTGCGCTACGACAACGAGCAGAACGATACCGATGTCGAGCAGGACGACTTTTCCAACCCTGGCCAGGTATCGAAAACGTTCAATGCACTGCTGCCAAAGCTCGGGCTGGACTATCAGTTCGCCGCTGACCAGTACCTCGGTTTCGTCGTGCAGAAAGGTTACCGCGGTGGTGGTGTCAACGTCCGCGCCGGTAGCAGCCACGCCGATTACGACCCGGAATACACCACCAACTACGAGCTGTCATATCGCGGTTCGTGGCTGGACGACAGCCTGCGTGCCCGAGCCAACCTCTACTACACCGACTGGAAGGACCAGCAAGTCAGCATGCTCGATAGCACCGGCAATTTCTTCGAGGTGTACAACGCCGCCAGCAGCACCATCAGAGGCCTGGAGTTGTTCGTCGAGCGCGATCTCACCAGCCGCCTGCAGGTAAACGCTGGGCTCGCCTTCACCGATGGACGCTACGGCGACTTTGCCTATGGCGACGATGCCGACCTCAGTGGCGAGTCGTTCCTCTACGCCCCCAAGTACAAGGTATCGGTCGGCAGCAGCTATCGCTTCGCCAACGGCCTGAAAGTGACCAGTGACGTGGTGTATCAAGACGGCAGTCCATCGCAGTACGAGTTCGACGCCAGCGGTGACGTGATCCATACACGCCGCAGTGATGACTTTGTACTGGTCAACCTCAATGCCGAATATGAGTTGATCAAGGGCTGGGCTGTGTCGGGCTACGTGAAAAACCTGTTCGACAAGGAGTACGTCACCAACAACCGGGGTGGCGACATCATCGATGTGGGTGCTCCTCGGACTGTCGGTCTGGTTTTGCATTACGACCTGTAAAGTCCACAACTGCACGGGAGACGCAGCGCTTCCCTGCGCTGCGTCTATCTGGTCTGGAGTGTCGCCAGAATACCGGCTAGAAAAGCCCGCTGCGCGGGCTGGCCTGAGTTAAGGAGAGGGGCGTGCAACGTCTCGCGAAAACGCCTGAAAAGCGTACGGCTTTGGTACGAGGCGCTTATCTGCTTGCTGTGCTGATGGCGAGCTATGCCGCTATCTGGGTGCTTACGGGCTTTATGGGCATCGTGTTGCTGCACCTGGGGTCGGTGCGCAGTGAAGCAGCAATCTTCAGCACCTTACTGGGCTTTGTGCTCTATCCGGCGCTTGTCATTGCAGCACTAGCAGCTAAGCGACCACTACGGCTCTGGGTCGTATTAATGGCGGCTAGCGCTTTCCTGGCAGTGGTCTGCGACTACTGGGGAGTCAGCTGATGTTTAGCAACTTGCGCCAGGCCATGCTCTGGATGCACGGCGTGCTCGGTCTGGCCTTCACTGGGCTGCTGTTCGTGGTGTTCTTTATGGGCAGTCTGGCCTTGTACGATCGCGAACTGGACCGCTGGATGCTGCCGCAAACGCGGCTGCCCATCGCGACTGCCGAGCTGTCCTTGGATCGTCAAGTGCTGCCGGTGGTTGAACCGCTGATTGCGGGACAAATGCTGGAACAATGGTTTACCGAGCTCCCCAGCAGCCGGGTGCCAGCGCTACGCCTGCAGACTTGGGATATGCAGGGCAACGGGCTGAGTCGATATATTGATCCAAGCACAGGCCGCGTTCTCGATACGACGGGTAGCCAGGGCGCAGACTTCTTCTACCGCTTCCATTACACGCTGCACCTAGAGGCCGGTCGCCTGGGGCTGTTGCTGGTTGGCCTGGCCACTATGGCCGGGGTGCTGGTGATCATCGGTGGACTGCTGATCCATGTGCGGCTGTTCAAGGACTTTTTCAGCTTTCGTCCAGACAAGACACCGAGGCGCTTGCTGGATTTGCATAACCTATCCGGGGTTTTCGCCCTGCCGTTCTTTCTGACCCTGCTGCTGAGTGGCCTGGTTATCAGCTTCCCGTACTACTTGCCGGCCGGCATGCTGGCGACTTACCAGGAGCAGGCCGGTGAACTCGCCAGCGAGGCACGTGACCTCTTTAGCCGCTCAGCGTCAGGCCAGGCTGGCAGTTTGGCGTCGCTGGATGACATGGCCGAACAGGCGCGATCCATTTGGCAAGATGGAGAACCGGCATTCGTCCGCGTCTGGCACCCAGGCGATGCCCTGGCCTATGTGGAGATCAGCCGATCCCTCGCTAGCCGCGTGAGTCAGAACGCCGACACCCTGTACTTCGATGGTCCCAGCGGGCGGCTGTTACATCAAGCCAAACCCAAATCGGCCGCCTCCATCTATGGCTTACTGGCTGGGCTGCACGTGACATATTTCCAGCAACCCTTGTTGCGCGCGTTGTATTTCCTGGCCGGGGTCAGTTGCTGTCTTGTGCTTGCAAGCGGCCTATTGTACTGGGCCGAGAAGCGGCGCTTGCGATTGCCCCATGGGAGAGCCGGTCTGTGCCTGGTCGAAGGGCTGGCGGCTTGCCTGATCACCGGCCTGCCGCTGGCCACCTTGGTCATGCTGGCAAGCAATAGGTTGTTGCCGGAGAGCCTGGATCAGCGAGCGAACTGGGAGCCTTGGCTGTTCTTCGCCACCTGGCTGGCCGCGGCCGTGCATTCGCTCTTCATCGTTTGTAGCTCTAGCGAAAGCCGTGCGCCTTGGCGAAGCCAATGCGCGGCTATAGCCGTGCTGGCCCTGATGACATTGTTGCTCAACGGCATAACCACCGGCGACTACTTATGGCGAAGCCTGAGCCAGTCAAACTGGGCCATAGCCTGGGTAGATGGCGGCTTATTGCTTAGCGCTTGGGTCGCTGCCAGTACCTGGTGGCGCATGGGTCGGCGCAAAGCTCGGGTAATGCAATACAAGGCGCTCGAAGATGCTTGATCTGCTGCTCATTGCCAGCCTGCTGATTTTTTATCTACTTGGCCTGGCATGCCTCGCACTAGCCCAGGACAAACACTGGAACGAGCTGAATGTTTACTCCCAGCGCCAGGCTTGGACAAAGCCTGTTGCATGGGTAAGCCTGACACTGAGCCTACTGTTGGCTTGGGCCTATCAAGGCGTGGCTTTTGGCAGCCTAATCTGGGTGCTTCTGCTGCCGCCCAGCGGCTACACCCTGGTCTTCACCCTGGCCTGGAGGCCGCAGTGGTTGCGGCCCCTGGCTAAGCTGCTGAGTAGGTAGCTTCTCTGCGGGCTTTGACCCAGCACGGGTCTGTTAGGGAAACAGCTGTGGATCGATAGCGGCCAACCACGGAGAACCACTTTTGGCCGACTCTTTTGAAAAGTCTTGCCGCGACTTTGCCCACGAAAACGCGTAGTCGACGTTGAAATCAGGATCGCTCAGATGGTGGAGATGTCTTGGTTGTGGCGTGGCAACGCTAAAAAGTTGAGTGATTTCTAAGCTACCGAGAAGCAACTCTCCCAGAGGTCTACTGGTTTCAACCGCGCCGGCGCAAAAGCGGGTATAGCTCCAGCACCTTCGCGATCCTTTCTATCTGCTTACTTTCTCCTGGTGAAGGTTTGGCTTGTCTGCACGGGATACTTGGAGATTAATCGCGTAAGGGTACTGCCCAGAGCCAGGCTGGGCTGAATATGCCCTTGCCAGCCTACGCAGGCTACTTGCCTAGCGGATCAGTGAAATGGCCGTGTCAATGACGCTAATGGGCACGAAAGCCAGGGTGATGAGTGAATATGACTTGCGTGATTTGGCTTTGAACGCGCAAACAGGAAGCAGCACCATGAGGATGTCCAGCACACCCCAAAGCGCGATCGGAGATGCCTGAAAAAAGGTCATGTTCACGATGAGCCCGAGAACGAAATAGGTCGACAGCGACAGCAGCGCATAACGACCATCCTGCTCGAAGTACGTTTGAAGACCATTCTGTTCATCCTCACTGCGGCTGGGGAGCAACAGGGCCGCGGATACAAAAAGCGACAGCGCCAACAGGACGAGTAATAGAAATTCTAGAAAGGTGAACGTAACTTTTATCTCGGGCAGTGCGTTGACGGCCCACCAGAATTCGAGTTGCGTCGCAAAAAGTATTCCGGCCCAGACGAGCGCTACCCAATCAGGTGTCGCGGTCCGACGAATGCGGAAAACTGTCAACATGCCGAGAAGAAGGCGGGTGACCGAGAGGCCTAATATCATCGAGAGCACTGTGGCCACGATAGGGAAGTTGCTCATGACACCTCCAGGCTATGTAACCGTTGATTTGCATGTTTGGCTTGGGGGCTGTTCCCGGTCACATGAGGAGCCAAAGGAAGGTACAGGCCATAGCAACATTACTTTGGTGGTTTATCTTGAGCTTGTCGAACCGTGATGCCACCGTCAGGTAATGCTCTGGCCGGGCAAAGACGATAAGATTTTCTATAAATCAATGGCTTGTCGGTAACCGAGAGCAGGTCCTAGTCGAGCCTCCCACCCTGTTCCCGTGCCTGCTTGATGTCTCTCGAGGGTGGCGCACCGAAACGTCGGGCATATTCGCGGCTGAATTGGGCGACGCTTTCGTAGCCGACCCGCAACGCGGCTGTATTCACATCTACCCTGTCGGTCAGCATCAGGCTGCGTGCGGCTTGCAGTCGTAGGGATTTTTGATATTGCACGGGGCTGGTGCCTGTCAGCTTGCGAAAGTTGTGATGCAGCGTAGAGCTGGCCATTCCCGATCGTTCGGCAAGATCAGCCACGTGCAGTGGTTTGTCGTAGTGATGTTTCAGCCATTCAATGGCTCTGACGATGCCCTTATCTCGATAACCATCGCGAGTGACGCTGCGCAACCACTGGCCCGCTCCACTGAGCAGTAGCCGGACGCATATCTCCCGCTTGATCAGGTCTGACATCAGGCCTGCTTCAAGGGGCCGTTCGATCAGTGTGGAGAGTCGAGCGAAAGCGTCGAGCATTTCACCCGACGCCGCACCCGATGCGAAGCCCCGCGCTCGAGAAGCCGTTTCCTGTCGTGGTGGTTCCAGGGTCTGGATCACCTCGTTGAGCATGGAAAGATCGAGCTTGAGTACGACTGATAGATAAGGGGTTTGCTCGCTAGCCGCGGTAACGCGAGCCAGTGTGGGGATATCCACCGAGGTGACGAAAAACGCCCCCTGGCCGAACTCACAGGCCTCCTCACCGAAGGTGATCTCCTTCGCGCCCTGCAGAATGATGGCCACGCAGGGCTCATAAATGCAGTACGTGGGGGTACCTAGATCGACCATTCGATAAAAGGTCAGGCCTGGAATCGATGTGGTGCACATCTCGTTCGAGCCAATCTGCAGGGCGACTTTTTCGATAAGCCGTCGCAGTGCCTGGAGGCGCTCATTGGGCTGAGTAGGTTCGCTTGAGGTCAGGGAATGGACATGGCCGAAACCGAACTGCGAGGAGGAACCGCTCGTCATCATATGCGCCCCTGTTAACGGATTGCTCGAGTCTGCTGAGAGTGCATGGTCAGCACAAGCGCACCGGCAGGATTGTGCAAAAGAGAAGGCGCATTAGGGTCACCCGGCCAATCTCCGCTGTTCTAATTTCTAGCACGAATACCGGCTCCGATAAGCCTGTGAATCCTCAGTCGAGAAAGGAAATGTGGATGGACAGACGAGATTTTCTTACCTATTCGGCGGTTGGCGCTGTTGCGGCTGCTTTGTTGCCCGCATCAAGCGTCGCAAGTACGGTGGCTGCGGCCCCAGTGCCGTCCTCCTTGACGGAGCGCGGAAGCGTGATGCGTACGGAGGGGCGGCTCGTGCGCACCGATCTGCCTGTCAATTCGTCCTCGCACACGATGAGATACATGACGCCTCAACGCTTCGGTATGGGCGGGACGCAGATCGGCAATATCTTCGCGCCGATCAGCGACGAGCAGGCGCAAGCGGTTCTGCAGGCTGCTTGGGACGCCGGTGTCAGGCTCTACGATACATCGCCGTTCTACGGGTTTGGCTTGAGCGAATACCGCCTGGGCCGCTTTCTGCGCAGCAAGAATCCAGACGACTATATGATCTCCACCAAGGTCGGCCGTGTACTGACGGCTGCTGGTGGCCCGCGTGCGGATCATGCCATCTGGAAGTCGCCCGCGCCCTTCAACTACCGGTATGACTACACCGCAGCAGGTGCGCGGCGATCCATGGAGGACAGTCTTCAGCGCCTGGGGCTGCCACGTATCGATATCGTCTTTATTCATGACATATCGTCAGATAACACGGAGCTGGAAGGCGGCTGGGAAGCGGCGTATCGAATTGCGCGCATGGGAGCGATGGTCGAGCTTGAAAAGATGCGTGATGAGGGCCTCATCAAGGCGTGGGGCTTCGGCGTCAACACACCGCACGCTGTGGTTCAGGCACTGACCAGTGATGACCCGACTCCAGACGTTGTGTTGCTTGCCTGCCAGTATTCCCTTCTGGACCACGCCGATGCATTGCGTAATACCTTTCCCGCGCTGAAAAATAAAGGCACCAGCGTCGTGGTTGGCACACCACTGAACGATGGGTTTCTGGGCGGGCGCAGCCGATACAACTTCAGCCTGGATCTACCTGCCGGGGCGGTTGAAAAGAGGGCGCAGATCATGGCGGTTGCCAGCCGACATGGTATCGACATCCATACCGCCGCGTTACAGTTCGCAGCGGCACATCCGCAAGTATCGGCGATCATTCCGGGTGCGCGTTCGCCGGGGCAGATAGTTTCCAATGTCCAGGCGATGAAGGTCGGTATTCCGGCAGCCTTTTGGGATGAGTTGAAGAGCCAGAGTTTGATCGATGCTCAAGCACCGGTCCCTTCTTGAGAAGCAGCCCGCCCGCGCAACTTGTTGATATGAGCCTATCGTCGTTAGCTTCATTTGGACACCTCTAAAAACGCAGGTGATGTTTAGACGTGTCCATTTTTTTGTGGCTGGTTCAAACGCACTTTACCAAGTGCAGTAGCGATGTAGATTGCAGTCGGTTTATTAGAGTGAATACTGGGGCAAGGTTTAATTTCCTCTCGGGAAGTTGCTTGCATCCAAGATGCTGCAGATTTAAAGGGGTTGTTTATATTGGGTGAACTGTGCATGCGTAAAAATAAGGGCGTTGGATGAGGTTGTAATAAATGAATATGCGAACGTCTCTCATGATTTTTAGCGGCCTACTTATGCTCTCCAGCAGTGGTCACTTATTCGCGGACACCCTTGCGCTTGACGTTCCATTGCCTGCTCCACTCCCACCGTTAAAGGTTCTGACACTCCTTATAGGTATCCACCTGCTTGGTATGTGTTTCGGTCTCGGTGGGGCGACGATGCTAGACCTCTGGATTTTGCGTTGGATGCGCAGGGGCAGCCTCCCAGTTGAAATCGGACGCACCTTTCACTTCATCAGCAGCGTGGTCACTACTGGACTATGCCTTCTGTGGCTTTCAGGTCTTGGTTTCCTTGCCCTTTACGCGATGGAGTCGCCGGAAAAGCTTGAAAACCCTAAGCTCTGGGCGAAGGTACTGGTGGTGATCGTCCTGACTATCAATGGAGTAATCATCCATGCGCTTGTGTTGCCAAAAGTATTACGCGACTTGAGTCGCCCCCTGCTCTTTGGCGTCTCCCGTAGGAGAGCCACCTTATTTATCGCATCAGGTGCAGTTTCAGCGGTGTCTTGGTACACAGCTTTTGCCTTCGGCATTTTCCGTGAGTTAAATAACAGCGTTACATTCACTTTGTTGGTCATCATGTGGCTTACGTTGATAGCAGCCGTTTCTCTCGTAGTAATTCTACTTTGGTTAAACTCTTCAGCTGGGGTAAGAAGATTTTCTTCATCAAGCCCTCCGGCTTAAAGAGTATTATTACCATTGCATCTAACTATCCGAGCAATATGCCTGCATTAGGTGTTGTTGGCAGTTAGGGAAACTCTGAAAAAGACTTTCTGATTTGGCAAAATACCGCGACCCCACCCACCGAGTTTCCCGATGAAGCAGATGACCTTCGCCGACGCCGAGTACGCTGGCAAGCGCAAGCAA
>JAHJYA010000107.1 GCA_018826895.1 Gammaproteobacteria bacterium
AACTGGTCAAGCGCCAGGCCGAAGCCCGCAAGTCCGGCCTGCTGCCTTGGCTGCGCCCGGATGCCAAGTCCCAGGTGACCTGCCGTTACGAAGGCGGCAAGGTCGTCGGTATCGACGCCGTTGTACTGTCGACCCAGCACAACCCTGAAGTGTCGTACAAAGACCTGCGCGAAGGCGTGATGGAGCTGATCGTCAAGCACGTGCTGCCTGCCGAACTGCTGACCAAGGACACCCAGTTCCACATCAACCCGACCGGCCAGTTCATCATCGGCGGCCCGGTGGGCGACTGCGGCCTGACCGGCCGCAAGATCATCGTCGACAGCTACGGCGGCATGGCCCGTCACGGCGGCGGCGCGTTTTCCGGCAAGGACCCGTCCAAGGTTGACCGCTCGGCTGCCTACGCCGGTCGTTACGTGGCCAAGAACATCGTCGCGGCAGGCCTGGCCGAGCGCTGCGAAATCCAGGTGTCCTACGCCATCGGCGTGGCCCTGCCGACCTCGATCTCGATCAACACCTTCGGCACCCACAAGATCGCCGAAGACAAGATCATCAAGCTGGTGCGCGAAGTGTTCGACCTGCGCCCGTACGCCATCACCAAAATGCTCGACCTGCTGCACCCGATGTACCAGGAAACCGCAGCCTACGGCCACTTCGGTCGCACGCCCGAGCAGAAGACTGTCGGCGGCGACACCTTCACCACTTTCACCTGGGAAAAGACCGACAAGGTCGCCGACCTGCGCGCCGCCGCCGGCCTGTAATCGCACCCATAAAAAAGCCCTGCACGCAGCAGGGCTTTTTTGTGCCTGTGATTCGGCTTACTTGCCGAACATCGAGCCCAGGCCCTTGAGGGCATCCTTGGCGGCAGTGACGCTTTCCACGGCCTGGTTCACCTGATTCGGCTCGGCCGCCTGGGCCGATGCATTGGCTTGCTCGGCTTGGGCATTGAGGCGAGCACAGCCGCCATCAACGGCCGCCAGGTTATCGGTGGCTTTCTGGTTGCCGGCAAGCTGGGCAATCAACTTGGCTTTAGCCAGGCCGTCCTGATTGGCTGCCAGTTGCTCCTGGCACTTGGCCTCGGCGCTGCTGATCTCGGCAGCGTGGACAGACAGGCTGCTGGCGGCCAGAACGGCGAAGCAGGCGGCAGAAAGAATACGCATGATGAAGACCTCTTGAGTGCTGAGGCCCGGCTGTCCATAGCCCCCGCCGGGCAAATCCATTTGTGGGGGTGGTAAAAAGGCGCGGCAATTTACCACCGGCACCCGAGTGCAACAAGTCATGCCGCCCACCATGGGCTAGACTTGGGAAGACTGTCACGAGCAAGGATGCTCCCCCCATGCAAACGCCCCTGCTGTCGCTACCGACCCTGCTATTCGCCCTGCCCCTGCTGGCCGCCCCCTGCCCCGACTGGAGCGACGCTGAAGCGTTACGCGAGATCCAACCCCTCGCCGCGCAGATCGCGGCCTGGGATGACGCCTACCACAACCACGGCCAGTCGCCGATCAGCGACGAACTCTACGACCAGGCACGGGCTCGCCTGGCGCACTGGCAAAGCTGCTGGCCCGACGTGGGCGCAACCTTGTCCGATGCCCCAAGTGGTGCTGCCGGGAACGCCGAGCATCCGGTCGCGCAGACCGGGCTGCGCAAACTGGCGGATGAAACCGCAGTCACCGAGTGGATGGCATCGCGTGAAAACCTCTGGGTGCAGCCCAAGGTCGATGGCGTGGCAGTAACTCTGGTGTACCGCGCCGGCTTTCTACAACAGGCAATCAGCCGGGGCGACGGGCGCCTTGGCCAGGACTGGACCGCCCAGGTGCGACAACTGCCCGCCGTACCGCAGCAGTTGCCCCAGCGCCTGGACGCCATCTTGCAGGGCGAGTTGTACTGGCGCCTGGATAAGCATGTGCAGGCGCGCGATGGCAGCCTGGGCGCGCGCGGCAGCGTGGCCGGCCTACTGGCTCGGCACAGCCTGACTGCCCAGGATGCAGCGCAGATCGGCCTGTTTATCTGGGATTGGCCGGACGGCCCGGCGGAGATGGGCGAACGCCTGCAAGGCCTGACTGCACTGGGTTTTCCCGACAGCCAACGCTTCAGCCAGGCGCTGAGTACGCCCGCCGATGCCCGCCAGTGGCGCCAGCACTGGTACCGCAGCGCGCTGCCATTCGCCAGTGATGGCGTGGTTCTGCGCCAGGGCCAGCGGCCACCCGGTGCGCGCTGGCAAGCCACACCGCCGCACTGGGCGGCAGCCTGGAAGTACCCCGCCAGCCAGGCCCTCGCGGTGGTGCGCGCCGTGGATTTCAGCATCGGCCGCAGCGGACGGATCACCCCGGTGCTGCGCCTGCAACCGGTGCAGCTGGACGACCGGCGGATCAGCCGCGTCAGTGTCGGCTCCTTGTCACGCTGGCAGGAAATGGATATTCGCCCGGGCGATCAGGTATCGATTCAACTCGCCGGCCTGACCCTGCCGCGTTTGCAGGAGGTGATCTGGCGCACCCAGCAGCGCGCCCCGCTGCATATACCGGACGCCAGCACTTATCACGCGCTGAGCTGCTGGCAAGCCACCCCAGGCTGCCAGCAGCAATTCCTTGCGCGCCTTACCTGGCTCGGCGGCCGCAACGGGCTGGCCCTGCCAGGCATTGGTGCGGGAACCTGGGCGCGCCTGCTGGAGGCCGGCCGGCTGGAGGGGCTGCTTGACTGGCTGCATTTCGATGACAGGCAGCTGAAAAACATATCCGGCATCGGCCCGCGCAGCCGCGAACACCTGCTCGCGCGCTTTACCGAGGCGCGCCAGCGGCCCTTCAGCCAGTGGCTGGCGGCCCTGGGCGCGCCATCGCTGGATGCCGAAGCGCAGGTCAGCGACTGGGCCACGCTCAGCCGCCGCAGCCAAGCCGACTGGCAACGCCAGGCCGGCGTCGGCGCGGCGGGCGCTGAGCAGCGTTGGGCGTTTTTCAATAACCCGCAGGTGCAGGCCCTGGCCGCGCAACTGCGCGAGGCCAAGGTCGCAGGCTTCTGATTGGCTATGTCCCAATTGAGTGTTGCATGGGGGCCGCCCAGGCCGCGCGCACCAAGAGTCTTGCAGCCTACGGCGGTGCGCACGGCGCACCCTACGCGCTCTACCATTAAGTCCCAGTCAGTAGGCGCGGAACTCTTCGTGGCAGGCTTTGCAGCTGTCTTCCACACGCTGCATGGGCGCGGCCAGGTCGTCGCTTTTGAGCGGCGTGGCGGTACTCGCGGTGACCAGCGCAGCGGTGGCGCTCTCCAGGTCGCGGGCCATGCGCTGAAAGGTTTCCTGGCGCGCCCAGACATCGTCCTTGGCGCGGCTGTCACCTTCGTCCCGCGCCTGAGGGAAGTGCTGCCAGGGTGTACGCGACAGCTGGTCAAGTTGTGCGGCGCCACTGATAAAACGCGCCTCGTCGAACGCTACCCGTCCGCGCAGCATGCCGCCCAGGTCTTCGCTGGTCTTGAGCATGTCCTTGAAGATCGCCTGGCGCTTGCCCATCGGCGAATTCGGATCGACACCGCCACAGGCGGTAAGAGTCAGGCAGGCAAGGGCGATCAACAACGGGGCTTTCAGATTCATGGTCACAGGCTTCGGCTTAAGGCGGTAGCCAGTATCGCTACTCGACGGGGTGAGGCCAAGCGTGGTGTTTTGCCACAGATGTCATCCACGGTTTAGGGTCCACTCTCGATTCGCTCGCGGAACCTAACACCTAGGCCGCAACCACAAAGAGCGCAACGATCAGCCCGACGCCGACGAACCACACCAGCGAGCGCAATATCGCCCAGTCGGCCAGGTAGCAAAGGGTATAGAGCACGCGGCTGATGACGAAAGCGATGGCCAGTTGATCGAGCACGCCCTGGGCAGCACCGCCGGCCAGGTGAGCGATGATCACCGCTGCGGCGAATGCCGGGGTGATCTCGAAACCATTGAGCTGGGCATTGTTGGCGCGCCGTCCCAGACCTTGCAGGTTATCCAGCAGCGCCCGCGGGTCATGGTTATGCCGGGGGCTGAAACCGCCGCCGACGGCTTTGGCCGTAACGGTGGACAGGTACGGCAGGACAATGGCGATCAGTACGCACCAGTAGGCTACGCAGCATCGCCTGTCCCTACCCAGGCGTCCATGACCACCACCACTCAAGGCCATGGCGTTTCAGCCAATCAGGCCGCCAGTTTGCCCTCGGCCAGCGCCACCGACGCGGCGAGCATGGCGCGCAGCAGTACCGCGCAGCCAGCCGCCAGATCCGCCGGGGCGGCGTTCTCGATTTCGTTGTGGCTGATACCGCCCTCGCAGGGCACGAAAATCATCCCGGCTGGGCCCAGCTCGGCGAGAAAGATCGCGTCGTGCCCGGCGCCACTGACGATGTCCATTTGCGATAACCCCAGCCCTACCGCCGCGCCGCGCACGGCCTCGACGCAGCCTTGATCGAAATACAGCGGCGGGAAATCCGCGGTCGGTGTCAGCTCGAAACTCAGTCCGTGCTTGGCGCAGGTCGCCTCGATTACCTGGCGTACCTCGGCAATCATCGAGTCCAGCCGCGCCGGCTCCAGGTGACGGAAGTCCAGGGTCATGCGCACCTCGCCGGGAATCACATTGCGCGAGCCGGGATAAGCCTGCAGGCAACCGACCGTGCCACAGGCATGGGGTTGGTGCTCCAGGGCCACCCGGTTGACTGCCGCGACCACCGCCGCGGCGCCGACCAGCGCATCCTTGCGCAGGTGCATCGGCGTTGGCCCGGCATGGGCCTCGACGCCTTTGAGATTGAGGTCGAACCACTTCTGCCCGAGCGCGCCGAGCACCACACCAATGGTCTTTTTCTGGTCTTCGAGGATTGGCCCTTGCTCGATATGCGCCTCGAAATAGGCGCCGACCGCATGGCCGGTCACCGCGCGGCTGCCGGCGTAGCCGATGGCGTTCAGCGCCTCGCCGACCGTAATGCCTTCGGCGTCACGCTTGGCCAGGGTTTCTGCCAGGGTGAACTTCTCGGCGAACACGCCCGAGCCCATCATGCACGGGGCGAAGCGCGAGCCCTCCTCGTTGGTCCACACCACCACTTCCAGCGGCGCTTCGGTCTGCACGCCCAGATCATTCAGGGTGCGCAGCACCTCGACACCGGCCAGCACGCCAAAGCAGCCGTCGAACTTGCCGCCGGTGGGCTGGGTATCGATATGGCTGCCGGTCATCACTGGCGGCAGGCTGGCATTGCGCCCTGAGCGGCGGGCAAAAATATTACCGACAGCGTCGATGGTCACCGTGCAGCCGGCCTCCTCGCACCAGCGCACGAACAGGTCACGCGCTTGGCGGTCGAGGTCGGTCAGGGCCAAGCGGCAGACCCCGCCCTTGACGGTGGCACCCAGCTGCGCCAACTCCATCAGCGATTGCCAGAGGCGCTCGCTATTGACGTGCGGCTGGCTGGATTGCAGAACCTCAGTGGCAGTGTTCATGGTGTTCTCCTCAGTCTTTCTGGTTATCTGCGGCGCGCCCGCAGCAGCGAAGCGCGCTTGCACGTTGCCTTACACCGGCGCCTTAGCCACCACGGCTTGGCTGCCGCGCAGGCTGCACAGGCCGAAATAGATCAGCCCACCCAGCAAGGAGCCGGTGAACCAGCCGTAGTCGTAAAACCAACTGAAAGCGCTGCTGCCGAGCGACAGCAGGGTCAAGGCGACCGGCACGGCGAAGGCGATAAAGCCGAACAGGTTCCACGCTGGATAGACGTCATCGCGGTACAGGCCGGCGAGGTCCAGCTGCTGTTTTTTGATCAGGAAATAGTCGACCACCATGATCCCGGCAATCGGCCCGAGCAGACTGGAGTAGCCCAGCAGCCAGTTGGAGTAGACGCTCTCCAGGCTCAGATCGGAGACCAGCAGGCCGAGCTTTTTCAGCAGTTCATGGGCCATCAGCCCCAGGCCGATCAGGCCGGTAAGAATCACCGCCTTGGTGCGGTTGATCAGCTTGGGCGCGAGGTTCTGGAAGTCATTGGTCGGCGACACAATATTCGCCGCGGTGTTGGTCGACAGTGTGGCGACGATGATCAGCGCCATGGCCAGGGCCACCCAACCGGGGCTTTGGATATGGCCGATCAGGGTCACCGGGTCGGACACGGTCTGCCCCACCAGGGAAGCCGAGGCGGCGGTCATCACCACGCCCAGGGCGGCGAACAGGAACATGGTCAGCGGCAGGCCAATCACCTGGCCGATGATCTGGTCTTTCTGGCTTTTCGCGTAGCGGCTGAAATCGGGAATGTTCAGCGACAGGGTGGCCCAGAAGCCGACCATGGCGGTCAGGCCGGCGAGAAAGTAACCGGTCACGCTGGCGCCTTCCGGGCGATTGGCCGGCTGCGCCAGCAACTCGCTCATTGACACATTGGGTAGCGCCCACACCAGCAAACCGGCGCCGACCAGCACCAGCAGCGGCGCGGAGAGGGTTTCCAGCCATTTGATCGACTCGGCGCCGCGCAGCACTATCCACAGGTTGAGCACCCAGAAAATCATAAAGCCGATCACTTCGCCGGTACCGCCCAGGGCCTTCCAGCCCTCGAAGATCGAGCCGAGCAGCAGGTGAATGGCCAGGCCACCAAACATGGTCTGAATGCCAAACCAACCGCAAGCCACCACGGCGCGAATCAGGCAGGGCACGTTGGAACCGATCACCCCGAAGGAGGAGCGCAGCAACACCGGAAACGGAATGCCGTACTTGGTACCGGGAAAGGCATTCAGCGTCAGCGGGATCAGCACGACGATATTCGCCAGCAGAATCGCCAGCAGCGCCTCGCCCACCGACAAGCCAAAGTAGGCGGTCAGCACGCCGCCCAGGGTGTAGGTCGGCACGCAGATCGACATGCCGACCCAGAGCGCGGTGATGTGCCATTTATTCCAGGTGCGCTGATGCACCTTGGTCGGGGCGATGTCGTGGTTGTAGCGCGGGCTGTCGAGTACGTCGCTGCCGGCAGCCAGCTCGTACAAGCCGTTCTGCTCGGTCACGTGGGATCGGGTCTGCTGCATGGGCCTCTCCAGGTATTTTTCTAGTTGTCTGCGCATCGGGCTGCACGCAAGCGCACAGCCGGGTCGATGGCCGGAGTCCGTGACTACAGAGCCGACCGACACGGCAGCGGCGGCACTCAATAAGCGTGCCGTGTTGCCTGGCGGCCACCCCAGAACGGCGGCATTTACTTAATAACTAACTGATTAAAAACAACTTTATTAAAGTTCGCGAACAACGCAGCCAGGTGCAAGGAGACGCTTACCATGCCCAGGCCACCGTTTGTCTGCCCAGTCAGGTTTCAAACTGGTGCAGAAAAAATAAATGGCCTCCTTCTCGCATTGCCGGCGACACCGCTCAAACGGCTGATTTTGCATAGGAAATCTTGACCATCTGGCGTTCTTGTCAAGTGCGTCAAAATGGTGAGAGGCCTCCCCATTTTGGTGATTTTATATTTTTATTATTAAAAATCAGTAACTTAAACAACAAAAAAGAGCCTTAAAAATAATCTTGCCCAATTACTTAACAGCTACTAGATTCCATTCCTGTCAGGCATGGCAGGATTAAAAACACAGGCCTGATTAGCCAAAAATCAAGAACCGGCGCGCACCGGTCAGCCTGAGAGGAACTCGCTATGTCGCTGTTGATCCGTGGTGCCACCCTGGTCACCCATGAACAAAGCTACCGGGCAGACGTGCTCTGTGCCGACGGCCTGATCCAGGCCATTGGTGACAACCTCGACGCGCCCGCGGGCTGTCAGGTGCTCGACGGCAGCGGCCAGTACCTGATGCCTGGCGGCATCGACCCGCACACCCATATGCAATTGCCCTTTATGGGCACGGTAGCCAGCGAAGACTTCTTTAGCGGCACCGCTGCCGGCTTGGCCGGCGGCACCACCTCGATCATCGATTTTGTGATTCCCAACCCGCAGCAATCGCTGCTGGAAGCCTTCCACACCTGGCGTGGCTGGGCGGAAAAGTCCGCGTCTGATTATGGCTTCCACGTCGCTATTACCTGGTGGAGCGACGAGGTCTCCGCCGAGATGGGCGAGCTGGTGGCCAAGTTTGGGGTCAACAGCTTCAAGCACTTTATGGCCTACAAGAACGCCATCATGGCCGCCGACGACACCCTGGTGGCGAGCTTCGAGCGCTGCCTTGAACTGGGCGCGGTACCCACCGTGCACGCCGAGAACGGCGAGCTGGTCTATCACCTGCAGCAAAAGCTCCTGGCCCAAGGCCTGACCGGGCCGGAAGCGCACCCGCTGTCGCGGCCCTCGCAGGTTGAAGGCGAAGCCGCCAGCCGCGCCATTCGCATTGCCGAAACCCTGGGTACACCGCTGTATCTGGTGCACGTCTCGACCCAGGAAGCCCTGGATGAAATCACTTACGCCCGGGCCAAGGGCCAGCCGGTGTACGGCGAGGTGCTGGCCGGGCATCTGCTGCTGGATGACAGTGTGTACCGCCACCCCGACTGGCAGACCGCCGCCGGCTATGTGATGAGCCCGCCGTTCCGTCCGCGCGGCCATCAGGAGGCGCTGTGGCGCGGCCTGCAAGCGGGCAACCTGCACACCACCGCCACCGACCATTGCTGCTTCTGCGCCGAGCAGAAAGCCGCCGGCCGCGACGATTTCAGCAAGATCCCCAACGGCACGGCAGGGATTGAGGACCGTATGGCGGTGCTGTGGGACGAAGGGGTCAATAGCGGCAAGCTGTCGATCAATGACTTTGTTGCGCTGACCAGCACCAACACCGCGAAAATCTTCAACCTCTATCCGCGCAAAGGCGCACTGCAGGTCGGTGCCGATGCCGACCTGGTGCTCTGGGACCCCGAGGGCACGCGGACCATCTCGGCGAAAACCCATCACCAGCAGGTCGACTTCAATATCTTCGAAGGCAAGACCGTGCGCGGCGTGCCCAGCCACACCATCAGCCAGGGCAAGCTGGTCTGGGCTGATGGCGACCTACGCGCCGAACGCGGCGCTGGTCGCTATGTCGAGCGACCGGCCTACCCGGCGGTGTTCGACCTGCTGAACAAACGCGCTGAACAGAACCGTCCGACCGCCGTCGAGCGTGAACTGCAACCTTGACCCGTGGGAGGGGCTTTAGCCGCGACATATCCAGGGATATCGACATTTTTCGCGGCTAAAGCCCCTCCCACTTAAGAGTCCAACCGCTGATGTAACACCTATACGCCACACCGGCCCGCAGAGGCTGGACGGCCGCTTATACGCTGTTAACTGCCCAATAAAAGCCACAAAACCGTGAGGCAATAACCGTGATAGACACCCTCAGCCATTTGCCGCGACCGGATGCCGGCGCCGCCGAACTGGCCGATCGTTTCAGCGATCTGGCCCCGCCGCTCACCGCTCGCCAGGCCGCCCTGGAAAGCGCCCGCTGTCTGTATTGCTACGACGCGCCGTGCGTCAACGCCTGCCCCAGCGAGATCGACATCCCCTCGTTTATTCGCAATATCAGCCACGAAAACGTTCAGGGCGCGGCCGAGAAGATTCTCTCGGCGAATATCCTCGGCGGCAGCTGCGCCCGCGTCTGCCCGACGGAAATCCTTTGCCAGCAGGCCTGCGTGCGTAACAACGCCCAGGAATGCGCACCGGTGCTGATCGGCCTGTTGCAGCGCTACGCCATCGACAATGCACAGTTCAGCGAGCACCCATTCCAACGCGCCCCGGCCAGCGGCAAGCGCATCGCCGTGGTCGGCGCGGGGCCGGCGGGCTTATCCTGCGCCCATCGTCTGGCCATGCACGGTCACGAGGTGGTGATCTTCGAAGCCCGTGAGAAAGCCGGCGGCCTTAATGAATACGGTATCGCCGCCTACAAGCTGGTGGATGATTTCGCCCAGCGCGAAGTGGAGTTCCTGCTGCAGATCGGCGGCATCGAGATCCGCCACGGCCACAAGCTGGGCGACGACCTCAGCCTGAGCGCGCTGCACCAGCAGTTCGACGCGGTGTTTCTCGGCATCGGCCTGGCCGCCAGCAAGCGCCTTGGCCTGCCAGGCGAAGACGCGCCGGGCCTGCTCGCCGCCACCGACTACATCCGCGAACTGCGCCAAAGCGAGGACCTGACCCAGCTACCCGTGGCCGAGCGCTGCATCGTGCTCGGCGCCGGCAATACGGCCATCGATATGGCGGTGCAGATGAGCAAGCTCGGTGCCCGCGACGTCAATTTGGTGTACCGCCGCGGCTTCGAGGAAATGGGTGCCACCGAGCACGAACAGGACATCGCCAAGGCCAATCAGGTGCGCCTGCTGACCTGGGCGCAACCGGATGCCGTGCTGCTCAACGAGCAGGGTCAGGTACGCGGCATGCGTTTCGCCCGCACCCGCATGGAAAACGGTCGATTGCAAAGCACCGGACAGACCTTCGAGCTGGCCGCCGACGCCATCTTTACCGCTATCGGCCAGGCGTTTGACGGCCAAGTCCTGAGCGACCCGCTGGCCCGCGAGCTGAAACGTGAGGGCGAACGCATCTGGGTCGACGCCCAGCTGCAAACCAGCGTGCCCGGCGTGTATGCCGGCGGCGACTGCACCGCCCTCGGCCAGGATCTCACCGTACAAGCCGTGCAGCACGGCAAGCTGGCCGCCGAGGCCATCCACTCTCATCTGATGCTCAATGTGGAGGCCGCATAAATGGCCGATCTATCCATCGAATTCGCCGGTATCAAGGCACCCAATCCGTTCTGGCTGGCCAGCGCGCCGCCCACTGACAAGGCCTACAACGTGGTCCGCGCCTTCGAAGCCGGCTGGGGCGGCGTGGTGTGGAAAACCCTCGGCGAAGACCCGGCGGCGGTCAACGTATCGTCGCGCTACTCCGCGCACTTCGGCCCTAACCGTCAAGTGCAAGGCATCAACAATATCGAGCTGATCACCGACCGCTCACTGGAGATCAACCTGCGCGAAATCACCCAGGTGAAGAAGGACTGGCCGGACCGCGCGATGATCGTTTCCTTAATGGTGCCCTGCGTCGAAGAGTCCTGGAAAGCCATCCTGCCGCGGGTGGAAGCCACCGGCTGCGACGGTATCGAACTGAATTTCGGCTGCCCCCACGGCATGCCCGAGCGCGGCATGGGCGCGGCGGTCGGCCAGGTGCCGGAATACGTGGAGATGGTCACCCGCTGGTGCAAGACCTACAGCTCGCTGCCGGTGATCGTCAAACTGACGCCGAACATCACCGACGTGCGCCTGTCGGCCCGCGCCGCCCATCGCGGTGGAGCGGATGCGGTGTCGCTGATCAACACCATCAACTCGATCACCAGCGTCGACCTGGAGCGCATGGTCGCCCACCCAATCGTCGGCCATCAGAGCACCCACGGCGGTTACTGCGGCTCGGCGGTCAAACCGATTGCGCTGAATATGGTCGCCGAGATCGCCCGCGACCCGGAAACCCGAGGCCTGCCGATCTGCGGTATCGGCGGTATCGGCAGCTGGCGCGACGCGGCGGAATTCGTCGCCCTGGGCTGCGGCGCGGTGCAGGTGTGCACGGCGGCCATGTTGCATGGCTTTCGCATCGTTGAGGAGATGAAAGACGGCCTGTCGCGCTGGATGGACAGCCAGGGCTACTCAAGCCTTGCGGACTTCTCCGGCCGCGCAGTGGGCAATACCACCGACTGGAAGTACCTGGATATCAACTACCAGGTGATCGCCAAGATCGACCAGGACGCCTGCATCGGCTGCGGCCGCTGCCATATCGCCTGCGAAGACACCTCGCACCAGGCCATCGCCAGCCTGACCCAGGTCGACGGCACCCATAAGTATGAGGTGATCGATGAAGAGTGCGTGGGCTGTAACCTGTGCCAGATCACCTGCCCGGTGGAGAACTGCATCGAGATGGTGACTCAGGACACCGGCAAGCCCTTCCTCGACTGGAACAACGACCCACGCAATCCGTATCGTGTAGCCAGTTGAAAATATCTCGCGGCTAAAGCGAATCGCGGCTAAAGCGGAACGCCGCCCGGCCCCTCCCACGGACCGAGTGCAATTCGTGGGAGGGGCCAGGCGGCTTTCTGCGTTAGCCGATGGGGTGAGTTAAGACAAAGGTCGTGGGAGGGGCTTTAGCCGCGACAGGCAGCGATTACGGCTCCAGCCCAATCCCGCGCAGAATCACCGCCGTAACCGTCTGCACCGCGCGCTCGAACTGCACATTCGATAACGGCTGGTGGTCGTTGAGCACACCCACCTGGTGGCTGAAGTCGGCATAGTGCTGGGTCGAGGCCCAGATCATATACAACAGCGCCGACGGCTCGACCGGGAGGATGCGTTTGTCTTCGACCCACTGGCGGATCTTCGCTTCCTTCATCTTTGCCCAGGTATACAGGCTGTCATCCAGAGTTTCGCCGAGCATGGGCGCGCCGTGGATGATCTCGTTGGCCCAGACCTTGGAGCCGTGCGGGCGGGTACGCGAGTGGTTCATCTTGGCGCGGATATAACTGCTCAGCACCACCCGTGGGTCGTCGAACAGCTCAAAGCACTGGGCGTCCTGCTTCCATACATCGAGCAGGTCGAGCAGCACCGCACGGTACAACTCATCCTTGGTGCTGAAGTAATAATGCAGGTTGGAACGCGGCAGTTCGGCGTACTCGGCAATATCGCCCATCGCGGTGCCGCCATAGCCTTTGTCGGCGAAAATCTTCTCGGCCGCGAGGAGGATCTTTTCGACGTTGCGCCGACGAATCTCGATCTTGTGATTGCCCATGAGGGCTCCCTGACAACTGAACAGAGCAAGGCTACCACTGGCGCCAGCCCGCGGCGACGGAAAGCCTTGGGCAGTTGGCCAGGTGCAGCTATAATCCCCCGGCTACTCCCGACCGGCTCCGCTCCGGTCGCTCCCGCCACCTGTCCGAGGGGCGCTGCAGCAAACTCTGAAGACCGGAGTTTTGTCAGGCTCGGATGGGGCGTTAACCACACGCATCAACGGCGCCCATTCGACACAAACGAATGGAGAACTCATTTATGAGCGCTGTACTGACGCCTGCCGGTTTCACCGATTACAAAGTCGCCGACATTTCCCTGGCTGCCTGGGGCCGCCGCGAAACCATCATCGCCGAATCCGAAATGCCTGCACTGATGGGCCTGCGCCGCAAATACGCCGGCGAACAGCCGCTGAAAGGCGCGAAGATCATCGGCTGCATCCACATGACCATCCAGACTGCCGTGCTGATCGAAACCCTGACTGCACTGGGCGCCGAAGTACGCTGGTCGTCGTGCAACATCTTCTCGACTCAGGACCAGGCCGCTGCTGCCATCGCCGCAGCCGGCATCCCGGTATTCGCCTGGAAGGGTGAAACTGAAGAAGAGTATGAGTGGTGCATCGAGCAGACCATCCTGAAAGATGGTCAGCCGTGGGATGCCAACATGATCCTCGACGACGGCGGCGACCTGACCGAGATCCTGCACAAGAAATACCCGCAGATGCTCGAGCGCATCCACGGCGTTACCGAAGAGACCACCACCGGCGTGCACCGCCTGCTGGACATGCTGGCCAAGGGCGAGCTGAAAATCCCGGCGATCAACGTCAACGACTCGGTAACCAAGAGCAAGAACGACAACAAATACGGCTGCCGTCACAGCCTGAGCGACGCGATCAAGCGCGGCACCGACCACCTGCTGTCCGGCAAGCAAGCGCTGGTTATCGGTTACGGCGATGTGGGCAAAGGCTCGGCGCAGTCGTTGCGTCAAGAAGGCATGATCGTGCGCGTGACCGAGGTCGACCCGATCTGCGCCATGCAGGCCTGCATGGACGGCTACGAAGTGGTTTCGCCGTTTATCGATGGCATCAACGACGGCACCGCCACCAGCATCAACAGCGCCCTGCTGAGCAAGATCGACCTGCTGGTGACCACCACCGGTAACGTCAATGTCTGCGACGCCAATATGCTCAAGGCTCTGAAAAAGCGCGCCGTGGTGTGCAACATCGGTCACTTCGACAACGAAATCGACACCGCTTTCATGCGCAAGAATTGGGCCTGGGAAGAAGTGAAACCACAGGTGCACAAGATTCACCGCACCGGTGCCGGCAGCTTCGATGCGCACAACGACGACTACCTGATCCTGCTGGCCGAAGGCCGTCTGGTGAACCTGGGCAACGCCACTGGCCACCCGAGCCGGATCATGGACGGCTCCTTCGCCAACCAGGTGCTGGCGCAGATCTTCCTGTTCGGCCAGAAGTACGCCGACCTGAGCCCGACACAAAAAGCCGAGCGCCTGACCGTGGAAGTGCTGCCGAAGAAACTCGACGAAGAAGTGGCCCTGGAAATGGTCAAGGGCTTCGGCGGCGTGGTTACCCAACTGACCAAGACCCAGGCCGACTACATCGGCGTGACCGTCGAAGGCCCGTTCAAGCCGGACGCCTACCGCTACTAATGCGTAGGGTGGATAAGCCCATGGCTTATCCACCGCCGACTTCCCGCACGGTGGATGGAAAAAACGCCATCCACCCTACGTCTCCAAGGCTAGAAACCCTATGAGCCAAGAACGCCGTTACAGCTTCGAGTTCTTTCCTACCAAGACCGAAGCCGGGCACGAAAAACTGATGAATGTGGCGCGCCAACTGGCAACCTACAACCCGGATTTCTTCTCCTGCACCTACGGTGCCGGTGGCTCCACCCGCGACCGCACGCTGAACACCGTGCTGCAACTCGATGGCGAGATCAAGGTACCGGCTGCGCCGCACCTGTCCTGTGTCGGTGACAGCAAGGCCGAGCTGCGCGAGTTGCTGGGCCTGTACAAAAATGCCGGAATCAAGCGCATCGTGGCCCTGCGCGGCGACCTGCCTTCGGGTATGGGCATGGCCAGTGGCGAACTGCGTTATGCCAACGAGCTGGTCAGTTTTATCCGCGAAGAAACTGCCGATCACTTCCATATCGAAGTGGCCGCTTACCCGGAAATGCATCCGCAGGCACGCAACTTCGAGGACGATATCGCCAACTTCGTGCGCAAGGCCAAGGCCGGCGCCGATAGCGCAATCACCCAGTACTTCTTCAACGCCGACAGCTACTTCTACTTCGTCGAGCGCGTGCAGAAAATGGGCGTGGATATCCCGGTAGTGCCAGGCATCATGCCGATCACCAACTACAGCAAGCTGGCGCGCTTCTCCGATGCCTGCGGTGCGGAAATTCCGCGCTGGGTGCGCAAGCAGCTGGAAGCCTACGGTGATGATACCGACAGCATCCAGGCGTACGGTGAGCAAGTCATCACCGAGATGTGCGAACGCCTGCTGCAAGGCGGCGCCCCCGGTTTGCACTTCTACAGTATGAACCAGGCCGAACCCAGCCTGGCGATCTGGAACAACCTCAAGCTGCCGCGCTGACCCCTGCGCCGGGCCGCGCGATGCGGCCCGGTTTGCCCCGCCTGTGCACGTCATCGATACCCGCCTGGCCAGGTAGGTTCGCGCCTGGCGTATCATGACCCTACATTCGCCTCAGGCAGTATCCTGCGCGACGCTGCTATCGCCTCGCCAGGGCCTGAGCCGCGTACCCATCACGGAGCGACCCAATGTCCAAACGCCTCACCATTAACGCCTCACTCACCCCCAAGGGCAGCCTGGAAACCCTGTCCCAGCGCGAAGTCCAGCAATTGCGTGAAACCGGCTCCGGCAGTGTCTACGCCCTGTTCCGCCAGTGCGCCCTGGCGATCCTCAATACCGGCTCGCACAGCGACAACGCCAAGACCATTCTGGAAGCCTACCCCGACTTTGAAATCCGCATCCTGCAGCAGGATCGCGGCATCCGCCTGGAGCTGTTCAACGCACCGGCCAACGCCTTCGTAGATGGTGAAATGATCGCCAGCACCCGCGAGATGCTATTCAGCGCCCTGCGCGACATCGTCTACACGCAGAGCGAGCTGGAGAGCAAACGGGTCGACTTCAGCAGCTCACAGGGCATCACCGATTACGTCTTCCACCTGCTGCGCAACGCCCACACCCTGCGCGCCGGCCTAGAACCGAAGATTGTCGTGTGCTGGGGCGGCCACTCGATCAGTACGGTGGAATACAAGTACACCAAGACCGTCGGCCACGAACTGGGCCTGCGCGGCCTCGATATCTGCACCGGCTGCGGCCCTGGGGTGATGAAGGGGCCGATGAAGGGCGCCACCATCTCCCTCGCCAAGCAGCGTAACACCTGTGGCCGCTACCTGGGCCTGACTGAACCGGGAATCATCGCCGCCGAAGCCCCCAACCCGATCGTCAACGAGCTGGTGATCCTGCCGGACATCGAGAAGCGCCTGGAAGCCTTCGTGCGTGTTGGCCACGGCATCATCATCTTCCCCGGCGGTGCCGGTACAGCCGAAGAGTTGCTGTACCTGCTGGGCATTCTCATGCACCCAGATAACCAGGCCGTGCCCTTCCCACTGATCCTTACCGGGCCGAAAAGCGCCGAAGCCTACATGCAGCAGCTCGACGCATTTATCGGCGCAACCCTGGGTGACAGCGCGCGCCAGCACTACCGCATCATCATGGATGACCCGGCCCAGGTTGCCCGCGAAATGGCCGACGGCATCAAGGCGGTCAAGCAGTTCCGCCGCGAGCAGAACGATGCCTTCCACTTCAACTGGCTGCTGAAAATCGACGAGAGCTTCCAGCACCCGTTCGAACCGACCCACGCCAACATGGCCAGCCTGCAACTGGACCGCAACCAGCCGCTGCATGAGCTGGCAGCCCAGTTGCGCCGCGCGTTTTCCGGCATCGTGGCCGGCAACGTCAAGGACAAGGGCATCCGCCTGATCGAGCAATACGGCCCTTACGAAATCAGCGGCGACCCGGAGATCATGCGTCACCTCGACCTGCTCCTGCAGTCCTTCGTCGAACAACACCGCATGAAGCTGCCGGGTGGCGCAGCCTACGAGCCCTGCTATCGCTTGGTCCACTGACCCACCACACGCACGCTAGACGAGCGCCATGCACTCTCCCCGTCACAGGCAATGCCTGTGACGGGGACTTGCGCGCCATCTGTTCAGCCGCATTGCCAGCCGGTATCCTGGCGACATGCCAGTATTACAGCGCCAAATAATAGGCGCACTACTCCTAGCCCTTGCCTGCATGACCCTTCAGGCCCAGCCGTTGCGCATCGTGAGCGAAGCGTGGCCGCCCTACGTCTACGAAGTGGACGGACAGCTGCGCGGCCTGGACTATGAAACCACGCAGGTGGTGCTCGAACGACTGGGCATAAAAACAACCTGGGAGTTGATGCCCTGGAAACGCTGCCTCCTGTCAGTGCAACAAGGCAAAGCAGATGCCCTCCTCGACGTATTCCACAGCGAAGCACGCAACACCTGGATGGTGTTCCCAGAGGAACCTCTTTCCACCGTCGAATTCGTACTGTTCTACCACCGTGAGAACCCGCATCGCTTTCAGAAAATCGAAGACCTCACCGGGCTGACTGTCGGCGTATCGGCGGGGTACTGGTACGCCAACCCTGGGTTCAGAGACTCGCCCCTGTTCACGCGCGAACCAGCGGCCAGCCACGAAGCCAACTTCGGCAAGCTGCTGCGCCAACGTGTCGACCTGGTGATCAACGACCGTCGTTCAGGGCACTACCTGCTCGAGCAACTGGGCTTGAGCCAAATGATTGCTCACCATCCCGGCGTCGTCGCCCGTACCCCGATGTACCTGGGTTTGAGCCGCAGTCCAAGGCATCAACAATTGGCCCGACGATTCGCCAGCGCCTTGCGCCAGTTCAAGCGCGAGCCCGCCTACGCTGCCCTGCGGGCGCGCTATGAACATCCAAAAGCCCTCGAAATGGCCACCTCGAACCGTTAAGCAGGCAAAGGCTGCGCAAGCCCTCAGCTCTGTTATACTCGGGCATTCCCGCCAGGCTTGCGCCCGGATGCTAACCCCCAGTGGTCAGCAGTACCGGACGGGATCACGCCCCCCAAGCGCGATTCAAGCCTGGCAATACACCCCATAGGGCGTCGCCCTCACTAGACAGGATTACACATGTCCTTTGCCTCCCTCGGTCTCTCCGAGGCACTCGTCCGTGCGGTCGAATCCGCCGGCTACACCCAACCCACTCCGGTGCAACAGCGGGCCATCCCCGCCGCGTTGCAAGGTCGCGACCTGATGGTGGCGGCCCAGACGGGTACAGGTAAGACGGGCGGTTTCGCCCTGCCGATCCTTGAGCGACTGTTCCCTAACGGTCACCCGGATCGCGAACAGCGCCACGGCCCGAAACAGCCCCGCGTGCTGGTGCTCACCCCCACCCGCGAACTGGCCGCCCAGGTGCACGACAGCTTCAAGCTGTATGCCCGTGACTTGAAATTCGTCAGCGCCTGCATTTTTGGCGGCGTTGGCATGAACCCGCAGGTCCAGGCCCTGGCCAAAGGCGTCGACGTACTGGTCGCCTGCCCCGGCCGCCTGCTCGACCTGGCCAACCAGAAAGCCATCGACCTGTCGCACGTGGAAATTCTCGTCCTCGACGAGGCAGACCGCATGCTCGACATGGGCTTTATCCATGACGTGAAGAAAGTCCTCGCCAAGCTGCCGACCAAGCGGCAGAACCTGCTGTTCTCGGCGACCTTCTCGAAAGACATCACCGACCTGGCTGGCAAGCTGCTGCACAACCCGGAACGCATCGAAGTCACGCCGCCGAACACCACGGTCGAGCGTATCGAACAGCGCGTATTCCGCCTGCAGGCCAGCCACAAGCGCGCCCTGCTCGCTCACCTGATCACTGCCGGAGCGTGGGAGCAGGTGCTGGTGTTTACCCGCACCAAGCACGGCGCCAACCGCCTGGCCGAATACCTGGACAAACACGGCCTGCCGGCTGTGGCGATCCACGGCAACAAGAGCCAGAACGCCCGTACCAAGGCCCTGGCCGACTTCAAGGCGAACAAGGTGCGCATTCTGGTCGCCACCGACATCGCCGCCCGTGGCCTGGACATCGACCAGCTGCCCCATGTGGTCAACTTCGAGCTGCCCAACGTCGAGGAAGACTACGTGCACCGCATCGGCCGTACCGGCCGTGCCGGTCGCAGCGGTGAAGCGATCTCTCTGGTAGCACCGGACGAGGAGAAACTGCTCAAAGGCATCGAGCGGATGACCAAGCAGAAGATCGCCGACGGCGACCTGTTGGGCTTCGATGCCAGCACCGTCGAGGCCGAGCGCCCGGAAGTGCGTGAACCGCAGAAGCCGCGCCAACCACGTGGTGGTGCCAAGCCTGCCGGCGAGCGCCACGGTGCCGGACGCAAGGACAAGGGCAAGGACAGCGGCCGTGATGCCGCACGCAAGCCCCAGGGCGCGCGCAGCCAGCAGCCACGCGGCTCGGCCCGTGCCGCCGCGCCAGCAGTGCCCGCACTCCCTCCCGACCGCGCGCCGGACGAATTCCGCGACGATGAAATCGATAATTTCGGCAACCGGGTCGACTACGTAAGCCCAAGCCAGCCCAAGCAGCAGAACCGTGGCCGTCGGCCCGGTGCGCCTGCTTCCGGCCCGAGCGCCAGCAATGGTGTCGGCCAGGGTGCTCGCCCAGCCAAACCACCACGCGCCAATGGCGGTGGTGCCGGCGCCGGTGGCCAGGGCCGCCGTCAAGGCGGCGCTGGTGGTCAGCCACGCAACAACAACGGTGGTGGTCGTGCTCGCCCACCGCGCGATACACGCATCACCTCGCTGAACCGTGATGAACTGCCACGCCGCGAAGGTGCTGCGAAAGCGCCGAGCGACAAGCAGCCGGTGATCGTGCACAAGGGCTCGCGACTCGATCGCTTCCCCACGCCCGAGCAGCTCGACGAGCTGGCCAGCAGCAACCGCCCACGCGGTGAAAAGCCGGCTTTGCTGACGCGTAACCGCGACGAGTCGTAAGTACGCCACACACAAAAACGCCGCCCCTTGGGGCGGCGTTTTTGTTGGCGAACCGTCAGGCCGCAGCGCGACCTAACCCGCTCAGCCCATTACTGGCGAATGCCTTCAATCGAGATGATCAGCTCAAGGCTTTCCGAGGCTGGGCCCAGGTCCTTGGTGATATCGAAATCCTTCAGCTTGATCGTGGTGCTACCCTCGAAGCCGGCACGGTAGCCGCCCCATGGGTCCTTACCTTCACCGATGAACTTGGCGGCAATCACTACCGGTTTGGTTACGCCATTGAGCGTCAGGTCGCCGGTAATGTCGGCAGTGCCTTCACCGGTGGACTTGACCGACGTGGACGCGAAGGTCGCCGTCGGGTTCTTGCTGACGTTAAGGAAGTCGGCACTGCGGATGTGCTTGTCGCGTTCGGCGTGGTTGGTGTCGACGCTGTCGGTGTTCAGGGTGACATTGACCTTGCTGGCCTCCGGCGCCGCGGCGTCAAAGGTGAAGCTGCCGTCGAAATCCTTGAAGGTGCCGTACAGCCAGCTGTAACCCAGGTGGCTGATCTTGAAATTGACGAACGCGTGCTGACCCTGCTTGTCGATTGCATAGTCGGCAGCCATAGCATGGCCTGCGCTCAGCAGCGCCGAACCCAGCGCCAGTGCAGCAAGTGTCTTCTTCAACATAGGTGTACTCCTTGAGATAGAACTCGGGAACGCAGCCGTCCGCGCCCCGGTGAAGGTTTCAGCGTCCGAGCATGCGTAACAACGTGCGGTCACGGTCGATGAAATGGTGCTTGAGCGCAGCCAGGCCGTGTATGCCGGCGAAGATCACCAGGGCCCAGGCCAAATATTCGTGCACCAGCCCTGCCACATCTCCCTGGTCGGGGATGCTAGTCAGGGTCGCGGGCACCTCAAACAGACCGAAGACGCTGATACCGCGACCCTCGGCGGTAGAAATCAGGTAACCGGAAAGCATCAGTACGAACAGACCAACGTAGAGGAACAGGTGCCCCAGGTGGCTGGCCAAGCGGGTCATGCGCCCGTGGCTGTCGAGTGCCGGCGGGGCCGGACTGAACCAGCGCCAGGCGACACGGCCCAGCATCACGGCGAACAGCACCAGGCCAATGCTCTTGTGCAGGTCAGGCGCGGTACGGTACCAGGTGCTGTAATAGTCCAGACCGACCATCCAGAAACCCAGGCCGAACAGACCGAATACCGCCACGGCAACCAGCCAGTGCAGCAGGCTGCTGACCAGACCATAGCGAGAAGAAGAATTACGCCATTGCATCGAACACCCCAAAACCGCAGCGCGAAAACGCCAGACTAGCGGTTAACTTATCGATTAAAAGTGAAATTTTCCGCTTTAAAAGATCGTTAATTACGATCGATTAGCGGCGCCTCGGGCATGCTCGACCCAGCGGTCACCCAGAGTAGCAGGGCGGCTAATCCTGGGAAGCTGCCGGGGAATGGGAATTCTTTTCGATACGTAACCGCACTTGCGCCCCATACGGTGCGGAACTTACGTCAATGGAGGCATCTGGTAGGCTTACGCCAGTTCGAGTGAGCGCAGCACGGGGCTGCCCCTCTTGTATCCAGGCCCCATTGCCGCGAGAAATGTAGCCAGGCGAAAACGCCGGCAATACTCACGCCCTCCAGGCCGGCACGGCCGCAGATCAAATAGGAACACCCCTTAGATGAGCCTGAATGACCAGTGGATGCAGCGTGACCTGAAGGTACTCTGGCATCCCTGCACCCAGATGAAAGATCACGAGCGCCTGCCGCTGGTGCCCATCAAGCGCGGCGAAGGTGTGTGGCTGGAAGACTTCGACGGCAAGCGTTACCTCGATGCGGTCAGCTCCTGGTGGGTCAATGTATTCGGCCACGCCAATCCGCGTATCAACCAGCGCATCAAGGATCAGGTCGACCAACTCGAGCACGTGATCCTCGCTGGCTTTAGCCATCAGCCGGTGGTCGAGCTGTCCGAGCGCCTGGTGAAGTTGACGCCGGCGGGCCTGGAGCGGGTGTTCTACGCCGACAACGGCTCATCCTGCATCGAAGTCGCGCTGAAGATGAGCTTTCATTACTGGCTCAACGTCGGCCAACCGGCAAAGAAGCGTTTCGTCACCCTCTCCAACAGTTACCACGGCGAAACTGTGGCGGCGATGTCGGTGGGCGATGTCGCGCTGTTCACCGACACTTACAAAGCCTTGCTGCTCGACACCCTGAAAGTCCCCAGCCCGGACTGCTACTACCGCCCCGACGGGGTGAGCTGGGAAGAGCACTCGCGCCTCATGTTCGCCCACATGGAGCAGACGCTGGCCGAACACGCCCACGAGGTCGCCGCGGTAATCGTCGAGCCGCTGATCCAGGGCGCCGGCGGTATGCGCATGTACCATCCGATCTACCTGAAACTGCTGCGTGAAGCCTGCGACCGCTACGGCGTGCACCTGATTCTCGATGAAATCGCCGTGGGCTTTGGCCGCACCGGGACAATGTTTGCCTGCGAGCAGGCCGGCATCACCCCGGACTTCCTCTGCCTGTCCAAGGCCCTGACGGGCGGCTACCTGCCGCTGGCCGCCTGCCTGACTACCGAGCAGGTCTACCAGGCGTTCTACGATGAGTACGACAGCCTGCGCGCCTTCCTCCATTCACACAGCTACACCGGCAATCCGCTGGCCTGTGCCGCGGCACTGGCAACCCTGGATATCTTCGAACACGACAATGTGATCGAAGCCAACAAGGCCTTGGCTGCGCGCATGGCCAGCGCCACCGCGCACCTGGTCGACCACCCGCATGTCGCCGAAGTGCGCCAGACCGGCATGGCCCTGGCCATCGAGATGGTTCAGGACAAAGCCAGCAAGACCGCCTACCCCTGGCAGGAGCGGCGTGGTCTCAAGGTCTACCAGCACGCGCTGGAACGCGGTGCACTGCTGCGCCCGTTGGGCAGCGTGGTGTATTTCCTGCCGCCTTATGTGATTACCCCCGAGCAGATCGACTTCCTCGCCGAGGTGGCCAGTGAAGGTATCGACATCGCCACCCGCACCTCGGTCAGCGTGGCGCAAGGCAATACGCTGTATCCGGGCTTTCGCGACCCGGGCTAAATATAGAAGCAGAGTGGATGGCACTTTACCCATCCACCGCTGCGACAGATATCGGTGCGCACGGCGCACCCTACGGCTAGAATTTGCGCCTTTGCTCCAGGTTCGCCTCCTATGCGCCTCTCCCGCTTCTTTATTGATGCCCCCCTATCACTTGGCCAGCATGCGCTACCCGAAGCCCAGGCCCACTATATCGGCCGCGTACTTCGCCATGCCGTGGGCGATGCGGTGCAGTTGTTCGATGGCAGCGGCCTGGAATACCGGGGCGAGCTGATCGAAGTCGGCAAGAAGAGCGTGCTGGTCGAGCTGCGCGAACACCTGCCTGGGCTGCCCGAATCACCGCTGGCCATTCATCTTGGTCAGGGCCTGTCGCGCGGCGAGCGCATGGACTGGGCGATTCAGAAAGCCACCGAATTGGGCGCCACGCAGATTACTCCGATCGTCTCCGAGCGTTGTGAGGTGCGCCTGAAAGATGAGCGCGCCGACAAACGCATGGCGCACTGGCGCCAGGTGGCGATCAGCGCCTGTGAACAGTGCGGCCGCTCGGTCTTGCCGCTCATTCATCCACCGCTTGAACTGAGTAGTTGGCTTGCCCAGGTCGAGGCCGACCTCAAGCTGGTGCTGCACCCGGTGGCCGAAGCCCTGCAAAGCCATGCCCGGCCCGGCACCCTGGCCTTTCTGATCGGCCCAGAGGGTGGTCTGAGCGATGCAGAAGTGGCGCAGGCACAGGCCGCTGACTTTCATGCCGCTCGCCTCGGGCCGCGCGTGCTGCGCACCGAAACCGCCCCCGTCGTGGCCCTCAGCGTGGCCCAACAGCTCTGGGGCGACCTGCAGGCGTAAAGATGTCGCCTTGACGTAACAAAATGTGACCTCAAGAGATTGCAAGCGACGCAGTCTTTGGCATGCTCTGCGCGCCGCGTGCGCGACCTGCTTTACCAGCGCCCCGTGCCCGGCCGAGGTCGGCGCCTCCCAGACGCGCCGCCCTATTCCAATAACAATTCAACGGGCCTCGGCCCCGCCCACAAAGCGGCCGCACGCCCAGGAGCATGGCATGAACGAACTGGTTTCGACCCTTAACGGGCTGGTCTGGAGCCCGGCACTGATCTATCTCTGTCTCGGTGTCGGTCTGTACTTTTCTTTGCGTGGGCGCTTCTTGCAGGTTCGCCACTTCAAGGAAATGATTCGCCTGATGTTCAGCGGCCGCACCGATGAGCACGGCATCACCTCGTTCCAGGCCCTGACCATGACCCTCGCCGGTCGTGTCGGTACCGGCAACATCGCCGGTGTCGCCACCGCCATCACCTTCGGCGGCCCCGGCGCCGTGTTCTGGATGTGGATGGTGGCCTTCCTCGGCGCCAGCTCGGCGTTCGTCGAGTCGACCCTGGGTCAGGTCTATAAAGAGAAGATCGACGGCCAATACCGCGGCGGCCCTGCGTTCTATATCGAGAAAGGCCTGGGCATGAAGTGGTACGCCTGGCTGTTCGCAGTGGTCACCGTATTCGCCTGCGGCCTGCTGCTGCCGGGCGTACAGGCCAACTCGATCGCCTCCAGCGCACAGACCGCGTTCGGCATTGAGCCGACCGTCACTGCCGCCCTACTGGCTATCCTGATCGGCATGATCATCTTCGGCGGCGTCAAGCGTATCGCCCACTTCACCCAGGTGGTGGTGCCGTTTATGGCGCTGGGCTACATCCTGGTTGCCCTGGTGATCATCCTGCTGCACATCGACAAACTGCCAGGCGAGATTGCGCTGATCTTCAAGAGCGCGTTCGGCCTGGAAGCCGGTTTCGGCGCCATTGTCGGCATGGCCATCCAGTGGGGCGTCAAGCGCGGCGTGTACTCCAACGAAGCAGGCCAGGGCACCGGCCCACACGCCTCCTCGGCCGCTGCTGTCAGCCACCCGGCCAAGCAAGGCCTGGTGCAGGGCTTCTCGGTATACATCGACACCCTGTTCGTCTGCTCGGCCACCGCGTTCATGCTGCTGATCACCGGCCAGTACAACGTCCAGGCCCCGGACGGCACCGCGCTGTTCACCGGCATCGCGGGCGTTGCTGCAGGCCCGGGCTACGTACAGACCGCCATGGAAAACGTGATGCCAGGCTTCGGTAACATCTTTGTTGCCATCGCCCTGTTCTTCTTCGCCTTCACCACCATCCTGGCGTACTACTACATCGCCGAAACCAACATCGCCTACATCAACCGCAAGGTGAATCGTCCGATCCTCACCCTGCTGCTGAAGTTCGGCATCATCGCCGCCACCGTGTATGGCACCGTGCGCAGCGCCACCGTTGCCTGGGACCTGGGTGACCTGGGTGTAGGCCTGATGGCCTGGCTGAACATCATCGCCATCCTGCTGATGCACAAAATCGCCTACAAGTGCCTGAAAGACTACGAGGCGCAGCAGGACGCGGGGCAGGACCCGGTGTTCCACCCCGAGAAGCTCGGCATCAAGAATGCTGACTACTGGACCGAGCCGACTGCCGAGAACAACCTGGCAGCCGAGAAAGCCGGCCAAGTGGAAGGCAGCACGCAGCCGCGCTAAGCCGCCTGACGTGTAAAACAAAAGCCCCCGCAGATGGCATCTGCGGGGGCTTTTTCATGGCTATGGCCAAAAACCGTGTTACATCCCGTGCAAGCCATCACGCAGCACCAGGGTGAACTACCGAACACGCGTAGGAGCCCCGCCTCGGGGCGAATCGATTGCAGCCATTCAGTTATTTCGGCGTTGCCCATGGCATTCGCCGCGGGGCGCGGCTCCTACAAAAGCATCGGCGCCGTGCAACAGGGGACTGGGACAGAGCCTTTTTCATGGGCATATACGCGAACTACGTCAGCGCGTGAACAAAGCAGGCAGGGATCAGTTGCAGGGGGCGCCGTGCGCACCAAAAATCGGTGGACGCCGCTGCGCAAAGCAGCCCGGCGATCAGATCAACCCGGCATCGGCGAGCAGTTGCTCCAGACCGATCAGGTCGGGGATGCGCACCACATCGTCACCGACCCGTGCCGCACCCAACTCCAGTGGTGCCAGCTCGACATCGACCGCTGGCAGGTCACTGGCGATCTTCACCGACCGCGGAATACCTTGTACCAGCAGTGCGATGAACTTGACCTTGGGTCGCCCGCCCAGAGCATTAAGCACCGCGACCCGCGCACCCTCGCCGAGCTGCGCCTGACCAGAAGACGCAGCCTCGAACGACAGCAGCGGCAGGCGCAGGTCACGCCAGGCGATCTGGCCGAGAAACCAGTCCGGCATACCCTCGCTGATCTGCGGCGCACGAAAGGCAATCAGCTCGGCCACCGCCACGTTGGGCAGCAACAACTGGCGATCGGATAACGGCACCAACAACCCAGTAAGGCCAGTGGGTGTGGTGGTCGCAACGGGAGCTTGGCTCATCAGAACTTCCTAGTTGGGGCACTGCTCGGCCAGGTGATTGACCAAGGCTTCGGCCAGTTCCCGGGGCTCGGCACTGAAACTGCTATAACCCGCCTCGCGCAAGCTTTCCGGCATGCTCGGCGCTGCGCAGGTGTCGGCGCGCTGGGTCCAGATGGCCGCACCTTGGCGGCGCACATAGGCGGCGGCAGCACAACCATCACTGCCCATGCCGCTGAACGCGATCACGCCGCACTGGTCGCCATAGGCCTGGGCAAGGTTGAGCATCATCTGGTCGATCGACGGGCTGTAAGGCTCCGGCCAGCTTCGTGCACTGATCTGCATGCAACGCTCGTCGCTGAAATTCAGCTCCTGACTGATCGGCACCACCACCACCTCGCCACAGCGCAGACTGTCGCCATCGCGGGCCGGATTGACATGCCACTGGCTATGCCGGCCTACCGCCTGGGGCAGGACGGACTCGAACGCCGGATCGATATGCTGGGCGTAGAGAAAGGCCACCGGCAAACCGCCGGGCAGCGCATCAAGAAACGCCTTCACCGCAGCGGGACCACCCAGCGAAGCAGCCAGCAGCCAGACCTGGCGCGCGGGTTCACCGGCCACCAGCGGGGTATCGGCCAGGGCGCGCGGCAGCTCGAGCCGGTTCGGCCGCTGGGCCTCGGCTAGCAGAGTCTGCAGGCTCGGCCCCACAGCGGCCGAGGGATCACCGACCAGCTTCTTCAGCTTGCCGAACAGCCGGCGTTCCCAGCGTGGGTAATGTTCGGAGTGGCGCTCTGGGGCATGCCCTTCACCAAACAACACCGGCGCCGTGGCGTTTTCCATCAGGTTGTCGACCAGCGGCGAGTCTTCCAACTGCGCCAGATCGACCAGCCATAAATCCGTCTCGCAGGCGACCAGCTGGGCCTCATCGAGGCGCGCCGGATCGCTGTTGAGCACCACCTGATAGCCACTACCGGTCAGCGCCTGCTGCAACACATGGCGCTGCAGCGAGGTGTCGGCAATCACCGCAATACGCGCCGTCATTTTCTCGCTCATGGCTCACCCACTGGGCGGTTGTGCACCAGTTGCGCGATGGTCTCGAGCAACAACGACTCCTGGTAGGGTTTGCCCAGGTACTGGTTGACGCCGATGCTCATCGCGCGCTCGCGGTGCTTCTCGCCGGTACGCGAGGTGATCATGATGATCGGCAAGTCCTTGAGCCCCTCGTCATGGCGCACCAGGGTGGCGACCTCAAAGCCGTCCATACGCGGCATCTCGATGTCCAGCAACATGATGTCCGGCTTGTGTTCCTGCAGCTGCGCGATGGCGTCGACACCGTCCTTGGCGGTCAGCACGTTCATGCCGTTGCGCTCCAGCAGACGGCTGGTGACCTTGCGCACGGTGATCGAGTCGTCGACCACCATGACCAGTGTCGGTCGCTCGGCTTCGACTTCCGGCAACGCACTGGACGGCCCGGCAAGACGCGGTTGCAACTGGTTCTGCAGGTGGGCGTGGAGTACGCGAATGGTTGCCAGCAGATCGAGAATCACCACCACGCGACCGTCGCCGAGAATGGTCGCACCGGAAATCCCGTGCACCCCGGCGAACTGCGGGCCGAGGCTCTTCACCACGATCTCCCGCGAGCCGGCCAGGGAGTCGACCTGCACCGCCACCGCATGCTCGCTGGAACGTACCAGGATGACCGGCAACGGCAGGCTCTGGCCCACCAGTTTGGGATGCTGGCCATTGTTCAACAGATCGCCCAGATAACGCAGCTCGTAAGCCTGACCGGCGTACTCGAAGCGCGGCGCATCAGGCCCGTAATAGGCTTCCAGCTCGTAGGGCGAAACCCGCACGATGCCTTCGATGGTATTCAGCGGGATCGCATACAGGTCTTCACCGGACAGCACCATCAGGGCGCGGTTGACCGACACCGTGAACGGTAGGCGAATGGTGAAGGTGGTGCCTTCACCCGGCGTCGACTCGATGCTCATCGAGCCGCCAAGCTGCTTGACCTCCGAATGCACCACGTCCATACCGACGCCGCGCCCGGAAATCTGCGTGACCTTCTCGGCGGTGGAGAAACCGGCCTCGAGGATGAACTGCAGAATCTCGTGATCGCTCAAGCCAGCATCAGCGTCCATCAGGCCGCGCTCGATGGCCTTGCGGCGTACCGCGTCGAGTTTGATGCCGGCACCGTCATCAGCCAGGGTCAGGACAATGTCACCGCCCTCACGGCCAAGGCTCAGGCGAATGCTGCCCTGCTCCGGCTTGCCGCTGTCGCGCCGCACCTGCGCCGGCTCGATGCCATGGTCGACGGCATTGCGCAGCATGTGTTCGAGCGGCGCAACGATGCGCTCAAGCACCGTGCGGTCCATTTCACCCTCGGCGTTGCCGACCAGAAACTCGACCTGCTTGCCCAACTCGCTCGCGACCTGCCGCACGATACGGCGCAGGCGCGGTACCAGGCGATCGAACGGCACCATGCGCGTACGCATCAGGCCTTCTTGCAGCTCGGTGTTGACCCGCGCCTGCTGCAACAGCAAGGTTTCCGCATCGCGGTTACGGGTGGCCAGGGTTTCCTTGAGGTCGAGCAAGTCAGACGCAGACTCGAACAGCGCCCGCGAAAGCTGCTGCAGCTGGGAGTGACGGTCCATCTCCAACGGGTCGAAGTCTTCGTAACCGACGCGCTCGACCTCGGACTGGTAGCGGCTGAGAATCTGCGCTTGGGTCTCGATATCCAGACGGCGCAACTGGTCGCGCACACGATCGATGGTCGCTTCCATTTCACTCAGGGTGAAGCCGAAGTCGCTGACCTGCTGCTCCACCCGACCACGGAAGATCGAGGTTTCCCCCGCCAGGTTGACCAACCCCTCCAGCAGTTCGGCAGGGACCTTGACCAGCTCCTGCGGAGCCCGCCGCGACGCGGCTTCCTGGGCCGCCTGCTCGGCACGCCGCACGAACGGCAAGACCCTGGGCGCATCGTTTTGCACCACGGCCTCGCTGGCTGCAATGAGCGAGACATGGGACTGCGGAACAGGTGACGGAGTCAGCGCCGGTTCTTCATCGCTGTGGATATCGCCAGGCGCCTGAACATCGGCGGCCTGGCTGGCCAGCAGGCGCTGACGCAGTTGATCAAGCTCTGTCTGCAAGCCCTCAAAGCCGGATTGCAGATCGAGGAACAGGCTCTCCGGCCAGGGCGCGCCTTGCTGCTGCGCCTCGGTGAGGTGGCTTTCCAGGTCGTGGGTCAGGTCGCCCAGGCGTTTCTGCCCAGCCAGCCGAGCACCACCCTTGAGGGTATGCAGCACCCGCAGAATATCGTCGATGGCGCGGCCATCATCGCGTTGGGCTTCGAAGCGCCCAATGGATGCCTCCATGACCTCGAGCAGGTCATCAGCTTCCTCGAGGAAAATATCGAGAATGTCGGACTCGTCATCGTCCAACCCGGCGTTCGGCGCAGCAGCCCTGAGCTGAACCGAGGTGGGTATGCTCAACTGCTCGTCCGGGTTGGCACGAAAGCGTTTGATGGCCTCGATCAGCGCCTGCCCATCCGGAACCGGCTGCTTGCTGCGGACCGCTTCAAGCATTTGCGCCAGACGGTCGTGGCAGGCTTGCAGCAGCTCGAATAGACCCGCGCTGGCGCGCAGGCGACCGTCGGCAAGCCCCTCATAGAGAAACTCCAGCTCATGGGCCAGATCGCCAATCTCGCGAATCTCGGCCATGCGTGCGCCACCCTTGAGGGTGTGCAGGTCACGTTGCAGGGCTTCGAGTTCGAGGCTGTTATTCGTGTCGTCCATCCAGCGCTGCAGAGCCGCGCTGGAACTGTCGACGATATCGAAACCTTCCTCGAGGAAGATCTCGACCAACTCGGGATCACGCTCCGGCTCCGCTGGTAAAGGCTCGGCGAACGATTCAGCAATAGCTGCTGGCTCAGCCACCACGATTTCGTCGGGCGTCTCTTCAGCGTCTGCATCTGGCTCGGCTTCGGCTTCGGCTTCGGCTTCGGCTTCGGGCTCAGGTTGCAGCGGCTCGTCCAACAGCGCCAGCGGTGCACTGTCGCCCTGACGGAAACGCCGAATGGCCTCGATCAGCTCATCGGGCTGCTGCAGCACCTGGCGCCCCTGCAGCTGTTCGAGCAATGTCGCCAGTCGGTCATGGCTGCTCAACAGCAGCTCGGCCAGGGCCGGGGAGTGGCTATAGCGCCGGTCCATCAGGCCTTCGTAGAGCGATTCCAGCTCGTGTCCGAGGTCACCAATCGGGCGAATCTCGGCCATCCGCGCGCCACCCTTGAGGGTATGCAGATCCCGCTGTAGGGAGGACAGCGCCACCCGGTTATCGGGCTCGGCCAGCCAGCGCTCCAGCGCCTTGCCGGCACTATCGAGAATGTCCACAGCTTCCTCAAGGAAGATATCGACCATTTCCTCGTCAAGGCTGTCGCTGACCATCGCTAATGGCGGCAAGGACTCGTCAGCCGTATCCAGCTGCGCCTCGATCGCCGCCGTGGCTGCATCCAGCTCGACCACCTGCACACCATCGGCGCCCGGCGTAAGCAAGGCCAGGGTGCTGGAGTCCAGGGCTTCGTCCAGCAGGTCACGCAGGGCCTGGACCCGGTCAGGCTGGGCCGTGACCTGAAGGCCGGCCGCCACTTGGTCCATCATGCCTATCAGGGCTTCGTGCGCCGCTTCAGCCTCGCTGAAAAACCGTTCGCTGACTGCCAGGCTGCCTTCTTCAACGGCGCCATAAAGGTCCAGCAAGGCTTCACACAGTTCATCGATCTGTGGCAGCTCGGCCATTTCCGCGCCGCGGCCCAGAGTCGTCAGTTCATCGAGCAGAGCACTAAGCTCCTGGCGCTCGGAGGGGTGCTCGCGCCACTGACGCAGAAGGCCCTCGGCATCCAGAAGAATGTCCATGCCCTCGGCCAGGAAGATCCCGATCAGTTGCGGGTCACGGCCATCGCCCTGACCCTCCTGGCGATCATGCTCAGCGCTGTCGAGGCGCTCCTGGTGCAGGGCCTGGGCGCGCTCGAGAAACTCGGGGGCACCCGGCAGCGGTGCCAGGGGCGCATCATCCAGCTGGGCCAGGCCGGCGCGAAACAGCTGCTCAGCCGTACTCAGCAGCTCAGCCTCTGCCAGGTCCATGGGGATCAGGTTGGTCTTGAACTCCTTGACCATTTTTTCCAGCGGCGCGGCAATTTCCGCGATCGGCAGAATGCCGGCCATGTAAGCGCTGCCCTTGAGCGTATGCAGGGCGCGCTGTAGGTCATCGGTCACCGGCTGCGGCACTTCGCGGGCGCACTCGGCTAGAAAGGCATTGAGTGTATCGAGGTGGGTCTCGGCCTCGTTGCGGAAGATCTCCAGCAACTGCGGATCGAGAACCTCCTCATGCTCCACGGCAGCTTCGCTGACGCCCTCGGGCTCGGCGACCACCGCACCCGGGGCTTCAGGTTTTGGGGGGCGTTGCCCTCGCGCCAGGGCATGGGCCATGCTGGCTAGCTGATCGACATCGTCGCGCTGGCGCTGGGCCTTGGCAGCGAATTCGTCGACCAGGGCCGGCATCAGGGCCACTACCTGATTGATAACGTCATGCACCGCCTCATCCGGCGCAATGCTGCGGTCGAGCACCCGGTTGAGCAGGTTCTCGATGGACCAGGCCAGTTCGCCAATGATCAGCGCACGGACCATGCGGCCGCTGCCCTTGAGCGTATGAAACGCCCGACGGACCTCGGTCAAGGCGTCCTTGTCGTTGCTATCGGCAATCCAGCGCGGCAGGAACTCGGCAATGGTTTCCAGAACCTCGCCAGCTTCCTCGATGAATACTTCCAGCAGTTCGTCGTCGATCGGCTCTTCGTCAGGCGGCGGTGGCAGCAGGCTCGGTGGTACGTCATGGGCCGGCGGGTTGATTGCCTGAGCGGGTGCGGCCATGACATCGGCCATCGACAACGCTTTGTCTTCAGTCTGGGCGGGCTCGACCATGGGCTCGGGCGCGGCCGGCAGATCGACTTCCGGCAGATCGAGCGCGTCCATTTCGGCGGCACTCCACTGTGCCGGGTCACTCAGCTCATCAGCACTGTTGCTGTCCGGTTGTAGCTCGTCCAGCAACAAGGCCTCGCCTAGCCCCTGTTCTGCAGGCATCTCGTCCAGTTCGAGCACGGGCAATTCGGGCAGTTGGTCCGGCTCATCCAGGCTCAGTAGCGGCTCGTCCAGCGGCTGCAGGTCCCACTCCAGGGCTGGCTCTTCGAGCGTCACACCTGGCAACTCGTCGAATGCCAGCGTCAACTCATCGCCCGGCACGCTGTCCAGCGTTTCACTCTGTGGCTCGACGCTGTCGATCGGCGGCAAATCGGATGCGGCATCGAGGACTTCGATGTCATTCAGCGGATCATCAAGCGGGGCAGGTTCGGGTGCGCTGGCCGGCGCGACTTGATCGAGGATCGACGGTTTCTCGGTAAGCGGGTAGCCCAGGCTTTCGAGGCTTTCCTCGGCCACATCGAGAATCAGATCGCCCTGGGTCGCGTGGTCCTCGGCCAGCCGCTCCAGGTAATACTCGACGCTGGTGATGGCATCAGCCAGGGTGTCGAGGCTCTGCCAATTGGGCACGGCCTTGCGCGCCAGCAACTGCTCCTGAATGTAGCGGTTACAGGCATTGAGCAGCTGCGCTGCACGGGGCAGCGGGATCATCGCCAGACCACCGCGCACCTGGGTCAATAGGTCGGGAACCCGTGCCAGGTGCTCGTGGTTCCACTGCGAGGCGATGAACTCGATGATCGCGTCCTTGGCCTGTTCCAGGCCATTGCGCGCCTCCTTGATCACCAACTGATGAATCTGCGCCACATCGGTGGTCGGCAGGTGGCTTTCTTCGCGCCCACCTTCCTCGGCCGGCCCGACCATGCCAGCCAGGGTCGCCTCGACGTACAGCAGCGCCCCGGCGACGTCCATCAGCACCGCATCGCTGGGGGCTTGCCGTCCTGTCGCCAGCCCTTGCACCACCTCGATTTGGTCGACAATCACCTTACGTGGCTGGCCAAAACCCAGCACGGCCAGGGTATCGGCAATTTGCTTGAGGGGTGCCAACAGGCTGTCCAGCTCACTCACCTGCTGGCGATCGCTGCGCACGAACAGATCGAGGCTGTCCTTGACCCGCACCAGCTCCTCACAAAGGGCGCCGACCACCGAACGCATGGCATCGCGATCAGGACCGGCCAGACGCGCGCGCTCCTCATCTACGACCTGGCTATCGGGCAAGGCGTCGTCGAGACGGTAGTGTTCCTTGAGCGCGCTGATACGCGGCGACTGAGCGGGAGCCTTGGCGACATAGAACAGCAGGTTTTTCGCCAGCTCGTCCGGGGCTGGCTGATTGAAGCCAGCAGCGCCCTGCTCGACCAGGCGCTTGAGCTCCTTGTCGACCTGACGCAGCAGCGTGCGCACCGACGTACCATTGTTCACACTGCCTGTGGCCAGGCCTTCGACCACGCCGGAAGCGATCTGCCACAGCGGCCCCAGCGGCGCATCCTTACAGAGATTTTCCAGACGCGCGAAGACGCGTGCCATGTAGCCCAGATTGACGGGCAGGTCCTGACCACGCACGACCCCGACCAATGCCACCTGCAGCATCTGCCGCAATTTACGCAGCAGCGCCGGCAGTTCGGCGGTACCCAGCTGGCTCAGCGACTCGGCCGACAGCTGCGCAGGGCGCGCTGACATGTCGGGGGCGAACAGGCTGGTTTCCGAGAGCAGCTTCTCACCGCGCGCGGCGCGCAGGTCGTTGAGCAGCGGCAGGACCACCATTGGCAAGTCGCGGCGGGCCGTCTGGATGCGATCCAGGTACACCGGCAACTGCAGAATAGCCTGCATCAGCACTTCCAGCGCCTCGCCCTGGTTGGTCACACGCCCTTCCATCAGGGCTTGCGCCAACTGCTCCATTTCTTCGGCCAGCAGCGCTGCGCCGTAGAATTCGACCATCTGCAAGGTGCCCTGCACCTGATGCACATAGGTCAGGCAGAAGCGCATACGCGTCGAATCCTGAGGGTTCTCGACGAACGCCTCCAGAGCCTGGCGCGCCTGCTTCAGGGTTTCCGCAATTTCGCCCTTGACCCACTCCAGGGCGACATAGTCGTGCCGATCACCCATAGCCACTCCACTCATAAACTTGGCTCTTCTGCCTTATCCCTTACGGGTAAACGCCAGCACTCGCTCATCGGCCACCGGAACCAGATCCGGGTGCTGCCAACCGGCCACCTCACCCACTCCCACGACCAGCAGACCACCCGGCACCAGGCATTCAGCCAGGCGGTTGAGGATCTCGCGGCGGCGCCAGCGGCGAAAATAGATCAGCAAGTTCTGACAAAAAATCACATCCATACCGGACATTGGCGCCTTGGCCAGTTCCAGCACATTGAGCCGGGCGCAGCACACCTGCGCCGCCAGGCCCGCAACGACCTTAAAACGTCCATCCGCAGTCTCGGTGAAGTACGTCTGGCGCAGCCCGTCCTCCATCCGTTCCAGCTTGCGTGCTGCATACAGCCCATCACGGGCCTTGTTCAGGGCGCTCAGGCTGATGTCCGTGCCAGTGACTCCGAACGCGGCGTCCATGCCGAGCACCTGCGCTGCACTGATGGCCAGCGAATAAGGCTCCTCACCACTCGAGCAGCCTACGCTCCACAACGCCAGCGGCTGCTCAAGACCCGCCGCCTGACGCTGTCGCAGGTACTGGTCAAGGACCTCGAATGAAGCCGGGTGCCGAAAGAACTGGGTTTCCTGAACGGTCAGACGATCCAGCAGGGTCGACCACTCCACCGCACCGCGCGGCCCGTCGAGCACCTGCTGGTAATAGCTGGCGTAGTCACTGACAGCCAACTCGCGCATGCGCGCGCTCAGGCTGGTCTGCAAGAAGGTGCGTCGCTGCTCAGTAATCACCAGCCCGGTACGCTCCTCAAGCAACGCCTGCCAGGCACGAAACTCACTGGCGGACATATCTGCCAGCGGTTGCAAGGCCCAGACGCCTGACTGCATGTCGTGCCCCTCGCTCATGACCATAGCCCCTGCGCAGCGGCCCGTTCAGGCCACCGCAGCAGCGGGGTCAGACCTGTTCGCCATCCGGCAAGTTGAAGCCCGACACCGATTTGCGCATCTCACTGGCCATCTTGGCCAGGTTACCAATGCTCTTGGCGGTTGCCGTAGTACCGGACGAGGTCTGCGAGGTGATCTCCTGGATCACGTTCATGGTGTTGGAGATATGGCCCGCCGACGAAGCCTGCTGGCGAGCGGCGTTGGAGATGTTCTGAATCAAGGCCGCGAGGGTCTTGGATACCTTCTCGATCTCTTCCAGTGCCACCCCGGCGTCCTGCGCCAGACGAGCACCGCGCACCACTTCGGAAGTCGTTTGCTCCATCGAGATAACGGCTTCGTTGGTGTCAGTCTGAATCGTCTTGACCAGCGCTTCGATCTGCTTGGTTGCAGCAGAGGAGCGTTCTGCGAGGCGTTGTACTTCGTCCGCTACCACAGCGAAGCCGCGGCCCGCGTCGCCGGCCATGGAGGCCTGGATCGCGGCGTTCAGTGCGAGGATGTTGGTCTGGTCAGCAATGTCGTTAATCAGGCTAACGATGTCACCGATCTCCTGGGACGATTCACCGAGGCGTTTGATTCGCTTCGAGGTGTCCTGGATCTGCTCACGGATGTTATC
>JAHJYA010000108.1 GCA_018826895.1 Gammaproteobacteria bacterium
CGATCTGGGCCATGATCCGCGCCCAGTTGATCGAGTTGACCGCCACCAAACGGGTGCCCTTGAGGAAGCCCTGGTCGGCGAAGCTGGCCTTGACCATCTCCTGGCAGTCGTCGAAGTTACCTTCGATGGCGATGTTGTGGATGTTGTCGCCGAAGATGGTCGTCATCTGCCGACGCTGCACCTCGGATACGCGCTGGTGCGGGTGCATGATGAAGATGTCGACATTCTCGCAGGCCTTGCAGCCTTCGATGGCAGCCGAGCCGGTATCGCCCGAGGTGGCGCCCATGATCACCACACGCTCGTTGCGCTTGGCCAGCACGTAATCGAGCAGGCGGCCGAGCAACTGCAGGGCAAAGTCCTTGAACGCCAAGGTCGGGCCGTGGAACAACTCCAGCACCCATTCGTTGCCATTGAGCTGGCGCAGTGGCGCCACTGCATTGTGAGCGAACACGCCATCGGCGCCGGTCGCATAGGTCTGTTCGAGGATCTGCTTGAAATCGGCGTCGGGAATGCTGCCGGTGACAAACGGGCGCATCACCCGGAAGGCCAGCTCGTGATACGGCAGGCCAGCCCAGGACGCAATCTCTTCCTGGGTAAAGCGCGGCAGGTTTTCCGGCACGTAGAGGCCGCCATCGGTCGCCAGACCAGCCAGCAACACGTCTTCGAAATTGAGGGCCGGTGCCTGGCCGCGGGTGCTGATATAACGCATGACTACTTCCTCAGACCAGTTGCTCGACGCGGATGCGCACGACAGGACCAACCACGTCGTCCAGGGCCTCCAGGGCACTGATCGCCTCATTGATATGCACTTCGAGCACGCGATGGGTGACCAGGATCATCGGCACCAGGCCATCGTGCTCCTCGGCCTCCTTCTGCATGATCGACTCGATATTGATACCGCGCCCGGAAAGAATGCTCGCCACCTGGGCCAGCACGCCGGGGCGGTCCTTGGCCTGAATGCGCAGGTAGTAAGCGCTCTCGCAGGCACTGATCGGCAGGATCGGATGTTCGGACAGCGCATCGGGCTGGAAGGCCAGGTGCGGCACACGGTTGCTCGGGTCGGCAGTCAGCGCGCGGACCACGTCGACCAGATCAGCGACCACCGAAGAAGCGGTCGGCTCCATACCAGCGCCGGCACCGTAATACAGGGTGCTACCGGCGGCATCGCCGTTGACCATCACCGCGTTCATCACGCCGTTAACGTTGGCGATCAGGCGATCAGCCGGGATCAGCGTCGGGTGCACACGCAGCTCGATACCCGCGTCGGTGCGGCGGGCCACCCCCAGGTGCTTGATGCGGTAGCCCAGCGCCTCGGCGTAGTTCACGTCGGCAGTGGTCAGCTGGGTGATGCCTTCGGTGTAGGCCTTGTCGAACTGCAGCGGGATGCCAAAGGCAATGGAGGCCAGGATGGTCAGCTTGTGCGCCGCATCGATGCCTTCCACGTCAAAGGTCGGATCAGCTTCGGCATAACCCAGCGCCTGCGCTTCCTTGAGCACGTCGTCGAAGGCGCGGCCTTTTTCGCGCATCTCGCTGAGGATGAAATTGCCGGTGCCATTGATAATGCCGGCCAGCCAGTTGATGCGGTTGGCCGCCAGGCCTTCGCGAATCGCCTTGATCACCGGAATGCCACCGGCCACCGCCGCTTCAAAGGCGACGATCACACCCTTCTCGCGGGCCTTGGCGAAGATCTCATTGCCGTGCACGGCGATCAGCGCCTTGTTAGCGGTCACCACATGCTTGCCGTTGTCGATGGCCTGGAGCACCAGCTCCTTGGCCAGGGTGTAACCACCAATCAACTCAACGACGATGTCGATCTCGGGGTTATTCACCAGCGCGAAGGCATCGCTGGTCATGCTAATACCGGTCGTGTCGTACTGCGGCTTGGGCGAGCGAATCGCAATCTGGGCAACTTCAATACCGCGCCCTGCGCGCCGGGTAATTTCCTCGGCGTTACGCTTGAGTACATTCAACGTACCGCCACCGACGGTACCGAGCCCACAGATGCCTACTTTGACCGGTTTCACACTGAACTCCCATCTGCACTGCGTAAAACGGCCGGAGCATGCTCCGGCCGTGGAATAAAAGAGCCGCACCTTACGAAGCGGCTGTTTAATAGTCAATTGGCGGGGCAGGGTCTGAGCGAAGGAAACGGGAACAGACCCCAGGACCTCACTGCGCGTCGAGCGCCAGCTTGGCCAACTGCGGTGCCGGCTGGTAACCGGGGATCATCTTGCCATTGGCCAGGACGATGGCCGGCGTGCCACTGACACCAATCATCTGTCCCAGCTCGTACTGCTTGGCCACCGGGTTGTCGCACTGCGCGGTATCGACACTCTGACGATTCTTCGCCCGGTTCATCGCCGACTGTTTGTCCTTGGCGCACCAGACGTTGACCAGCTCCTGCGCCGCTGGGCTATTCAGGCCCTGACGCGGGAACGCCACATAACGGACCTCAACGCCAAGGCGGTTGAGTTCCGGCACTTCGCTGTGCAGCTTCTGGCAATAGCCGCAATCGGTGTCGGTAAACACGGTGATATGGGTCTTGGGCTTATCCGTACCAAACACCACCATCTCGCTGGCCGGGATCGCATCAATCACCTTGGCGATGCCGCGACCCTCTTCCTGCTCGGTCAGGTTGACCGCCTTGCCATCCTTGAACTGGAAAAGGTAGCCCTGCAGCAGAAACTGACCATCGGCACTGGCGTACAGTTGGCGGCCACCGGTGAGCTGAACCTGATAAACCCCTGGCATCGGGCTCTCGGCAATGGCCTCAATCGGCAGGTCGGGCTGGATCGACTGCAGGTTCTTGCGGATCGCCTGATCAGGATCGGCAGCCAGGACAATACTGCTGGCGAGGCCCAGGGCCGCGACGGCGAAAAGACGGGAAACGCGCATGGAAACTCCTGTCGAGCGACGGACTGTCGAAGATGGGCAAAGCCTACCATAGAAGCACCCAAACACCGACCGCAGGCGGGTAGGCGGTTCTCTTAGCCGCGCGGGTGGTGCTGGCTGTGCAGGGCTTGCAACCGGGCACGGGCGACATGGGTGTAGATCTGCGTAGTCGACAGGTCGCTATGGCCGAGCAGCAGCTGCACCACCCGCAAGTCCGCCCCATGGTTGAGCAGGTGCGTGGCAAAAGCATGGCGCAGGGTATGGGGCGACAAGCTGCTGGCAATCCCGGCCACCCGCGCATGCAGCTTGATCCGGTGCCAGAAGGTCTGCCGGGTCATCTGCTCGCCGCGCATGCTGGGAAACAACACATCGCTGGGCCGACCAGCCAACAGCAACGCCCGCGCCTCGCGCTGATAACGCTCCAGCCACTCGATGGCCTCCTCGCCCAACGGCACCAGACGCTCCTTGCTGCCCTTGCCGAAGACGCGCAGCACACCCTGGCGCAAATTGACCTGCTCCAGCGTCAACCCGGTCAGTTCGCTGACGCGCAAGCCGCAGGCGTAAAGCACCTCAAGCATCGCCCGATCACGCATGCCCAGCGGATCGTCGGTATCCGGCGCGGCCAGCAATGCCTCAACATCGGCTTCGGACAACGACTTGGGCAGCGGCCGACCCAACTGCGGCAAATCAACCTGCAGGGTCGGGTCCACTGCAATCACACCTTCACGCAGGAGAAAACGGTAAAAGCCGCGCAACCCAGAGATCATCCGCGCCGTGGAGCGCGCCTTGTAGCCCTCATTGACCCGCCAGGCCAGGTGATCGAGGATCACCGCCCGCTCTGCCGTGGCCAGCTCGACACCACGCTCCTGTAACCAGCCGTTGAACAGCGCCAGGTCACTGCGGTAGGCCGCACGGGTGTGAACGGACAAGCCCTTCTCCAGCCACAAGGCCTCGAGAAAGCGATCTATGAGCGGGTGATCAATAGCCGACATACAGGTCTCCGCGTACCCCGTGCCCCAGAAACGAAAAAAGCAGCCCGTAGGCTGCTTTTTTCCGAAAACCGAACCTTAGCCCAGTTTTTCCTTGATGCGTGCTGCCTTGCCGGACAGGTCGCGCAGGTAGTACAGCTTGGCTTTACGAACGTCACCGCGACGCTTCACAGCCAGGCTGTCGACCAGCGGGCTGTAGGTCTGGAAAGTACGCTCTACGCCAACACCGTTGGAGATTTTGCGAACGGTGAATGCGCTGTTCAGGCCGCGGTTACGCTTGGCGATTACTACGCCCTCGAAAGCCTGCAGACGCTGACGGTCGCCTTCCTTCACTTTAACCTGAACGACGATGGTGTCGCCCGGTGCGAAAGTCGGGATCTCTTTGCTCATCTGCTCAGCTTCGATCTGCTGAATGATCTTGTTGGTCATGCTGCGCTCCTAAGACAGGCAATCAGGCCTGCCATCGATACGTTAACTATCGTCCCGCTGGCGGATGTATTCCTCCAGCAGCTTCTTCTCTTCTCCAGAAAGCGAGCGGCTTTCCAGAAGATCGACGCGTCGTTCGTAGGTCCGACCAAGGGACTGCTGCAAACGCCAGCGCCGGATGTGTTCGTGGTTACCGCTGAGCAGCACCTCGGGAACACGTTTATCCGCATACACCTCCGGGCGGGTGTAGTGCGGGCAGTCGAGCAAGCCGTCCGTAAAGGAGTCTTCCTCGGCCGAGTCTGCATGACCCAATGCACCAGGCAAAAGGCGCGTTACCGCATCGATCAGCACCATGGCCGGCAGCTCACCGCCAGACAGGACGTAATCCCCGATCGACCATTCCTCATCGACATGCGCCTCAATAAAGCGCTCGTCGATGCCTTCGTAGCGGCCGGCGATCAGGATCAACGCATCCTCGTTCGCCAGCTCGCGTACTGCCGCCTGCGTCAGCGGGCGACCTTGCGGCGACAGATAAATCACCTTCGCGGCTCCGCTAGTGGCCTGCTTGGCATTGAGCAAAGCATCCTCAAGCGGCTTGATCTTCATCACCATGCCGGGGCCGCCACCGAAGGGGCGATCATCGACCGTATGATGACGATCAGTGGTGTAGCTGCGCGGGTTCCAGCAGGTCAATTGCAACAACCCCTGTTTCACCGCACGGCTGGTGATGCCGTACTCACTAATGGCAGCAAACATTTCCGGGAACAGCGTGATGACGTCTACGCGCAGATTCGGCATCAGGCTTAGAAGTCCGCATCCCAGTCGACCTGCATCTCGCCAGCGGCCAGGTCAATCGACAGCACACATTGCCCGGTATAGGGCAACAGGCGTTCACGATCATCCAGACTGCCCGCACAGGGCTTGACCACCATTACATCGTTGGCACCAGTCTCGAACAGATGATCGACCGTGCCGAGCAATTGCCCTGCCTGATCAATGACCTTGAGACCTTCCAGCTGATACCAGTAAAACTCGCCATCGCTCAGATCAGGCAGCTGGCTGCGCGGAACACAGATCTCGAAGCCGGCGTAGGTACGCGCCACTTCACGATCATCAAGCCCCTTGAGCTTTGCTACCAGAACCTTGCCTTGCAAGCGTCCACTGGCTAATTCAACCTGCTTTACCTCGTGGTCACGCCGAAGCGTCCAGCGAGGATAATCGAGCACGCTGGTCAAAGGATCGGTAAAGGAATACACCTTCACATCCCCTTTTATGCCATGCACCGAAACAATCTTGCCGAGTACGACGAGGTCTTCGGCGGGAGCTGGCGACATGCTCATAAGGATGCTTAGGCAGCAGCCTTAGCAGCTTCCTTGAGCAGCTGAGCAACGCGCTCAGACGGCTGTGCACCTTGAGCGAGCCAGTAAGTGGCACGTTCCTGGTCAACGGACAGCTTGATTTCTGCGCCGGTAGCAACCGGATTGAAGAAACCGATACGCTCGACGAAGCGACCATCGCGCGCATTGCGGCTGTTGGTCACGGTCAGGTGGTAAAAGGGGCGCTTTTTAGAGCCGCCACGGGCAAGACGGATGGTTACCATTAAACTTCGTTCCTGTAGTCGGTGCTGCAAAACTGAAATGCACGCATAGGGCACTAGGCCCGAAAGGCCGCATATTCTAAGGATTATCCGGACATTTGCAAATGTCTTTTTCGACCAGCCGGATAGGTGGGACCCGGCGCAGCATGCGCCGGTTTGACATCAACGCTTGGGCAAACCGCCAAGACCGCCGGGCAGCATGCCGCCCATACCGCGCATCATCTTGGCCATGCCGCCCTTGGCGGTGAATTTCTTCATCATCTTCTGCATCTGTTTGTGCTGCTTGATCAGCCGCCCGATGTCCTGCACCTGGGTACCAGAACCCATGGCAATGCGGCGCTTGCGCGAACCGCTGATCAGCTCTGGATCACGGCGCTCAGCCGGGGTCATGGAGTTGATGATCGCTTCCATCTGCTTGAACTGCTTCTCGGCCGCGCCCTGGGCACCGCCCATTTGGGCCAGATTGACGCCGCCCATCTGCGGCAGCTTGTCCATCAGGCCACCGAGGCCGCCCATGCTTTTCATCTGGATCAGCTGATCGCGGAAGTCTTCAAGGTCGAAGCCCTTGCCTTTCTTCAGCTTATTGGTGAGCTTCTGCGCCTTATCCCGATCCAGGGTCTGCTCGGCCTGTTCGATCAGGCTGAGCACGTCACCCATACCAAGGATGCGCGAAGCGATACGGTCCGGGTGGAAGGGTTCGAGCGCGTCGCTCTTCTCGCCCATACCGATAAACTTGATCGGCTTGCCGGTGATATGGCGAACCGACAGGGCCGCACCACCGCGCGCATCACCATCGACCTTGGTCAGCACTACGCCGGTCAGCGGCAACGCGTCGTTGAACGCCTTGGCCGTATTGGCCGCATCCTGGCCGGTCATGGCGTCGACCACGAACAGGGTTTCCGCCGGCTTGACCGCGGCATGCAGCGCCTGGATCTCGGCCATCATCTCGGCATTGATGGCCAGGCGACCGGCGGTATCCACCAGTACCACATCAATGAACTTGAGTTTGGCTTCACGGATTGCCGCTTCCGCGATCGCGATCGGCTTTTGGCTGATATCGGAGGGGAAGAAGGTGACACCGACTTCAGCAGCCAGGGTTTCCAGCTGCTTGATCGCAGCAGGCCGGTAAACGTCAGCCGAGACCACCATTACGGTCTTCTTCTTGCGCTCTTTGAGGAAGCGCGCCAGCTTGCCCACGGTGGTGGTCTTGCCCGCCCCCTGCAGGCCGGCCATCAGCACCACGGCCGGCGGCGTGACATTCAGTGCGAGGTCTTCGTTGGCCGCACCCATCAGGCCTTCCAGCTCGGCCTGGACGATCTTCACGAAGGCCTGGCCAGGGGTCAGGCTGCGCGACACTTCGGTGCCGACCGCACGATCCCGGACCTTATTGACGAAGTCCTTGACCACCGGCAGCGCGACGTCTGCTTCGAGCAGCGCCATGCGCACTTCGCGCAGCGTGTCCTTGATATTGTCTTCGGTCAGCTTGGCCTTGCCAGTGACGTTTCGTAGGCTCTGCGAGAGACGGTCTGTCAGATTTTCGAACATGCAGGTTCCTTTCAGGCCGACGGCCGAGGCGGTGGTCATGCAGCAAGCCGCAGATTATAACCAACTGCCCGCCCCACCGACACAGCCAGCAGTCTTTCGTCAATTCGGCAGCTATGCCACACTCAGGCCTTTCGGGCTCGCCTCTCCAGGATTTATGCACCCTTTGTTCCCCAGCCTCGCGGCTGCCTGCCTGTATTTCGGCGCCACCGCCTACCAGGGCCGCCACCTGATCCGTCGCAGCACACCCGACAAACGCCTATTGGCCATCCTCGGCGTGCTCGCCCTGCTGCTGCATGGCGCCAGCCTTTATATGCAGATGCTCAATAGCGCCGGTATGACCCTGGACTTTTTCAATGCCGCCAGCCTGATCGCCTTTGCCGTCATCGCCCTGATCCTGCTGGCCTGCCGCAATCTGCCAGTGGACAACCTGCTGCTGCCGCTCTTCCCACTGGGCGCACTGACCGTACTGCTGGCCCAGTTCATGCCATCAGGCACGCTCCAGCCACTGGATGAAGAGCCGGGCATTCTGGCGCACATCCTGCTGTCGATCATGGCCTACGGCATGCTGACCATTGCGGTGTTTCAGGCGTTGTTACTGCTTTTGCAGGATCACCAACTCAAACACAAGCACCCCTCCGGGCTGATTCGCAACTTTCCTCCCCTGCAAACCATGGAAAGCCTGCTGTTCGGTTTTCTCTGGGCAGGTTGGGCGCTGCTCTCGCTGTCGCTGCTCTCCGGCGCGTTGTTTATCGACGATCTGTTCGCCCAGCATCTGGTGCACAAGACCATCCTCTCGTGCTTTGCCTGGGTGGTGTTCGCGGTGCTGCTCTGGGGCCGCCACCAACTCGGCTGGCGTGGCCACAAAGCGATTCGCTGGACCCTGGCAGGCTTCTGCCTGCTGATGCTGGCCTACTTCGGCAGCAAGCTGGTCCGTGAATTCATCCTGCACATCTAATCAAGCCCAAAGGCATTTTCGTGGACAACGCACACCCTGGCTTTCTGATCGGCCTGCTGGTCTTTCTGCTGGCCTGCTCGGCATTCTTTTCCAGCTCCGAGACTGGCATTCTCAGCCTCAATCGCTACCGCCTGCGCCACATGGCCAAGGAAGGACACCGCGGCGCCAAGCGCGTCAGCGCCCTGCTCAGCCGCCCAGACCGGTTGCTGGGCACCATTCTGATCGGCAACAACTTCGTCAACATTCTCGCTTCCTCGATCGCCACCGTTCTGGCGATCAAGCTATATGGCGAGGCCGGAATCGCCATCGCCACCCTGGGCCTGACCATCGCCCTGCTGATCTTCGGTGAAATCACCCCCAAGACCCTGGCCGCCCTGCACCCGGAGAAAGTCGCCTACCCGGCCAGCCTGCCGCTGCAGGTGCTACTCAAGCTGTTCTACCCGCTGGTGATTTCCCTCGGCTGGATCAGCAACGGTCTGCTGCGCCTGCTCGGGGTAGATCCGGCAAGCAAAAGCAATGACGCGCTGACCACAGAAGAGCTGCGCAGCGTGGTGCGTGAGTCTGGCCATGAGCTGCCGAAGAACCGCCAGAGCATGCTGCTGGGCATCCTCGACCTGGAGCGGGTCACGGTCAACGACATCATGATCCCGCGCAACGAGGTCATCGGCATCAACCTGCAGGACGACCTGACGACCATCATCGACCAACTGCGCACCACGACCCACACCCGTCTGCCGGTGTTCGAACAGGACATCAACCAGATCAAGGGCATCGTGCACATGCGTCAGCTGGCCCGGCTGCTGACTCACGATCAGTTGACCAAGGAGTCGTTGCTGGCGACCTGCAGCGAGCCCTACTTCGTCCCGGAAAGCACACCGCTGTCGACCCAGCTGTTCAACTTCCAGAAGCAGAAGCGGCGCATCGGCATTGTGGTCGACGAATACGGTGACGTGATTGGCATCGTCACCCTGGAAGATATCCTCGAAGAGATCGTCGGCGACTTCAATAATCAGGACACCCTGCGCAGCCCCGACATCCACCCCCAGGAAGACGGCACCCAGGTCATCGACGGCGCGGCCTATATTCGCGAGATCAACAAGGCGCTTGGCTGGCACCTGCCAATCGACGGCCCCAAGACCCTCAACGGCCTGATCACCGAAGCCATGGAGAGCATTCCGGAAAGTGCGGTGTGCTTGAAGATCGGCGGCTATCGCCTGGAGATTCTGCAGTCATCGGATAACCGGGTAAAAAGCGTGCGCGCCTGGAAAGCCACCGACAAACTCAGCAGTGACGAGCCAGACGGGCAACAGGACTAAGCAGCCGCTCAGTCCTCCAGCTGCGCCGCCAGCCCCTGGGCCCAGACCCGATAACCCGCTGCCGACGGATGAAAGCCGTCGAGCGCCAGGTAATCACCCTGAAACGGCAACGCCAGGGCCAGATGCTGTACCGCCTCGCTGAACGCGACCTCACGCGCTACAGCATCGAGCAGGCGAGCCCTGGCACCCAACACCCGCCGCAACAGCCATGGCAACGCGCGAAAATGCTGCAGCGGCGGCACCGCCGTCAGCGCCACACGCTGCCCACTCTTCCCCAGCGCCCGACACAGGCAAAGCAACGCCTGACGCCATGCGGCAATAGAAGTCAGTTGCGTGGTGTCGTTAACCCCGAAGACCAGCACCACCCAATCCGCGGCGATGCCCTGCACTTCAGGTAACAGGCGACTGACGGCTTGGCCGGCAGTCAGGCCGTTCTCTCCGTAAAGCTGCCACAGCACCGGACGCTGCAGACGCTCAGCCAACGCGCGCGCCAACTGCGCCGCCAGCGCGTCATCCAGCTGTTCGACACCCACACCGACGACGGGCGACTCGCCCACTAGCAGCACGCGCAAAGGCATGCCTGGATGCTCGGTACCCACGGCGCCCTCTCGGGCTCCGGCAGCCGCCGGCAGACGCAAGGCCTGCCGGCGAGTGACCCGTGCCAGCGGGATAAGCACGGGCAGCAATGGCAGGGTCAGCGCCCACCAGCGTGCCGCGCGCCAGCGGCTCACAGCTCGACGTTGACCGCCTGCGCCGCGCGGGTTGCCTTGGCCCGTGCGGTCTCCAGCGAAGTGTCCCGCGCCAAGGCCACACCCATGCGTCGCTGACCACTGACCTCGGGCTTGCCGAACAGACGCAGCGCCGTATCCGGCTCGGCCAGCGCCGCACTGAGGTTGCCGAAGCTCACTTGCTGCGACTCACCCTCGACCAGCACTACGGCTGAGGCCGATGGGCCGTGCTGGCGGATCACCGGAATCGGCAGACCGAGAATAGCGCGGGCATGCAGGGCGAACTCGGAAAGGTCCTGAGAAATCAGGGTCACCAGACCGGTGTCATGGGGGCGTGGCGAAATCTCGCAGAACCACACCTGGTCGCCCTTGACGAACAGCTCGACGCCAAACAGACCACGACCACCCAGAGAACCGGTCACGGCCAGAGCAATGCGCTCGGCTTCGGCCTGGGCCTTGGGGCTCATTGGTTGCGGCTGCCAGGACTCCTGGTAGTCGCCCTTGACCTGGCGATGGCCGACCGGCGCGCAGAAAGTGGTACCGCCGGCATGGCGCACGGTCAGCAAGGCAATCTCGTAATCGAAATCGATAAAGCCTTCAACAATCACCCGACCCTTACCCGCGCGACCACCGGCCTGGGCGTAATCCCAGGCTGGCTGCAGGTCGGCAGCGCTCTTGAGCACCGACTGGCCCTTGCCCGAAGAGCTCATGATCGGTTTGATCAGGCACGGATAGCCGATGGCCTCCACGGCCGCCTGGCACTCCTCGAACGAATCAGCGAAGCGGTACGGTGAGGTCGGCAGGCCGAGCTCTTCAGCCGCCAGGCGGCGAATGCCTTCACGGTTCATGGTCAGCTGGGCCGCGCGAGCACTGGGGATCACGGTGTAGCCTTCATTCTCCAGCTCGACCAGGGTGGCGGTGGCGATGGCTTCGATTTCCGGCACGATGTAGTGTGGTTTTTCCAGCTCGATCACCGCGCGCAGGGCGGCGCCGTCGAGCATGTTGATCACGTGACTGCGATGCGCCACTTGCATAGCCGGCGCGTTGGCGTAACGGTCCACGGCGATCACTTCAACGCCGAGGCGCTGCAGCTCGATCACCACTTCCTTACCCAGCTCGCCAGAGCCACAGAGCAATACACGGGTCGCGCTCGGCGACAGCGGGGTTCCGATACGGGGCATACACAGGTTCCTTGATGGGCAGTAAAAGATGGGCCGACTAGGCCCAGGAATCAGTCAAACGAATGGGACAGCGCACAGCACTCACAAGAGGATGCCCTTGGCTTCGGCACGCTGGTGGCAGCGCTGCAACACCTCACGCCGCTCGGGGTTGTCCATACGCCCCCAGCGGGTAATTTCCGCCACGTTGCGCTGGCAACCGATACAGATGTCGTCCTCATCCAGCGCGCAGACATGCACGCAGGGCGAGGCTACCGGGCGTTCGTCGCTCATGCCTCGTCCTGCTCCTGCAGTTCGCGGGCATAGCGCTCGGCGTTGTGTACGTAGTGCGCGGCACTGGCTTCGAGCATCTTGCGCTGCGCCTCAGTAAGTTCGCGCACGACCTTGCCGGGCGAGCCGACCACCAGCGAGCCATCGGGTATTTCCTTGCCTTCGGCGATCAGGGTGTTAGCACCGATGATGCAGTACTTGCCGATTTTCGCGCCGTTGAGCACCACGGCGTTGATGCCGATCAAGCTGTAATCACCGACGCTGCAGCCGTGCAGCATCGCGTTGTGGCCCACGGTAACGCCCTTGCCGAGGGTCAGCGGGTAACCCATGTCGGTGTGCATGACGCTGCCGTCCTGCACATTGCTGTGCTCGCCGATATGGATCAGCTCGTTGTCGCCACGCAGCACGGCGTTGAACCAGACACTGGCGCCGGCCTCGAGGCGCACCTTGCCCACCAGGGTGGCGTTGGGCGCGACCCAGCTGTCGGGATGGGTGTCGACCTGCGATTGTCCCAGGCGATACTTCATGGATGCTTCCTCGGCTCAGCTCAGCGTAATGAAATGCGCAGGCGGGCGATGCAGCTCGATGCCGGCGTCGTAGACCAAGTTGACCAACTCGACCAGCATGATCGCCGTCAGCCCCCAGATTTTATAGTCGCCGTAGCGATAGCTGGGCACATACCAACTGTGGCCCTGGTAATCGATACGGTGGGTGGTTTCGCGCACGTCTTCGCAGAAGAACGCCAGCGGTACGGAAAACACCGCGGCAATTTCGCCGTCGTTCGGTTGGTACTCGACAAAATCCGGAACCAGGCCAACATAGGGCGTGACCTGGATACCATGGCGCGACACCAGCGTACTCAACGGCCCGACCACCTCGACCAGCCCCGGCGGCAGACCGATTTCCTCCTCGGCTTCGCGCAAGGCGGTGCGGATCAGGTCCGGATCTTCCGGGTCGCGCCGACCACCGGGAAAGGCAACCTCACCACCGTGGGTCGACAACCCGCTGGCCCGCAGGGTAAGCACCACCTCGGGTGCATCGCTGCGCGTGATCGGCACCAGCACCGCCGCTTCGGGAAAATTCCCGTCGGTCCCCAGCAGCCGTGGGCTGTAACCGCGCACGCGGTGGAGCAGCTCATCGAGCATGATCGTTCTCGCTTTTTTTCTGCCCCGGATGATGGCATGAAAGCAGCGCGACACCCAAGCCCCACGCTACCTCTAGACCCACCCACAGCGCTTGCCGAGCAGCCCGGCGCACGCCAAGATAGCGACCAGCAAAGAGGACCCTCGATGAAATTCTGCAGCCAGTGCGGCAGCCCCGTCAGCCAGTCGATCCCCAAGGGAGACAACCGGCTGCGTCATGTCTGCAACCAATGCGCGACCATCCACTACGAGAACCCACGCATCGTCGCCGGCTGCTTACCGGTATGGCGTGATCAGGTACTGCTGTGCCGCCGCGCCATTGAGCCGCGCCGAGGCTACTGGACCCTGCCCGCCGGCTTTATGGAAAACGGCGAGACCATCGAACAGGCCGCCGCCCGTGAAACCCACGAGGAAGCCTGCGCACGAGTGCAGGCGCTGAGCCTGTACACGCTCTTCGACCTGCCGCACATCAACCAGGTGTACATGATCTTTCGCGCCGAGCTGGTCGACCTGGATTTCGCCGCGGGGGAAGAGAGCCTGGAGGTGCGCCTGTTCGAGGAGCATGAAATTCCCTGGCGCGAGCTGGCCTTCCCCACTATCGGCCGAACCCTGGAATGCTACTTTGCCGACCGCCCACACCAGCACTACCCCGTGCGCAACGAACCGCTGGCTGCGCTGCGCGCCCACAGCAACGTCCCCCTCTGATCGGAATCGCGTCAATGCGCTGGCTGCTTGCCCTGCTCTGCCTCACCCTGACCCCGGTAGCTATCGCCAGTAGCCCGACCACCCCGCCGATCGACAAGGTCCTGGTGATCAAGTCCGAGCGCGTGCTGCACCTGATCCACGCCGACCAGCCGGTTAAATCCTACCGGGTCTCGCTGGGCAAACAGCCCACCGGCGCCAAACAGCGCGAGGGCGACCTGCGCACCCCGGAAGGCTATTACTGGATCGACTGGCGCAAACCGAGCGACAACTATCAGCTGTCGCTGCATATCTCCTACCCCAACGCCCGCGATCAGGCGCGGGCCAAGGCCGAAGGCGTACCGCCGGGCGGCATGATCATGATTCACGGCACCCCGGTGGACGAGGAATACCCCGAGTGGTTCTTCCACACCCTGGACTGGACCGAAGGCTGCATCGCCATGAAGAACGCCGACATGCGCGAAGTCTGGTCGCTGGTCAAGGATGGCACGCTGATCGAGATTCGCCCCTGACGGGGCTGGCGCATCAGGGACGATGCGCCGGGCAGACTTACACCAGAGTCATCAAAGCTTCGCGACTGAAGGGCTTGATGTCCTGCTCGCGGCCATCGCGTACCTTGACCGCCCAATCCGGGTCGACCAGCAGCGCGCGACCGACTGCCACCAGGTCGAACTCCTCACGGTTCAAGCGCTCCAGCAGGTTCTCCAGGCTTGCCGGCTCAGCCACCTTGTCGGTGTTGACCATAAACTGCAGGAACTCGCCATCCAGGCCAACACTGCCCACGGTGATGGTCGGTTTGCCGGTCAGTTTGCGCGTCCAGCCAGCCAGGTTAAGGTCCGAACCCTCGAACTCCGGCTCCCAGAAACGCCGCGTGGAGCAATGGAAAATATCCACCCCGGCATCGGCAAGCGGCTTAAGGAAAGCGCCCAGGGCTTCCGGGGTTTCCACCAGGCGGGCGCTGTAGTCCTGCTGCTTCCACTGGGAAAAGCGCAAGATGACCGGGAAGTCCGGGCCAACCGCAGCCCGCACGGCCTGCACCAGCTCGATGGCGAAGCGTGAGCGCTGGGCCAGGTCGCCGCCGTATTCGTCCGTGCGCTGGTTGCTGCCGGCCCAGAAAAACTGGTCGACCAGGTAGCCGTGGGCGCCGTGGATTTCCACGCCGTCCATACCGATGGCCTGGGCATCCTTGGCCGCCTGGGCGAATGCAGCGATGACCTCGTCGATGTCGGCTTTGCTCATGCCGTGCACCACCACCTGACCATCCTTGAGCTTTTCGCACGGGCCGTAGCCAGGCACGCTGGCATCCGGTTCGGTGCCCAGTTTGCGCACATTGCCCACGTGCCACAGCTGCGGAACGATCTTGCCGCCTGCGGCGTGCACCGCATCGACCACTTGCTTCCAGCCAGCCAGGGCGTCGTCACCGTAAAAACGCGGCACATTCGGGTAACCATTGGCCGCTTTGTGGCCCACGGTGGTGCCTTCGCTGACGATCAGGCCAACGCCTGCTGCTGCGCGGCGGCGGTAGTACTCAACGACCTTGGCATTGGGCACACCACCGGGCGAGAACGAACGCGTCATAGGCGCCATCACCACACGGGTTGGCAGGCTCAAGGTGCCCAGGTTGAACGGCTGGAACAGGGCTTTTACCGGGTCAGTCATCATCAGTCCTCTCGCCAGCCAGCAGGCCGGTCGTCTCGTCGATGGGGCATGTGCACGCAACCAGGCGGCCGCGAAGGCCGGCTGTGATCAGCACATAATAGGCAGGGGATCGCCGTTCATGACGCGAGAGGATAGGGCCGCAGCACTGGCTGCGCCCAGCACTATTGATAGCAGTGATCGACGGACAGAAGCTCGACTGGCGACAGCCATCCATGACACAGGTGCCTGGATTCGCCCGCAAGGTGCAGGCGAACGGCGCTCTGTTTAACTCAGCCGAGGGCTTTTTCGATGGCCTGGATCAGCGCCGGGTCTTCCGGAGTAGTGCGCGGCGAGAAACGCGCCAGCACTCGCCCGTCCTGACCGACGAGAAACTTTTCGAAGTTCCAGGTGATGTCGCCAGGAAACTCCGCGCCCTCGCCTGCCAGCAGGCGATACAGCGGATGACGCCCGGGGCCGTTGACCTCCAGCTTGCTGCTCAACGGGAAGCTGACCCCGTAATTGAGGCTGCAGAAGGCCTGGATTGCCTCCTCGCTGTCCGGCTCCTGGCCAGCGAACTGGTTGCACGGCAGGCCGAGTACGCTGAAACCCTGGTCACGGTATTGCTGGTGGAGCTTTTCCAGACCGGCATACTGGGGCGTCAGACCGCACTTGGACGCCACGTTGACCACCAGCAACACCTGCCCCTTGAAGGGTGCGAGAGGCAGATCCTGGCCATCCAGCGCACGCAGATTGAGGTCGTGAAAGGCACTCATGATGAAACTCCTTGGAAAACAGCAGCTCTCGACGCGACGGACAAAAAAGGCGCCTATCAAAGGCGCCTTTCGCTTACGTCATACTAGCAGCCGGCTGCGCAGTTGCGACGACCATAAGTCGTCTTGCGAGCGTGGCATAGCGTCACTGAATCAATGGTGGTGACCGCCTTCGCCATGGATGTGGCCATGGGCGATTTCTTCGGCGCTGGCGTCACGTACATCGACGACCTTGACCTTGAAGTTCAGACGCTGACCGGCCAGCGGGTGGTTGCCGTCGACGATCACGTCGTCGCCGTCCAGGTCACGAATGGTGACGATCTGCATGCTGCCGTCCGGGCCGGAGGCGTGGAACTGCATGCCCACTTCCAGCTCGTCGACACCTTCGAACATCGAACGATTGAGAGTCGCGACCAGCTCGGCGCTGTATTCGCCGTAAGCTTCTTCCGGCTCGACAGAAACATCCAACTCGTCACCCGCCTGCTTGCCGAGCAGGGCTTTTTCCAGGCCGCCGATGATGTTGCCGGCGCCTTGCAGGTAAACCAGCGGCGCACCGCCAGCGGAACTATCGATCACCTCACCGGCATCGTTGGTCAGGGTATAGTCGATGGAGACGGCCTTATTGGCGGCGATCAGCATGGGGCAGGACCTTTTGCTCGAAAATAATGAGTTGGCCAGTTTAACCAAGGGTGCGCCCGAAAGCGAACCTGACGCAGACGGACGGCCTACGCCAGACACAGCTGCAACTGTGCGCCTGCTTGACTTCCGTCAGGACGAAGAGGGCCACTGGGTGGCAATCTTGTCCTGTGGCCACACCCAACACCTGCGTCACCAGCCACCCTGGCAGAACCGCACCTGGGTTCTCGACCCCGGCCGACGCCAGGCTGCGCGCGGTCGCCCATTCACCTGCGGCTGGTGCGCGCAGGACAGCACGTTATCCACTAAGGAGCCCTAATGCCTGCACGCACGATTCTGGTGATCAACTGTGGGAGTTCATCGATCAAGTTTGCCCTGGTCGCCGCCCAACCCGGCCCATTCATTCTCAGCGGCCTGGCTGAACGCCTGGGCAGCCCGACGGCGGTGCTGCACTGGCAACAGGACGGCCAGCAACACAGTGAAGCGCTGCATGGCGGCGATCATCGCGCCGCCCTCGCGGCCCTGCTGCCGCGGGTTCAGGCAGCCAGCGCAGGCAGCTTGCTGGGCATCGGCCACCGTGTGGTGCATGGCGGTGAACACTTTACCCAGGCCTGCCGCCTGGACGCTGAGGTGATCGCCTCGATCCGCGCCATTGCGCCGCTGGCACCGTTGCACAACCCGGCCAGCCTGCAGGGCATCGAAGCCGCATTGGCGGTGTACCCGCAGTTGCCGCAGGTGGCGGTATTCGACACTGCCTTTCATCAGACCCTTCCCGAACACGCCTACCGCTACGCCTTGCCGGAATCGCTGTACCGCGAGCATGGCGTGCGACGCTACGGCTTCCACGGCACCAGCCATCGCTATGTCAGCCAGCAGGCCGCGCAACTGGCCGGGCTGGCCGCTGAACACAGCAGTTGGCTGATCGCCCACCTGGGTAATGGCTGCTCGACCTGCGCGGTAGTCAACGGCCAGAGCCGCGACACCAGCATGGGCCTGACCCCGCTCGAAGGGCTGGTGATGGGCACTCGCAGTGGCGACGTCGATCCCAACCTGCATGGCCACTTGTCCCGCACCCTCGGCTGGAGCCTGGCGCGTATCGACGCCATGCTCAATCAGGAAAGCGGCTTGCTCGGCCTCTCCGGGCTGTCCAATGACATGCGCACCCTGGAGCAAGCGCGGGCTGATGGGCATAGCGGCGCCACCCTGGCCATTGAGGTGTTCTGCTACCGCCTGGCCAAATCCCTCGCAGCCATGGCCTGCGCGCTGCCGCAGCTAGATGGTCTGATCTTTACCGGCGGGATTGGTGAGCACTCACCGCTGATCCGCGCCACCACCGTGGCCCACCTCAAGCTGCTCGGTCTGGCCCTCGACGAGCCTGCTAACCAGCGCACCCGTGGTGGCGCCAGTGGGCCGATTCACGCCCCCGGCTCACCACGCGTGCTGGTGGTCCCGACCAATGAAGAACGCCAGATTGCCCTCGACACCCTCGCCCTGCTCTCGGCCTGATCATAAGGAAGTCCCATGCACACGTTCTTCATCGCGCCCACCGGCTTCGGCGTCGGCCTCACGTCCATCAGTCTGGGCATGGTCGGCGCCCTGCAGCGCGCCGGGCTCAAGGTTGGTTTCCTCAAGCCGATCGCCCAGCCGCACCCTGGCGACCTCGGCCCCGAGCGCTCCAGTGAGCTGATCGCCCGTACTCATGACCTGCATTCGCCGCGCCCCCTGGCTCTGCCCCATGTCGAGCGTCTGCTGGGCGACGGTGACCTGGATGCGCTGCTCGAAGAAATCATCAGCCAGTACCAGGAAGCCGCCCGCGACAAAGACGTGGTCATCGTCGAAGGCATGGTACCAACGCGCCAGGCCAGCTACGCCGCGCGGGTCAACGTGCACCTGGCCAAGAGTCTGGATGCTGACGTGATTCTGGTCTCTGCGCCCGAACAGGAAAGCCTCAACGAACTGGCCGATCGAGTGGATATTCAGGCTCAGCTGTTCGGCGGACCGAAAGATCCCAAGGTGCTCGGCGTGATCCTCAACAAGGTGCGCAGTGAAGACGGCACCGAGGCCTTCGCGGCGCGCCTGCGCGAACACTCGCCACTGCTGCGGCGGGACGACTTTCGCCTGCTTGGCTGCATCCCCTGGCTGGAAGAACTGAATGCCCCGCGCACCCGCGACATTGCCGACCTGCTCGGCGCGCGGGTGCTCAATGCGGGCGACTACGACCAGCGGCGCATGCTCAAGATCGTCCTCTGCGCCCGTGCCGTGGCCAACACCGTACAGTTGCTCAAGCCCGGAACCCTGGTGGTCACCCCCGGCGACCGTGACGACATCATCCTCGCTGCCAGCCTCGCGGCGATGAACGGCACGCCACTGGCCGGTCTGCTGCTGTGCAGCGATTTCCTGCCAGACCCGCGCATCATGGAACTGTGCCGTGGCGCCCTGCAGACCGGCCTGCCAGTGATGACCGTGGCCACCGGCTCCTACGACACCGCCACCCACCTGAACCGGCTGAACAAGGAAATCCCGGTCGACGACACCGAGCGCGCATTCAAGGTGGCCGACCATGTGGCTGGACACCTCGATCACGACTGGCTGAGCGCCCGCTGCGACACACCGCGCGAGCTGCACCTGTCGCCGCCAGCGTTCCGCTACCAACTGGTGCAACGCGCCAAGGCGGCGAACAAGCGCATCGTCCTGCCCGAAGGCAGCGAGCCACGCACCGTGCAGGCGGCCGCTATCTGCCAGGCCCGCGGGATCGCCCGCTGCGTACTGCTGGCCAAGCCCGAAGCGGTGCTCGCCGTGGCCAAGGCCCAGGGCATCGAGCTGCCGCCAGGCCTGGAAATTCTCGACCCGGACCTGATCCGCTCGCGCTATGTCGAGCCCATGGTCGCCCTGCGCAAGGGCAAGGGGCTGAATGGGCCCGTGGCCCTGGCCCAGCTCGAAGACACCGTGGTTCTGGGCACCATGATGCTGGCCCTGGATGAGGTCGACGGCCTGGTCTCCGGGGCCATCCACACCACCGCCAACACCATTCGCCCGGCGCTGCAATTGATCAAGACTGCGCCCGGCTACAACCTGGTGTCGTCGGTGTTCTTCATGCTGCTGCCGGACCAGGTGGTGGTCTACGGCGACTGCGCGGTCAACCCCGACCCCAGCGCTGCAGAGCTGGCAGAAATCGCCCTGCAGAGCGCTGCCTCGGCCCAGGCCTTCGGCATCGAACCGCGGGTCGCCATGCTCAGCTATTCCACCGGAGACTCGGGCAGCGGCGAAGAAGTGGAGAAGGTTCGCGAAGCCACGCGCCTGGCCCGCGCCCTGGCGCCCACGCTGCTGTTGGACGGCCCGCTGCAATACGATGCCGCGGCCATCGATAGCGTCGGCCAGCAGAAGGCGCCAGGCAGCCCGGTGGCCGGGCGCGCCACCGTATTCGTGTTCCCCGACCTGAATACCGGCAACACCACCTACAAGGCGGTGCAGCGCAGTGCCGACTGCGTCAGTGTGGGGCCGATGCTGCAGGGCCTACGCAAACCGGTGAACGACCTGTCGCGCGGCGCTCTGGTCGATGACATTGTCTACACCATCGCCCTGACTGCCATTCAGGCGGCCAATCCACCCGCAACAACAGCACAGTAATGGGGCAATAGGCGCCGATTGGCCGCGATCATCAGGGTTAAGCGGGGCTTGCAGTTCGTTGCACAACCGCTAACCTGTGCGCCGACCGACCTGCCCGGAGCAGGTCCCTGATGAGCTGCGCCCTTGTGCGTTCGACTGCTACCCCGGTGTGACGGTCGAGCGCTGGCGCCCTGTTTCGGAGGCAACAGCCACCATGCTGCATGTTCTGCCCGCGCCCCTGAGAGGCGTTATCGGCGCCAGCCTGTTGGCCCTCAACACGCTGTTCTGGTGCTGCCCGTTGTTCGCCGTGACGCTGCTCAAGGTGTGCCTGCCCTTCCCAGCGGCGCAGCGCGCCTGCGCGGCGGTGATGAACGTGGTTCACGAGGGCTGGATCAGCTGCAACAAAGTCTGGATGAAGGGGCTGGGGCGTACGCGCTGGCATGTCGAAGGGCTCGACACGCTGGACTACCAGCACAGCTACCTGGTCACCAGTAACCACCAGAGCTGGGTCGATATTCTGGTGCTGCAGTACCTGATGAACCGCCGCGTGCGGCCGCTGAAATTCTTCCTCAAGCAGGAGCTGATCTGGGTACCCGTGATTGGCCTGTGCTGGTGGGCCCTGGGCTTCCCGTTCATGAAGCGCTACAGCAAGGCCTACCTGGCTCGCCACCCGGAGAAGAAAGGCCAGGACCTGCTAACCACCCAACGCACCTGCGCGCGTTTTCGCGGCACCTCGGTGGGCATTTTCAACTTTCTCGAGGGGACGCGTTTCACCCACGCCAAGCATGCCGAACAGCAGTCACCCTACCGCTACCTGCTCAAGCCCAAGGCCGGGGGCATTGCCTTCGTACTCGATGCCATGGGTGATCAGTTGCACCGTATCGTCAACGTCACCATCCACTATCCGGCAGGCAACCCCGGCTTCTGGGCGCTGCTCAGCGGCGAGGTCTCTGAGGTAGTGGTGAGGTTTCAAGCCTTGCCGATACCGGCGACCTTTCTTGGCCGCAACTACGACCAGGACAGCGAGTATCGCCAGGCCTTCCAACAGTGGGTTAACGAGCTCTGGGAAGCCAAGGACGCCGAACTGGCCGAGCTGCACGCTCGCTACCCAGCATCAACGCCGCGCTGAAGCATGGCCCGTTAGCCCACGTCCGTCAGCACGTTCCAGTCCAGTTGCGCGGGCAGCGCCAGTGCACGCTCGATGGGCAGCCCCGGGGCGACCAGGAAGCCCTGCATGATCGCGCACTGATGGGCCACCAGCCATTCGCGCTGGGCCTGGGTCTCCACCCCCTCGGCGATCACCTCCAAGCCCAAGTGCCGGCCCAGGTCGATGATGGTGCTGACAACCGCCGCGTCACGCGGCGAGTCGAGCATATTGGCAATGAACAGGCGGTCGATCTTCAGGGTGTCGAGCTCAAAATGCCGCAGGTAGGCCAGTGATGAATAGCCGGTCCCGAAATCATCAATGGCAATCAGCACCCCCAGCCGGCGTAGCTGGCCGAGCTGTTCGCGCGCTGCATCGATATCCTGCATCAATGCACTTTCGGTGATTTCCACTTCCAGTTGGGCAGGCTGCAAGCCATAGGCTTCGAGCGCTTCACGCAGTAACTGGGCCAGGTTGGGCATGGCGAACTGCACGGGGCTGACGTTCAGACTGAGAATGATGTCGCTGCCAAATTGCTGCTGCATGCACGCCAATTGCTCGGCGCCCTTGCGAAAGATCCAGGCACCCAGCCGGTTGATCAGGCGGGTTTCCTCAAGCAACGGGATAAACACGCCCGGGCCGATTTCGCCGGCCTGGCTGTGCTGCCAGCGCAACAGCGCCTCGAAACCGCGTAAGCGGCCGCTATCCAGGTAAACCTGAGGCTGGAACACCAGGCGAAACTCGTCTTGCTCGATGGCACAGCGCAAACTCTCTTCGAGCATTAGACGGGAGCGGGCACGGCCATTCATCTCCTGGGTGAAGAAACGATACTGCTGGCGCCCCGCACGCTTGGCCTCATACATGGCCATGTCGGCGGCACGCAGCAAACCATCGACGGTCCTGCCGCATTCGGGAAAGCAGGCAATGCCGACGCTGGCACCGACAGTGAAATCAAGCCCCTCCACGCTGTGCCGTACGGCCAGGTGCTCCATCAGTTTTTCCGCAACCCGCGCGGCGTCTTCAGGATGATCCAGGTCATCAAGCAACGCGGTGAACTCATCACCGCCAATGCGCGCCAGCACATCGTACGGGCGCAGACTCGCGCGCAACTGCTCGCCCACCTGGCGCAATAGTTGGTCGCCCGCCTCATGCCCCAATGAGTCGTTAATGCGCTTGAAGCCATCCAGGTCCAGGTACAACACAGCCATACGCTGGCCCTGACGTTCGGTGCGGGCCAGGGCGTTAGCCAGCGCTTGGTGAAAGCCGCGGCGGTTGAGCAAGCCGGTGAGCGGATCGGTAATCGCCAGCGCTTCGAGCTGGGTATGCAGACAATGCACGACTGTCATGTCCTGGATAACCAACACCATCGCCTGACGCGGGCTGGGCAGCGGCGCACAGGACAGCGCTACCGGCACATGCTGCCCGTCGCAGGTTACCAGGCTGGTTTCATGCAGGCGGTACACCGTCTGTGCTCGCCAGTGCTGGTGAAACGCCGACTCGCGCCAGCCCTGAGCGCCCATTTCGGGCGGCAGACAGTCAACCAGAGAGCGCCCGAGCAACGCCTCCACCGGGTAACGCAACATCTGTGCGATGGCCGGGTTGGCGAACTGGATACCGCCGTCCTCGCCCACCACCAGAATGCCTTCGCCAGCATGTTCCAGAATCGAGGTACTGAACGCCCGCGCTTGCTCCAGCTGCTCGGTCAGGGCACGTAGTTCCTGACGATGGCGTGCGTGCTCGAGCAGCGAGCAGATCTTGTGGCGCAGCACACGGGTGTCGAAAGGCTTGAGCATGAAATCCACCGCACCGGTGGAATAGCCTTTGAGCACCGCGTCCTCGGTTTGCGCGATGGCCGACACAAAGATGATCGGTGTAAAACGCGTGCGCGGGTTACCGCGCATCAGCCGCGCCACCTCGAAACCGTCCATGTGGGGCATTTGCACATCCAGCAGCACCAGCCCGACGTCCTCATCAAGCAGGCACTGCAGCGCTGCCTCGCCGGAGGCCACACAGCGCAACTGCCAGTCGCCCTGATCGAGCAGGGCCTGCATCGCTTCAAGATTTTCCTGGCGATCATCTACCACCAGCAGCACCTGCCGCCGAGCCTGACTGACCATCTGTACAACCGCCATGACGCACTCCTTGATTAATGCAGTGGCTTCTTCCCGAGCCTGCCGCAGAGCGTAGACCAGTTAACGCCGCTCAGCCGGCCGAGCCGACCTCCAGCCAATGCAGCAGGCGCTCGAGCAGCTCATCCTGGCCAACCGGTTTGGCCAGGTAGTCGTCCGCCCCACAGGCCAGGCACTTGTCTCGGTCCCCTTTCATCGCGTGGGCGGTCAGGGCGATGATCGGAATCTGACAACCATGCTCCTGCTTGAGCAGGCGGGTGGCGGTGTAGCCGTCCATGATCGGCATCGCCATGTCCATCAAAATCAGGTCGTGACCGCCCTGCAGAAACCGCTCAATGGCCTCGGCGCCATCCTTGGCCGTGCTGATCTGCAGCCCCGCTTCGTCGAGCAGAGCGCTAAGGGCATAGACATTACGGATGTCATCATCGACCAACAGCACTCGCCGCCCCTGCAAGCGATGAGCCCGGGGCTCGGGCGCAGACAAGGTGCTCGCCGGCACCCGTTCGAGAAAGCCCTGCACCGCCTGACTCAGTTGCTGCAGGTCATCGCCCTGCTTGCGCACGACCACTGCACTGAAGCGTCGCAGCAGTTGCAGGTGGCGCTGACCTACATCCACGCCGGTATTGACGACAATGCGCTGACCGGCCAGCGGACGGATCTGGTCAAGTTGTTCGAGCAGCGCAAAGCCGTCCTGATCAGGCAGATCCAGGTCGACCACCAGCGCGGCGAACGACTGCTCGCGGTAGGCGGCCACCGCCTCACTGCCGTCGGCACAGGCGTGTACGGCAAAGCCCAAATGCTGCAAGTACTCGCGATAGTGCTCGCGCTCCACCGGTACATCCTCGACCAGCAGCAACGCCTGTTGGGGCGTATCGCTATCGTGCTGCAACCGCGCGAATACGGCTGCCAGGTCATCCTGGCTGATCGGTTTGACCAGGTAGCGGGTGCCGTCCTCGTTCCAGTCGGCCGGTTGCGGCACGCAGGAAATGATATGCACGGGAACATGGCGATAAGAGGCCTGGCTGCGTAGGCGTCGGAACAGCTGCCAGCCACTGATATCCGGCAGCAGGATGTCGAGCACCACAGCACTGAAATGCTCTTGTTGCAGCAGTGCCAGCGCCTGCAAGCCCGTCCGGCAATGTACGCTGGCAAAGCCGTGAGCCTGGGCTTCTTCGACCAGCACAGCGGCAAAGTTGGCATCATCCTCGACGATCAGCACCGTCGACCCAGCACCCCGACGTACGGGCTGCGCACCGCTGGTAGCCGGTTCCTGCACAGTCGCGATCTGCACGGGTAAGCGAACGATAAAACAGGCGCCTTGCCCCGGCGCACTGCGCAGTTCGATCTCGCCATCCAGGGCCTGCACCAGTTGCCGGGTAATGGCCAGCCCCAGGCCCGTGCCCCCGAAGCGCCGGCTGGTAGAACCGTCAATCTGCTGAAACGCCTGGAAAATCAGCTCGTGCTGGTCGGCGGCAATACCGATGCCGCTGTCCTGCACGATAAAGCTCAGCCACTCGAGCTCGCCCTCCCCCTGCCGCTCGGCATCGACAAGCAGGCTGACATCGCCTTGCTCGGTAAATTTCAGCGCATTGGACAGCAGGTTGCGCAGGATCTGTGTCAGCCGCACCCGGTCTGCCAGCACCAGGCGCGGCACGGCGTCGGCCAGGCGGGTTTGCAGACGCAAGCCCTTGAGCTCAGCCATTGGGCGCATGCCGGCATCCAGTTCGACGAGCATTTCCTGCAGGTCCATCGGCTCGATCTTCAACTGCATGCGCCCGGACTCAACCTTGGCCAGGTCGAGAATATTGTTTATCAACTGCAGTAGATCGCTCCCGGCGCGATAGACGATATCGGCGTGCTTGGTCTGCTTCTCCGAGAGATTGCCGGTGGTGTTCTGCCGCAGCTGATCGCTGAGGATCAGGATACTGTTGAGCGGCGTACGCAGCTCATGGGACATATTGGCCAGAAACTCCGACTTGTAGCGGTTGGCCAATACCAATTGCTCGGCCTGCTCACGCAGGCGTTGCTCGGCGGCCTTGCGCTCGCTGATGTCGATAATCACCGCCTGTACCAACACCTCTCCGCCACTGTGCAGGGGCGACAGACCGACCTCCAGCGGAATCAGGTGGCCATCGCGGTGCTGGCCGAACAGGTCCCGATTGCCGCCCATGCGACGCGGCTCTGGGCTGACCTGATAGCCCTGGCGATAGGGCACATGCCCCTTGCGTAATGCCTCGGGCAGCAACATCTCCACAGGCTGGCCCAACATTGCGTCCCGTGCATGGCCGAACAACTGCTCAGTCTGCCGATTGACCATCGCTATCTGCCCCCGGCTGTCGACCAGGACAATGGCATTGGGCGAGGCATCGACCACCAGACGAAAGCGTTCATCGGCACTCTTGCGCAGGCGCAGGTCGACCAGATTGAGCAGGTAGGTAGTCCCGGCCGAATCCGTCAGCGCACATAAACTCAACGATACCGGCAGCGCGCCACCACTGTCGGGACACAGGTCATAGTCACGGGTCGCTGCCGTATCGCCCAGCTCGTCTGCGAGATCGGCCAAGCCCCCCAGCACGGGAATGAAGCGCCGCACGCGCTCACCCTGCAAACCTGCCAGTGGGCAATTAAGCAGTTCTACTGCTCGCAGATTGGCCATTTCGATGCGCCCTTGGGCATCACACAACAGCGTCGCGACGGGCAGGCGCTCGACCAATTGTCGAAAACGCTCTTCGCGCTCACGTAATAGCTCGGTGGCCCGTCGCGAACGCGATAGTTCACGCTCACGCACATACAGGTAGCCACCGATCAGCAACGCCAACAAGCTCGCCGCACACAGCGCCAGCCATAAGCCGAACTGGCTATGGCCTTTACCCAGAGCGGCGTCATAGAGAGGCGTGCTGGCGACATCCAGCAGCCAGATACGACCATATAACGGCAGCTCCAGCTGCTGACGAAAACGTGAGGCATGCAGCGCTTCAAGCTGTTCGATACTGAGCAGCTCGCGGCCATTCGCCGCCTGATCGCGAATGGCGATAGAGAATAGCCGACCCTGGGGACCGAGAATCCCGGCCATCAGCTCCTGGCTACGGAATGCGCCATAGACCACTCCGCTGAGGGCCTGACTGCGTGCCTCGGGGTCTTGCAGCGCTGCGTCATCCGCATACACCGGCAGGTACAACAACACGCCGGTCAGCTGGTTATCATCGCCATCCTGGCGCAGTGTGAGCGGTGCGCTGAGCACTGCCTGGCCACTGCGCCGGGCAGTCTCGATCGCAACCTGACGGCTGGGGTGGCCAAGCATGTCATAGCCTTCGGTCTGGCGATTCTGCCTGGTCGGCGGGCTAACGAAGTCCACCAGAACATATTCTTCCGCTGGCTCACGTGGCTTAGGGTAGGTTTCACGGCCGTCCTCACGAACCTCACGTATAAAGGTATCGAGCTGTTCGCGGCCAAGACGCCGGGCCCAGCCCAGGGCAAGCACACCGGGGTAGCGCTCTTCGATCTGCAACTGATCGACGGCCTCTTGCCACTCCTCGGCCGTGACCTGATCGCTGCCGATCATCAGCCCGGACAAGCCACGCAAGGTCATTTCATAGGCACGCATGCGCGTCTCAACCTGCTGACCGATGCCCTGCACCTCTAGCTGGAAACGTTGTTGCAGCGCCTCTTCATTGCGCGCATCGAGTAAACGCCATTGCCAGACCACCACACCATTGAGGATCAATAGCAGCAGTAGGCTGACACCAATTGGCAAGCGCATATGCAAGGAAGGAGCAGGCGACCTATCGTCCATGATGACTCCGTGCGCACCGGAGCAAGCCGGTGAAGCTAAAGGGAACGTACAGGGAGTCTAGTCAGAAATAACAACACTGGCGTTGCGCCAGTGTTGCGGCACTCGACAGCCCGCCTAATAGGCCGTTTTTCAACAGCCTGTTAGAGCGGGGACAGCGCTTTACAGAGGGCGCAGGTTGATCTCGACGCGACGGTTCTGCGCACGACCGGCTTCGTTGGCATTACTGGCAATCGGCTGGCTCGGGCCGGCGCCATAGGCAGAAATACGCGAGGCCTGTACGCCATTACCGCTCAGGTAGGCGGCTACGCTCTGCGCGCGACGGTTGGACAGGTTCTGGTTCAGTTCGAGCGAGCCGGTACTGTCGGTATGACCGACGATATCGATACCGTTCTTGTCGAACTCCTTGAAGGTCAGCACCAGGGAGTTGAGCGTGCCGTAGAAGCCGCTGGAGATATCTGCCGAATTACTGGCAAAAGTGATGTTGCCCGGCATGATCAGCTTCAGGTCGTTGCCATTACGCTGCACTTGCACACCAGTGCCCTGCAGGGTCTGACGCAGCTTGGCTTCCTGGGTATCGACGTAGTAGCCGTAGCCACCACCGGCCGCCCCACCCACGGCAGCGCCGATCAGTGCACCCTTGCCGCGGTCCTTCTTGCTCGACGTGGCAGCGCCGATCAGTGCACCGGTTACGGCGCCCACACCACCATAAATACCGGCCTTGCCTGCCTGGCTTTCTCCGGTATAGGGGTTGGTCGTACAGCCGGCCAACAGCGTAAAGCCTGCTATCGCCAGGATCAGATTGCGCCAGTTCTTCATAGGACTTCCTTAAACAGATGGTTCTGAGCGGCATTACGCCGCGAACTTCGAGCAGTGGTTATGCAGCTAAGTTCCATAACCGTCTGTAGACCTGACGCACTCGCTGCGCCATAAAGCACAGCCTATGCCTTGAGCCTCGTCTTATTGTGCGCCGGGTAACGGTCGCAGGGTTACCTCGACCCGTCGATTCTGCGCGCGACCCTCGGCGTTATCGTTACTGGCTATGGGCTGGTCAGGGCCCATGCCACGGGTGCTCAGCCGCGTGGCATCCACACCCTGGGCCAGCAGGTAATCGGCCACACTCTGGGCGCGGCGCTGCGACAAACTCATGTTGTAACTGTGCGCACCGGTGCTATCGGTATGCCCGACCACCTCGATGCTGTTCTGGTTGTACGAGCGGAACGACGTCGCCAGATTGTTCAATGGCGCATAGAAACTGCTGGCGATCTGCGCCGAGTCTGTGGCAAAGGTGATATTGCCCGGCATGATCAGCTGGATCACATCACCTTCACGCTGCACCTCGATACCGGTGCCCTCCATGCTCCGGCGCAACTCGGCTTCCTGCTTGTCGGCGTAGTAGCCGTAGCCCGCGGCTGCAGCACCCGCGACCGCAGCACCAATCAGCGCGCCTTTGCCGCGATTATCGTGGTTGATCAACGCACCCGCCGCCGCCCCAGCCAGGGCGCCCAGGCCACCGTAAGTCGCCGTACGGTTACTGCTCGGGGCACGCTGATCGTAAGGATTTTGCGAAGAGCAACCGGCCAACAGGAATACACAGGCACAGGCAATAAGCGAAGAACGACGCAGCATGGGAAACACTCCTCAAGGAAGACCACAGCACTCGGATTCTACGCCTGGCCCAGCAGTGCAGCATCAGGCGCGGATAAACGGGTTCTCGCGCATTTCATCGCCCAGCCGGGTATCAGCGCCGTGGCCGGTGACCACAGTCGCGTCCTCATCCAGGCAGTACAAACGCTGCTTGATCGAACGCTCGATGGTCGCGTAATCCCCACCCCACAGATCGGTTCGCCCGATCCCACGCTTGAACAGCGTGTCACCGGCAATCAGCAGCTTGGCATCGGCAAACCAGAAGCTCATCGACCCCGGCGTGTGTCCAGGTGTATGCAGCGCTACACCACAGCCACAGGCCAGTTCCTCGTCATCACTCAACCACTGATCAGGCGCTGGCACCGGCGTGTACGGTACACCGAACATGCGGCACTGCATCTCCAGTCCATCCCACAAGAACTGATCCTCCTTATGCAGGTGCAGCGTCGCCCCGGTTTTCTCCTTCATCTGCCCGGAGGCCAGAAAATGATCCAGATGGGCATGGGTGTGAATGATGCTCACCACCTTGAGCCCATGGGCCTCCAGACGCGCCATGATCAAGTCAGGATTACCTCCCGGATCGACCACAATGGCCTTCTTGGTCAGCGGGTCGCCGATGATTGTGCAGTTGCACTGCAAAGGGCCGACGGGGAAGGTTTCGCGGATTAGCACAGGACCGGACACACTCATTACCGCCCTCCTCTTACTGCGGCTTGCACGGCGCGTGCTGCTCCGTGGCCTGGCTGACGTTGCTGCCCGGTGGCACGCTGCGGGTCAGCCAGACGTTGCCGCCGATGGTCGAGCCCTGGCCGATGGTGATGCGCCCGAGAATGGTCGCACCGGCATAGATCACCACGTCATCTTCGACAATGGGGTGGCGTGGCAGGCCTTTGTGCAGTTGCCCGGTTTCATCGGCGGTGAAGCGTTTGGCGCCGAGGGTCACTGCCTGGTAGATGCGCACGCGGTCGCCGATGATTGCGGTCTCGCCGATCACCACACCGGTACCGTGGTCGATAAAGAAGCTGTGGCCAATACGCGCGCCGGGGTGGATGTCGATGCCGGTGGACGAGTGGGCATGCTCGGCGATGATGCGCGCCAGCAAAGTCAGGCCAACGCTATAGAGATAATGGGCCACGCGGTGGTGGATCACCGCGATGATGCCGGGGTAGCACAGCAGCACTTCATCGACGGTACGCGCAGCAGGATCGCCGTGGAAGGCGGCCGTCACGTCCAGGTCGAGCGAACGGCGCAGGGCCGGCAGACCGCTGGCGAAGCCACGTACGACCTGCTGGGCCTGGGCTTCGATATCGTCTTCGGCGTCGCCACGGGCACGGGCCACATAACGCAGTTCCAAACGCACCTGGGTCAGCAGACTATTGAGCGCGGTATCCAGGGTGTGGCCCACGTAGAAATCTTCGTTGACCTCCCGCAGGTCGTTTGGCCCGAGGCGCATCGGAAACAGTGCGCCACTGAGCAGGCGCAGGATATCGGCCATGACTTCGCGCGAGGGCAACTCCCGCTCGCCCTGTTCGCGGGCGCGGCCAGTGGCGGTGCGCCATTCGGCCCGGGCCTCACGCAGTTGCTCGACTATCTGGTCCAGTTGCCAGTTCACCGTTCACTCCCCTCTGCAACACGGGCCGCCGGATACCGGCCGCCGCGATAGTGATTCGAACCCAGGCTGCCAGCATGCTGGAGGCCAAGGAGCCGCAGTATAGGGAAAGCCGTCTGCCTACGTCTCGCCCACCTTGAATGATGTGATGAACACTGCAGCGCGACTTCAATGATGTGGCGGTCAGCACAATCGCAGCTAGTCACGGCTGACGCACTCAAGTTGGCGCGCTACTAAACGGGCCGCTTTTGAGCATTACGGCCGACGCAGAGCGCGCCCCATGGCCTGATCGACATGCTCGCGCCACGCCTGATCACGCTCATCATCGCCGCGCAGAGCTCGGCGCTGCTCATACTCGCGCCCTGCCTGGCACTGCCGAAAACCGTCGTCCCAGCCCACGGCATACTCCGGCACCGCCAGGTAGCGCGGCACATCCTTGCGAAAGCGCTGCAACCCGCCAGCAGCCTGCAGGCCGCTCTGGCAACCCGCCTCGAAACCCTCGACGAACACCGCCGGGTAACCCTCGGCAAGTAGTTGCTGAGAGGTGCTCTGACACCCGCCTAACAGCAAAATACCAAACACTAAAAACCCGGTACGGCGTAAGGCCAGAACGCACATCAGGCTTGCTCCTGCACACGTAGATCTGCGCGAACCTGTACTGGTAGAACAGGAGCAGGACGGTATAGCAGCACGCGGTATATCAACAGGCAGATGGTCCAGTCGAGCAGCAGCGTCCAGATGTTATGGGAGAGAAAATGTGCGCCCTGCATCATCCGTCCCAGGGAAAAGATACTGCCCAGCCCCAGCGCGACGATCAGTGCTACACGGGCAACCCGCGGCTGGCGATCCCGCAGGGCGAAGAACAATGCCAGTAGGCTGAAACCGGATGCTGCATGACCACCCGGCAAGCAGCGCCCGGGTTTGTCGGTCGCGACATGCGCGCCCAACAACGGGGCGAACGCCTGGTTGCCGCCAAACTCGCTGAGGCTCCAGGGGCAGTGCACGCCGGTCAGGGTTTTTAGCGGGTTGATGATGCTGGTCGACAGGCCGAGCGCCAGCACCAGATACCCGAGGGTCCTGCGCCATAGCCGCAGCCGGGTCGGCAACAGGCTGAGCAGGAAACCGCCGATGGCCAGTACACCAAGCACGATCACCGCCTGTTTGGCCCGGTCATGCAGGATGTCCTCTAGCCAGAAGCTGTGGCGTCCGACAAAGCCTTGCCCTGGTGTGTAAAACAGGTGCGCCAAGGCAAAATCCAGCGGGCTGACTTCCACCGCCAACAGCAGTGCCATCAATAACAAGGGAATACCTAGACCGAGGCGAAAATCAAAAGGGCGCGAAGGGATGACAGGCATCTTGCAAAACTCCATAGCGAGCATAGGCAGCTCAACGTTGGCTAAGCGCGTTCGGTGATGCAGGTTTTGACTGCCAGGCCAGCAGACCTGTCTGGAAGGCATGACTGGCCCCCTGGTAATAGGCAATGTCGCGGCGCAGAAGTGGGTCGTCCGTATCCACGCGGATTTCCCGGCTCAGGCTCAGCGCATCGTCATGCCGGCGCATGCCATATCGAGGGCTGAGAATGGCCAGGCTGTGGCCGTCGAATAGCCCCAGATGCTGGTAGTTACCCAACAGTGCGCGACCGGGCGCACTGTCATCACGCAGCAGGTTGCGGCCGAAGAAGGTCGAGGTGTAATCCTGGTTGAGCAGCCCCAGCAGGGTCGGCGCCACGTCTATCTGGCTGGCGACATCGCTGATCTCGCGAGGCTGGACCAGGCCTGGGGCATAAATGAACAGGGGGATGTGGTAGTTGGCCACGGGTAGGTCTTCCTTGCCCGCACTGCCGGCAGTGTGGTCCGCCACAAAGACGAACAGGGTACGGGCGAACCAGGGTTTCTCACGGGCCTGGGCGAGGAATTGGCCGATGGCGTAGTCGGTGTACTTGACCGCGCCTTCGCGGCCTTCGCCGGAGGCAATGTCGATGCGCCCGTCTGGGTAGGTGTAGGGCCGGTGGTTGGAGGTGGTCATCAACTGCAGGAAAAATGGCGTATCGGACGCCGCGTCGCGGTCCGCCACCTTGAGTGCCTGGGCATAAAGGTCTTCATCGCACATGCCCCAGGCGTTCTCGAAATGGATATCGGCGGACGCCACACTGCTCTGGTCGACGATGCGGTAGCCATTGCCGGCAAAGAACGCGTTCATATTGTCGAAGTAACCGCGGCCGCCGTAGAGGAATACGCTGTCATAGCCCTTGCTGCGCAGTTGCTGGCCAAGGCTGGCATAACCGGACTCGCGGCCAATACGCTTGACGATGGAGCGACCCGGCGTGGGCGGAATCGACAGGGTCAGCGCCTCCAGCCCACGGTCGGTCCGCGTTCCGGTGGCGTAGAGATTACTGAAGGTCAGGCTTTGCCCACGTAGCGCATCCAGGTTCGGCGTCAGCCCCCGTGGGTCGCCGAAACTGCCTAGGTAGCGCGCGCTCAGGCTCTCGACCGTTACTAGCACCACATTGAGCGAGCGGGCGATGCCGGGGTTGTCGATGACCCGGCGAATATCTTCGGGGTCGCTGCCGATAAAGCGGGCATTCGGTTCACCCACCTCATCGCGCAACAGGCTGGCCACAGCTGGCTCGGGCAGCGTGCTGTAGAACTGGCGATAGTCCAGCTCGTTGTTGCGAAACGCGGCAAAGAACTGGAACGGCCCGCTGCTGGCCAACTCGCGCTGATACGCATTACCACCCGTGCTGCGTGGAGCATCTTGGCCAATCAACAGGCTATTCAAGCCGAGCAGCCCCAGTAGCACCACCAGGCCCATCCCGACGCCCGCTGGGGGCAGGCGTGGGGCCTGCAGCGCCGCCATGATCGCCGGGCGCAGCAGCCATGTCAGCCCTGTCGCAATCAGGCCCAATAGCGCCAGCAAGGGGTAGACCGGATAAGACTCAAGGATGTTATCGAGCACCTCCTTGGAATACACCAGGTAGTCGACGGCAATGAAATTGAAGCGCACGCCGAATTCGTCCCAGAACAGCCACTCGGCTACGGCAGTAAACAGCATGACAAACAGGCTCAGCCCAGACAGGCCGAGCAACACTCGCTGATGCCAGCGCTGGCGCCACAACAGGTTCGGGCATAACAGCAGGTACAGCGCCATGGGCGCGAGGGCGTAGAGCAAAAAGGCCAGGTCGTATACCAGGCCGATGCCATACAGGCTGGGCAGGCCCGTCAGGCTTAGGCTAGCCTGCGTCCAATGGCTGACAAGTAGTACAGTGCGCGTCAGAAAGAAGACCGCTAGCCAAGTCAGCGCGATGATCGCCAGGTAGCGAAGCTGCGCATAATGAAACTGGTGCATCGTCTCGGTCCTTACAGAATTAACCTGCTACCACTGTGCCCAGGCATCTGTGAGGCCAGCGTCAAGGCGATGTGAAAAAACCGTCAAAGAGGTCGCAGAGCGATGCGCATCCTGGTCATCGAAGACAACCGCGACATCCTCGCCAACGTGCTCGACTATTTGCAGCTCAAGGGCTTTACCGTCGACTGCGCCCAGGACGGGCTGAGCGGGCTGCACTTGGCCAGTACCGGCCATTACGACCTGATCGTGCTCGATATCATGTTGCCGGGCATCGACGGTTTTCAGGTCTGCAAGCGCCTACGTGAGGACGCGCGCAATGAGGTGCCGATCCTTATGCTGACCGCTCGCGATACGTTGGATGATCGCCTGCAAGGCTTGCAGGCCGGGGCGGACGATTACCTGATCAAACCGTTCGCGTTGTCCGAACTGGTGGCGCGGATCGAGGCCATCCTGCGCCGCAGCCAGGGCAGCCGCAAACGCCAGTTGAAAGTTGCTGACCTGGTCTACGACCTCGATACCCTGACCGTCAGCCGCGCTGGCCAGCCGCTCAAGCTCAATCCCATCGGGCTGAAGATACTGGCCGTGCTGATGCAGAAAAGCCCGGCAGTGGTGCGCCGCGAAGCCCTTGAGGAAGCGCTGTGGGGCGATGATTGCCCCGACAGCGACAGCCTGCGCAGCCATATTCACCAGTTGCGCCAAGTGCTTGATAAACCCTTCACCACCGCCCTGCTGCACACACTGCATGGCGTAGGCTATCGCCTCGCGGAGTAACCCCATGCTGTCGAAACAGCCATTCGCCCGGCGCATCCTGATCGCCTTCGTGCTGATGACCTTTTTGGTCAGCGGCCTGTTTTCTCTAAGCATCGTCGCCGTGGTGCACTTCATCGAGGAGCACTTGGTTTCCCAGGAGTTGCGCCGCCAGCTCGATACGGTGCTGCACGAAGACCTGGCTCACGGCCGCCCTCCGCGCCTGGATTCAAGTACTCGCCTGTACGCCTCAGGGTTGCCGGCCTATGCCATTCCAGCGCAATTCGCAGGGCTCGGTGATGGCTTCACCGAGGTCGTGGAAGACGACTACTCGTTCTATGCCTACAGCCAGACCATCAACGGCCAGCGCTACCTGCTGGTCCAGGAGCAGCGTGAATTCGAGGCCCGCGAACAGGCTCTGTTCAATGTCGTATTGGCCGGATTTCTGCTCACCGTACTTGGCGCCTGGGGCCTAGGGCTGGTCATGGCACGCAAGGTCATGGCCCCCGTCACCCGACTGGCACAACAGGTTCGCCATCGCGACCAACTGCACCCATTAGCACCAGCGTTGGCTGCGGAGTACCCCAACGATGAGGTGGGCCAGTTGGCTGAGGCGTTTGACAGTACCCTCGGGCAGGTACGCCAGGCTCTGGAGCGCGAGCAACTATTCACCAGCGACGTCAGCCATGAGCTGCGCACGCCGCTAATGATCATCGCCAGTTCCTGCGAGCTGTTGGCCGAGGCGCCTCTGTCACCGCGAGAGCGCGAACAACTGGGACGCATCGAACGGGCGGCCGAGGAAATGCGCAATTTGGTTCAGGCATTTTTGCTGCTGGCGCGCGGCCACAGCGCGCAGCCAGCAGGCAAGGACTCGCTGGCAACCGTCAGCGCCGCTCAGGTCGCACGTTGGGGTCCGCTGTTCGAGGAGAAAGGATTGCGCTTCGACTACCAGGAAACCGGTCCGGATCACGGCCAATACGACACCACCTTCCTCGGCACGGTGATGTCCAATCTACTGCGCAACGCGCTGCACTACACCGAGCATGGTGCGGTGCAGTTGATCACCGGGCCAGGTGGTTTTCGGGTCGAGGACACTGGTGCGGGCATCCCACTGGCGCAGCAGGCGCAAATCTTTGAGCCCTTCGTGCGCGGTCCCCAAGCACGAGGCGAAGGACTGGGGTTGGGGCTCTCGCTGGTCAAGCGGATTTGTAGCAAGCAGGGCTGGACGATTACCGTGAGCAGCTTGCAAAGCGGCGGAACCTGCTTCAACGTCAAACTAAACGTCTCCTCTTGACGAATTTTTCACATCCTTTTGACGCGCGCTTGATGCATGACCCTCTAGCGTGGCACTCACCTTCTTCAGTGGATGCCGCGCCATGTTCAAGCCCAGCCCCGTCGAGCTCGAGTTTTCCCGCAAGTACGACCAGGACCACGCCCAGCAGTATCTGCACAAGCACCAGGATGGTCTGGCACGGCGTCTGTCGCACTGGCGCGACGTGCAGGTCGCACGCCAGGCACTGAAACAAGTCGATGAGCCTAATCTGGTACTCGACCTCCCTTGCGGCGCCGGGCGTTTCTGGCCGCTGCTCAGCGAACAACCGAACCGGGTGATCCTGGCTGCCGACAACTCTGCCGACATGCTGGCCACGGCACGGGCCGCCCAGCCCAAGGCGGTGGTTGCACGGGTCAATACCTTCAAGACGTCGGCCTTCGCCATCGACTTGGGCGACAAGGCCGTGGACTGCATTTTCTGCATCCGCTTGCTGCACCACATCGAGTCCGCCGAACACCGCCTGGCGATCCTGCGCGAGTTCCATCGGGTCAGCCGTGACTCGCTGATCGTCTCGCTGTGGGTCGATGGCAACTACAAGGCCTGGAAACGCCGCCGCCTGGAACAACGCCGCCTCACCGAGGGCCGCGCGCCCCAGCACGGCAATCGTTTTGTGATTGCGCGCAAGGTGATCGAAAGCGAATTTCGCCAGGCCGGCTTTCACATTGTCGGCCACCAGGACTTCCTGCCCGGCTATGCGCTTTGGCGCACCTATACCCTGCGCAAGGCGGCATGAACATGGCCAGCCTGATTCAGCCAATCCTCCCCGCCCTGACCAGCGAGTTCGACCGCTGGTGGGCCTGTGCCGGCACCTGGGTCGAGCCCGCCAACCAGCGCCGTGGCGGCGAGAGCGGCGTGCAGCTCCTGGCGCCGCGTGACCCGACGCGCTCGGCGCTGTACTGCAAGCGCCAGACCGGCCATACCTATCGCAGCCTGATGCACCCCGTCGGCCGCCCTACCGCCCTGCGCGAGCGGGATGCCTACCTGGCCCTGAAGCGTCTCGGTATCAGCACCCCCAGGCTGGTATATGCGGCGGCGCGGCACGCGGATGGCCACTGGCAAGCGCTGCTGGTCACCGAGGCCCTGGAAGGTTTTATCAGCCTTGAACAGTGGTACGCCCAAACCCAGCCCACCGCGCTCACCGAGGCCATGCTGCAGGCCCTCGGTGGGACATTGGCGCGCCTGCATGGGGCGCGCTGGCAGCATGGCTGCTGCTACGCCAAGCATTTATTTATCCGCGTGGTGGACGCTGAAAACCAGCATCTGGAAATCGCCCTGCTCGACCTGGAAAAAAGCCGCCGTCGCTGGCGCGTGCGCGATGCCTCACGCCACGACATGCGCCAACTCGGCCGCCATTGCGCGGGCATGCCGGCCAGCGATATGCAGGTGTTGCAGCAGGCCTATCAGCAAGCACTGCGGCCCTGAGTCCCTAACCCAGCAGTCCCAAGCCCTTGGCGCGGGCCACCGCCTGGGTGCGGCGTTCAACCCCAAGCTTGCTATTGATGTGCCGCGCATGGGTCTTGACCGTGTGCAGGGAGATGAACAGCCGCTCGCTGATCTCCTGGTTGGAGCAGCCCAGGGCGATCAGCCGCAACACAGCCAGTTCACGCGAGCTGAGTGCCTCGGCGGCGCTTTCCATGGCTGGCGCATCCAAATGCTCGGCGGTGGCAGGTAGCTCGTTGGTCAGTGCCTGGCACAAGGGGCAGGCACTGCGCGTGCGCAGCTGCTCGCGCGTCCAGTCCGGCTGGTGCGCCACCAGTTCGGCAAAGGGCAACAAGGCACCCCCGGGCGTGGCCTGCAGGCACAGGTTGAAGTGTTGCTGGGCCTCGCGCTCGCGCCCACTCAGGCGCAGCAACAGGGTCAGTTGCACCAGGGCAAGGGCGGCAAACAGTTGCGACCCCATGCTTTGCGCACGCAGGCAAAGTGCATGCAGACGGCGCTCCGCTGCATCGGCCTGGCCAAGCCGGCGCTCCAGGGCTGCGCGTTGCAGTTCGATGTGCAGGGCCAGTTGCGGGTGAAACTCGGGGGCTGGTGCCGCCTGCTCACCGCCATAGGTTTCGGCCAAACGGCCCAACCAGGCACCCGCCAGATCGAGCTGACCTTGGGCGAGCCACAGTTCGCACTTGGTCAAGGTGATCATCGCCAGGTAATAGACCGCTGGCACATCCCAGATATGCATCAGTCGCTCGGCTTCCCCCAGTAACGCGAACGCCTCGGGTAGACGACCGCTGCGCCCGTCCAGGCTGGCAAGAACGCAGTAGCCGACCAGCACACCGATATCCCGGCAGGCCCGCGCCTCGGCAATGCCGGCTTGCAAACGCTGGCGAGCCTCTACAGGTTGCAGGCGCAGGGTATACAGATGCCCCAGGTAGATATTCAGACGCGCCCGCGCCGCATAATGACGCTGCTCCGACAAGCTGCGCAGGCGCACCAGCCCCTGATTCAGCTCATCCAGCCCACGCATGACTTCGCCACGAGCCTGCAGCACGCGCGCACGGTCATAATGGGTCAGGGCCTCGAACAAGGGATTGCCGACCCGTTGTGCCAGTTCCAGGGACTCACGATTGAGGCCACGGGCACGCCACAGATCGCCTTCGACAATCGCCAGGTTGGCGAGCGTCGACAAACACATCAGACGCTGCCCGTAACGATCACGAGGCAGCCCGGCCAAGGCTTCACCACAGTAAGTCTGCGCCAGTTGGCGATGACCACGACCGCGCGCAATCACGCCACTGATGGCCAGCCACTGAGCCAGCAAACCTTGTTGCTGGGCCGCTGTAGGCGCCGGGAAGAACCGGCACAGCTGGTTGGCCAGCTCTTCTGCCGCATCAAGCTGACAAGCCAGCGCCAGCGCCCAGCTGTACAGCACCACTAGGCGCGGCGTGCTGCACAGCAGGTTATCGGGCAAGTCCATCTTCCAGCGCAGCAGCGTAACCACGTTCTGCTCGGCCAGCAGTTGCTCCTCGGACAGGTTCTGCACCAGGTTGGCCGCTACATCCGGTTGCCCGGCGCGCAACGCCTGCTCGATGGCCTCATCCAGGAGACCTTGGGCGCTGAACCAGCGGCAGGCACGCAAATGCAGACTGGCCGAGGAGCGCGGCAGATCCTGCGTCGGCCGTGCGCGCAGCAGATCGGAAAACAGGTGGTGGTAACGAAACCACTGCCCCTGCTCGTCCAGCGGCACCAGAAATACCTGGTGCGCCTGCAAATGCCGCAAAATCGCCGCACTGTCGCTGGTGTCGCGCAGCGCATCACAGAGCTCTGCGCAGAAACGCTCCTGGCTTGCGGTCTCGTAGAGAAACATCTGGACGTCGGCCGGCTGCCGCTCTATGACCTCCTCGAGCAGGTAATCGCGGATCAGTCCTTCAGCCCCATGGGGCACTGGCGGCGGTTCATCGACAGCACTTTCGGCAGCAGCCAGCAGCCACAAACGCAGGCCGGCGACCCAGCCTTCACTGCGCTGCAGTAACGTGGCGAATGCATCGCCCGCCAGCGCTGTGCCCTGGCTGGCCATCAACGCAGTGGTCTCATCGGCGGTCAGGCGCAGGTCCTGTTCGTGCAACTCAAGCAACTGGCGCGACAGGCGCAGACGAGCCAGATGCCAGTCCGGGCGCTGGCGGCTGGTCACCAGCAAGAGCAAACCGGTCGGCAGGTGATTGAGCAGAAACTGCAAACAGCGATCGAGCACTGCCCCCTGGGCCAGGTGATAGTCATCCAGCACGACCAGAACAGGCCGCTGCGGGTCCAGGCGCAGGCTCAGCTCGTCGAGCAAGCCATCCAGCCATTGCTCGAAGGCAAACGGCTGGTGCCGCTGGCGTAACTTGAGCAAGCCCAGGGCCTCCTCACCCAAACCGGGGAACACCACCTGCAGCCCACTCAACAGGCGCTCGAGAAAGCGCCCAGGATCGCCATCGCGATGGCTCAGCCCCAACCAGAGGCTCTGCCATTGCAGCGGTAACTGTTCGCAGAATTCGATAGCCAAAGAGCTCTTGCCGAAGCCAGCCGGAGCACTGATCAACAACAGGCGACCATCCAGGCCCGTCTGCAGACGCTCGCACAGACGGGGCCGTGGCACATACCCACTGGGCAGTGGCGGACGAAAAAACGGCGTCTCCGCGCGACCGGCGGGGGAAGAATACATGTGCGTCAGGTGGGGCAGATCAGTCATCGACCGGGTTCTTGGGCGGCGTGCCCTACTGGACACGAATGCCCAGCAGCCTAGGGTCTGTTACCACTTCAGCGCAAGCCGCGTTGCTGCGAGAAATCTCGCCAGGCTAGACGGAGGACGCCGGTAATGGCTGTTCCCTTGCCAAGTCCTCCAACAACGCATGGCGAGATTTCTCGCGCAACCCGTAGGGCCGGGCCTGTTTTGTCGCGATGCTGCGTTTCTCGCCGTCTCATTTGGCCCGCCAAACTTCGCGGCTCGCGCCTTGCCTCGCGGCAAAACGGGCTCCGGCGCGGTCGTGCTGAAATGGCAACAGACCCTAGCCCTCGGCCGGTGCTTTTGAAGCCCTGAAAAAGCTGACAGATGATTCAGGATGCATCGGCCAAGCCTGAGCCGCTTACATCCGTCCAGAACGGCTGTGACCAAGATGGGCATTTGCCACAACAAACTGCACGGACTGGGGCAGCCCCAGATGCATGCGCGAAGGCGGTGGCGATGATGACGTGACCTTAACGAATCTCGCCCCACACCTACAGGCATAGCCACGACGAAACAGCACGAACAACGCCCACGAAAAAGCCGGCACAGAGGCCGGCTTCGTCGAACAGCAGTTACGTTAAGCGATTAGCGCACGCCAGCCTGACGCAGGGCAGCGGGGGTGTAGTCGCTTTCCTTGGCCGGGTAGTCGAACTCGTATGCACTCTTCTCTTCGTTCTTCATACCCAGAGCCAGGTAACGGCCGGAGAGCAGGTCGTACAGGGTTTCAACGCTGTACCACGGCACTTGCTTGTCGTAGTAGTACTGCGCATGTGCTTCGGCAACACGCCACAGGGTGCCACGGCCGTCGTAGTGGTCGATGGCAGCGGCTTGCCAGGTGTCTTCGTCGATGAAGAAGTCACGCTTGGCGTAGATGTGACGCTCGCCCTGTTTCAGGGTTGCAGTCACATGCCACACGCGGTGCAACTCGTAACGGGTCAGGTCCTGGTTGATGTGGCCAGCTTTGATGATGTCGCTGTACTTGAGCTTCGGCGAATCCAGACGGTAGCTGTTGTACGGGATGTAGATTTCCTTCTTGCCGTTGAGCTTCCACTCGTAACGATCCGGCGCACCGTTGTACATGTCTAAGTTGTCCGAAGTACGCAGGCCATCGGCTGCAGTACCTGGGCCGTCATACGACACCTGGGGTGCACGGCGCACGCGACGCTGACCGGCGTTGTACAGCCACGCCAGACGCGGCTCCTTCACCTGGTTGAGGGTCTCGTGCACCAGCAGAACGTTGCCGGCCAGGCGCGACGGAGCGGTTACCCGCTGCTTGAAGTAGAACAGCACGTTGCTCGGCTTGCTGGTATCGGCATCCTTGAGCGCACCACGGAAGGTGAACTCATCCTGGAAATAAACCAGGCTGTAGGAACCGTTCGGCTGCGGCGTGGCCTGGGTGACCAGACGCTTGACGCTGCCACCGCGGTAGCGGGCGATGTGGTTCCAGATCGCTTCCAGACCGTCCTTCGGAATCGGGAACGGGTTGGCCTCGGTGAAGTTCTCCAGGCCGTTACCGCCCTCAACCAGCTTGGTGTTCACCGCGTTGGCCTTGGTACCGGCGATGATCCGCTCCGGCACGTTCGCAGTACGGTGCGTGGTGAACACCGGCATGCGGTAGGTTTCCGGGTAACGCTTGAACATGGCTTGCTGGCCAGGGGTCAGCTTGTCCTTGTACTGCTCCATGTTCTGCGCGGTGATGGTGAACAGCGGCTGCTCGTTCGGGAACGGGTCAGCCAGGAAGCCGCCCGCGTCCACCGCACCGGCATTGGCCGGCAGACCACCGGTCCACGCCGGGATGGTGCCATCCGCGTTACCTGCCATCTCTGCGCCCAGGGGCGTAAGCGTGGTACCCAGCTTGGCAGCTTCTTCAGAGGACACCGCAGCCATCACGCTGCAGGCAAGCAGCGAGAGGGCCAGGGCGCCAGTTTGCAGCAGACTTTTTGTTGTTTTCATAGTCATCGTTTTCCTCAAAATTCCCGACTGATTAGAAGTTCATACCAACGCTGAGCGATACGAAGTCACGGTCGATGGAGGTGTTGTACTTACCACCGAAGAAATCGGTGTAGGACAGGCTGGCGTTATAGGTGTTCTGGTATTCAGCATCCAGTCCCAAGCTAACGGCCTTACGACCCTCTTCAAAGTTGGCACCTGGACCTGGAGAGTAACCATCGACGTCATGCGACCAAGCGACGCTCGGACGAAGGTTCACGCCCGCAAATACGTCTGGGTAATCCCAGATTGCCCGAGCACGATACCCCCACGAGTTGGCAGTTGTGAAACCATCATCTTCACAGTATTTACTAACGTTCTCCGCTGTTGGACTACCGAGGGTGCCCGCATTCAGCGTTTCACAGGTACCAGCTGGCAAAGGGCCAGGACCAAAGATTGGATCGCGGCCGTAGCGCGCTTCAGAAGTACGCTCCAACCCCCCAACATGGGTAAAACCAACCTCGCCCACCAAGGTCAAGCGGCTAGCGCCCATTACCTGATCAAAGAAATGCGTGAAGGTTGTTTGCAGCTGCGTAATTTCCTTGCGATTGTAGCCATTCAAGTCAGCCCCAGGAGTGCCCTGCAAAACAGAAACATTGGGGTTGAGGGGAGTAATCCCGGCGAATAGGATATCAGTGGTGTTCAACTGAACAGGTGCATTAGGGCGGTAGCTGATCTCACCACTCCAAGCGGTGCCGGTGGGCAGTGTTGTGGAAAAGCTCAACCCGTAGAGACGGATATCTTCCGGATACTCAATGAAATAGCTTGAGTTACCAGCCACCACCAAGGGGGCCAATTGGCCAACCAGCCCTGGAATAGCTGCGCCTGGTACGCCGACGCCTCCAAGCTGAGGGCCGAGACCACCTGGATTCAACGGACTGAAAAGAGCATAGACACTGGGATCAGCAGAACTACCGCTGAAAATAGGCGAGCGGCTGTGGTAATTCATGAAGTAAGCACCGAACTCGGTATCAAGTGCCGGTGCAAAATAACGGAATGCCAACCCCCATTGACCGTCATCGCGCGCATCACGATCCGGCCCACGAGCTACCCGAACGCCTTCATCAGGATTACCCCAACTCACGCCATTGTTCTCGAGAACATCCAATACAGCAGGCGCCAGCGGGCCTAGACCGGCAAGAGAGCTGGAAAGTGCGGCGTTGGTGCGCAGAACAGCAAAGTTATCGTCACAGCCGTCTGCAACTACGTCTGCCTGAGAAAAGAAGGTACCGCAGTTATCAACAACAGTCTGATCCCACTCCAACTGATAGAACGTCTCCATAGAGAGGTTCTCGGTCAAGCTCTGCGAAATGTAGAACATGTTGACCGGGATCAAGCCTTCTTTAACTTCCGCGCCAGGACGTCGAAACGCGGACACATCAACTGGGTTGACTGCGTTGATACCGTTCTGGATGAACGTACTTTCCCCCCAGCTAATTACCTGCTTACCAAGGCGCACCGAGCCCGGCTGATCGGCAATGGCATAGTTGTGATAAACGAAGGCATCGAGAATTTGTGCGCCAGAGGACTGAGCACCTTCTTTACGGTTGCTGTCGGAAATGTCCTTGAACTCTCGGCTTTCATCCTTGAGTTCAAAGTCATACCAATACTTACCGCGAACAAATACGCCGGTGTCGCCGTATTTCAATTCAAGATCGTGAATGCCCTTGAAAATCTTTGAGAAAGTTTCGCCCTTTTCGAAGTTGAGGTGGCCATCATCAGAGGTCTGGGAAAGCCCCCTACCACCGTTGTTTACGCCAATCAGATCTCTATCCGCCCCCCGCACAGACCAGCTTGCGCCGACCGACAACGAGGAGTCGAACTGACCTTCGATTTCGCCGATGTTAAAAGTAACGGCGAAGGCAGGGGCACTGAGGGTGGATGCGAGGCTGACGGCCAGCGGCAGTTTTGCCAGACGCCAGAACGATTTTGTATTTGTTGTCATCGACGCTACTCCATGTACTTTTTTGTTATGGATGGTGCGGACTATAGCCACCGGTGAGTACTGCTTGATCCCTCGAAAGTGTGATTTGCAGGCCTCAGGCACTCTGGCTCGCACGTTTCAGGGGTGTGACCCCATCCGCTACAAGCCAAGAATGGCTGTAAAACAGCAATTAGCAAGCCAAACGCTTGTTTGACTGAGTAGTCATTTCGCCACCCTAGGCGCCGCTTGGTCTAGAGGGTGGAGAGAAACTCGCTACCAGCCGCTTGCCACTGGACGATGTCAACGCGGATACGTTTCTTGTCCAACTTGCCAACACTGGTCTTGGGAATTTCGGTAACAAGAGCGATCTGGGTGGGTATCGCCCACTTGTTGATGTGGCCCTGCTCGACGAAGGGTTTGAGGTGGTCCTTGAGCCCCTTGGCATCCAGGCTCTGACCATCGCGTAACACCAGCAGAGCAAATGGGCGCTCACCCCACTGCGGGTCGGCCACACCGACCACAGCGACTTCGCGCACGGCCGCATGGCGGCTGATCAGGTCTTCGAGATCCAGAGAGGAAATCCACTCGCCGCCGGTCTTGATCACATCCTTGATACGGTCGCGGATATCGATAAAGCCCATGCCATCGAGCGTGGCCACGTCACCGGTGTGCAGCCAACCATGGGTCCACAGCTCCTCGCCTTTCTCCGGCTCACGAAAGTAGCCCTGGGTAAGCCAGGGCGCACGCAGTACCAACTCGCCCTGGGACTCGCCATCGGCCGGCAGCAACGTGCCGTCGGCATCCATGATCGCCGCCTCGACCAGCGGCACGGGCACGCCGGCCTTGATCCGGTAGGTGGTGCGTTCATCGTCGCTGCCAGCCATCAACTCATCATTGATATGCGCGCAGGAAATCAGCGGGCAGGTTTCCGACATGCCGTAGGCGGCCGTCAGTTGGATGCCGCGCGACTTGGCCGCGTCGTACAGCGCACGGTTGAGGGCGCTGCCACCAATGATCATTTTTAAACCCGCGAAGTCGTGCCCCTGAGCACTTGGCGCGGCCATCAGCATCTGCAGGATGGTCGGTACACAATGAGAGAACGTGACCTTCTCCTCGCGGATCAGCCGGCACAACATGTCCGGCTCGTAACGGCCGGGATACACCTGCTTGATCCCCAGCATGGTAGCCACGTAGGGAATGCCCCAGGCATGCACGTGGAACATTGGGGTGATCGGCATGTACACATCGTTGGTACCGAGCAGACGGACGCTGTCCAGGCTACCCAACACACTGGCTTCGGCCATGGTGTGCAGGACCAGTTGGCGGTGGGTGAAGTACACACCCTTGGGGTTACCGGTGGTGCCGGTGGTGTAGAAGGTGGTAGCAACCGAATTCTCGTCGAAGTCGGCAAACGCATAGCGTGGCTCGGCCGCAGCGAGCAACTGCTCGTACTCCCCTGCCAGGGCCGGCAGGTCTGCGGTTTTCTCGGCAGCATCGGTTAGCAGAACAGTCTTTTCCACCGTCGTCAGTTGCTCGGCGATGCCGTTGTAGAGCCCGACAAATTCGCTGTTGACCAGCACGAACTTATCCTCGGCATGGTTCATGGTGTAGAGAATCTGCTCTGGCGACAGGCGGATGTTGATGGTGTGCAGTACCGCCCCCAGCATGGGGATGGCGAACATGCATTCCAGGTAACGGTGGCTGTCCCAATCCATCACGGCCACGGTATCGCCTGCTTTTACACCAATGCTGGTGAGCACATTCGCCAGGCGCGCTACCCGCTCATTAAAGGTGGCGTAGCTGTAGCGGACCTGGTCGCGGTAGACGATTTCCCGGGTTTTCTCGTAGCGGCTACCAGACAGCAGCAGGCTCTTGATCAGCAACGGGTAGGGATGGGCATTGGCAGCGGGCGGGATGATGCGGGTCTTCAGCATGGGAATGTACCTTTAGCCTATTGAATCGTGGTGCCACTCTAGAGCGCCGCGCACACCACCAAATCAGTCAAAAGAATGATTTAAAACGTGACTCTTTGGCCGTTTTTGGTCACGCGCTAGAATCCTGTCACCGTGCCCACCACTGGCTGGCACAACATTTCACCGTTTTGGAGGTAACTGTTATGTCCGATATCGTCATCGTCAGTGCCGCGCGTACACCGATGGGTGGCTTTCAGGGGGCTCTGGCCAGCATACCGGCGGTCGAGCTGGGCGCCGCCGCCATTCGTGAGGCCGTTGCTCGCGCCGGCATCGCCCCGGCTGACGTGCAGGAAGTGATCATGGGCTGCGTTTTGCCTGCTGGCCTCAAACAGGGTCCGGCGCGCCAGGCGGCACTCAACGCCGGCCTGCCGAGCGCTACAGGCTGCACTACGATCAACAAGCTCTGCGGTTCGGGCATGAAAGCCGTGATGCTCGCCCACGACCTGCTCAAGGCAGGCACCAACCAGGTGATGGTCGCCGGCGGCATGGAAAGCATGTCCAACGCCCCCTACTTGCTGGAGAAGGCGCGCAGCGGACTGCGCATGGGCCATGGAGAGGTCAAGGACCACATGTTTCTCGATGGCCTGGAAGACGCACGCAGCGGTCGCTTGATGGGCTCCTTCGCCCAGGAAACCGCAGACAGCCACGGCATCACCCGCGAGGCGATGGATGCCTATGCCATCGAGTCGCTCAAGCGTGCCCAGGCGGCGATGGCTGCAGGCTCGCTGGCGGCCGAGATTGTGCCGATCACGGTCAGCAGTCGTAAAGGTGAGGTCGTGGTCAAGGATGACGAGCAACCGCTAACTGCCAACCTGGAAAAAATCCCCACGCTCAAACCGGCTTTCAGCAAGACCGGTAGCATCACCGCTGCCAATGCCAGTTCGATCTCCGACGGCGCCTCCGCACTGCTGCTAATGAGCGCCGAAGAGGCGGCCAAGCGTGGCCTGACCCCGCTGGCGAAAATCGTCGGTCACGCGACCCAAAGCCAGGACCCGAGCGAGTTCACCCTGGCGCCGGTCGGTGCCTTGCACAACCTGTTTCGCAAGACTGGCTGGAGCAAGGATGAGGTCGATCTGTTCGAGATCAACGAAGCCTTCGCCATGGTCACCATGCTGGCCATGCGTGAACACGGCCTGGACCACACCAAGGTGAACATCTACGGCGGCGCCTGTGCCCAGGGTCACCCGGTGGGTTCGACCGGCTCGCGGATCATCGTCACCCTGATCAACGCCTTGCGTAACACCGGCGGCAAGCGCGGCGTCGCTTCGCTGTGCATCGGTGGCGGTGAAGCCACGGCCATTGCGATCGAGCTGATGTAGTCATCGACCATAGATCGTATAGCTGGCGTTCAGCGTAACTCGCTGAACGCCAGCTTGACGCCCAGGGCCACCAGCACCACCCCCATCAAACGATCGAACCAGTGGCCCATGCGGGCGAAACCGGCGCGCACCCGTGCCTGGCTGAACAGCAGCGCGACCAGGCAAAACCAGACCGCGGTCGCCAGCGACAGGTACAGCCCGTAACCGGCCTGAATGGCCAGCGGGGTATGCGGGTTGATCACCACGGTAAACAGCGACAGGAAGAACAACGTGGCCTTGGGGTTCAGCCCGTTGGTCACGAAGCCGGTCACGAAGGCGGCCCTTGGCGAGCGCTGCACATGAGACGTATCCGCCAATGGCGTCTGTTCGGCAGCCGGTCGGGCGCGCAGGGCCTTGATGCCGATATACAGCAGGTAAGCCGCCGCCAGCCATTTCAGGGCATTGAACAGGACGATCGACTGCGAAACGATCAGGCCGATACCGAGCAGCGAATAGGCAACATGCACGAGGATACCAACGCCCACGCCCAGAGCGGTGAACAGCCCGGTACGCCGGCCGAAGGCCACGCTCTCGCGCACCACAATGGCAAAGTCCGGCCCTGGGCTGGCTACCGCCAACAGATGGATCAGGGCAACCGTAAAAAACTCGGTCCAGTACATAAGGGCTCCGCACGGGCAAAGAGGGTCTGGTAGGCTCGGTCTTTATACAGGTCGCTGCCCCTGCCTGCGAGTAGCGCGTCCACCCACGCTCAGACACAGGATTTACCGATGTCCCTTGCCCACCACGCGGTTTTTCTCGACCACAGTTCACTCGACCTGGGTGATCTGGACATGACGCCCCTGCAGCAGGCATTCGCCGAGCTGACCCTGCATGCCGGCACCCAGCCAAGCGAAGTGATCGAACGCCTGCGCGGCGCCCAGGTCGCCATCACCAACAAGGTTCCACTCGATGCCGCCACCTTCGCCGCCTGCCCCGAGCTGCGCCTGGTGCTGGTGTCCGCCACCGGTACCAACAACATCGATCTCGCCGCCGCCCGCGCCCACGGCGTGGTGGTAAGCAACTGCCACGGTTACGGCACGCCGTCAGTGGCGCAGCACACCCTGATGCTGCTGCTGGCCCTGGCCACCCGCCTACCGGATTACCAGCGCGATATTCGCGCCGGCCGTTGGCAGCAGGCCAAGCAGTTCTGCCTGCTCGACCATCCCATCGTCGAGCTTGAAGGCAAGACCCTCGGCCTGCTCGGCCACGGCGAGCTCGGTGGCGCTGTGGCGCGCCTGGCCGAGGCCTTCGGCATGCGCGTGCTGCTCGGCCAGTTGCCTGGCCGCCCGCCGCGGGCTGACCGCCTGAGCCTGGATGAACTGCTGCCCCAGGTCGATGCCCTGACCCTGCACTGCCCGCTGACAGACGACACCCGCAACCTGATCGACGCCCGCGAGCTGGCCCTGATGAAACCGGGGGCCTTCCTGATCAATACCGCCCGTGGCGGCCTGGTCAACGAGCAGGCCCTGGCCGATGCGTTGCGCGCCGGGCACCTCGGCGGTGCTGCCAGCGATGTCCTGACCCAAGAGCCGCCGCGCGATGGCAACCCGCTGCTGGCCGAAGATATTCCGCGCCTGATCATTACCCCGCACAGCGCCTGGGGCAGCCGCGAAGCGCGCCAGCGGATCGTCGGCCAGTTGCTGGAGAATGCTGCCGGATTCGCCAGCGGTGCGCCCTGTCGCGTTGTCAGCTAAGCTGCGCGGTTTTTTCAAGGAGCATCCATGGACCCGCGAAGTGAAGTGCTGCTGCGTCAGGCCGGCCTGTTCGGCGGTGAGCTATTACTCGCCGGCCTACCGGCTGATGACTTGCTCGGTCACCTGCCCCAGGCTCACGGCTGGAGCTGGCATGCTGGTGAACAGGCACAACTGGCAACACGCTTCGCCGGGCGCTGCCATTTCGGTGTAGAGCCGGGCGCCCGCACCTGCGAAGCGGCCGTACTGTTCCTACCCAAGTCGCGTGAGCTCACCGATTACCTGCTCGCCAGCCTGGCCGCACGCTTGCCAGGCGCGCTGCTCTATCTGGTCGGGGAAAAACGTGCGGGTATCGAGCGCGCCGCCAAGCAGCTGTCCGCCTTCGGCAGCCCACGCAAACTCGACAGCGCCCGCCACTGCCAGCTTTGGCAAGTACGGGTCGATACCCCGCCAACGGCACCAGTACTGGAAAGCCTGGCCAGGCACTACAACCTGCAGCTTAGCGATGGTGAGTTGCAGGTCGTCAGCCTGCCTGGGGTGTTCAGTCATGGCCGCCTGGATGTCGGCAGCGCCCTGCTGTTGCAGTATCTCGACGACCTGCCCAGCGGCCATCTGCTGGACTTCGGCTGTGGCGCCGGCGTCCTCGGCGCGACGCTGAAACGCCGCTACCCATCCAGCCAGGTGACCCTGCTCGATGTCGATGCTTTCGCCGTGGCCAGCAGCCGCCTGACCCTGACGGCAAACAATCTGGAAGCCAGTGTGATCGCCGGTGACGGCATTGACGCAGCACCGTCCGGGCTCAGTGCCATTCTCAGCAATCCGCCGTTTCATCAGGGCGTGCACACTCACTACCAAGCCACCGAACACTTGTTGCGCCAGGCACGCGCGCACCTGCTGGCACAGGGCGAATTGCGCCTGGTGGCCAACAGCTTCCTCAAATACCCACCGCTGATCGAAACCCACCTGGGTCCATGCCAGACCCTGGCCGAGGCCAACGGCTTTCGCATCTACCGCGCTCGTGCTCGCTGAGCAGAAAATGCTGCTTGCCCACTCAGGCGGCTTTGGGCAGAATGCGCCCGTCCTAGGGGAGTAGTCTCCCGCGAGCAGCCTCAAGCGCTGACTCGCCCGGTACGCGTCAACATACTTGGTCAGCAGACCATGGCGCGTACGACCCGAGGTCCTGCAAAAGGACCCGAGGTTTGACAAGACCTATGACACGCACACCTTACCCGGGGCGGGGAGGCTGTACGTGTCATAGCCGTGTCGACCCGCCCCCCAGGAAGCCTGATGCTTGAATCCCTGTTCGTCCCCACCCTGATCGTTGCCCTGGCCGAAATCGGCGACAAGACGCAATTGCTCGCCTTGCTGCTGGCGGCACGCTTTCGTCGCCCCTGGCCGATCATCTGGGGCATTGTGGTCGCCACCCTGGCCAACCACTTCGCCGCAGGCGCCATTGGCAACTGGGTTGCCAGTTTTTTCTCACCCGCGACCCTGAGCTGGATTCTCGCAGCCTCGTTCGTCGCGGTGGCCCTCTGGACCCTGGTGCCCGATAAGCTCGATGACGATGAAAGCTCGAAACTCAAGCGCTTCGGCCCGTTCCTCACGACATTGATTGCATTCTTCCTAGCCGAGATGGGCGACAAGACCCAGGTCGCCACGGTCATGCTCGCGGCGCAGTATCCGCACTTTGTCCTGGTGGTCATCGGTACCACGCTGGGCATGCTGATCGCCAACGTGCCCGTGGTACTGGCAGGTAACTTCGCTGCTGAAAAACTGCCGCTGACCCTGATCCGTCGCCTCGCCGCCTGCGCCTTCGCCGCCCTGGCGATCTACGCCAGCTACCAGGCACTGCATTTCAGCGGAATAATCTGACAGCTAATTGACGCCGACCGATTGGCATTTCGGCCAATGATTTCGAGGCAAGCCCGAACGATAAAGTGAGCAGAAACTTGCTCACTTTCGTCACGGATACTTGTTATGTCATTGGATGACCATAAGAAGCTGGTATGCCAGCACATCGATCTGACCTGGAACAAGGGCCGCATGGCCCTGGCTGATCAGTTGCACACGCGTGATTTTCTCTACAAAAGCTCATTTGTCGGCCACCCGCTCAACAACGATGGCTTCGCTCGCCTGGTGCAGAACATTCGCCTGGCCATGCCAGACCTCGAAGTGATCGTTGAAGACTGCGTGGCCGAGGGCTACAAGGTCGTGACCTGGTGCACGCTGATTGGCACCATTCAGACCCCTGCCCTCGGCTACCCACCTAGCGACAAAGTCCTCAGTATCTCCGCCATGGCGTTCTGGACGCTCACTCCGGCAAAAGAAATTCAGGAAATCTGCACCATGTTCGACATGGAAAGCTTCCGTGCCCAGCTAGGCCTGAAAACCCGGCCTCTCGCCGAGAAAGCCCTGCCCTGATGCTGTAGTTCAACGGCTGGTACGCGCCTGCTCGTAGAATGGCATGACCTTGGGAATGGCTGCCTGCAACGACGCAATGCGGCTGGTCGACGACGGGTGAGTGCTCATGAACTCGGGCGGTGCACCCTCGCTGGCCGAGGCCATTTTCTGCCACAGCGTAACGGCGGCATTGGGGTTGTAACCCGCCCGCGCCGCCAGCTCCAGGCCAATCAGGTCTGCCTCGTTCTCGTTACCGCGACTGTTGGGCAAAGTCAGGCTGTATTGCACCACGGTATCGGCCATCGCCATACCACTCTCGCCCAATCCCAACAGTGCCCCGGCCCCTTGCTTGGCCATCGCCACACCATAGGCCTTGGACATCGCCTCGCGGCCGTGTTCGCGTAAAGCATGGGCCATTTCATGGCCGACAATGGCGGCAATCTCATCGTCCGTGAGTTTGAGCTTGGTCATCAGGCCGCTGTAGAAAATGATTTTGCCGCCTGGGCCACAGTTGGCATTGAGCTCGGGGCTGTCGATCAGATTGACCTCCCATTGCCACTGCGCCGCATCGGGGCGGAACACCGGCGCCTGCTTGATCAGTCGATCGGTAATCGTCTTGAGCCGCTTGGCATTGGCACTGCTGGCATCGAGCACACCCTTGCTCGATGCTTCACTCAGGGTCTGCTGGTACGACTGGGCATACATCTGGTTGACCTCAGCGGTCGACAACATGCCGAACATGTACTGCTTGCGTTCCACCCCAACTGCGCCGCCGCTGGTGGTGTTTACGGCCTGACAGGCGCTTAGCAACACTGCTGCCGCCAGGGTGCTCAAGGTCAATACGTGTTTCATGTTCTATCTCCATATAAATGAACGCCGCCATTCTAGGGCCTGTTGACGTTTTGTTGCGAGACGCGTTGCAGAGTTGTAGAAAACTTGCGGTATAGCTATTGGCCAGCTTGTATCAGCGCAGGGTCATTCAGGATTTCCCACCTACCTGCCGATACAGCAATGCACCCCACCGTTTGCCGGAGCTTGCCATGAAGCTTAAGTCCATCCAGTTTTCCGTCGCGGCCCTGGCCGGTGTCAGTGTGCTGGCAGTCGTCGCGGCGCTGGTGCTGTACGCGATGTTTGCCAGCGGGCGAAACGAGGCATTGGTGCAAGCGCGCACCCAGGCATTGCTGGAGCAGGTTATCCAGCAGCGCCTGGTCAGCCTGGTGCAAACTCAGGTGCTGCAGATCCAGCGTGAGCTGGACATGCCTCTGCGGGTAACGGCCGACCTGGCGCATGCCAACGAGCTGTTGGGTTTGCAGGATGCCAACGGCAGCCCGCAGCTCAATGCCAGCCGCGAAGAGCTGTCCAATCTGGTGCGCCAAACCACCGAGCGCAACCCCAAGCTCCTCGGCAGCTACATCGGCTGGGAGCCGAACGCCTTCGATGGCAACGACGACCTCTACGCCGGCCCCAAGGAAAATGGCTACGACGGTACCGGCCGCTTTATCCCCTGGTGGTTTCGCAACAGCGACGGCAGCCTGGGTATCGACTCCCTCGGCACGCTGGAGAGTGAAACGCTCCTGCCCACCGGCGTGCGCGAAGGCGAGTACTACTTATGCCCGAAAGAGCGCAAGCGCGCCTGCGTGATAGACCCGGCGCCCTACGATGTGGGCGGCAAGACCATCATGCTTGCCTCTTTCACCACCCCCATCCTGGTCAACGGGGAGTTCCGCGGGATTGCCGGCGCGGATCTGGCGGTGAACTTCATTCAAGAGCTACTGCTCAACGCCGACCGTCAACTCTACGACGGCGCTGGCGAACTGGCTCTGATAGCCTCCAATGGCAGTATCGTCGCGTCGACCAAAGCTCCGGACAAACTCGGCTCCCCCGCCACTGCCCTGCTCGATGCCAACGAAGTGGCCAACCTGACAAACCTGCAGAGTGGCGAAGTGCAGTACGACATCGACGAGCAACCCGACCCCAGCCTGAACCACATCGAACTGTTCGCCAGCTTCACTATCGGTGAGACCGACCATCGCTGGGTGCTGATGCTGGTCCTGCCACTCAATACGGTCATGGCCGACCTGCACACCATGCAAAGCGACCTCACAGCGCAGGCCCGCGCCAATACCTTCGGCATGACGATGGTCGGCCTGCTGGTGGCTGCCATAGGGCTGCTGGGCGTCTGGCTGGTGGGCCATGGAATTGCCCGTCCGCTCAAGCAGATGGTTGCCATGCTCAAGGACATCGCCCAGGGCGAGGGTGACCTGACACGTCGCCTGACGTCCGATCGAGCCGATGAGCTCGGCGCGATCGCCAGCGGCTTCAACACCTTCCTCGGCAAGCTACAGGCGATGATCACCCAGGTGGTCAGTTCGGTGCAGAAGGTCAGCGACTCATCCGAGCACACGGCCGATATCGCCATTCGCACCAACCAGGGCGTGCAGAAACAGCTGGCCGAGATCGAACTGGTGGCCACCGCGGTGCACCAGATGACCGCCACCGCCCAGGATGTGGCACGCAACGCCACCCACGCCGCCGAAGCAGCCAACCACGCCGACCAGGCCGCGCAACAGGGCATGCAGATCGTGCAGAACACCCGCCATGCCATTACCGAACTGGCGAGTGAAATTGGCCGGGCAGTCGGCGTGGTGCAGACCCTGGCCAAGGACAGCGAGAACATCAACGCCATCCTGGTGGCCATCCGCAGTATTGCCGAGCAGACCAACCTGCTGGCGCTCAACGCCGCCATTGAGGCAGCCCGTGCGGGCGAACAGGGCCGCGGTTTCGCCGTAGTCGCCGATGAGGTGCGCAACCTGGCGCAAAAGACCCAGCAGGCGACCCAGGAAATCCAGAGCATGATCCAGAACCTGCAAAGCGGTACCCGCGATGTGGTCAAGGTCATGGAGGACAGCCAGGGCAAGACTGCGATCAGTGTGCAGCAGGCCAGCGATGCGGCTCAGGCCCTGGCGTCGATCACCCAGGCGGTTTCGGTGATCAACGACATGAACACACAGATCGCCAGCGCGGCAGAACAACAGAGCGCAGTGGCCGAGGACATCAACCGCAACGTCACCAACATCGGCCAGGTCGCCAACGAGGTGGCCAGCGGTGCCGATGAAGCGAGCCAGGCGAGTGCCGAGCTGACCCGCCTGGCCGAGCAGCAACGACGCCTGATCAATCAGTTCAAGGTCTGAGCCGCGCGCGCCCGGCTATCAGCCGGGCGTCAGGCACTCTGGCGCATCCAAGGCCGGGTCATTGACCAGATTGGCCAGTACCCGCTCGCGCAGTGCTGGTTGCTGGCTGGCCAGCAGTGCGTGCAGCACCTCGGCCGGGGTATCGGGATCGAGCCAGGCGGCCTGCCCTGCCTCGTCCAGAATCAATGGCCGGCGCTGGTTGGCCGCCGCCACGGTGATCACCGCCGCGCTCAGGTATACCGTGCCCGGCACCGGGTAGGCCTCCCATAACGCAGCAAAATAAAGCGGGCTGGCATCTGCGGTCAGCCAATAAGGCCGTTTGCGCACCGCACCGCGCCACTCATAGAAGCCGTTGGCCGGTAACAGGCCGCGCCGCAAACGCAGGGCATCGCGAAACATCGGCTGTTCGGCCAGGGTTTCGGCCCGCGCATGGGCGGGTGTTTTCGACAGATCCTTGAGCCAGGCCGGGGTCAGCCCCCAGCGTACGCGTGCCAGCTCGTTACGCCCCTCGACCTGACGTAGCAGCAGCACCTGAGCATGGGGCGACAGGCTCCAGTGCGGCTGTTGATCAGCGGGAAATCCTGGCAACGCAGCAAAGGCCGGCGTCCAACGAAACAGGGCGTAGCGTCCACACATGGGGCAAGCTCAACAGGCAAAGGCAACTCAGCAGAGCAGTACGCCCTGCACTTCGTCGGGCTCGTCACCCGGCAATGGCTGGGCGGCATTGTACGCATCGATCAACTGCCGTGCCCGCCCCACGTCGGCATCGGCGACCATCAAGGCGAGCAACCCACAGGCCGGCAGCTCGCCCATGGCCCCCACCAGATGGCGTCCAGTCAGGTGCGCATTGATGCCCTCACTGGCGAGCATGCCTTGCAGCAACTCCCCCTCCATCACGTCTTGGGGCTCGTAAATCCGCTGCATCAGTCGTTCTCTCCGCGCACATCCAGCGACCAGTCTTCGCCGTCGGTCTGCAAGTCGAAGACAATCGGACGGCAACACACCGGGCAGTCTTCGATGTATTGCTGGTCGCCTGCCGACAGATCGAGCACTGCCTCGACCGGCTCGCCGCAGTACGGGCAGTCATAACCATGGGTTTCCAGCATCGCGGCCTCCGTGTGACTTGTAGGTATAATTGCTGGTCTACTGCTGGCCCCTAACAGGCCGTTGAAAAACCACCTGTTAACCGGGACACCCCAACCTTCTGTCAACCGCAGCGAAAGAACAAGAGAGCATGATGGGCGCATTTGATGCCATCCGACCCTACGACGACGCCGAGGTGCCTGCGGTATTGGCGCGCCTACTGGCCGACCCTGCGTTTCTCGACACCCTGACCCATTTTCGCTTCCCACGCCTGGCCGGCGCACTGGGCTGGCTGCTCAAGCCACTGATCGCCTATCGCCTGCGCCGCGAATTCGCCGACGTACACACCGTTGCGCTACTGCAGGACAAACTTGAAAACTACGTAGATCACAGTATCGAGCAAGCCACCGACGGCGTGACGTACGCCGGCCTCGAGCACCTGCAGCATGGCAGTGCCCACCTGTTTCTGGCCAACCACCGTGACATCGTCATGGACCCGGCCTTCGTCAACTACGCGGTCTATCACGCCGGGTTACCCACCCCCCGCGTAGCCATTGGCGATAACCTGCTGCAGAAGCCCTTCGTCAGTGATTTGATGCGCCTGAACAAGAGCTTCATCGTGCACCGCTCGATCAGCGGACGCCGAGAAAAGCTGGCGGCCTACCAACTGCTCTCTGCGTACATCAACCACTCGATTCGCGACGACGCACAATCGATCTGGATCGCCCAGGCCGAAGGCCGTGCCAAGGACGGCGACGACCGCACCGACTCGGCCATCCTCAAGATGTTCCACATGAGCCGCAAGCAGGAGCCTTTCGCTGAGGTGATTCAGGCCCTGCGTCTGACACCGGTATCGATCAGCTACGAATACGACCCGTGCGACCTGGCCAAGGCCCGCGAGCTGTATATCCGTGCCAGTACCGGGAGTTACACCAAGACCCCGGGAGAAGATGACCAGAGCATCGCCCTAGGCATTACCGGTTACAAGGGTCGCGTGCACGTGCAGTTTGGTACGCCTATCCAGCATGTGCCGGAAGACGCCCGCCAGTTGGCACTGGCGGTGGACCAGCAAATCCTGGGTAACTATCGCCTGTTCCCTGTGCATTACCTGGCCTACGCGGCGTGGTCCGAGCGTGACCCGGCACTACCAGTCCCCGAGGCCGAGCAACTGTTTAGCGCCGAGGAACTGGCCAAGGCCAGAACACAGTGGCAACAACGTCTCGATGCCTGCCCAGCTGCCCATCAGCCCTACCTGATCGGCCAGTACGCCATGCCCGTGCGCAACCAGTACCGCGTCAAAGCCGGCGTGCCACTGTAACCCTCCACAGACCATATCCAGGCAGCCGCGCGACTGCCTGGGTCGTCATCATGAAGCGAGTTTTGCCAAAAATCAGCTCTGCGTGCTCAGCCAGGACAGCAGCAGCGCGCCAGCCAGGCATATGCTGGCGAATTGGTAAAAGAATCGATTTATCCGCAACGTGGCGACATCGGCAGCCGCCACATCTGACCAGGACAGCTGAGGGTTTGCCAGGACAGGCACACGCTCGCGCAGACGTTGCTCGCGGATACGCGTAGCTAGCAGTAACCAACTGCCTGACAGGGCAAAAAATAATGCCAGGCCATTCAACGAACGAGCAGGACTGGCCAATACGACGGTCCACAACAGCTGTAACGTCATCACAAGCTCCAGGTGCGAACAGGCGCGCACCAAAACGGTAAACGAGTGCCCACTTAGGGCCGCCGCGAATGCGCCAAAGGCTCTGGGTCGGGCCTCAGCACAGGCCGCCGCAACAGTCATTCACACCGACACGCCCCACATCTGGGCACAAGACTGTGGCGGCCGCGCCGCGAAAACGCGCGCAGTGTACTGAAAGTGCTTTTTTAGACCTTCCCTTTCCGACGAGCGCAATGCGCTATCTCGAAAGTGTCTTAAAACCGCAACTGGTCTGGCGCAGGATTTGATTGAACAAGCATGACTGCACGGTCAATACGTGCACACTGCTTTCTGGAGGAAATGCCATGCTCAATCCGCAACCGCTGGACCAGGATTACCTGATCGACTCGCTCGACGAAATCGACAGCCCCCTCGACGCGCTTTCGTTCAATGTGCAGGACCACCACTGGCTCGGCTATTGCGCCCTGGGTGGTCACGAGCATTACGACCTGCCCGATATCGACATGCACACCGGCTATGCCCTGCCGGAGTTTTTCGCTCAGGCGGCTTAGGATCTGTTGCCACAAAAAAGGCTGGGCGGTCATGACGACCGTCCAGCCTTTTTTTGTTCGTACTACAGCTACCCACCCGCGCTCATATTTACCAGGCGGGCAAGCGACTCACTGGGCGAGCATCTGGCTGATGGTCGGATCCTTGAACGTGCGGGTCAACGCATCGCTGAGGACATCGCTGATCAGCTTGGTGTTGGCTTCCTGGTTTGGCGCCATACCAAAACGCTGGTTGAGCGACGCACCATAACGGCCACTGTAGCGACGCGAGCTGTTCTGCACGTCGGCGCGGAAGGTAGCGGTGATGTCAGACTCGGTGACGTACAGACCTTCCTTCGGCGACTGATACTTGAGTTCAGCCAGGGTGATGGTCAGTTGCGGCGCGTTGTAGGCATTCGGCGACGGTGTAAAACCCAGCAGGCGAACCGCAGCTTCTGCCTGAGCTTGCAGCTTGGGCAGGATGTCCTCGCCAGTTACGCTGATGGCGCTGGTTTCCGGGTAAAGGCCACCACGGGTGCCAAGCACCGGCGAAGGGCGACCATCAGCCACACGCACCACCACCGGCTGGCCCTGACCCACAGGTGTCAGAGTACCGATGAGGCGCGGTTGCGGGCTCAGTTGTTGCGGGCTGAGGGCACAACCGACCAGAGTCAGGCTGGCCACAGCAAGAAGACCAAACATCAGGCGATGCAGCATGCTCATTCTCCAAGGTGGGGGCGCAAAAAGTGGTCCGCAGTATACCCAGCGGCACCGGGACCTAACAGCGTCGCATACTAAGACTCAACAGCTACTGCGTGGGTTCCTGTCACACCGTTGTCACAGCCGCCAGGCATAAGACTTTAGTCGTTGCCCGAAGCGGATATTACTGATGACTTTACTGCGCTCATTGTTCGGCTCTCGCCCTCGCCGGCGCACCTTCGCCTATGTCGACAGCACTGGCCGATGCCAGGCTTTTCAGTGCTCAGCCCAGGCGCCACTAGGCCTTGGCTGGACCGAGGTTCGTGAACAGCAACTCGCCTGGCTCAATCGTCCGCTGCCTACTCAAGCAAAAATCTTCTGATATAGCGCCGTAGCTGATCCGTTGAGCAGCGTTGGCGGTCTGACCGCAGGCAGAAGAAAAGTCACTTCGCGCAATCAATTTGCCCACTTTGGCCTTATAATCGCGCCCCGATTATAAGGTCGTCTCCTGATCGGGCCTCGTCGTACCGCAGATGCCTCGGCATCCGCTCCCGCCCCAGAGAGTCGCCCACCTCGTGTTGCCCACTCCGGCAGCCGCTTGAGCCCGCCTTCCTCCTGAGCGTCCATGCACGCAAGGGTCATGTGCGGGCCATAAGCCGCCTGGCGCACGAACTTTTTGAGGTTCACGGCTCCAAAAGAGCGTGAAAAAACGGGTTTAACAACTTCACAAGAGTGTGGCGAAAACATGAACGATCAGGTGGCTGGCAAACGCGGCATCCACTCCTCTCAACCCAGACAACACGGCGACAGCTGACCGCGCCGACTTCGCGTGGTCTTCGATCCTCGACGGTTACTGCTTTTTTCTGGAGACGTGGGAATGGCGCATAACGATTACCAAACTGTAGATGCGGTGCTGGTCGGTGCCGGCATCATGAGCGCGACCCTGGCTGTACTGCTCAAGGAAATCGACCCGAGCATCCAGCTCGAGGTGCTTGAGCAGATGGAAGCTGGCGCGGTAGAGAGTTCCAACCCCTGGAACAACGCAGGCACCGGCCATGCCGGCCTCTGCGAACTGAACTACACGCCCGAAGCGGCGGACGGTTCGATCGATATCAAGAAATCGGTGACCATCAACACCCAGTTCGAAGAGTCCAAGCAGTTCTGGGCTTATCTGGTGGAAAAAGGCACCTTCGGCTCGCCGAAAGCCTTTATCAACCCGATCCCGCACCTGAGCTTCGTGCGCGGGCAAAAAGGCATCGACTACCTGAAGAAGCGTTTCGCGGCGCTGAGCGTGCACCACGCCTTCAGCGACATGGAATACACCGAAGACCGCGCCACCATGGCCGAGTGGATGCCCCTGATGATGCCAGGGCGCGACCCGAACGAACCGATCGCGGCGACCCGCGTGATGGCAGGCACCGACGTCAACTTCGGCAACCTGACCACGCGCATGCTTGAGCACCTCAGCCAACTGCCTGACGCGACCGTTCGCTGCCAGCAAAAGGTCACCGGACTGCAACGCAACGCCGACGGCTGGCGCGTCAGCGTGAGCGACCTGCAGACAGGCGCCAAACGGGAAATCCAGACCAAGTTCGTCTTCCTCGGCGCCGGCGGCGCAGCGCTGTCGCTGCTGCAGCAATCCGGCATTCCGGAAGGCAAAGGCTTCGGCGGCTTCCCGGTCAGCGGCCAGTGGCTGCGCTGCGACAACCCCGAAGTGGTCAAGCAGCACCAGTCCAAGGTTTACAGCCAGGCGGCTGTCGGCTCGCCGCCGATGTCGGTGCCGCACCTGGACACCCGCGTGGTAGACGGCAAGACCTCGCTGTTGTTCGGCCCCTATGCCGGCTTCACCACCAAGTTCCTCAAGCGCGGCTCCTACCTCGATCTGCCGATGTCGATTCGCCTGAATAACATCGGGCCGATGCTCGCCGTGGCGCGGGACAACTTCGACCTGACCCGCTACCTGGTCAAGGAAGTGCTGCAGTCCGACGAGAAACGCCTGGAGACCTTGCGCGGTTTCTACCCGCAAGCCAAAGCCGAGGACTGGCGCCTGGAGATCGCCGGCCAGCGCGTGCAGATCATCAAGAAGGACCCGAAAAAAGGCGGCATCCTGCAATTCGGTACCGAGCTGGTGGCCTCTCAGGACGGTACTCTGGCCGCCCTGCTCGGCGCCTCCCCTGGCGCCTCGGTCACGGTGTCGATCATGCTAGACCTGCTGCAACGCTGCTTCCCCGAGCAACTGCGCAGCGAACAGTGGCAAGCTAAGCTGGCCGAGATATTCCCGGCAATGGGCGCGGTGCTAGCCGCCGATGCCGAACGCTACCGGGAAGTCCAGGCGCGCTCCAACGCCCTGCTGCAGCTCGACGAACCTGCCGTGGGCTGAATTGCTCTGGCCGAATGAAAAACCGCCCTCGGGCGGTTTTTTCGTTTCAGGTATCGGCGGGGCGAATCGGATCGTCCAGCCAGCCGAGATGCTCAGGCGTTGAACCCGGCATCTACGGTAACAACCGACCCGGTCATGAACCCGGCAGCTGGACTTGCCAGGAAAGTCACCGCTGCCGCTACGTCGGCCGGCGTGCCATAGCGTCCCAGGGACGTCAGACTCCGGTTGATATCGGCCCAGGCTCCGTCCGCCGGGTTCTGGTCGGTATCGATCGGCCCCGGCTGAACCAGGTTGACGGTAATGTCCTGCGGCCCGAGCTCACGGGCGAGGCCCCGCGTGAAGGCAAGGAGCGCGGATTTGGTCATCGAATAAACGGTCAGCCCCGGGAACGGGACACGCTCGGCAACACAGGAGCCGACGGTGACGATGCGCCCACCTTTCTTGAGGTGCGGTATAGCGGCCTGAGAGGCCAGCACCGCAGCACGCGCGTTCACGTTGAAAAGCGCGTCAATGTCGGTGAGGCTCATCTCAGCGAACGTTCCATCGCGGGAGATGCCGACGTTGTTGACCAGGATATCGAGGCCACCAAGACGCTTGACCGTCTCTTCAATCGAACGCTTGACCGCTGCCGGATCGGCGCTGTCAGCGCGAAGGGCCAGGGCACGCCGGCCTTTTGCCTCGATCGCCTGAACCACCTCGGCCGCCTTTTCGGGCGAATTCAGGTAGGTAATGACCACATCGGCGCCCTTGTCCGCAAGCGCCAAGGCAATGCCCGCGCCGATACCCCTTGAGGCGCCGGTCACCAGCGCGCGCTTACCCGCCAGTTCCTGAGCTGGCCTCACCTCGGCGGGTTGACCTGCCTGGCTTGCTGCAGCAGTCGAAGATACTGCGATAGCGGCTACGCTGGCAGCCGCGCCGATCAGGGCCTTGCGCCGGCTGATGCCGTACTTGTCCTTCTGTTGCATGGTGTTCTCCACATGTTGAGATAGGGCCACTGTGGACATCGCGTGGCTTGTTACTGGAGTTCTGGCGCTGTGCTGGACGACCTCCCCTGTCGCCGACGCCCGGAGACTTACAGGTCGGGAGGCAGCCCCCCTGATTCAGGTGTTCGCGCCACCATCTACATTGAGGATGGCACCGGTGATCTGCCGCGCGGCCGGACTGGCGAGGAAGGCCACAGCAGCCGCCACGTCCTCGGGTTCACCGTAACGCCCCAGGGGCATCAAGGCGCGCTGGAAATCGGCAGAGGCGCCGCTCGCCGGGTTCATGTCGGTATTGGTTGACCCTGGCTGGACAAGGTTGACGGTGATGTCGCGCGGTCCGAGCTCGCGGGCAAGGCCCCGCGTGAACGAGTGCAGCGCGGATTTCGTCATGTAGTACACCGTGCCGGTGTCACCCACGATGCGCTCGGCGCCGACCGAACCGATGTTGATGACACGCGCACCCTCGTTCAGATAAGGGATGGCAGCCTGGGCAGTGAGTATTGGCCCGCGCACGTTCACATCCAGCAGCGCGTCGATGTGCTCGACACTGAACTCGGCGATCGTGTTGAAGAGCGCAATACCCGCGTTATTGACCAGGATATCGAGACCGCCCAAGGCCTGGGCCGCCTCATCGACCGATCGCTTTATCGCCGCCGGGTCGCCGCTGTCGGCCTGGATGGCGAGGGCTTTGCGGCCCTTGGCCTCTATCGCCTGGACAATCTGCGCAGCACGCTCAACAGAACGCTCGTAGGTGATCGCCACATCCGCACCCTTTTCGGCCAGAGCCAAGGCGATAGCGGCCCCGATCCCCCTCGACGCGCCGGTCACCAGGGCGCGCTTTCCACGTAACTCACTCATGACAGCCTCTTTTCTGTATTGAACGACACAGAAATACTAAGAAAGCTTATCAGGGCCTGTCAATTAATTTTGTATCGATCAGCACAAAATAAAATTTCCGTCCGTTGTTTGCTCCTGCGGATGGTCTTACAATGCCGCCCATGGACACACCAGACGACACTACGAAAACTCGCGTCCGTGGACGGCCTCGCGCGTTCGATCGCGATGCGGCACTGTTCCAGGCCATGCGAACGTTCTGGCTCAAGGGCTACGGAGCAACGTCGATCACCGACCTCACCGATGCCATGGGGATCGGTTCACCCAGCCTATACGCGGCATTCGGCTCTAAAGAGGCGCTGTATGCCGAAGCGTTGCGCCATTACGGTGAACGCTACGAAAACCTGGTCTGGGGTAAGTTTTTCGCTGCCAGTACAGCCCGCGAAGCGGTTCTCTCCTGGCTATTGAACTCCGCGGCAATCCTGAGTGGTTCGGTGGCAGATAACCCACTCGGCTGTATGGTAACGCTCTCGTCGGTCGCCACCGAAGGCCACAAGGAGCTCGGCGCGCTGGTGCAGTCCGCCCGTGCGCTACCATTCGAGCGGTTGAAAACGCGCATAAGCCAAGCCATCAGCGACGGTGAAATACCAGCGTCCAGCGATGCCCACGCACTCGCCCGCTACATCCAGACGGTGCAGAACGGCATGTCGATCCAGGCCCGCGACGGGGTAAGCGGTGCCGAACTGGAGGCTGTGGCCCACCTCGCCATGCTTGGGTGGGACGCCCGTACCGCTAGCGAATGAAAGACGATGTCTGCCTGTGCTAACGAATGCCGAGAACCGCCAGGCATTAACGTCCTGCTTCGTACATCAGTACGGATAGAAGGATTCAGGCGCTGTGCAGCGCCTGCTTGCAGCCTCAGGCCGAGGTCGAGAGCGGGTAGAAGCTGAAGTAGCGATGCAACGCCTCGACCATATCCACGTAATCCTGCGGCGCACTGAGCAACGCGAAGCCGGAGTCGTAGGTGCCAGGCGTGACGTCCTCGCGGCTCCACTGACAAGTCGCGCTGAAGTCGATGTAATGCGGCGCCTCTTTCCCGGGAATCTTCAGGCGCATATCGAAGCGCGCACCCACCAGCAGCGGCAACGAGCTGATCAACATCAAGCCGTCACGCGACACATTGCCGAGCGAGCCCATGGGCTTGTCAGTAATTCGGTTGAAGACCTTGAGGAAATACGGCAATTGATGCCGTTCGATATGACGCTGGGCTGGCATGATGGCAAATCGCTAGACAGGTGCCGAGAGTATGGCCCGCAGGACGCCAACCGGCCAGCTCAGGAGCAGTGTAGAGCCAGCTGATTGCGCAATTCGCGACGAGCGGCGTCGAGTTCGGCGTCACTGTAATAGCTGCGCTGACCATCGGCTTCTGGCTTGAAATAGCGACGCCCCTCAGGAATCTGCGCTAGACGACTGCGCCACTCACTGCACTCGCGGGCCTTGCTCGCCTTGCGTTCGGAGGCTTGGGCCGCAGCCCTGGATTGCTCCTCGCGGCGCGCATCGTAGAAACGCTGGGTACGGACCTCACGTTCGCGGGTAGCGGCATCGCGCTCGACCACCTGCGGTTCAACCGTCACGGCCTCGGCCGCCGCACTGCCTGGACGCTGGCCAAAATGTACCTGGCCGTTGGCGTCCACCCAACGATAAATCTCCGCGCTCGCCAACGCGGGCAGCAACAACACACACCACAGTAACCGCATACCCCGTTCTCCCTGGCCTGGCGTCCCAGTGTAGCCGCACGGGCTGGAGAAGCTAAACCCTAGGGCTTTGCCGGGCTTGGCCGCGCAGGCTCGACGCTGCTGTAATGCCCCAACTGCTGCAAGGTATCCAGCCGCGCGTGGGCACGGTAGGCGTACTCGCTGCCAGGAAAGCGAGTAACGATAAACCGATAGGTCTGCGCCGCATCGACGTACAGGTTCTGACGCTCCAGGCACTGCCCGCGCAACAGCGAGATTTCCGGTTGCAGGTAGCTGCGCGAGCGACTCTTGCGCTCGGCCTGGGACAACTCCAGCATGACCTGCTCGCACTCACCTTCGTTATAAGCCCGGTAGGCATTATTCAGGTGATGATCGAGCGACATCCGGGTACAGCCTGCGGTACTCAGTACCGCGATCACAAACAGCACAGTGCGCATAACGTCTCTCCTCCACTGGGCAGTGTATCGACTGGCGCGCGAAAAACTGCAGCCCCTATCAGGCCGACGGGTAATATTCGTCCACAGGCTATGCGCACCATTCAACGTGCCCAAAGCAGGCGCAAGGTAGTGCAGACGAACAATGACTACAGCGCGGTAGCGTAGTAGCCTCGCTACGAGCTTCAACTCAGGAGTCTGCGCATGACCTTTCGCCGCACCAAAATCGTCGCCACCCTTGGCCCGTCCAGCAACTCGCCCGAAGTACTCGAACAACTGATCCTCGCCGGCCTCGATGTGGCCCGCCTGAACTTCTCTCACGGCTCGCCCGACGAGCACAAGGCGCGCGCCAAGCTGGTTCGTGACCTGGCCGCCAAACATGGCCGGCACGTTGCCCTGCTCGGCGACCTGCAAGGCCCGAAAATTCGTATCGCCAAGTTCGCTGACAAGCGCATCGAACTCAAGGTGGGTGATCACTTCAGCTTCTCCACCAGCCATTCGCGTACTGCAGGTACCCAGGAAGTCGTCGGTATCGACTACCCGGATCTGGTCAAGGACTGCGGCGTTGGTGACGAGCTGCTGCTCGACGACGGCCGTGTTGTGGTGCGGGTCGAGTCGACCTCGGCTGACGCATTGCATTGCGTGGTGGTGATCGGCGGCCCGCTGTCCGACCACAAGGGCATCAACCGCCGTGGCGGTGGCCTGACGGCGCCGGCGCTGACCGAGAAAGACAAGGCCGACATCAAGCTCGCCGCCGAAATGGACCTCGACTACCTGGCCGTGTCCTTCCCGCGCGACGCTGCGGATATGGAATACGCGCGCAAGCTGCGTGACGAATCCGGTGGTACTGCCTGGCTGGTGGCGAAAATCGAACGCGCCGAAGCCGTGGCCGACGACGAAACCCTAGACGGTCTGATCCGCGCCAGCGACGCGGTCATGGTTGCCCGTGGTGACCTCGGCGTAGAAATCGGCGACGCCGAGCTGTGTGGCATCCAGAAGAAGATCATTCTGCACGCCCGCCGCCACAACAAGGCGGTAATCACGGCGACGCAGATGATGGAGTCGATGATCCAGAACCCGATGCCGACCCGCGCGGAAGTCTCCGACGTGGCCAACGCCGTGCTCGACTACACCGACGCAGTGATGCTCTCGGCCGAAAGCGCCGCCGGCGCCTACCCGCTCGAAGCGGTACAGGCCATGGCACGCATCTGCCTGGGCGCGGAAAAGCACCCAACCAGCAAGAAATCCAGCCACCGTATTGGCACCGAGTTCGAGCGTTGCGACGAAAGCATCGCCCTGGCGGCCATGTACACGGCCAACCATTTCCCTGGGGTGAAAGCGATCATCGCGCTGACCGAAAGCGGCTACACGCCGCTGATCATGTCGCGTATCCGCTCCTCGGTGCCGATCTTCTCGTTCTCACCACACCGCGCCACCCAGGCCCGTGCGGCGATGTTCCGCGGCGTCTACACCATCCCCTTCGACCCCGCAGCGCTGCAACCTGGCGAAGTCAGCCAGGCAGCCGTAGATGAGCTGCTCAAGCGTGGTCTGGTGGAGCCGGGCGACTGGGTGATCCTGACCAAGGGCGACAGCTACCACACCATCGGCGGCACCAACGGCATGAAGATTCTGCATGTCGGTGAAGCCCTGGTGTAAGCCGCTCGATGAAACGCAGGTCGCGCTTTAAGCGCGACACCTGCTCGGCAAAACGCCGCGACTCCCCTGGAGATCGCGGCGTTTTTTTTGCCTGAATCTTTTGCTGCCCGACCCGCTCAGGCCGCAAAGTTTGGCGCACGCCGCTGCATAAAGGCCATTAGCGCCTCGCGCGCTTCCGGCGAATGCAGGCGCTGCGTGAAAAGCGCGCCCTCCTCCTCGATAACCTGACGCAGCCGCTCACGATCGGGGGCGCGCATCAGCCGTTTGCTGTCAGCCACCGCAGCCGGGGGCAGACGGGTAAAGGCCCGTGCCGCCTCACGGGCCTTGTTCAAGGTCGCGGCGCCATCTTCCAGCAGGGCATTGGCAATCCCCCAGGCGACCGCCTGCTCGCCGCTAAACCCCTCACCAAGAAGCAGCAACTCGGCGGCACGGACCTGGCCAAGCAGGCGCGGCAGGATCAGGCTGGAACCGAACTCGGGGCACAGGCCAAGGTTGACGAAAGGCATGCGCAGCGCGGCGCAATGGCTGACATAGACCAGATCGCAATGCAGCAACAGCGTGGTGCCGATACCCACGGCCGGCCCGCTGACTGCCGCCACAATCGGTTTGGGGAACTCGAACAACGCGCGCATAAATAGAAAGACTTCGCTGTCCTGCCCGGTGGGCGGCGCCTGGAGAAAGTCAGCGACGTCGTTGCCACTGGTAAAGCACTGCTCACCGCCAGTAAGCAGCACCGCACGTACACTGCTGTCCTCGGCTGCCTGCTGCAACGCCTCGGCGAGGCGCGCATACAGATCGCGCGTGAGGGCGTTTTTCTTCTCGGCCCGGTTCAGGCGCAGGGTCAACAGGCCGGGCTCGCGCTCGACCAGCAGATGGGATTCGGCCATGGAGCATGCCTCATACAGACCAACGAGGGCTCAGCAGGCGGGCGGCAGGAACAAGTCGGCAAGCACCTGATTACGCGGCACGCCAGCGAGGTAGAGCCGGCGCGCAATATCGTCAATACGCTCGGGCTGGCCGCAGAGTAAGGCCTGACTTCGCCGGGCGACAAGCCGCAGTTCGGCCAAAGCCTCTGGCAGCTCGGCCGCAGTGATAAGGTCGACACGCAGTTGAGCATGCTGCTCGGCGAGCTGCGCCAAGGGCTCAGCCAAGTAATGTGACGACTCATCGTGCGCCAGGTGAATCAAGCGGATCGGCCCTTGGTGCTCCTGGCGCAGCGCTTCACGCAGCACGCCATACAGCGGCGCCAACCCCGTACCGCTGCCGATGAGCCAGAGAGAACGCGCCTGCCAGTCAGCATCGTAGTGCAGCGCGCCGGCGCTCAACTGCCCCAAACGCAGCACATCACCAGGCTGTAGGCGCCGGGCAGTCGAGCAGAAAGCGCCAGCGTGGCGACAATCAAGATGAAACTCCAGCCAGGGGTCTTCACCGGGCAGGCTGGCCAGCGAATAAGGCCGCGCAATCCCCTCGGCATTCCACAGCAGCAGATGCTGACCGGCGCGATAGCGCAACGGCTGCAATGGTTCGAGGCGCAGGCGCAACACGTCTTCAGTCAGCCAGTCACAGGCGAGTACCCGCGCCTCGCGGCCATCGCGCTTAGGGTCGAAGGGGACAACCTCAAGGTCTTCTACCACCTGACACTGGCAGGCCAGGCGCCAGCCCTGCTCTCGCACTGCCGGCGTCAGTGCTTCAGGCCTGGAATCCTGTGGCGTTCCCGCCAGGCAGCGGACCTGACAGGCATGGCAGCTGCCGGCGCGGCAGCTATGGGGCAGCTCGATCCCCGCCTGCAACAATGCATCGAGCAGGTTACTCCCCGCGGTCACGCTGAAACACTGGGTACCGACCCGCAACTCAGGCACCGCTGTCCTCCCAGGCGGCCGCGCAACGATTACGGCCGCCCCGCTTGGCCTGATAGAGGGCTTGATCGGCACGCTGCAAGGCGTCGTCGAGGTTGTCGTTCGAGGTCATCAGGGTCATGCCAATGGATAGGCTGAGATTATCCACTTTAATGCCAATCGGTTCAGCCTGGGCGAAAGCTTCGCGCAAACGCTCGCAGCAACTGGCGACCTGATCACCATCGGTATTGGGCAGTAGCAGCACGAACTCCTCACCGCCATAGCGAGCGATGGTGTCGCCATCACGCAAACAAGCCCGGGCCACGCCCGCGAACATCTGCAACACCCGGTCGCCAGCAGCGTGCCCGTGAACATCGTTGATGCGTTTGAAGTGGTCCAGGTCGATCAGCGCCAGGCCTAGGCGGCTACCGGGCTTTAGCCCCTCAAGCGCCCGTGTGGCCAGGTGCAGAAAGTGCCGACGGTTGCACAGGCCAGTCAGTTCGTCGGTCGCCACCAGGTCTTCAAGCTGGCGCATCATGCCGCGCAAGGTGTCCTGATGCGCTTGCAGCGCGAAACGTCGCTGACGCATGCGCTGACGCATGGCTTGCATGTAATTGGCAAACAGGCACAACCAGAGCAGCAGCACCGCCAGGGTGAACACCTGCATCGCTGCCAGGGCTGGGCTGCGGAGCGTATAGGTGTAGGCCTCATAGAGATTGATCGCGCTAAACGAGCAAAAGGCATAGAGCGCGCAGCGCGCGAAGACCCGAGGTCGCAACTGGAACACGCCGAACAGCATCACCAGGACATAGAGCGCCAACAGCGTACCGCGCCCCTCGTCGAGCAAGCAGAGCAAAGCGCCGAGCCAGGTCAGCGCTATCAACACCTGTGCTTCGGTCAGACTGGGGTCGCGAAAACGCAGGTTGCGCGCACTCACGAACAACCAGAAAAACAGTGCCTGGCTCAGCACGATGACGCCGATCAGCAGCAGATAAAGCACTGGCGTGCCATTGAACAGCCCGTTGTAGCCACCGACCAGGCACACCACAAAAACCAGGGCATAGCTTGCCACTGCCATGCCGAAACGCTTCAGCAAAAGGCTTTGTAAGGTACGCTGACTGGTGCGCTGAGTGCTCCGAGTCATGGGCTCCGTCCCATAATGGCATCTGGCCAACTCTACGCCTGAGCTCGAAAAAAACCTAGGCTATTGTATGGCGTCTGCGTGGTCGCTATTGCCGCGGCAAGTGTCCGCAAGGCTTAGGGTCTGTTGACGTTTCGTCGCAAGCCGCGTTGCC
>JAHJYA010000109.1 GCA_018826895.1 Gammaproteobacteria bacterium
CGACGGGCCGGGCCAGTTTTAGCGCGATGCAGCGTTTCTCGATGACTCATTTAGCCCGCTAAACTTCGCATCTCGTGCCTTGCCTCGCGCTAAAACTGGCTCCGGCGCGGCCGCGAACGAAACGGCAACAGACCCTAGCTCGAGAAATCGAGCTCTCGGCAAATTCGAGAGGCCGACCAACGGTAAGGTTCCTGCAATCACCAGCCGTGCGCTGTAACTTTATGCGTCAGCGGTCTACAACGGCCCCATGCTGAGAGCCAGCAGAGGCGTTGCGATCATCAGGTAGACGGCGATGCCGGCAAAAGCGCCGTTGCGCAGGTGGCGGGCGGTCAAGTGGTGCATCTATGGCTACTCCGTAAGGGCGTTGCACACCGCTTCGCTGATGGCTTGGCGTTCGCTGATCGGTGTTGGCATGGCCAGGCGCGTCAGGCCGCCATCAGGGCGTTGAATCGCCAGCTCGCTTTCAAAGTGCAGGCCATAGGGGCCCAGGCTCGCATAGGTCACGCCATACACGTTCTGATCGCTCAGGGCCGTCAGCGCGCTCATGGCCGGGCTCCTGGCTGTGTGGCTGCGGTCGGTTTGGCAACTGGGGTATGGGTATAAGCATGGGCCGCCAGCAAGCTGGCCAGGGCAGCAAAACCACTCATGGGAAGATCCTCGACAGGAAGGGCGACAGCTACTGTCACCCGATGAGCCGATCATGCGCTGCCCCCCAAAACAGCTGAAGTGAATGCCCATCATGGTGATTATCGAGGTGGCTGATGGTACGTGCCTGGCCCTTGCCTTGATCGGCAGTGCCAGGCAGGCTTGTAGCTGTCCCATCACCGCCGTGTTCAGGTAAACCCTCCATGTCGCTGCAAATCTGCATTCTGGAAACAGACAACCTTCGCCCCGAACTCATCGACCAGTACCAGAGCTACGGCCGCATGTTCGAGCGGCTGTTCGCCCAGCAGCCATTGGCTGCCGAGTTCACCCTGTATAACGTCGTCGAGGGTCACTATCCCGCGGCTGACGCCCGCTATGACGCCTACCTGGTCACCGGCAGCAAGGCCGACTCCTTTGGCAGCGATCCCTGGATCCAGACGCTCAAGACCTACCTGCTGGAACGCTACCAGGCGGGCGACAAGCTGCTGGGTATCTGCTTTGGGCATCAATTATTGGCGCTGCTGCTCGGCGGCAATGCCGAACGCGCCGCGCAAGGTTGGGGCGTGGGTATCCATCGCTATGAGTTGGCGCACAAGGCCGAGTGGATGAGCCCGCGAGTGGATGAGCTGACCTTACTGATCAGCCACCAGGACCAGGTAACCCGCCTACCGGAAAACGCCACCTTGCTGGCGTCCAGCCCATTCTGCCCGATCGCCGCCTACTGCATTGAAGACCAGGTGCTGTGCTTCCAGGGGCACCCGGAGTTTATCCATGACTACTCCCGTGCCTTGCTCGACATTCGTCAGCAGCATATCGGCGAGCCGGTCTATCTGCGGGCGGTCGAGAGCTTGCAGCATGACCACCAGGGATCAACCGTGGCGGAGTGGATGATGCGCTTCGTAGCCCAGGGCCGGCGTAACGCCGAGGCCTGAGCCGTGGCCTGGCAGCTCAGGCTGCCAGGCCCGCTACAGCCAGCCGTAGTGGCGGAAGCTGGCATACAGGCCGATACAGCCTGCACCAATCACCCCGAGCACCCCGAAATAGCCGTACTGCCAGGTCAGCTCCGGCATGTTTTGGAAGTTCATCCCGTAAATCCCCGCAACAGCCGTGGGGAACGCCAGGATCGCCGCCCAGGCCGCGAACTTGCGCTGTGTATTGCTTTGCCGTGAGGCTTCCAGCAACAGGCCGATCTCGATAGCGTGGTCGGCCATCTCGCGTTGCGCCGTGAGGTCTTCGAGCAGGCGATTGACGTGGATTGCCACGTCGCGAAAGTACGGACGCATATTGCGGTCGATAAACGGAAAGTCCAGGTGTTGCAGCTCCTGGCAGATCTCCGTGAGCGGCGCGATGTAGCGGCGCAGGCGTAGCAGGTCACGGCGCAGCCCCTGGATGCGCTCGACATCGGCCTGGCTGAGCGGGCGGCGCAGGACGTTCTGCTCCACCTCTTCCAGTTCGCTGTGATAGCTGTCCATCAGCGGTCGGTAGTTCTCGATGACGAAGGCGAGCAGCGCATAGAGCACGAAATCCTCGCCGTGTTCGAGCAGCAACGGGCGCGCCTCGCAACGCTGGCGCACCTGGGAGTAGGGCGCGGACTCGCCATAGCGCGCACTGATGACATAACCGCTGCCGGCGAACAGTTGGGTTTCGACGAACGTCAGTTGGCCACTCTCGCTGCGTATGGGCGAGTAGAGCACCAGAAACAGCGCATCACCGAAGGTTTCCAGCTTGGGCCGGGTATGGCGCTGCAGGGCGTCTTCCAGCGCCAGTTCATGCAGGGTGAACTGTGCTTGCAGGTGGACCAGCTCTTCGGCGCCGGGGTCATGCAGGCCGATCCAGACAAAGTGCCCTTCGCGCGAGGCCCATATATGGCCCTCATCCAGGCTGATATCGGTGACTTTACGGCCTGCGCAGTACGCGGCTGCAGCAACAACGTGACCCATACAAAGCGTCCTCTATCGGCAGATACGCCAGCTTAGCGACCCTAGCCGCGGTCGTCTGCCTGCGCGTGCTGCAGCTGCTGGTCCATCTGGTCGATGCAGTGCTGCATCTGCTGGCGACACTGGGCCATCAGGGCGGGCAAGTCGTCCAGGCTCAACCCCGTGGTGGGCAGCGCCGGCAACGAGCGGATCAGCACCTCGCCGGCATGCCTGCGATTGAGTCGCAGGCGCCCGGCATAGCTGCTCACGCACACGGGGATGATCGGCACGCCCGCTGCGATGGCCATCTGGAAGGCGCCTTTCTTGAACGGCAGCAAGGCGCCACCGCCATTGCGCGTGCCCTCGGGGAAGACCCAGATGGAGGTGTCGCGGTGCTGCAAGGTCTCGGTAGTGGTCAGCATGGCCTGCTTGGCGCGCACGGCATTGCCGCGGTCCAGCAGCACATTACCGGCCAGCCAGTACAACTGGCCGAAAAACGGCAACCACTTCAGGCTCTTCTTGCCAATGCTCACCGTGCGCCGCGGCACCACACGGCCCAACACATAAAGGTCGTAGTTTGATTGGTGATTGGCGACGATCACGCACGCCTGTTCACGGGCCAGCAAGGGCGCGACATCGGTTTTCAAACTAATGCCGAGGATCGGCAAGGCAGGCAGCGAATACAGTCGCGCACAGAGACGGCTGTTATCGGGGTGGAACGGGCGACACAGGCCGAGCAGCAAACCGGCAATCCCCGCGAGGATAAAGTGCACGCCCATCGCCAGCATGCGCAGAGTAAACAGCATCGCAAGTCGCCCCTCGTGAGAAAGGCGCGCAGTGTACGGATGTGCACTCTTGCCGGCAATTGCCGGCCTGTTAGCAGCTGTAACGCCACCAATTCCCGTGCCCGGTCTGCTTTTGCGCCGGGCACGGCATTGCGTCTTTTACTACAACGGCAGTTGGCGATCAGCCTCAATGGCCGTATCGAGGGTTTCCAGCAGCGCCTTGCGTACCTTGAGCTTGGTGTTGCGGTGGGCGGTCATATTGATCTTCTTGAGCTGTGCGGCTGCGGCCAGCGCTGTAGCCATCAACTGCTCGGCCGGCACCACCTTATCGAGGAAGCCTGCATCCACAGCCGACTGTGGGTCGAACATCTCACCATTGATCACCGAGCGGTGGAATGCCGACTTGCGCAAGCGATCGCGGGCCAGCTCGATGCCGACATGGTGCATGGTCATGCCTATCTGCACCTCGTTCAGGCCAATGCTGAACGCGCCTTCGACCCCGATGCGGTAGTCGGACGAGAGCAGAATAAAGGCACCCTTGGCCACGGCGTGGCCGGGGCAGGCCACGATGATCGGGAAGGGGTGGGCGAGCATACGCCGCGCCAGGGTCGAGCCGGCCGCCACCAGATTCACCGCATTCTGCGGGCTGGAGGTCATCACCTTGAGGTCATAACCGCCCGACAGAATGCCCGGCTGACCGGTGATGATCACCACCGCCCGGTCCTGCTCGGCACGGTCCAGCGCGGCATTGAAGGCCGTGATGACATCGGGGGAGATGGCATTCACCTTTCCATTGTTCAGGGTCAGGGTGGCGATGCCGTCGTCGAATTGGTAGTGGATCAGGTCGCTCATGGCGGTATTCCTTGGGCTGAAGTGCCGCTGACGTTACCCACCCGCTTCGTCCAGGTAAAGCGCGGTGACTGACTGGTGAGTCAGCCGAAACACGGCTATCGCCCCGATTATCTCGGCCAATTGGCCGAGCGCCTGGCTGGCCGGTAGCGTGACGGCAGATTCGACTGGAGCCACGCCATGTATCGCCCAATCCCTCATCTGCTCAATGCCCGTGCTCTGTTGGCGGCAACCTGCCTGATCGGCCTGCTATGGCTGGCCAATCGCAGTCAAAGCCCCGCGGACGCCCTGGGCCTGTTTGCCTTCAGCGCCTTCGTCTCCCTGGGCTTTCTGCTATTTGGCCAGCAACGCTTTGCCCGGCCGCCTACCAACGCCGCCACCGAAGATCAGCACATAGCCTAAACACATGAATCTTTTGAAAAAAACTTTTGCCTTTGGGGGACGCTTCGGCTAGATTAGCGCGCCTCGACAGACAGCAGTGTCCATCGAGATCCGGTGAAGTGTCCGAGCGGTTGAAGGAGCACGCCTGGAAAGTGTGTATACGAGAAATCGTATCGTGGGTTCGAATCCCACCTTCACCGCCACTTTCGCAATACCTAAGCCCCGAGTTCTGAAAAGAGCTCGGGGCTTTTTGCTTTCTGGCTTTCGGTGGTTTGCCCATACCCCGAAGGGAGCATCGAGCGGCGTAACTGCAGAATGTGCGCGGATCGGAACAGCCGGAATCGATAATTTGCCGTAATAGCGGTGCAGTGTTGAGCCTGAGGCAAGCAGCCGCAGGCGACTTTTTCGTCAGCGACTAGGCTGTTACTCGTCTTATTCCTGAACAGAAGGAGTGCTCTGATGGCTGGCAAGAAGATCCTGATGTTGGTTGGCGACTACGTTGAAGATTACGAAGTCATGGTGCCGTTCCAGGCGTTGCAGATGGTTGGGCATGTGGTGCACGCCGTTTGCCCCGGCAAGACAGCGGGCCAGACGGTGCGTACCGCTATCCATGATTTTGAGGGCGATCAGACCTACAGCGAGAAGCCGGGGCATAATTTTGCCCTGAACTTCGACTTCGATCAGGTCAATCCGGACAACTACGACGCGCTTCTGGTGCCTGGCGGTCGGGCGCCTGAATACCTGCGCTTGAACGACAGTATCCTCGACTGGGTGCGCGCCTTCGACAAGGCCGGCAAGCCCATTGCAGCGGTCTGCCACGGGGCTCAGTTACTGGCGGCAGCAGGCATTCTTGACGGTCGTGAGTGCAGCGCTTATCCGGCCTGTGGGGCTGAGGTGCGTCTGGCCGGGGGGACCTTTATGGACATTGATGTGACGGCCGCTCACACCCAGGGCAACCTTGTGACCGCGCCCGCCTGGCCGGCACATCCGGCTTGGCTGGCCGGGTTTCTGGTATTGCTGGGGACGAAAATCAGCCTTTGACGACATTCTGCGGCCTGGCTCCAGGCCGCGATCACACGGCAGTATCAGCCTTTCTTGCAGGTCGGTTTGGCCGTGAAGGTCTTGCTTGAGTCCACCGCACCGGCTTTTTCCAGGGTGCGGCGGCCGATCAGTACCGGGTAGTTCATGGCGTCGCGGTCGTTGAGGGTAAAGGACTCGCTGTAGAGCGTGTCGCCCAGGCATACGCTCATCTGCACCACGGGGCGGCGCTCGGCACCGCCGGCACCGCGGACCTTGATGGTGCGCTCCACCGCACGCTCGAACTGTAATTTTGCTGGTTTGTCGGTGCGGTTGTCTTTGACGTTGACGTTGAAGCGCACCCAATCCTTGCCGTCTTTCTCGAAACGTTCAACGCCCTCGGCATGCATTGAGGAAGTCAGGGCGCCGGTATCGAGCTTGAATTTCACCGCCACGCCGTCCGGCATGATCAAGCCTTCTTCAACCCAGCCGAGCACACGGTCGGCCGCGTGGGTGGGCAGGCTCAGGCTGCTGGCCAGGAGGGTGGCGGCCAATAGGGCAGAGGTGCGACGACGGAGAGTGGGCATGGTAGGGCTCGTGGCGTGAGTGGTGGCAGTTATAGAGTGCGGGACGCGGGTGAATGTTCAGCATGCGCTGCGTTTGCCCTACGGGCTTGGCCGCCTTAATGTGCGCGCTGATCAATGGGAGCCGGTATGCGTGTGACCTGGGATATTTTCTGCAGCGTGGTCGATAACTACGGGGATATCGGCGTCACCTGGCGCCTGGCCCGTCAGTTGGTGGCTGAGCACGAGTGCGCGGTGCGCCTGTGGGTCGATGACCTGGCGGCGTTCGCCCGCGTGTGTCCGCAGGCGGATGCGCAGGCTCTGGTGCAGTGGCAGGCAGGCGTCGAAGTGCGTCGCTGGCCGCAGCCCTGGCTGGCCTGCGAGCCGGCGGCGGTGGTGATCGAGGCATTTGCCTGTAGCCTGCCTGGCGCTTATGTCGAGGCCATGGCGGCTAAGGCGGTACGGCCGCTGTGGCTGAACCTGGAGTACCTCAGTGCCGAGGACTGGGTCGATGGCTGCCATGGCTTGCCATCGTTGCAGCCCGGCGGTTTGCAGAAGTTTTTCTTCTTTCCCGGATTTACGGCCGCGACCGGTGGGTTGTTGCGCGAGGCGGCGCTGTTGGCTGAGCGCCGTGCGTTCCAGGCCGACGCCGCGGCGCAGGTGGCGTTTCTCGCCGGCCTTGGTGTCGAGCGGCTAGCGGGCGCGCAACTGGTCTCGCTGTTCGCCTATGAGAATGGCGCGCTCGCTGAGTGGCTGAGCCTGCTCAGCGAAAGCGCGGTGCCAACCCAGTTGCTGGTGCCCGAGGGGCGGGTGCTGGCTGATGTGCAAGCCTGGCTGGGTGTCGGGCCATTGCAGGCGGGGGCGCAGCACCGCCGTGGGGCGCTGCAGGTGCAGGTGTTGCCGTTTGTCGAGCAGGCGGCCTATGACCGCTTGCTGTGGAGTTGCGAGCTGAACCTGGTGCGTGGCGAGGACTCTTTCGTGCGGGCGCAGTGGGCTGGGAGACCGATGCTTTGGCACATTTACCCGCAGGAGGAGGGCGCGCACTGGGACAAACTGGAGGCTTTTCTGGCGCAATATTGCGCAAGCCTGTCGCCCCAGGCCGCGAGTGCGCTGCGTGCGGCCTGGCAGGCCTGGAATGCCGGCAGCGCTCTAGCGCAGGCCTGGCCGGCCGTGCAGGCAGTGTGGCCAGAGCTGCTCGCGCATGCCGAGCAATGGTGCGAGCTGCAGGCCGCTCGGCCGGATCTTGCGAGGAGGCTGGAACACTTTTATCGAAATTGGCTATCATACGCGGCCTAGAATTCTGTACCTCCCGCACATTTCGGATATTCGTATGAAAACCGCACAAGAAATGAAGCCCAACAGCGTGGCCCTGATCGACGGCCAGCCGTGGCTGATCCAGAAGGCCGAGTTCACCAAGTCCGGCCGTAACAGCGCCATCGTCAAGATGAAGCTGAAGAACCTGCTGAACGGCTCCAAGACCGAGACCGTTTACAAAGCCGACGACAAGATGGAGCCGGTTATCCTGGAGCGTAAGGAAGTGAACCTTTCTTACATCAGCGGTGACGACTACGTGTTCATGGACCCGGAATACAACTCCTACGAGCTGCGTGCCGAAGACCTGGAAAGCGTTCTGCCGTTCATCGAAGAAGGCATGACCGACGTCTGCGAAGCCGTGTTCTTCGAAGGCAAAGTCATCTCCGTCGACCTGCCGACCACCATCGTTCGCCAGATCACCTACACCGAGAACTCGGCCCGTGGTGATACCTCCGGCAAAGTGATGAAGACCGCCAAGCTGTCCAACGGTACCGAAGTCAAGGTTGCGGATTTCTGCAACATCGACGACTGGATCGAGATCGACACCCGTGACGGCAGCTACAAAGGCCGCACCCAGGCGCCGCAAGCCTGATTACTGGCTAGCCTGTAAAAAACCCGACCTTAGCGTCGGGTTTTTTGTGCGCTGCGTATGCGTTAGCCGCTGAATTTTCTGTAGGCGCGAAGGGTGGTGTTGCTCTCCTGTAGGAGCGAAGGGGGCGCCTAGCCTTTATTCGCGATATATCGTGAAAACGCCGCAAAACTCGCGGCTAACGCGGAACACCGCCCGACCCCATCCTTGGACCATAAATTGGCCGACATTTGATGCGTGTGATGCGTGACCTGTATCGCTGGTGCGCGCGGCGCACCCTACTAGGCGTTACGCCTGGGCCGCTGGCAAGCGCGCCTGCAGGGCCTGATCCCACGGCGGCGGAAAGCCGAAGCGCTGCTTGAGAAAGCTCAGCAGCAGGTGGGTGCGGGAGCTGTCTTCGCGCTCCAGGCGCAGGGCGTAGATGCTGACGGGCTCAGTGGCAGGCAGGCCCTGTTCGCAGAACAGCGGCAGCAACTCGCCGCGCAGCAACTGCTCGCTGCACAGCCAGGTCGGCAGGTGCGCAAGGCCGAGGCCGGCGACGGCGCTGAACAGCAGGGTTTCGGCATTGTTGGTGGTCATACGCAGGCGCTTGGGTTTGCACAGCTGCAAGCGCCCGTCGACCTCGAAGCGCCAGGCATAGGGCGGCGCCAGGCTGTCCCAGTCCAGGCCGTCGTGGTGGTCCATGTCCAGCGGGCTGCGTGGCATCCCGCGGCGGCGCAGATAGTCCGGGCTGGCGACGACGATGCGGGTCATCGAGGCCAGCGGCGTGGCGACCAGGCGGCTGTCGGGCAGCGGGCCGATGCGCAGAACCAGATCGACCTCGCCGAGGTGGCCGCCGTGCAGGTCGATAAAGCTGTCGATCAGCCGCAGTTGCACATCCAGGCCAGGGTTGGCGGCGAGAAAGTCGGCGATGGCCGGGGCCAGGTGGCGACGGCCGAACGGCGAGGGTGCATCCACGCGGATCAACCCTTCGGGGGCGCTGCTCAATGACACGGCTTCGGCGCGGGCCAGGTGCAGTTCGGCGAGGATGCGTCGGGCGCGCTCGGCGAACGCCAGGCCCGCGGGGGTCACGCGCACCGCGTGGGTGGTGCGGCTGAACAGGCGGCTGCCCAGGGCGCGTTCCAGAGCATCGATACGCCGTGCCACGGCCGAGGGCGTCAATGGGCGGTGCCGCGCGGCAGCGGAGAAGCTGCCGCTGTCGAGCACGGCAAGAAACAATTCGAGTTGTTCGGTGAGAATATCGGGGTTCATGGCGATGGCTGTGCGTCAAAGGCATAGCCATTGTGCGCGGCTGTGCGTTTCCGCGCCAGCCGGGCTTGGTTAGGATGGCGACCCCACCCTGCGGAGCCCTTCGATGAACCTGCTCGATTTTGCCTTGAACCTGGTATTGGGGCTGCTGCTGGGCACACTTGGCGGTTTGTTCGGCATCGGCGGCGGGTTGATCGCTATTCCGGCGCTGGGCGTGCTGTTCAGCCTTGATCAGCAGTTGGCGCAAGGCACGGCCCTGGTGATGGTGGTGCCCAATGTCTTGCTGGCGATCTGGCGTTATCACCAGCGTAATCGCATCGACCTGCGCCATGCCCTGACGTTGGCCGGCCCCAGCCTGCTATTTGCCATGCTCGGTGCCGGCTGGGCCGTGACCCTGGATGCTGGGCGGATGCGCGTGGGCTTTATCGGCTTTCTCGTGGCGTTGGCGATATACAACTTTGCCCGTGCCTTCTTTCGCAATGCCGGTGGTGGCAATACGCTGCGCTACCCCTGGCCCTGGTTGGGCCTGCTGGGCAGTGGCGCCGGGCTGCTCGGCGGCTTGTTCGGGGTGGGCGGGGCGGTGTTGGCGACGCCGGTGCTGACCAGCGTGTTCGGCACCAGCCAGGTGGTCGCCCAGGGCCTATCGCTGGCCCTGGCAGCGCCCAGTACCGGGGTGACGCTGGTGACCTACGCGCTGCACGATCATGTCGACTGGGCCCTGGGCATTCCCCTGGCCATTGGCGGCCTGCTAAGCATCAGCTGGGGGGTGAAATTCGCCCATGCCTTGCCGGAGCGTGTGCTGCGCATGCTGTTTGCCGGCTTTCTGTTGGTGTGCGCGGTGCTGCTGTCGCTGGAAGTCTGAGCAGGCCTTAGGGTCTGTTGACGTTTCGTTCGCGGCCGCGCCGGAGCCAGTTTTAGCGC
>JAHJYA010000110.1 GCA_018826895.1 Gammaproteobacteria bacterium
GTTATTCCCGGTTACCGGACCCTTACCGGTAACTTGACAGACTCTCGACATGCCTCAGCCCTCTAAAACCACATGCCCAACCCGGCATGGGTTGGCCGCATAAACTCAATGTCATTGGCGCTTGGCGCCGCGTTTCTCGAGGGTCTTACCAGCCGCACATCAAAGCGCAAGAACCGGGCCCCTACAAAAGAGCGCTGCTTTATACCAGAAAGCCCCCGACGCAACAAGGCCAACCGCACTTTTGTACCTGCCAGAGCGCGGCCATCTACCGCGCCATCACCCACACCCGGGGCACCTCCTGCCACCTGACCGCTCGTCGCGGTTTTTGCCACACTGCCGGACCCATCAGCCCGCAGCTTGCGCTGCAACGGCACCAGCCCCTAGGGGCTGGTGCCATTTCGTTCGCGGCCGCGCCGGAGCCAGCTTTAGCGTGAGACAAGGCACGAGATGCGAAGTTTAGCTGGCTAAATGAGTCATCGAGAAACGCAGCATCGCGCTAAAACTGGCCCGGCCCTACGGGTTGCGCGCAAAATCTCGCCATGCGGTGTTGGAGGACTTGGCAAGGGAACAGCCATTCCCTGCGTCCTCCGCCTAGCGGAACGCCGCCCGGCCTGGCGAGATTTTTCGCGGCAACGCGGCTTGCGACGAAACGGCAACAACCCCTAGGGTAGACACATGCCGGCAAACGCCCACTCGCCCAGGAGCTCATCATGCACCACACCATTCGCCCCCTACTGCTCGCACCTTTATTAATGTTGCCTGTGCTGGCATCGGCAGCGACCCTGAGTGTGTGCACCGAGGCCAGCCCTGACGGTTTCGATGTGGTGCAGTACAACTCGCTGACCACCACCAATGCGTCGGCCGACGTACTGATGAACCGCTTGATCGACTACGACGCCGCCAGCGCCAGCCTGCAACCGAGCCTGGCCAGCAGTTGGACGGTCAGTGAGGACGGCCTGCAGTATCAATTCGAGCTACGACCCGACGTGGCCTTCCATCAGACAAAAACCTTCACCCCCAGTCGCACCCTGAATGCCGACGATGTGCTGTTCAGCTTTCAGCGCATGCTCGACAGCCAGCACCCCTGGCATGCCGTGGCCCAGAGCGGCTACCCCCACGCCCAGTCGATGCAGTGGCCCAACCTGATTCGCGAGGTCAAGGCCAGCGGACCGCTGCAGGTCAACATCACCCTCAACCGCCCCGACGCGACCTTCCTCGCCACCCTGAGCATGGGTTTCGCCTCCATCTATTCGGCCGAGTACGCCGACCAGCTCCTGGCCGCCGGCACGCCGCAGCGCCTCAACAGTGAGCCGGTGGGTACAGGGCCGTTCATGCTCACGCGCTTTCAGAAGGATGCCGTCGTGCGCTACGCCGCCCATCCCGATTACTTCGCCGGCAAACCGGCCATCGATGGCCTGATCTACGCCATTACCCCCGACGCCAATGTTCGCCTGCAGAAGCTGCGCCGCGGCGAATGCCAGATCGCCTTGTCGCCCAAGCCCCAGGACGTTCAAGCCATCAGCAGCGACCCGGCACTCAAGAGCCTGCATACCAACGCCTTTATGACTGCATTCGTCGCCATCAATACCCAACACCCACCGCTGGACAAGGCCCAGGTACGCCAGGCGATCAACCTGGCGTTCGACAAGGCCAGCTACCTCAAGGCAGTGTTCGAAAATGGCGCCGAAGCCGCGAACGGCCCCTTCCCGCCCAACACCTGGAGCTACGCCAAAGACCTGCCCGGCTATGCCTATGACCCGCAGAAAGCCCGGACCCTGCTGGCCGACGCGGGCCTTGCCGAGGGTTTCAAAACCACGATCTGGACGCGCCCCACAGGCAGCGTGCTCAACCCCAACCCAAGCCTGGGCGCCCAGCTTTTGCAGGCCGACCTGGGCAAAGTGGGCATCGATGCCGAAATCCGCGTGATCGAGTGGGGCGAGCTGATCAGCCGCGCCAAGGCCGGCGAGCATGACCTGCTGTTCATGGGCTGGGCCGGCGATAACGGCGACCCGGACAACTTCCTCACGCCGCAATTCGCCTGCGCCTCACTCGAGTCCGGGCTGAACTTCGCCCGCTACTGCGACCCGGCCCTGGACAAGCTGATCAGCGATGGCAAAACCCGCAGCAACCAGGCAGACCGCAGCGAGCTGTACCAACAAGCTCAACAGATCATCCAGGCACAAGCCCTGTGGCTGCCGCTGGCGCATCCAACCGCCTTCGCCCTGACCCGCAACACGGTCGAAGGCTATGCCGTCAGCCCGTTCGGCCGCCAGGACTTCGCCAACGTCCGCCTGGCGCCCTGATCGGTAGGCGCGAACTCATTCGCGTCTACAGCCAGCCGTGCTCGGCCATCGACAGCGGCTCACCGTCGCCAACGATAAAGTGATCGAGCACGCGCACCTCCACCAGCGCCAGGGCATCCTTGAGGCGCTGAGTCAGCACCCGATCGGCCTGGCTCGGTTGCGCCACGCCGGAAGGGTGGTTATGGGTCAGTATCAGCGCGGCGGCGTTGTGCGCCAGAGCCCGCTTGACCACCTGCCGCGGGTAGACGCTGGCCGAGTCGATACTGCCGTGAAACAGCGCCTCGAAACCCAAAACCCGGTGTTTGGCATCCAGAAACAGGCAGCCGAACACCTCATGCGGCTCGTGGCGCAACAAGGCTTTGAGGTAATCACGCACCGCCTGCGGGCTTTCCAGCGCCGAATCGCGGCGCAGTTGCTCGGCCAGGTGCCGACGGGCCATTTCCAGCACTGCCTGTAGCTGGGCGAACTTGGCCGGCCCAAGCCCCAGGCGCTGGCTAAACGAGGCCTGATCAGCCTGCAGCAATGCCCGCAGGCTGCCAAAATCGGCGAGCAGATGGCGCGCCAGATCAACCGCGCTCTGCCCTGACACCCCAGTGCGCAGAAAAATCGCCAGCAGCTCGGCATCGGTCAATGCCGCCGCGCCTGTGGCCAACAGCTTTTCCCGCGGGCGCTCCGCCGCGGGCCAGTCTCGAATGCTCATGACACCTCCTTGTCGAGCGGGCAGCCAGGTCGCATCAAGCGGCGCCCTGCTACTGCCGAGCCACTGTTCCACAGCAGCCGCTGTGCTATCGTAGCCCATCTTTTTGCGCGGCGACCGGCCTGGGGAGGCGTCATCGCCGCAGCGCAACGTCCAAGATCCTCTGACCAGCCATCGCACGCCGGTACGGACATGCAGAGACAGCCGCCACGCTACAGGCCCAAGGCACTGCAGCGAGCCCGCTAAATTCGCGGTGCAGGGCTGTCTACCGTTGTCACGCCGCGACAGGCTACGCCAGACAAACCAGACTAAGGCAGGCCTATGCAGCGGCTGTATCGGAAACGCATCATCCTCGGCGTCGGCGGTGGTATTGCCGCTTACAAGAGCGCCGAACTGGTGCGCCGCCTCAAGGACCAGGGCGCCGAAGTGCGCGTGGTCATGACCCACGGCGGACGTGAGTTCATTACCCCCCTCACCTTGCAGGCGCTGTCCGGTCATCCGGTGCACCTGGACCTGCTCGATCCCGCTGCCGAAGCCGCCATGGGCCATATCGAACTGGCGCGCTGGGCCGACCTGGTATTGATCGCCCCAGCCACGGCCGACCTGATGGCGCGCCTGGCCCAGGGCGTGGCCGATGACCTGCTGACGACGCTGGTGCTGGCCACCGATGCGCCCGTCGCGCTCGCGCCCGCCATGAACCAGGCGATGTGGCGCGACCCGGCGACCCAGGCCAACGCCCAGCTCCTCGCCCAGCGCGGCCTGCGCCTGTTCGGCCCGGCCGCCGGCAGCCAGGCCTGCGGCGATGTCGGCCCCGGTCGCATGCTCGAAGCCGATACCCTGGCCCAGCTTGCCGCCGACTGCTTCGAGCACCAGGCACTGACCGGCCGGCACGTGCTCATCACTGCCGGACCGACCCAGGAAAACATCGACCCGGTGCGCTACATCACCAACCACAGCTCCGGCAAGATGGGCTTCGCCCTGGCTGAAGCAGCGGTCGAAGCCGGCGCCAAGGTGACCCTGATCAGCGGCCCGGTGCACCTGCCCACCCCGGACCGGGTTACCCGCATCGATGTGATCAGCGCCCGTGACATGCTCGCCGCCTGCGAAGCCGCCATGCCCTGCGATCTGCTGATCGCCGCCGCCGCAGTCGCCGACTACCGTCCAGAAGTGGTAGCCCAGCACAAACTGAAGAAAGACCCCAGCAGCGGCGATGGCCTGCTGCTACAAATGGTGCGCAACCCGGACATCCTCGCAACACTCGCCGGGCGCAGTGATCGACCATTCAGCGTGGGCTTCGCTGCAGAAACTGAAAACTTGCTCGAGTACGCTTCGCGCAAACTCAGGGACAAGAACCTCGACCTGATCGTGGCCAATGACGTCGCCAACCCGACCATTGGCTTCAACAGTGAAGAAAACGCCATCACCATCATTGACCGCACACTGCAACAAACCAGCTTCGCACAGACCAGCAAAGGGCAGATTGCCCGCCAACTGGTAGCGTTCATCGCTGAACGCCTGGCCGCGACTGGCATTCCACACGACGACCGAGCCTGACTATGCACGCCTTACAAGCTAAGATCCTCGACCCACGCCTGGGCACCGATTTCCCCCTGCCGAACTACGCCACCTCTGGCTCGGCCGGCCTGGACCTGCGTGCCATGCTCGAACAACCGCTGACCCTCGAGCCGGGCCAGACGGTGCTGATCCCCACCGGCCTGTCGATCCACATCGCCGACCCCGGCCTGGCGGCGCTGATCCTGCCGCGCTCGGGTTTGGGCCATAAACACGGCATCGTGCTCGGCAACCTGGTCGGCCTGATCGACTCCGACTACCAAGGTGAGCTGATGGTGTCCTGCTGGAACCGCGGCCAGAGTGCCTTCACCATCGCCATCGGCGAGCGCCTGGCGCAACTGGTGTTGGTACCTGTGGTGCAGGCACGCTTCGAGCTGGTGGACGCGTTCAGCGACCCCGCCAGCGACAATCAGCGCGGCGCCGGCGGCTTCGGTCACTCCGGAACCCACTGATCGCTCTACACTTCCCAGGATGATAGGCCAGGAGACGTTCGATGAAACGCTTCAAGCGCAGCGCCAAGGATGCCGATCTCGAGTCCGCCGAACAGTTGCTACCGCCAAAAGGTAAAGCCACACCCGGCCGTGGCGAATTGCGGCGCAGCCTGCTGCCCGGTGTGGTCGCGGCCTTGGCAGGCATCGTCCTGGCTGCCGGTCTATTGTGGTTCGGCCTGGTTAACAGTGCTCAGCAGCAGCAACAGCAACTGGTGCAAGCCTGGGGCGGCGGCCAGGCGGCGGCGCTGCAGCAAGCGCTGCAGCGCCTGGCGGCCGACACCCGCGCCGCCGGGCGCAACCCGCAACTCATCGAAACGGTGCAGAGCCAGGACCTTGAGCGCATCCGCGCCGCGGAACGCAACCTGAGCTACTGGGACGGCGTGGTCGACGCCCACCTCAACGCACGGGGCCAGGCGGTGCAGGACATGGGCCGCAGCGCTCCAATGAACTTCGCCGCGCTGGACATGATCCGCCGCGTCGAAGGTGGCCAGGCGGCGGCGGTCGAAGCCTACAAGATCGGCCAACGCTGGCTCGTATACAGCGCTGCGCCTCTGCAGTTAACCGACGACCAACCCCAACAGGGCACTCTGCTTCTGGCTGTCGACCTGGAGCGCCTGCTCGCCAGCCTGCCGCCATTGCCCGCCGATATCGGCCAGGTGCAATTGAGCCAGCGCTTCGGTAGCTCGCCGGCCCAGGTCCTCGTCCAGCGCGGTACCGCCACAGGCCAGGCGCAACCGTTCACGACCGGCAACCCCGACTGGACCCTAACCTTCAGCCCCGGCCCGGCACTCAGTGCGCCGACCTTTTCACCCCTGCTGCTCGGCCTGGCACTGCTACTGGCGCTGGCCGGCGCACTACTGGGCCTATACCTGGTGCATGCCGGTCTGCAACGCCGCCTGACTGGCGATGCTCGGCAACTGGGGCAAATGCTCAAAGAACTCTCTGCCGGCAAGGCAGTCAAACCCTTCAGCTTGAGCCTGGCAGCGCTCGATGAACTGGCCCAGAGCCTGGCGCGCCTGCCACGTCGCATGCAGCCTGCAGCACCGCCCAGCGACGCCCCGGCCCCCACCGTCAAGGTGGCGAGCAAACCGGCGGAGCTGATCGACCCGCTGTTTCAAGACACCGATATTCTTGATATCGACATCCTCGACGAAGACCAGGATCTCCTGGGACTGGAGACAAGCCACACCATGACGACGCCGACTACCCCGCCCAACCTGCCCGCTGACATCTTCCGCGCCTATGACATCCGCGGTGTAGTTGGCAGCAGCCTGACCCCCGAAACCGCCTACTGGGTAGGTCGCGCCATCGGCTCGCAGAGCCTGGCTCAGGGTGAACCTAATGTGGCCGTGGGCCGTGATGGCCGCCTTTCTGGTCCGGAGCTGGTTCAACAGCTGATCCAGGGCCTGCTCGACTGCGGTTGCCAGGTCAGCGACGTCGGCATGGTACCGACGCCGGCGGTCTACTACGCGGCCAATATTCTTACCGGCAAATCTGCCGTGATGCTGACCGGCAGCCACAACCCGCCGGACTACAACGGCTTCAAGATCGTCATCGCTGGCGACACCCTGGCCAACGAACAGATCCAGGCACTCAAGACCCGCATCGACACCAACGACCTGGCCAGCGGTGTCGGCAGCGTCGAGCAGATCGATGTGCTGCCGCGCTACTTCAAACAGATCCGCGACGATATCGCCATGGCCAAACCGCTCAAGGTGGTGGTCGACTGCGGTAACGGCGCGGCCGGCGTCATTGCCCCGCAACTGATCGAAGCCCTCGGCTGCACCGTGATCCCGCTGTTCTGCGACGTGGACGGTAACTTCCCCAACCACCACCCGGACCCGGGCAAACCGGAAAATCTGGTCGACCTGATCGCCAAGGTCAAAGAAGAGAAAGCTGACCTGGGTCTGGCCTTCGACGGCGACGGTGACCGCGTCGGCGTGGTGACCAACGCCGGCACCATGGTCTACCCCGACCGCCTGCTGATGCTGTTCGCCAAAGATGTGGTATCGCGCAATCCGGGCGCCGACATCATCTTCGACGTCAAATGCACCCGCCGCCTGACCCCGCTGATCAGCGGCTACGGTGGTCGTCCGGTCATGTGGAAAACCGGCCACTCGCTGATCAAGAAGAAGATGAAAGAAACTGGCGCCCTGCTCGCAGGCGAGATGAGCGGCCACATTTTCTTCAAAGAACGCTGGTTCGGCTTCGACGACGGCATCTACGCCGCCGCCCGCCTGCTGGAAATTCTCAGCCAGGACAAGCGCGACGCCGAGCACGTGTTCAGCGCCTTCCCCAGTGATATCTCTACCCCGGAAATCAACATCCAGGTCACCGAGCAGAACAAGTTCGGCATCATCGAACGCCTGCAGCGTGATGGCCAGTGGGGCGAGGGCAATGTGACCACCCTGGACGGCGTGCGCGTCGACTATCCGAAAGGCTGGGGCCTGGTCCGTGCGTCCAACACCACTCCGGTGCTGGTGCTGCGCTTCGAGGCCGACAGCGAAGAAGAGCTGTCGCGCATCAAAGAAGTCTTCCGCGCGCAGCTCTACACCGCCGCGCCCGATATCACCCTGCCGTTCTAATTGGTCCACTCAACGATGGAGCCCCGCATGACCCTCGAACGTGACGCCGCCAGCAACGTCGCCAAAGTCCTCTCCGAAGCGCTGCCGTACATCCGCCGTTTCGTCGGCAAGACCCTGGTGGTCAAGTACGGCGGCAACGCCATGGAAAGCGACGAGCTGAAAACCAACTTCGCGCGCGACATCGTGCTGATGAAGGCGGTCGGCATCAACCCGGTGGTCGTGCATGGCGGTGGGCCGCAGATCGGTGACCTGCTCAAGCGTCTGAGTATCGAAAGCCACTTCATCGACGGCATGCGCGTTACTGATGCGCAGACCATGGATGTGGTGGAAATGGTCCTCGGCGGCCAGGTCAACAAAGACATCGTCAACCTGATCAACCGCCACGGCGGCAGTGCCATCGGCCTGACCGGCAAGGATGCCGAACTGATCCGCGCGAAGAAGCTCACGGTCACCCGGCAGACGCCAGAAATGACCACGCCGGAAATCATCGATATCGGCCACGTCGGCGAAGTCATCGGGGTCAATACCGACCTGCTGAACATGCTGGTCAAGGGCGATTTCATTCCGGTGATCGCGCCGATCGGCGTGGGCGAGCATGGCGAGTCTTACAATATCAACGCCGACCTGGTAGCGGGTAAGGTCGCTGAGGCGCTGAAGGCCGAGAAGCTGATGCTGCTGACCAACATCGCGGGCCTAATGGACAAACAGGGCCAGGTGCTGACCGGCCTGAACACCGAGCAGGTCGACCGCCTGATCGCCGACGGCACCATCTACGGCGGCATGCTGCCGAAGATTCGTTGCGCCCTGGAAGCCGTACAGGGCGGCGTGACCAGCGCGCACATCATCGATGGCCGTGTGCCCAACGCCGTGCTGCTGGAAATCTTCACCGACAGCGGTGTCGGCACCCAGATCTGCAACCGCAAGCGCCACTGAAATGCCTGAGAGCCGGCCCGGGTGGGCCGGCTCGTCACGCCTTGCGCGCGCTCAGCGCTGCAATAACTCCACCAGCCGCTCCCGATCCGCCATAAAAGCAGCCTCGGCTTCTTTGCGTGCGGCCTGATAGCGTTTGATCTCGCCCTGCAAGCTTTGCTGCTCGGCCTTCTGGTTATCGATCTGCGCCAACAGGTGAGCCGGTACTTCGCGCCCGGCCCGCTCATGGTCCGCCGCCTGACTCTGCAGGTTGGCCTGCTGAATACGCACCGACTGCAGGTTACCTCGCGCCACGCTGATCAAGCCGTCGAGCTCCGCCAATTTACGCGTACGCGCACGGTCGACATCATCAGGGCTAGTGTACAGGCGCAGCAGCTGCGCATCGGTGCTGGCGCGGGCCTTTTCGGCCAGCAGGCGCTTCATCTCCTCGGCCGTAGGCGCTGGCGGAACAACCCGCACAACGCGCCCCTGATCGTTGAGCACTTCGTAGCCTTTGCCGATGAATTCGGGCGGTACGCCCTGCCGACTGAGCACGGTAATGCCTTGCGCATCGGTGTAGCGATAGAGCTCGGCAGCATCCGCAGCCAGCGGCAGCAGCAGACCGAGCAACAAGCAACCACGGATCTGTACCGATCTGCGCATCAAGGCAACCCTTTAACCCGAAAGATTAGATTCCATATTCCGCACGGTAAGCTTGTACCGCCGGCAGATACTGCTTGAGTTCAGCATCGTCTGCCAGATATTCCAGTACCTGCTCGAGTGAAACAATGCTCACCACGGGAATCGCGAAGTCGCGCTCAACTTCCTGGATCGCCGACAGCTCACCCTGACCGCGCTCCTGGCGGTTGAGGGCGATCAGTACACCAGCAGCCTGGGCGCCCTGCGCCTGAATAATCTGCATCACTTCGCGGATCGCGGTGCCGGCGGTGATGACGTCATCAACGATCAACACACGGCCGGCCAGCGGCGCGCCCACCAAGGTGCCGCCTTCGCCATGGTCTTTGGCTTCCTTGCGGTTGAAGCACCAGGGTGTGTCCTGGTCATGATGCTCGGCCAGCGCCACAGCCGTGGTCGCCGCCAGAGGAATACCCTTGTAGGCCGGGCCGAACAACACATCGAAAGCGATCCCGCTGTCGACCAGCGCAGCGGCGTAGAAGCGCCCCAATTGAGCCAACGCCTGACCGCTGGCAAACAGCCCGGCATTGAAAAAATATGGGCTGGTACGCCCTGACTTGAGGGTGAACTCACCAAAGCGCAGCACCCCACGCTCAATGGCAAAACGAATGAAATCGCGCTGGTACGCTTGCATGGTAAAGCCCCGAACGGCACGGATAGGACAAGGGTGGCTGACGCTGGAACGCGTGCGGGCAGGGCTTGGGTAGTGAGCAAAATGGCTGCACTGGGCGCCTGAAATCCGCTGCCGGCCCCGCATGCGCACCGTCGCAACTGCGACGAAACGTCATCAAACCCCAGGAATTTAGCTAAATGGACGTGAGCTCGGGTATCATACACGCACGTGTTTTTGGGGGCCATTTATGCGGATCATCAGTGTGAACGTGAATGGTATTCATGCTGCAGTCGAGCGCGGTTTGCTCAGTTGGCTGCAAGCACAGAATGCCGACGTCATCTGCCTGCAGGACACCCGCGCCTCCGCCTTTGAACTGGACGACCAAGCCTTCCAACTGGATGGCTA
>JAHJYA010000111.1 GCA_018826895.1 Gammaproteobacteria bacterium
CGAGATAGGCGAAGTTATAGCCAACCTCAGTTGCATACTGCGTTTGGGCCTGGGCATTCATGCGCGTTGCTCCTCGGCGGCTGGCAGCTCACAGGCCTGCTTGCGCAGTTTGCGGATCAGCTCCAACTCGGATTGGAAGTCGACGTAGTGCGGCAATTTCAGGTGCGAGACGAAGCCCGCGGCCTCGACGTTGTCGCAGTGCATCAGCACGAACTCCTCCTGCTGCGCCGGGCCTTGCGCTTCCTCGGCGTATTCCGCCGCGCGCAGGGAGCGGTCGACCAGGGCCATGCCCATGGCTTTGCGCTCGGCATAGCCAAAGGCCAGGCCGTAACCACGGGTGAACTGCGCATCGATGCCCTTGCCGCCGACAAACTGGTTGACCATCTCGCATTCGGTCACTTCGATATCGCCCAGGGGCACGGCGAAGCCGAGTTCTTCCGGCTCCAGCCAGACCTCGACCTCACCAATGCGGATCTCACCGGCAAAGGGGTGGTTGCGCCCGTAACCGCGCTGGGTGGAATAGCCCAGGGCTAACAGGAAACCTTCATCACCTCGGGCCAGAGCCTGCAGGCGCTGGGCGCGGCTGGCGGGAAAATCCAGCGGTTCGCGGGTGATATCCGGCACGGCAGCGCCGTCATCTTCCTCGCGGGCCATTAGGCCTTCCTCGGCGAGAAAATCCAGCACCCGCGGGCATGGCGACAGTTCAGCTTGCGGATCGACCTGCAGCCCCGGCTGTTCGCCCTCGGCCAGCAGGGCGAAATCCAGCAGACGGTGGCTGTAGTCGAAGGTTGGGCCGAGCAGCTGGCCGCCGGGCAGGTCCTTGAAGGTTGCCGAGATGCGTCGAGTCAGTTGCATCTGCGTGGTGTCCAGCGCGGCGCTGGCGCCGAAGCGCGGCAGCGTGGTGCGGTAGGCACGCAGCAGAAAGATCGCCTCCATCAGGTCGCCGGCCGCCTGCTTGATCGCCAGCGCAGCCAACTGAGGGTCATACAGAGAGCCTTCGCTCATCACCCGGGCCACGGCCAGGGGCATCTGCTCGCGCACCTGATCGACGCTGAGTTCGGGAATGGTGGTATCGCCACGGCGCTTTTTGGCCAGCAGTAAGTGGGCATTGTCGATGGCGCGCTCGCCACCTTTGACGGCAACGTACATCAGGCAGCCTCCTCGGCATTCAACAGCACCCGGGTGCTGCGCGGCAGGCCGATGACCTGCTCACCGGCAGCGAAGAAGGCATCCAGACCACGGGGAAAGGCACTGCGCGCCTGACGCTGCTGCCAGAAAGACGTTGGCAGCGGCAGCTCGACGCAGCGCACATCCTTGATGCCCGGTCCGCGCCAGCGCAGGGCTGCGCCATTGCTGAGGGCATCGAGCTGGATCAGCAGGGTGCAGGACTGGTCCGGGTAGCGCTCGCTGCCATTGTCGAAGGCCGACAGGTCCGTCAGCTCGCTTTCATCGAGCAGGGCAAACAGCGCCAGCTCGCGCGCGGCGACAATCGGGCAGCCGCAGTGGAACGCCAGATTGGCGCGGATCGCCGGCGTATCGAAACGCGGCGCCAGCCACAGCGGCGTATCACTGTCGAGAAACGCCAGGCACAGGGCGTAGGTCGCCGGATGCAGATTTTCCAAGGCCAGGGCGCGGTTCAGCGGTTGCGCCACGCCCGGCTCGGCCAGGGCCTTGAGGGCGCTGCGGAAGCTGGTCTGGGCGTCCAGCACCGGATCGTTGAAGGCAGGTTGCAGCCATTGCGAGCTATTCGCCGCGTTCATCAGTCTTCTCCTCTGACCAGGGTGAAAAACTCCACCTGGGTGGTGGCGGTTTCTGCGGCCTTGGCCGCCTGTTGGGCATGCTGTACTGCTGCCAGGGGTTCGATCAGCCGGCTCAGCCAATGCGGTTGCTCGGCGCCCTGCAAATGCGCGTCGGCCAGGGCCGCCAGTTCGGCATGTTGTTTGTCGCGCCCGGCCACATAGCTGTAGCCGGTGCGGCCGTCGGCAAGGCGTACCACGCAGCGGGTCACGCTCATCTCGCCGAGGTTGAACGGGTTGCCGGTGCCGCCCATACGTCCACGCACCAAGGTCATGCCGATTTCCGGGGCGCGAATCAGGCGGTAGTCGGCCTCCTTTAGCACCGACTCATAGGCCGCCAAGTTGGCGCCGGCGCGGGCGAGTACGCCCATCCAGCGCTGGCGGGTGGCGATCTGCGGGTCGCTGTGCAGCAAGTTGCTTTGCGGTCGTGCGCGGTTCATCAACGAGCCTCCATCAAAGGGCAAGCTGGTACTGGAAGCGGTCGGCGCGGCTGGTCGATAACGACAGCTCCACCGGCCGTCCGGCCAGATCGCAGGAAAGGGTTTGCACGCTGAGCAGCGGTGCGTGCTGGGGCATCAGCAAACGCGCGGCCTCATCACGGCTGGGCAAGCGCGCGCCAATCAGGCTGAAAGTGCGGGTCAGTGGCAGGCCGCGCTGACTGAGGTAGTGGCGCAGCGAGCCGCCCTGATAGTCGGCGAGCAACTCGGCGTGTTCGGCGCTGAAGGCGTGACGGATCAGGCTGACCGGCTGGCCCTCGATCAGGCGCAGGGTGCACAGCTCCAGCAGTTGCGCAGCGCTGGGCAGTTGCAAGTACTCGCGCTCCTCACCACTGGCAGCCCGCAAGCGGCTTTCCAGTAACTGCGCCTCGACCTTGTGACCGAGCGCCGAGAGCGAGGCGCTGTAGGCACTGCCGGCCTGCATCGGGTAGATCAGCGGCTTGGCCAGCACCCGCGTGCCCTTGCCCTGTTGGCGTAGCAGGCGGCCTTCGAGCACCAGCTCATCCACCGCACGGCGCAAGGTGTGGCGGTTGACCGCAAAGCGCGCCGCCAGCTGCACCTCGCCCGGCAGGTAATCGCCAGGACTCAGGTGCTGCAGTTCATCACGCAGCACGGCAGCCAGTTCGCGGTACATCGGCTCGGGTTGTCTAGACAAGTGCATGGCTAAAAAAGGGCATCCACAGATGCCCAGTCTCCGTCAGATAAATTGTTTGCGTAGGCGCTGCGAGATGATGTCCAGCAGGCTGACCACCAGGATGATCACGATCAGCAGGGCGCAGGTCTGGGCGAACTGGAAACCGCGAATCGCTTCCCAGAGAATCACCCCGATACCGCCGGCACCGACCATGCCGACCACCGTGGCCGAGCGCACGTTGGACTCGAAGCGATACAGCGAGTAGGAAATCCACAACGGCAGGACCTGCGGAATCACCCCGTAGATGACTTCCTGCAGCGCGCTGGCACCGGTGGCGCGCACGCCTTCCACCGGGCCCGGGTCGATGGCCTCGACCGCCTCGGCAAAGAGTTTGGCGAGCACCCCGGTGGTGCCGATAAACAGCGCCAGCACCCCAGCGAACGGCCCTAGGCCAACGGCCACCACGAAGAGCATGGCGAAGACCATTTCGTTGATCGAACGGCAGGCGTCCATCACTCGCCGTACGGGCTGGTAGACCCACCAGGGCACAATGTTTTCCGAGCAGAGAATCCCCAGCGGGATGGCCAGAATAATCGCCAGCACCGTGCCCCACAGGGCGATCTGCACGGTGACGATCATCTCCTTGAGGTACAGCTCCCAGTTGCTGAAATCGGGCGGAAAGAAGTCCGCAGCAAAGGTCGCCATGTTGCTGGAGTCGCGGATCAGCGCCAGCGGATTCATCTCCGCGCCCTGCCAGGACCAGGCCAACACGACAAAGAACAGCCCCCAGCCGATCAACTGCAGCCAGGAACGCTTGGCGGTCAGGTCGGGCGTGGGTGCGGTGGTCAAAGTGGTCATAACAGCATCTCGAATCAAGCGGCAGAAAAAGTCTGCCCGGCACCTGCGCCGGGCAGAGCGCTGCGATTAACCCGCGCTGGCAGGGTTCTGCTGGGCGATTTCAGCCATGCGCTTTTCCAGCTTGGCCAGCTCGGCATCCAGCTCCTTGAGCTGCGCCTGCTTGTCGGCATCCTTGAGCTTGTCGTTGTTGGCCACTTCGCTGCGCTTCTTGAACAGCTCCAGTTGGCGGATCGGCAGCAACTGGTCGTCATCCGAGGCCTTGAACTTGGCCCACTGCAGGCCTTCCAGGACCTTCAGCTCAGCCGGCTCGTCGCCGTAGGTCATGAAAAACTCGCGCAGCTTGGTCTTGGTGGCGTCATCCAGGTTCTTGCGCCAAACCATCGGGTCAGACGGGATCAGCGGCGAAGTCCAGATCACTTTCAGCTGGGCCGCCTTGTCCGGCGCAGTCACTTCAAGACGCTCCATGCCTTCGCTGTTGAAGGTGCCGACGTCGACCTGCTTGTTGGCAACCGACAGGGCGTTGACTTCATGGCTGCCGTTGAGCGCGCGCTTGAAGATCTTGTTGGCATCGGCGTTGTTCTTGGCGAACACGTAATAGCCCGGCACCAGGTAGCCCGAGGTGGAGTTTGGGTCGCCGTTGGCGAAGGTCAGGGTCTTAGCGTTTTTCAGCATGTCCTCGATCGAATTGATCGGGCTGTCCTTGTGCGCCACCATCAGGCTGTAATAACCCTGGGAGCCATTGGACGCGACAGTCTGGGCGAAGATCTGCCCACCAGCGCGGTCAACTGCTTCCATCGCCGCCTTGTTGCCGTACCAGGCCACATCGACCTTGTCGAAGCGCATGCCCTGGATGATCCCGGCGTAGTCAGGGGCGAAGAACGCATTGATCTTCAGGCCGGTCTGCTTGCCCATGTCCGCCAGGAAGGGGTCCCACATGCTTTTCAGGTTCTGCGAGGACTCGGTGGAGATGATGCCGAAATTGATCTCCTGATCAGCGGCCTGGGCAGCGCCCAAAACCGAGCCTGCCAGCAGCGTGGACGCGACGAGAACGCGACTGATACGTTTGAACATGCAAAGCACTCCTAGTGCAGATGGGCTTATTAGGGTTGGCAGAACAGCTGGCAGCTCAGGCCTTGGCCAAAGCTAAAGGGACTTTTCGCTTGCGCGCGGGGCGCGGCGCCTCTTCGGCTGGCGGCTCGATCAGCAGCTCGGCACCGTAGAGATCGTTCAGGAAGTTGGGATGCAGCTCGGCGGCCGCGCCGTCGTAATGAATACGCCCCGCTTTCAACGCCACAGCGCGCCGGCAATAGCGCATGGCGTAGTCGACTTGATGCAGGGTGACCACCACGGTGGTGCCGTCTTCACGGTTGATGTCGGCAAGAATCTGCATGACCTTGCGCGCCGACTCGGGATCAAGCGAGGCAATCGGCTCGTCGGCCAGAATCACCTTGGCGCGCTGACACAGGGCGCGAGCAATCGCTACACGCTGCTGCTGGCCACCGGAGAGGGTCGAGGCACGCTGCTGCGCCAGATCCGCCAGACCGACACGGGTTAGCGCCTGCATCGCGCGCTGCTGCTCTTCGGCATTGAACAGGCCGAAAGTGCCGCGCCAGCGCGGCATGCGCCCCAGGCAACCAAGCAGTACGTTCTGCAACACACTGAGGCGGCCAACCAGGTTGAACTGTTGGAAGATGTAACCAATGTCGGCACGCAAGCGGCGCACCTCACCATTCAGGCGACCATCGGCCTGCACCTCACGGCCCAGCACCTGAATGCTGCCACCGCCGCTGCGATCGCAACAGGCAAGACCCGCGACATGACGCAGCAAGGTCGACTTGCCAGAGCCAGAAGCGCCAATCAGCGCCACCATCTCACCGGGCTCGATGGACAGTGCCAGATCAAACAACGCCTGTTTGCGGCCGAACGTTTTGTTCAGGTTATCGACCCGGATCACTGCACTCATGGAATGCCTCCCTAGATAAAGCGGCTACACAGCGACCCCAAAGCCGCTAACTGGTGTAGACCAAGGTAGGCAAATCCTGTGTCAGACCTGTGACCCGGGCATGACGATTGAGTGACTGAGCGTTGAATTTTTATAGCCCAGCAGGGTCCATGCTGGACTCAATGCGCAGTAATGCGCATTTCTGATAATTGGTACTGGCAAAGAGCCGGCATCCTCGCCAGAATACGACACGTAATTGACGTCAAACATTTGATGTTGTGACTTGATAGTCAGATCAAATGTAAATCGCGATTCTGCGGAACAGGTAGTGCGAAAGAGAGTCAAACCGGTGACAATCTTGCAGCGCAATGCCAGCATCGCCCCCCTGAACTAACCGGTTTAAAGTATGCGCCCTATGAAACAGGCTACCTATTCCAGCCGTACAGCTGACAAATTCGTCGTTCGCCTGCCTGATGGCATGCGTGAACGCATTGCTGATGTGGCTCGCAACCATCATCGCAGCATGAACTCCGAAATCATCGCCCGTCTTGAGCAGAGCATGCTGCAGGAAGGCAGCCTTGGCGACGATGTCGAGCTGCGCCTCGACAGTCCTGAGCTGTCCCTGCATGAGCGTGAGCTGCTGCAACGCTTCCGCCAGCTTTCACGTCGTCAGCAAAACGCCCTGGTGTCGCTGATTGCTCACGATGCTGAGATGGCGGCCGAAGAAGACGCCTGACGCAGCCTTAGAAAAAACCGACCCCCAGGGTCGGTTTTTTTGTTGCCTGCGAGACTGCCACAAACGACAAAGCCGCCTACGGGCGGCTTTGTCGTTCAAGCGTTTACCTAGGGTCTGTTCCCGTTTCGTCGCGAGCCGCGTTGCTGCGAAAAATCTCGCCAGGCCGGGCGGCGCTCCGCTAGGCGGAGGACGCCGGTAATGGCGTTCCCTTGCCAAGTCCTCCAACACC
>JAHJYA010000112.1 GCA_018826895.1 Gammaproteobacteria bacterium
AGCTTGTTGATGTTGGCGGACAGCAGTGCAACTTGCACTTCCGGGCTACCGGTGTCGCCTTCAGCTTGCTTGTAGTCGTTAACGATCTGGGCTTTTTCTTCAACGCTGAGTGCCATGGGGCAATCCTCTCAGTTAGGCAACTGCCGAAACAGTCGCAATAGGCCGGGAATCGCTTCCCGTGTTTTTAAGTGAGGTATGACCGTGCCTATTAACAGCCACCCTCGATACACAGACCAGAGCCGAAACCCCAGGCCTGCGCTACGGTCATGCCGACCGAATCAAACGACGCGGCGCAATGCGCCCGTCTTCGCTCACTTCACCGATACCGATAAAGCGACCATTGTGATCTTGCACCCGGACCATGCCGAACTTCGGCCCATCCGCGGCGCGTACTGGCTGCCCTTGCAACCAGTAGAACGAACTGTGCTCGGAGAACTGCAGCAGCGGCCAGTGTTGCAGGCCGCTGTCGACCGGTTGCAGGAACTGGTCAACCGCCTCATTGCCACCTTCGCCGTGCACCCGCTCCAGCTCTTCGAGCGTGACGGTGCGGCTCAAATCGAAGGGGCCGGCTTTGGTTCTGCGCAGCTCTGCAACGTGGGCACCACACCCCAGCAGGTGGCCGATGTCTTCGACCAGAGTGCGGATGTAAGTGCCTTTGCTGCAATAGACCGCCAGACGCGCTTGCTCCGCCTCGCAGCCCAGTAATTCCAGGCGCGCAATAGTAACAGAACGCGGCTCGCGCTCCACTACTTCCCCTGCCCGCGCCAGCTTGTACAACGGCTGACCATCACGCTTGAGCGCCGAGTACATCGGCGGTATCTGGCTGATTTCACCACGAAAACCCGGCAGAACCGCTTCAATATCGGCACGACCAACGGTCACCGGGCGACGCTCCAGCACTTCACCTTCGGCATCTGCCGTGGTGGTGGTCACACCCAGTTGCATCAGCGTCTCGTAGCCCTTGTCGGCATCGAGCAGGTACTGGGAGAACTTGGTCGCTTCACCGAAACACAGCGGCAGGACGCCAGTAGCCAACGGATCGAGGCTGCCGGTATGCCCGGCCTTCTCGGCGTTGAGCAGCCAGCGCACCTTCTGTAGCGCAGCGTTGGAGCTGAAGCCCTTGGGCTTGTCCAGCAGGATGATGCCATCGACCGCACGACGAATACGTTTCACCTGGGCCACGCGCTTACTCCTTGGCCTCGGTGGGTTCGTCGCCGTGCTGACGGTCTTCGCTGACCGCACGCTCGATCAATGCCGACAACTGCGCACCGCGAATCACGCTCTCGTCGTAATGGAAGCGCAGGTTCGGCACGCTGCGCAGTTTCATCGCCTTGCCTAACTGCATACGCAGGAAACCGCTGGCATCGTTGAGCACCTTGATGCTCTGCACCACGGGGTCAACGCCCTCTTCTGCTTCAGCACCCATGATGGTGACGAACACCTTGGCATGGCTGGAGTCGCGGCTGACTTCCACGGCGGTCACAGTCACCAGGCCACCAAGACGCGGGTCTTTGATTTCCAGGCGGATCAACTGCGCCAGTTCGCGTTGTATCTGGTCGCCGATGCGCTGGGCCCGGCTAAATTCTTTGGCCATTTCTACTACCTTCACTCGTCACGCTGCCGAAAAAAGCAACGGACCTAAAAGCGGCAAACGCCCGGCCGCGCAAAAGCGGGGCCGGGCGCTGCGTGTTGCGGCTACGCCTTACAGGCTGCGAGCCACCTGGACCTTCTCGAACACTTCGATCTTGTCGCCGACCTTGACGTCGTTGTAGCTCTTCACGCCAATACCGCACTCCATGCCGTTACGCACTTCGGCAGCATCGTCCTTAAAGCGACGCAGGGATTCCAGCTCGCCTTCGAAGATCACCACGTCTTCGCGCAGTACGCGAATCGGACGGTTACGGTAGACCGTACCCTCAATCACCATGCAACCGGCGATCGCACCGAACTTCGGCGAGCGGAACACGTCACGCACTTCGGCGATACCGAGAATGTTCTCGCGCACATCGCTGCCGAGCATGCCGGTCAGGGCTTTTTTGACGTCTTCGATGATGTCGTAGATCACGTTGTAGTAACGCATATCCAGACCTTCCTGCTCGACGATCTTGCGCGCGCCGGCATCGGCACGCACGTTGAAGCCGAACAGTACAGCGTTGGAGGCCAGTGCCAGGTTGGCATCGGACTCGGTGATACCACCGACGCCGCCACCGACCACACGCACCTGTACTTCATCGTTACCCAACCCGCCGAGCGAGCCTTGCAGCGCTTCCAGCGAACCACGGACGTCGGATTTGAGGACGATATTCAGCGTCTTCTTCTCTTCCTGGCCCATGTTCTCGAAGATGTTTTCCAGCTTGCCGGCGTGCGCACGAGCCAGTTTCACTTCGCGGAACTTGCCTTGACGGAACAGTGCGACTTCGCGGGCTTTCTTCTCGTCAGCCAGCACGCTCATGTCGTCGCCAGCATCCGGTGTGCCATCCAGGCCGAGAATCTCGACCGGAATCGACGGGCCAGCTTCTTTGATCGGCTTGCCATTCTCATCGAGCATGGCGCGGATACGACCGTAGTTGGAACCGATCAGCACCATGTCGCCCTGACGCAGGGTACCGTCCTGAACCAGAACAGTCGCAACCGGACCGCGGCCTTTATCAAGGCGCGATTCAACCACCACACCACGCCCTGGGGCCGACGGGGTGGCTTTCAGCTCAAGCACTTCGGCCTGCAGCAACACCGCCTCGAGCAACTCGTCGACACCGGTACCGACTTTCGCCGACACAGAGACGAACGGCGTATCACCGCCCCACTCTTCCGAGGTCACACCGTGCACCGACAGCTCGCTACGAATGCGATCAAGGTCAGCACCCGGCTTGTCGATCTTGTTCACCGCAACCACCAGCGGCACGCCAGCAGCCTTGGCATGCTGAACCGCTTCGATGGTTTGCGGCATCACGCCGTCGTCAGCCGCGACCACCAGGATCACGATATCGGTCGCCTTGGCACCACGGGCACGCATGGCGGTAAACGCCGCGTGGCCCGGGGTGTCGAGGAAGGTGACCATGCCGCGCTCGGTTTCTACGTGGTAGGCACCGATATGCTGGGTGATACCACCGGCCTCGCCAGCAGCAACCTTGGCGCGACGGATGTAGTCGAGCAGCGAGGTCTTACCGTGGTCGACGTGACCCATGACGGTCACCACCGGCGCACGGGAAATCGCTTCACCTTCGAACTTCAAGGACTCGGCCAGTTGCTCTTCCAAGGCGTTGTCGCTGACCAACTTGACCTTGTGGCCCAGTTCTTCGGCGATCAACTGGGCAGTTTCCTGATCCAGTACCTGGTTGATGGTCACCGGGGTGCCCATCTTGAACATGAACTTGATGACTTCAGCGGCTTTCACCGACATCTGCTGCGCCAGGTCGCCCACGGTGATGGTTTCACCGATGGCTACATCACGCACGATCGGCCCGGTTGGGCTCTGGAAGCCATGCTGGTTACGCTTCTTGAGCTTGGACTTGCCACGCCCGCCACGACGGAAGCCATCGCTTTCTTCGTCGATGGTGCGTGGGGCAACGCGCGGCGCAGGCGCCTTTTCCTTGACCGCAGGACGATGCTGAGCGGTTTTACGCTCGCCGCCACGACGATCAGCGTCGTCATTGCGCGGCTTGTCTGGGCGACGCTGCTCGTCTTTCTTGCGTTCTTCGACCACAGGCAGCGGCGCAACAGGCAGGTCAACGACCGGCGCAGCCACAGCCGCAACATCCGCAGCAGACGTGGAAGGCTGGCGCTTGGCCTCTTCTTCGGCGCGGCGCTTGGCTTCTTCCTCGGCTTTCAGACGTGCAGCTTCGGCGGCTGCACGTTGCTCTTCGAGCTCACGCTGCTTCTCGGCTTCGATCTCTTCGTTGCTGCGCTTGACGAAGGTTTTCTTCTTGCGCACTTCAACGCTGATGGTCTTGCTACCGGCAACCCGCAGGGTGCTGGTGGTCTTGCGCTGCAAGGTAATCTTGCGCGGCTCTTCTACCTTGTCGCCGTGGCTGCTCTTCAGGTGCGCGAGCAGGGCTTGCTTCTCGTTATCGGTGACAACTTGCTCGGCACTGCTGTGCGGCAAACCTGCCTCACGCATCTGCTGCAGCAGGCGCTCTACCGGTGTGTCGACCACTTGGGCCAGTTCTTTCACCGTGACTTGCGTCATGCACTTCTCTCCTCAGGCCGTAAAACTTTACTCGAACCAATGGGCTCGGGCGGCCATGATCAGCTTGCCGGCACGCTCTTCGTCGATGCCGTCGATGTCGAGCAGGTCGTCAATAGACTGCTCGGCCAGGTCTTCGCGGGTAATCACACCGCGTACTGCCAGTTCTTGCGCCAAACCCTTGTCCATACCCTCGAGAGCGAGTAGGTCTTCGGCCGGGTGGGCATCTGCCAGTTTTTCTTCAGTGGCGATTGCTTTGGTCAACAGGCGATCTTTAGCCCGTGACCGCAGCTCGGTGACGATCTCTTCATCGAATCCATCGATGCTGAGCATTTCTTCCATCGGCACGTAAGCGATTTCTTCCAGGCTGGTAAAGCCTTCCTCGACCAGCACCTGGGCCAGCTCCTCGTCGACTTCCAGCTCGTCGATAAAGCGCTGCAGGATGTCGCCAGTCTCGGCCTGCTGCTTGGCCTGAATATCTGCCTCGGTCATCACGTTCAGCGTCCAACCAGTCAACTGACTGGCCAGGCGCACGTTCTGACCACCACGGCCAATGGCTTGTGCCAGGTTGTCTTCGCCAACGGCGATGTCCATGGCATGGGCATCCTCATCGACGATGATCGCCGCCACTTCGGCCGGGGACATGGCGTTGATGACGAACTGCGCGGGATTGTCATCCCACAGCACGATATCCACGCGCTCACCGACCAGCTCACCGGAGACCGCCTGCACACGCGAACCGCGCATACCGATACAGGCACCCTGCGGGTCGATGCGCTTGTCCTTGGAGCGAACGGCGATCTTGGCGCGCGAACCCGGGTCACGGGCAGCAGCCATTACTTCGATCAGCTCTTCGGCAATTTCCGGTACTTCGATGCGGAACAGCTCAATCAGCATTTCCGGCGCGGTACGCGACAGGATCAACTGAGGGCCGCGGTTCTCGGTGCGAATTTCCTTGAGCAGTGCACGCAGACGCGCACCGACACGGAAAGTCTCACGGGAAATGATGTCTTCACGGGCCAGCAGGGCCTCGGCATTGTTGCCCAGGTCGACGATGACGTTATCGCGCGTCACCTTCTTCACGGTGCCGGAAATGATTTCACCCAGACGCTCGCGGTAGGCTTCAACCACCTGCGCACGCTCGGCTTCGCGAACCTTTTGCACGATGACTTGCTTGGCAGTCTGTGCAGCGATACGGCCGAACTCGATGGATTCGATTTTTTCTTCCAGCACCTCACCGACTTTCGCGTTCGCTTCAACGGCGCGCGGCATGTCAGTGGTGACCTGGTGAGCCGGGTCATCGAAGTCGGCTTCTTCTACCACGGTCCAGCAACGGAAGGTTTCATAGCTGCCCGTTACGCGGTTGATCGCCACGCGCAGCTCGACTTCGTCTTCAAAACGTTTCTTGGTCGCCGTGGCCAGAGCCAATTCCAGCGCTTCAAAAATCACGCCGGCCGGTACGCCCTTTTCGTTGGATACCGACTCAACAACCAGCAGTACTTCTTTGCTCATCGTACGCCTCGCCTTTCGCAATCCGTTTTGATCCACGCAATCCGCGTACACCGCGGGATCCGCGTCTCAATCAAATCTGGGGATGATATTGGCCTTGTCGATCATGTCGATCGGCAACAGAAACTCGTGGTCATCCACCTGCACCACGACGTCCTGATCCTCCACACCGCGGAGCAGGCCCTGAAAGTTACGGCGCCCTTCGAAAGGCGAACGCAGCTTGACTTTCACTTGTTCGCCCGCGTGAGCGGCGAACTGTTGCAACGTGAACAGCGGCCGGTCCATACCGGGGGATGACACCTCCAGGGTGTACTCCGCACTGATCGGATCCTCGACATCAAGGACACCGCTGATCTGCCGACTGACCTTCTCGCAATCTTCAATGAGAACGCCATTGGCGTGATCGATATAAACGCGCAGCAACGAATGCCGCCCTTGCGACATAAACTCGATGCCCCAGCACTCGTAACCGAGCGCCTCGACCACAGGGGCCAACAAGTCCTGCAACTGTTCTAGCTTGCTCGACACCTGAACCCCTCGCGCATGCTGTGCAAATAAAAAATGGGCGAAACGCCCATCCATCAAACCGCGTAAACGGCTGTAAACCTGTCGTCCAGCTAGCAAAAAGCCCCTGAGAAAGGGGCTCCGCTACTACTGGTTGCGGGGGCTGGATTTGAACCAACGACCTTCGGGTTATGAGCCCGACGAGCTACCAGACTGCTCCACCCCGCGTCAAAGCTGGGGCCGAAGTATACGGCTGAACCCTCTACAGGGTCAACCAAACCTCCAGCGACAAGAAAGCCCGCATCGAGCGGGCTTTCTTGTTTAATTGGTACCGAGAAGGGGACTCGAACCCCTACAGCCTATGGCCACTACCACCTCAAGGTAGCGTGTCTACCAATTCCACCACCTCGGCAAAACTGCTTTTACTACGTTATTGCTGCTCTGGAGCTTGAGGTACGTCAGCCGCATCACTTGCCGGCTTTTGCTCTTCGAGCACCGGCACATCTTCAGCTGCCGGCTTTTGTTGCACTTCCAACACAGCTGGATCAGGCAAACCGACCTGAGCCAACGCATCAGCCTTTTGATTAGCAAAGAACGCTAAGCCCAAGCTAGTCATGAAAAAAGCGGCCGCAAGTATACCAGTAACTCGGCTCAGAAAGGTAGCAGTTCCTTGGCTACCGAAAACGGTAGACGAAGCACCCGCGCCAAATGAAGCACCAGCGTCTGCACCCTTACCCTGCTGCAAAAGAACCAGCGCAACCACACCGATGGCGCCCAGCAGATGAAAAACGACTACGACTGTTTCCAGCATTTTTTCAGTTTCCTGCGGCGCGACAGATCGCCCCGAATTCATCCGCATTCAGAGAGGCTCCACCCACAAGCCCCCCATCGATATCCGGCATACCGAACAACTCGGCTGCACTGGCGGCCTTAACGCTGCCGCCATAAAGAATTCTTGCCTGCTGTGCGACTTGCGCACTGCAAGCTGCCAACTGCTCACGTATTGCTGCGTGCACTGCCTGCGCCTGCTCGGGAGTAGCCGTCAGGCCAGTACCTATAGCCCAGACCGGCTCATAGGCGATTACACCACCCACAAAAGCATCTACGCCCAAAGCATCAATCACCGCAGCAACCTGAGCCCTAACCACAGCAAAGGTTTGCCCAGCTTCTCGCTCGGCAAGGGTTTCCCCCACACACAACACAGGCACCAGACCTGCATCACGAACCACAGCAAACTTGCGAACCAGCAGCGCATCAGACTCAGCCAACAGCGAGCGACGCTCCGAGTGACCAATCAGCACATAACGCACACCAGCATCAACCAACTGCTGCGCAGCCACTTCACCAGTAAGCGCACCCTGCTCAGCTTGCGCTGCACAATTCTGCGCACCTACCGCTATGACCGAACCATCCAGTGCAGCAACGGCTTGCGTCAGATGCAACAGGGTGGGAAACACCACCACATCGACATCATCAGCAAACGCCTGACGCGTAAGACCTTCGATCAGCTCTGCGACGCTGGCGCGGGTACCGTGCATTTTCCAGTTACCAGCTACCAATGGGCGACGCATGCTTTACCTCGTCGGTCAAAGAGGGCGCAGATGTTACCCAACGAAAATCCTACTGGCAAGCCGAATCAAGCACATACCTGTGCAACAATTTTAGCCAATTCATCGGCATAGCCTCGCACCTGGGTTTCGTCATCACCTTCGACCATGACCCGAACCAGCGGCTCGGTGCCGGATTTACGCAATAGCACCCGCCCACGGCCTGCCATTTGCTCGGTCACCCGGGCACTGGCCTCCTGCACCGCCGGGTGCTCCAAAGGGTCCACACCGCCAGCAAAGCGTACATTCACCAGGACCTGCGGACACTTGCGCAGCGCCAGACGTGCCTGTGCCAGGCTCTGCCCATCGCGCCGAACCGCCAGCAGCACCTGCAGAGCCGCAATGATCGCATCGCCTGTAGTAGTGTGCTGGAAGCACACCAGATGCCCGGAGTTCTCGCCACCGATCTGCCAATCACGCGCCAGCAACTCGGCGATGACATAGCGATCACCGACCTTGGCGCGCACAAAGGGAATCTCCAGCTCAGCGAGCGCTAGCTCCAGCCCCAGGTTGCTCATCAGGGTACCGACCACTCCACCGCGCAACTTGCCACGCTGCTGCAGGTCACGAGCAATGATGAAGAGCAACTCATCACCATCGACCAAGGCTCCCGTGTGATCAACCATCAAAACCCGGTCAGCATCGCCGTCGAATGCGATACCCAAGTCCGCCTGCTGCGCAACCACTGCCGCCTGCAGGGCTGCTACATGCGTCGAACCGCAGTCAGCATTGATATTCAGGCCGTCGGGCTCAGCCGAAAGCACCGACACCTGGGCACCGAGTTCGCGGAATACACTCGGCGCCACCTTGTAGGCCGCTCCGTTGGCGCAATCGAGCACCACCTTGAGACCGGCGAAACTGGTATTGCTCGGCACACTGCTCTTGCAGAACTCGATATAGCGACCGGCCGCATCGTTGATTCGCGAGACCTTGCCCAACTGGCTCGACTCGACAACGCTCATGGGCGCATCGAGCAACTCCTCGATCATCAGCTCGACCTCGTCCGGCAACTTGGTGCCCTGGCCCGAGAAAAATTTGATGCCGTTGTCGTGGTGCGGATTGTGCGAGGCACTGATGACGATGCCCGCCTGCGCTTGAAAAGTGCGTGTCAGGTAGGCAATAGCAGGAGTAGGCATAGGTCCAAGCAACATCACATCAGCACCCGCAGCGGACAACCCCGCCTCCAGGGCCGACTCAAACATGTAACCGGAAATCCGCGTGTCCTTGCCAATCAAGATGCGGCACTTGCCATGTTTGCGAAAAGCCATACCTGCCGCCCAACCTAACTTGAGCATGAAGTCGGGGGTGATCGGGTACTCGCCAACACGCCCACGAATACCGTCGGTGCCGAAATATTTTCTGCTCATGCTGCACATCCTTTCTATTATTCGGCCGCTTCGACAGCGGCAATCATCCTTACCACATCCACAGTCTCGGCCACATCGTGTACCCGCAGGATCTGCGCCCCTTTGGCGACCGCCAGCGCGGCCAGACCAAGACTGCCATACAAGCGGCCACCGACCTCATGCCCGAGCACTTTGCCGATCATGCTCTTGCGCGAGACACCGACCAGCAATGGCAGACCAAAGGCATGCAGCGCCTCCAGATGCTTGAACAGACGCAGATTGTGGTCCAAGGTCTTGGCGAAGCCAAATCCGGGGTCGAGCACCAGCCGCTCGCGGGCGATACCTGCCGCCACACAGGCCTCAATCCGCGCCTGCAGAAAGCTTTCGACCTCGCTGACAATATCGGCGTACTGCGGATCCTGCTGCATGGTGGTGGGCTCACCGCGCATGTGCATCAGGCACACCGGCAACCCTGACTCCGCCGCCGCCGCCAACGCACCCGGGCGCTGCAGTGCACGCACATCATTGATCAACCCGGCGCCGGCCCGCGCCGACTCGCGCATGACCTCAGCAGTCGAAGTGTCGACAGAAATGATCACATCAAGCTCGGCGGCAATTGCCTCGACGACCGGGATCACCCGCGCCAGCTCCTCCTCACAGGAAACGGCAGCGGCGCCGGGACGGGTCGACTCCCCCCCCACGTCGATCAGCGTCGCACCCGCAGCCACCATCGCCGCTGCATGGCGCAATGCCGCATCGCGCTGGCGGAACTGCCCACCATCGGAAAACGAGTCAGGGGTGACATTGAGGATCCCCATCACCTGCGGATGGGTCAAATCAAGAAGCCGGCTACCACAAGGTAGCCGGCTCAGGGATAAGGCAGTGGACATCTCAGGCCTTAATGCTCGGCAGCAGGACCGCCGATGGGCGTTTCAGGACGCGGCACATCGTCGTTGCCAGCAACAGGCGTACCGCCCGTGCTACCACCACCGCTCCAGTCTTTCGGCTCACGGGCCGGACGACCGTTCATGATGTCGTCGATCTGATCGGCATCAATGGTTTCGTACTTCATCAAAGCTTCAGCCATGGCGTCGAGCTTGTCGCGGTTTTCCTCGAGCATGCGCTTGGCGGTGGCGTAGCACTGGTCGATGATGCTGCGCACTTCCAGGTCGATCAGCTTGGCGGTGTCCGCCGAGATATTGCTGTTCTGGCTGCCCATGCTGCGGCCCAGGAATACTTCGCCTTCCTCTTCGGCATACATCAGCGGCCCGAGCTTCTCGGACAGGCCCCACTTGGTCACCATGTTCTTGGCCAACTGGGTGGCACGCATGATGTCGTTGGAGGCGCCGGTGGTGACACCGTCGAAACCCAGGGTCATTTCTTCGGCGATACGGCCACCGAACAGCGAGCAGATCTGACTGGTCAGCGCACGCTTGCTCAGGCTGTAACGGTCTTCTTCCGGCAGGAACATGGTCACACCCAATGCGCGACCGCGCGGGATGATCGACACCTTGTAGACCGGGTCATGCTCAGGCACCAGGCGCCCAACGATGGCATGACCTGCCTCGTGAAACGCGGTGTTGAGCTTCTCCTTGTCGGACATGACCATGGTCTTGCGCTCGGCACCCATCATGATCTTGTCTTTGGCCAGCTCGAATTCCTTCATCTCGACCAGGCGCTTGCCGGAACGTGCGGCGAACAGCGATGCCTCGTTGACCAGGTTGGCCAGGTCGGCACCGGAGAAACCAGGTGTACCGCGCGCAATCACGGCAGGGGCAACATCATCACCCATCGGCACTTTGCGCATATGGACCTTGAGAATCTGCTCACGACCACGGATGTCAGGCAGACCGACCACGACCTGACGGTCGAAGCGGCCCGGACGCAGCAGCGCAGGGTCGAGCACGTCAGGACGGTTGGTCGCAGCTATCACGATGATGCCGTCATTCATTTCAAAGCCGTCCATCTCGACCAGCAACTGGTTGAGAGTCTGTTCACGCTCGTCGTGACCACCACCCATACCGGCACCACGGTGGCGACCTACGGCATCGATTTCGTCGATGAAGATAATGCAGGGCGCGTGCTTCTTGGCTTGCTCGAACATGTCGCGCACACGGGATGCACCGACACCGACGAACATTTCCACGAAGTCCGAACCAGAAATGGTGAAGAAGGGTACTTTGGCTTCGCCAGCAACCGCCTTGGCCAGCAGCGTCTTACCGGTACCCGGCGAGCCGACCATCAGCACACCACGGGGGATACGCCCGCCGAGACGCTGGAACTTGCCCGGATCACGGAGGAACTCGACCAGCTCACTGACCTCTTCCTTGGCCTCGTCGCACCCGGCGACGTCGGCGAAGGTGGTCTTGACCTGATCTTCGGAAAGCAGCCGGGCCTTGGACTTGCCGAAACTCATCGGCCCGCCCTTGCCGCCTGCACCGCCCTGCATCTGACGCATGAAGAACATGAATACGGCAATGATCACCAGGATCGGGAAGCTGGCCACCAGTAGCTGAGTCCAGATGCTCTGCTGCTCGGGCTGCTTGCCGACGATCTCGACGTTATTGTCCATCAGGTCCTTGATCAGGCCATTGTCCTGAATCGCCGGACGCACGGTCTCGAAAGACGAACCGTCGCCACGCACACCGCTGATGATGAAGCCATCAACCGTGACACGCTTGACCGTACCATCCTGAACCTGCTGGATGAACTCCGAGTAATTGAGTTTGGTGGACTCACTCGGGCTTGAGAAGTTGTTCATCACCGTCACCAGGACGGCGGCGATGATCAACCACAGGATCAGATTCTTTGCCATGTCGTTCAATTCGCTACCCTCTGCAGCAGGCCTCGTGACGAAGCGTGCTTCGCATGACGACCAGTTATGTACCGATCTAACTTACTACACAACGCCTGCCCCTGGCAGGCGCCGTCTGTAACCCTTTATTTGACCCTTCACTGCCTATGACTGGGCAATTACATCAGGGTTGCATCGCCGCGAAAGCCGCGGGCCAGCATGTACTGCTCACGCGAGCGATCGCGCGACGACAACGGCTTGCGCATTTGCACCTTGTCGAACATCTGGCGCACCTGCTTGTGGTACTGGTCGAAGCCCTCGCCCTGGAAAATCTTGATCAGAAAATCACCGCCCGGCCGCAGTACGCGGGCCGAGAGATCCAGCGCCAGCTCGCACAGATACATCGCGCGCGGCTGATCGGACTCCCTCACTCCACTCATATTGGGGGCCATATCGGAAATCACAAGGTCTACGGGTGAATCACCGATGGCCTCGAGCAACTGGGCAAACACCGCATCATCGGTGAAGTCACCCTGGATAAAGGTCACATCCGGAATGCTGTCCATCTCCAGGATGTCGGAGGCAATCAGCGTACCGCGATCGCCAATCACCCGACTGGTGACTTGCGACCAGCCGCCCGGCGCCGCCCCCAGATCGACCACGGTCATGCCCGGTCGCAGGATGCGATCCTTTTCCTGGATCTCCAGCAGCTTGTAGCTGGCGCGCGAGCGATAGCCGTCCTTCTGCGCCATCTTCACGTAGGGATCGTTGAAATGCTCTTTCAGCCAACCTTGACTGGTCTTGGAACGGGCCACGCAATACCTCTAACTGTGCTGGGCATGAATATCTGGGCGGGTTACCGGACGCTCGGGTAAACTAGGCGCCGTTTTTACCAGATTAAATGCAGGAAACTGATTATGCCGCTCACTCAAGAGCAGAAGAAACAATTCAAATCTATCGGCCACCACCTGAAACCCGTATTGATCGTGGCTGACAATGGTTTGACCGAAGGCGTGCTGGCTGAGCTGGAGCGCGCCCTGAGCGACCACGAGCTGATCAAGGTACAACTGCGCATCGTCGAACGCGAAGGCCGCATCGCGACCATTGAGGCGCTGTGCAAAGCGGGCCACGCAGAAGTGGTACAGATCATCGGCAAGATGGCGCTGATCTACCGCAAGAACCCCAAGGTCAACAAGAACCTGTCCAACGTACACCGCCATCAGGGCTAAGTCGCACTGACAGCAAGCGCCTTTCAGACTGTACCCGGTGGCTCCTGGCCCCGCGGTACCGGCTGTAGCACCAGCAGCAACCCGCAAAATGCCATCGCCAGGTAACTGAACAGCAGCCACTGCTGCAGGCCAGGCAGCATGCTGCGCACCAGCAGGTAACTGGCGGCCGCCAGGATCACCACCAGCAGTAACTGCCCGCGCGAATCGCGCCACAGAGCAGTTAAGCCCCGATCAATCAGCAGAATCAAGACCTGTAGCCCGGCACAAACTGCGGCCAAACCGACCAACAGTGGCCGCAAGGTCGCGTCCAGTTCCTCAATCAGTAGCGGCGCCAGCCCTGCCTTGGCGATGGCTGGCAGCAGCAGAAAATGCAGCAGCCACAGGCCACCAACCCAGAGCGTCTGGGTCAGCAGCCAGGCCACTGAAGCGGCCCGCAGGCCCACAGCGTTAGAGATGGCGAACCTCGACAATCTCATATTCGAGCTGGCCACCAGGCGTCTTGACCAGCACCACATCGCCTTCTTCCTTGCCGATCAGGGCACGGGCGATAGGCGAACCGACGGAAATCTTGCCCAGTTTGATGTCAGCTTCATCCTCACCGACGATCTGATAGGTCACGCTTTCATCGGTTTCGCAGTTGGCGATTTCCACGGTGGTACCGAAGATCACCTTGCCGGTATGGGCAATGGTGGTGACATCGATGATCACCGCATTCTGCAGACGCCCTTCGATATCACGGATACGCGCCTCGACCATGCCCTGCTGTTCGCGCGCGGCATGGTATTCGGCGTTTTCCTTGAGGTCACCGAGCTCGCGCGCGGTGCCGATATCCTGGCTGAGCTTGGGACGCACCACCTTGGTCAGGTGTGCATGCTCTTCTTCCAGGGCGCGCGCGCCCTGGACGGTCATCGGGTATTTAGTCATGCGTTGATTCCTGCATGCAGATCCTGCAGCCGGCGCACGGTCTTCTCGGGACCGAACTTCAGCGCTTCACAGATCGCCTGACCCGCCGCGATGGTGGTGGTGCAGTAGATCTTGTGCTGCAGAGCGTTACGACGAATAGAGTAGGAGTCAGCAATCGACTGACGACCTTCAGTAGTGTTGATGATCAGGGTGACTTCGTCATTTTTGATCATGTCGACCACATGCGGCCGGCCTTCGGTCACCTTGTTGACCCGGCGTACGGGCAAGCCCGCCGCTTCGATCAGCTTGGCAGTACCGGCAGTGGCCACCACTTCAAAGCCCAGCTCGATCAGGTCACGCGCTACACCCGCCACTAAGGGCTTGTCGTCATCACGCACGCTGATAAAGGCCACACCGGCATTCGGCAGGATTTCGCTGGCGCCCGACTGGGCCTTGGCGAAAGCTTCGCCAAAGGTGTCGCCCACGCCCATCACTTCACCGGTGGACTTCATTTCTGGGCCGAGGATCGGGTCGACGCCTGGGAACTTGGCGAACGGGAAGACCGCTTCCTTGACGCTGAAGTACGGCGGGATGATCTCGGCGCTATAGCCCGCTTCTTCCAGCGATTTGCCAGCCATAACGCGAGCAGCCACCTTGGCCAGCGAGACGCCAACGCATTTGGAGACGAACGGCACGGTACGCGAGGCGCGCGGGTTCACTTCGATAACGAAGATGTCCTCGCCCTGCACGGCCATCTGCACGTTCATCAGGCCGACCACATTGAGCTCCAGAGCCATTTTCTTGACCTGGTCACGGATCTCGTCCTGGATGTGCATCGGCAGCGAGTACGGCGGCAGCGAGCAGGCGGAGTCACCGGAGTGCACGCCGGCCTGTTCGATGTGCTGCATGATCGCGCCGATCACCACGGTTTCGCCGTCGCACACTGCATCCACGTCCACTTCGATGGCACAGTTGAGGAAGTGGTCGAGCAGCACCGGGCTGTCGTTGGAAACCTTCACCGCTTCGCGCATGTAACGCTTGAGCTCGTCTTCCTGGTAGACGATCTCCATTGCACGGCCGCCCAGTACATAGGACGGACGCACCACCAGCGGATAACCGATGGTCTTGGAGTGGGCCAGGGCTTCGTCTTCGCTGCGCGCGGTGGCGTTGGCCGGTTGACGCAGGCCCAGACGCTGAACCATCTGCTGGAAACGCTCGCGGTCTTCGGCGCGGTCGATGGCGTCCGGGCTGGTACCGATGATCGGCACGCCAGCTTCTTCCAGAGCACGGCAGATCTTCAGCGGGGTCTGGCCGCCGTACTGCACGATCACACCTTTGGGCTGCTCGACGCGGACGATTTCCAGCACGTCTTCCAGGGTCACCGGCTCGAAGTACAGGCGGTCGGAGGTGTCGTAGTCGGTAGAGACGGTTTCCGGGTTGCAGTTGACCATGATGGTCTCGTAACCGTCTTCACGCAGCGACAGGGCCGCGTGTACGCAGCAGTAGTCGAACTCGATGCCCTGACCGATACGG
>JAHJYA010000113.1 GCA_018826895.1 Gammaproteobacteria bacterium
CGAATGTTGGAGATTTTCTTGTCAACCAGCAGCAGCAGCGGGCTGTCCAGCTCGGCCACCATGGTGTCCGGCTTGTTGATGAAGTACGGCGACAGGTAGCCACGGTCGAACTGCATGCCTTCAACAACCGACAGTTCGTTTTCCAGGCCCGAGCCTTCTTCAACGGTGATCACGCCTTCTTTACCGACTTTTTCCATGGCTTCGGCAATGATGTCGCCGATGGAGCTGTCGGAGTTGGCCGAGATGGTGCCAACCTGAGCGATCGCCTTGGTGTCAGCGCACGGCTTGGACTGGGCCTTGAGCTGAGCAACGATGGCGATGGTCGCCTTGTCGATGCCGCGCTTGAGATCCATCGGGTTCATGCCGGCAGCGACGGCTTTCAGGCCTTCGTTGACGATGGCTTGAGCCAGAACGGTAGCGGTGGTGGTGCCGTCACCAGCGTCGTCGTTGGCGCGCGAGGCGACGTCTTTGACCAGCTGGGCGCCCATGTTCTCGAAGCGATCTTTCAGCTCGATTTCTTTGGCAACGGAAACGCCGTCTTTGGTGATGGTCGGAGCGCCGAAGCTCTTCTCGATGATCACGTTACGGCCTTTCGGGCCGAGGGTCGCTTTAACTGCGTCAGCCAGGACGTTGACACCGGCGAGCATTTTTTTACGGGCGGAATCGCCGAATTTAACTTCTTTAGCAGCCATGATGGTTATTCCTTAATTCGTTTCGATGGACCGGAATTCGTAGCGTGGGTGCGGATCAGGCTTCGACGACAGCCAGGATCTCGCTTTCACCCATGACCAGCAGGTCTTCGCCGTCGACTTTGACGGTGTTGCTGCCGGAGTAAGGGCCGAACACCACTTTGTCGCCGACCTTGACGGCCAGTGCACGTACTTCGCCGTTGTCCAGCACGCGGCCGGTGCCTACAGCGACGATCTCACCCTGGTTGGGCTTCTCGGCAGCGGAACCCGGCAGAACGATGCCGCCTGCGGTTTTGGTCTCTTCTTCGCTGCGACGAATCACGACGCGGTCATGCAGAGGACGAAGCTTCATTGTCGATCTCTCCCAATAGAATGTTGACATCAGCTGGTGCATTCACCAGCGGGTTAGCAAAATCCGGCGATGCCGGGTGCGCTGCACCAGAGGCGCAACGCGAAAGTCTGATCTGCTGGAACAGCAGAAAACCTTGCGGTGACCGGTACATAAGGGCGTACAAGGGGATTTCAAGGGCGCCATGGAACTTTTTTGTGGCACCCGAGCGGAATTCAGCGGGTCAATCGCGGCGTTCGTATTCGCCTTCGAGCACGTTCGGCCGCGCGCCGTCAGGGCGCTGAGCCTGGCCAGCAGGGCTGTCATAAAACGCACGCTGACGCATCGCCTGCTCAGCCGCGCGCAAGCGCACTTTGTTGACCAGCAGTCGGCGCGTGAAGGGGATCAGGCAGAGCACGCCGAAGATATCGCTGATAAACCCGGGGAGCAGCAGCAGGCCACCGCCGACGGCAATCAGCAGGCCTTCAAGCATTTCCTGCTCGGGCAACTCGCCGCGGGCCAGACGCTCACGCGCACGCCATGCGGTGGCGACACCCGCCACCCGCAGCAGTACAGCGCCAAGCACACCCGTGCCGATCACCAGCAGCAGCGTGGGCAGCACACCGATGGCGCTGCCGACCTGAATCAGCAGGGCCAGTTCGATGAACGGAAACAGCAGGAACAGCAACAGAAACGCACGCATCAAGGGATCCTTAACGGAAGATCAGCTTCCAGTAGAGAGGAAGTATGGGGTGTTGCGCTGAATTCAAGCTGAAATCGTGCCGCCGGTCGGCCAACTGCTCGCGCGCGCCAGCTGTACCAAGGCTTGGCGCACTTCAGCGGAGTTATTGCAGAATGTTGGCAAGGGTAACCAATGCAGGCCTTGGCCAATACGCAGGTGAAAACCTTCACTGTCGATGCCGACCATTTGCGCCGGTGCATGACTGGGCAGCCCTGCCAGGGCCACGTAATGGGCAATGGCAGCGGCGTGGTCGGCATTCATATGTTCGACCATCGACACCTCGGCGGCCTCCGTTCCTTCGGCAAAAGGGTTGGCCAGCGCCACCTCATCGAGCCAGTGAATCGCACCGAAGCCACCGATAAAGCGCCAGCGCACCGGCTGCAGCACCCAGAAGTCGAAGTCGTGCACACGGTGGTGATCGCGTGAGTCGGGGAAATAGCGGTAATAACGGGCAGCGGCCGCCTCGACTTCATCGACCGCCAGCGGCCGCGCTTCGGCCAGCAGAGTCAGGCGGCCAACGGCCTGGACATCTTCGGCACCGCGCTCACCGACCAGCAGGGAACATTTGGCGTCCTGCTGCAGATTGTGGGTGTGCTGGGCGATCCGGCTGATCAATATCAGCGGCCAGCCGCGGGCATCCAGGCAATAAGGCACCACCGAACCGAAGGGAAACCCCGGCATGGCCTTGGAGTGGGTCGAGAGCACGCCACGGTATTCCTTGAGCAACAGTTCTCGGGCATGCTTGCCAGCTTTCACGCTCACCTTTCGACTCCTCGTAGAGAATCCGTCATAAACGGACAGGCACCTAGCATAGCGGTGGCCTGCGAGGTCAATCCAGCAGCTTTCGAGGGGATACATATGCAGCTCAACGACAAGGTCATCATCATCACCGGCGGTTGCCAGGGCCTGGGCCGCGCCATGGGCGAATACCTGGCGGCCAAGGGCGCCAAACTGGCGCTGGTCGACCTCAACCAGGAAAAACTCGATGAAGCCGTGGCCGCCTGCAAGGCCCTGGGCAGCGAAGCCCGCGCCTACCTGTGCAACGTCGCCAACGAGGAGCAGGTCACCCACATGGTGGCCCAGGTGGCCGAAGACTTCGGCGCTATCCATGGCCTGGTGAACAATGCCGGCATCCTGCGCGATGGCCTGACCATCAAGGTCAAGGATGGCGAAATGAGCAAGATGAGCCTGGCGCAATGGCAGTCGGTGATCGACGTCAACCTGACCGGCGTGTTCCTCTGCACCCGCGAAGTGGCGGCGAAGATGATCGAGCTGAAGAACGAAGGCGCCATCATCAATATTTCCTCGATCTCCCGGGCCGGTAACATCGGCCAGGCCAACTACTCGGCGGCCAAGGCCGGCGTGGCCGCTGACACCGTGGTCTGGGCTAAGGAACTGGCGCGTTACGGCATCCGCGTAGCCGGCGTGGCACCGGGCTTTATCGAAACCGAAATGACCCTGACCATGAAGCCCGAAGCACTGGAGAAGATGACCTCAGGCATCCCGCTGCGACGCATGGGTAAACCGGCCGAGATCGCCCACTCGGTGGCCTATATCCTGGAAAACGACTACTACACCGGACGTATTCTGGAACTCGACGGCGGCCTGCGCCTGTAATCAGCGGCTAGAAGGTCTGTTGCTAATGCCGTTCATCTGAGTCAGGTGAGCGGCATTTTTCTGTCCGCCAGGACGCTTTATGGCTCGTCCGCTTCGGCGTCAGGCGGCACAGGCGCATGCAACTGTCGCCACAGCTCGGCAGCATCGGCGAAGTCGGTGCCGGACTCCGGGGTTAGTGCCTCGGGGTCGTAGCGCCGCACACAGCCCTCGCCCAGGGTCGGCGGGGCAGTTGACGTGGCCCGGTCACGCGGATCGCTCATCGCCCTTCTCCTGCGCTCAGTTGGCCCTGGTCATGCTGGGCGAATTCCTTGACCGCGCGAAGCACGTCATGGCGACTGATCTGCCCGACCAAACGTCCCGCCTCGACCACAGGCAAGCGCCGCCGGCGGCCATCGAGAAAGCGCTGCGAGACCTCGATGATGTCGGTTTCCGGCGATACCGTTTCCACCGTGCGGGTCATGTAATCGCCCACTCGCCCGCCCACCGACTCGTAATACGCCCCCGAGAGGATCGCCCGCAGGCAATCGCCCTCGGACAACAAACCCAGCAGCGCGCCGCTGTCATCGACCACCGGTGCCCCGGAAATTCGGTGTTCGAGCAGCCGGTGAATGGCGGTAAACAAGTCCATATCGGTGCGGAACGTCACCAGGCGGCGAGTCATGTAATCGCGCACCTTGATTGATTTGAGCATGGGCTGACTCCTCTGGTCGTGTCCTTTACCACCGGCCACGACCCGGCGGTCAGTCGAACACTACCGTCTTGTTGTCGTGGACCAGTACGCGGTCTTCCAAGTGGTAGCGTAGCCCACGCGAGAGCACCATCTTCTCCACGTCCTTACCCAGGCGCACCATTTCCTCGATGCTGTCGCGGTGGCTGACGCGCACCACGTCCTGCTCGATGATCGGGCCAGCGTCGAGTTCTTCGGTGACGTAGTGGGAGGTGGCGCCAATCAGCTTGACCCCACGCAACGAGGCCTGGTGATAGGGTTTGGCGCCGACGAAGGACGGCAGGAAGCTGTGGTGGATGTTGATCACCCGCTGAGCGTAATCCTGGCACAGCTGCGGCGGCAGGATCTGCATGTAGCGCGCCAGCACGATGGCATCGGCCTGGTGCTCAGCGATCAGCCGCGAAACCTCATCGAAAGCGGGTTGCTTGTTCTGCGGGTCGACCGGCACATGGAAGTACGGAATGCCATGCCACTCGACCATGCTGCGCAGGTCGTTGTGGTTGGAGATGACGCAGGGGATCTCGCAGTCCAGCTCGTGGCTGTGCCAGCGGTGCAGCAGGTCGGCCAGGCAATGTGACTCGCGGCTGGCCATCAATACCACACGCTTCTTCTGCGCCGAATCGGTGATCCGCCACTCCATGGAAAACTCACGGGCAATGGGCGCAAACGCCTGCTGGAAACCGGCCAGGTCGAAGGGCAGGGAATCGGCACGAATTTCATGGCGCATGAAGAACCAGCCACTCTGGTTATCCGAATGATGGCTCGCCTCGGTGATCCAGCCATTGTAGGTAGCCAGAAAATTACTGACCTTGGCCACGATACCGACGCGGTCCGGACAGGCAATAACCAACCGAAAAGTGCGCATTTAAGACTCCAGAAGATTCGCAAAGTCGCGCATTCTAGGGTCTGTTACCGTTTCGTCGCTAGCCGCGTTGCAGAGAAACGGAAACAGACCCTCGCCACAGCGTAGAAAAACTGCAGTACACATGCACAGCGGCACCTGCGACAGATCGCCCAGCCTTCGTACCGAACCAGGACGAAGCACGATTGTCACAGCGAAGCCGGCAAAACCTTATGCAAGCCTTATGAATAGTTATCCGCGTGCGAAAACAATTATTCAGCAGACTGAAAAGTGTTTATGTGGCATTTCCTTACAAAGCGGTTTACTTGTTAAAAGTGCATGACTATTATCATCGCCACGTAATCAACTTTAACCAAGCCAGGTCAACTCCATGTCGCTGATCAACGAATACCGTGCCACCGAAGAAGCCATCAAAGAACTGCAAGAGCGCCTGAAAAACTTGTCGCAAGATGACAAGCTGAAAAAAGAACTGGAATTCGAAGGCAAGCTGCGCACCCTGATGGGCGAATACCAGAAGTCCCTGCGTGACATCATCGCCATCCTCGATCCGGAAGCCAAGAATGCCAAGGCAGGCCGTCCGGCTGCCAAAGCAACTGGCACCAAACGCGCACGCAAGGTCAAGCAGTACAAAAACCCGAACACCGGTGAAGTGATCGAAACCAAAGGTGGCAACCACAAGACGTTGAAAGAGTGGAAAGCCAAATGGGGTTCCGACACTGTTGAAAGCTGGGCCACCCTGCTGGGTTAAGCCCACGCTTAGGCGTAGTCGTTAAAAAGCCAGCTGATGCTGGCTTTTTTTATGGCTATGTTTCGATTGCCTGTTCCTGCCATATGCAAGCCATAACACAACAGCTGTATGAATCGCCCAGAACGCGTAGGAGCACCGCCTCGGGGCGACTCTTCGCCGCGCGACGTCTGGGAAGAGCATCGTCGCAGTGCTACATACTGCGGGGACATAAGTCTTTGCCAGAGCAGCCTAAGTTACCGTTAGGGCTCATGCTCTTAGTCGTGCAGCTACTGGCACCATGCCCTTTACCTGCTGCGATGACGAAGCCCCGTGAGTTATCTCGAAGCTGCGACAGTGCAAACTTAGCTAAATCACTTAGCTACAGGCTACTGGATATAGCGCTGACGCAGCTGCTGCGCATACTGCTGCCAGGTCTGCAACAATGCCCGCTGCTCGACAGATGCCTGCGCCCACGCGTCCTGTACCGCAGTGTCAAATTGCGCCAGGGTATTGGGCGCACCATATTCGGGCAGTGACAGCCGCTGCTGACAAAAGGCAAACCAACGCTGTTGTTCATCCTCGTTCAGCGAGTCGGGAAAGTTGCGCGCCCGATATCGAAATAACAGTTCCGGCAAGCGGGCATCATCGAAAGGCCAGGTACCTCCGGCCAACTGCAAAGGGTCTGCCTGACGCACTTGCTCACACAGACGCTTGTCACGGTCGCCGATAAAACCACCATACAACTGCTGTTCCGGATCCTGAACCTCAGCAAAGCTTTCCTCGGCATACACCGCTTGCACGCTGTCCTGCCAGCGCGCTTGGGTCGTGCGCAGTTGCTCGGCGCGCGCCTCGTAGGAATCGATATCCAGCTGCAACCGTTCACGATCCTGCGCGCGCAAGACCGAAAGCGGCGCAACCACCGGACAACGATTGATATGCAACAGCTTGAGCGGGACCGGCGCCTGGCCCTCGGGCAAGTCTTCATGACGGGTATACAGCCGGGCGCGCAAAGCCTCTGGACTCTCGTCGAGCAGCGCCTGGGTATCGCCCTGCAGGTCGCAGACGATCAGTGCATTGCGGTTACGCGGGTGCCAGGCCAGCGGCAGGACCACCCCCAGGTAATGCCGAGCGCCGGCAAAACGCCCCGAGACATGCACCAGCGGCTGCAGCAGGCGAATCTGCTCGAGCACCCGCGGTTTGCTGCGCAATTGGTAGAGGTAGTCGTACAGGCGCGGCTGACGCTCACGCAGCAAGCGCGCCAGGGCGATGGTGGCGCGCACATCGGAAAGCGCATCGTGAGCCTGACCATGTTCGATGCCATTGGCTGCGGTCAGGCGCTCCAGCTTGAGGCTGACGCGACCATCCTCCTCGGGCCAGACGATCCCTTCCGGGCGCAGCGCATAGGCGGTGCGCACCAGATCGATCAGGTCCCAACGACTGTTGCCGCCCTGCCACTCTCGGCCGTAAGGGTCATAGAAATTGCGATACAGGCTGTAGCGGGTGACCTCATCGTCAAAGCGCAGGCTGTTGTAGCCCACACCACAGGTGCCCGGCCGCGCCAGCTCGGCATGCACCCGGGCCATAAAGTCCGCCTCGCCCAGCCCCTGCTCGGCCAACCGCTGCGGCGTAATACCGGTGACCAGGCAGGCCGCCGGGTGCGGCAGAATGTCGTCGCTGGGCTGACAATAGATGTTCAGCGGCGCCTCGATTTCGTTGAGCGCCTCGTCGGTGCGAATGCCGGCCACTTGCAGGGGGCGGTCGCGGCGCGGGTCGATGCCGGTGGTTTCGTAGTCGTACCAGAACAGGCTGGAAGTCACGGATAGGCTCCTGAGCGCTGGGGTGAAGCGGGGCGCCAGTCTAGCACCGGCCTCCCACCGACACCTGCACGCGCCAGAACCGCTCTCAACGTGCGCCATGACACAGCGCAGTATTTTCGCGGCAACGCGGCTTGCGCTGTAACGGCATCAGACCCTAGCATCGGGCTTTCCCTGACGCAGTGCGCCGATGCCACCCTCGCTCACCTCCACTAGCACGCCTGCTGCTCCGCTGCTGGACACCCGTTACCGGGTCGAGACGCCGGAGGGCATCGACCTGACCCTGCGTCCTGCCGGCCTGGTGCCGCGGGCCTTGGCCTTCAGTGTCGACCTGGCGATTCGCGGGGTGTTCCTGCTGCTGGTCTACTTCGGCTTGAGCCTGCTGGGCCAGTTCGGCATGGGCCTGGCGGCCGTGCTGCTGTTTCTGGTGACCTGGTGGTACATGGTGCTGTTCGAGGTGCTCAACCAGGGTCGCTCCCCCGGCAAACAACTGCTTGGCCTGCGGGTGGTGCACGACGATGGCACGCCGATCGGCTGGCCGGCGTCGCTGACCCGCAACCTGTTGCGCTTTGTTGACCTGCTGCCGTTCGCCTACACCTTCGGTTTGCTCAGCTGTCTCTATCACCCGCATTTCAAGCGCCTGGGCGATATCGCGGCCGGCACCCTGGTGGTTTACCGCGACTTGCCGCCGGCTCGGCCGAACCTGCCCGAAGCGCAACCGCAGCAAGCGCCCTTCGCCCTGAGTCTGGCCGAACAGCGCGCGCTGCTTGGCTTTGCCGAACGCGCCGAGGGGCTGTCTGCCGCGCGCCGGGCCGAACTTGCCGGGCTACTCGCCGAACCGCTGGACCTGCCACCGGAGCAGGCCGAACGGCACCTGCACGGCATCGCCCGTGGCCTGCTAGGGCCGACGCCATGAAACAGCAGTTGTTCGAGCAACGCCACCGCGCCACCTGGCAGGCCCTCGGCACGCAGTTAGAGGCGCTGGAGCGCGGCCAGGTCGATGCCAGCGCCTGCAAAGGCTTCGCCGCCGACTACCGGAATCTGTGCCAACACCTGGCCCTGGCCCAGGCGCGCGGCTACAGCAATCACCTGATCGACGAGTTGGAACACCTCGCCCTGCGCGGCCACCAGCAGTTCTACCGCCATCGCAGCCCCCTGGGCGCACAGTTGATCGGCTTCTTGCTGGTCGGCTTTCCGCGTCTGGTGCGGGCCGAGTGGCGCCATGTGATGGCGGCCAGCCTACTGTTCTTCAGCAGCCTGCTGGGCATGGGCCTGCTGGTGTATGCCGTGCCGGAGCTGGTGTACAGCCTGGTCAGCCCCGACCAGGTGGCCAACATGGAACAGATGTACGATCCGGACGCCAGCCGCCTGGGGCGGTTTGGCGAACGTGACTCGGGCGATGACTGGGTGATGTTCGGCTACTACATCATGAACAACATCGGTATCGCCTTTCAGACCTTCGCCAGCGGCCTGCTGCTGGGCCTGGGCAGCCTGTTCTTCCTGCTGTTCAACGGTTTGATGATCGGCGCGGTGGCCGGCCATTTGACGCAGATCGGCTATGGCCAACCGTTCTGGTCCTTCGTCATCGGCCACGGCGCCTTCGAGCTGACCGCCATCGCCCTGGCCGGCGCCGCCGGCTTCAAGCTCGGCTGGGCGCTGCTGGCGCCGGGCCGCCTGCCCCGAGGCACAGCCCTGCGCCAGGCTGCGGCAGTCAGCGTGCGGTTGATCGGCGGGGTCATCATGCTGTTACTGCTGGCGGCCTTTATCGAGGCCTACTGGTCGTCCATGACCTTCGCCACACCGACGGTCAAATACGCCGTGGGTGCCGGCCTATGGGTGCTGGTGCTGGCTTATCTACTGCTGTCTGGACGCGATCAACATGCGCCTGACTGACGCCAGCGTAGCGATCCGCCCGCGCACCGCCTGGGAAGCCCTCGACCTCGGCGTGCTGCTCGCCCGTCGGCATGCCGGGCTGCTGATCGCCAGTTGGGCGTTGCTCAGCTTGCCGGTGTTCGCCCTGCTCTGCCTGCTGCTGTGGGACCACCCCGGCTGGGCGTTGTTCGCCTTCTGGTGGCTCAAGCCGGCCTTCGAGCGCCTGCCGCTGTATATCCTCTCGCGCAGCCTGTTCGCCGAGCCGCCGACCCTCGGCCAGGCCATGCGCGCCCTGCCCGGCGTGCTGCGCCCACAACTGCTGGCCAGCCTGACCTGGCGCCGCCTGAGCCTGACCCGCAGCTTCGACCTGCCGGTGCTGCAGCTCGAAGGCCTGTCCGGGCAAGCGCGGGCCCAGCGTCTGGTGGTCCTGGGGCAGCGCGAAATACGCTTCGCCACCTGGCTCACGGTGGTCGGCGTGCATGTGGAAATGGCCCTGTGGCTCGGCCTCGGCACCCTGTTCTACATGCTCCTGCCGGCGCAACTGGAACTCGACTGGAACTGGCAACGCCTGCTCGAAGCGGCCGAGGGCGACTGGCTGTGGCTCGAGCACCTGTCCAACCTCGTCTACGTCTTGCCGCTGATGCTATGGGAGCCGGTGTATGTGGCCTGTGGCTTTACCCTATACCTCAACCGGCGCACCGCGCTGGAGGCCTGGGACATCGAACTGGTGTTCCGCCGCCTGCGCCAACGCATGACCGGCAGCGCTTACGCCCTGCTACTGGGGTTGGGCCTCAGCCTGACGTTGCTGCCCACGGCACCACCGGCACTAGCTGACAGCAGCGAAGTCATCGCCCCCGAGGCGCCGCGTCTGCTCAACCAGCCGCTGACCAGCGAGGCTTCGCGCCAGTCAATCGAGGCTCTACTCGACGCCCCGCCGTTCGAGCACCGCGAAACCCTGACCCGCTGGCGCCTGGGGGATGACCAAGAGCAAGCCAGCGAGTCGGATCCCGAAGCGGCGAAAAACTGGCTCGAACGCCTGCTGCAGTTGCGCGATGGCTGGCAGCACCTGGGCACCCTGGCATTGATATTCGAGGCCTTGCTGTGGGCAGCCGTGCTCGCCCTGATCGGCCTGCTGCTATGGCGCTACCGGCAATGGCTGCACCTGTTCGCCAGCCGTTTACGCCCACCGTCACCTGTGCGCCGCGACGCCCCCACGCAATTGTTCGGCCTGGATGTCACTCCCGAGCGCCTGCCAGACGACATAGCCGCGGAAGCCGAACGCCTCTGGCTGGAGCAACCGCGCGCCGCCCTCGGCCTGCTGTATCGCGCACTGCTTAGCCGCTTGCTGCACCAGCACCACCTGCCGCTGACCAGCGCCCACACCGAAGGCGAAGTGCTGGAGCAGGTGGCTCAGCTTTACCGTGACGACCTCGACGCCTTCAGCCAGACGCTGACCCACCACTGGCAGGCCGCAGCCTACGGCAATCGTCTGCCGCCACAGAACGCCTGTGACGAACTCTGTGCGGGCTGGCGCCAGCTGTTTCCCGCAGGGGGCACGCGATGAGCCGCCGCCACCTGCCACTGGTCGTTCTGGCGCTGCTGCTGACGGCGCTCGGCGCCTACCTGCTGAGCCACCTGCAGCCCTATGACGAAGTGGTCGAACTGGGGCCATCGCCCGAAGCCAAGAGCAACCCTTACCTGGCAGCCGAGTACTTTTTGCGCGAGCGCGGCCTGAACGTACAGCGTGCCGAAGGTCTGGCCAGCGTGCGTGAGCTGCCCAGCGTCGGGCAAACCTTGCTGCTGCTCGGCGACCGCCAACGCATGACCCCGCGCCAAGCCGAGCGCCTGCTGGAGTGGGCGGCCAAGGGCGGGCATCTACTGTTCGTCGCCGAGCGCCTGTGGGACGAGGAACGCGGTGAAAGTGGCGACCTGCTACTCGACCGTCTTGGTATCCAGCAACACAGTAGTCCGCCGGACGACGCAGAGCCGGACGCCGAGACAGAGACAGACAGCGCAGAGCAAGCCGCAGCAGAAACGTCGCCCGCGGCCGAAGACGCCAGCCCCTATCCGCAACTGACCCAGCTGTATCTGGAGAACGAAACGGCGCCGGCCTATATCGACTTCGCCACCGACTTCCACCTGTACGACGCCGAGAACCGCGCCCACGCCTGGGCCAACAGCGCCGAGGCGACCCATCTGCTGCAGCTCTATCACGGCGATGGCCTGATCAGCGTGCTCACCGACAGCTGGATCTGGCAAACCGAGCAGATCGCCGAGTACGACAACGCCTGGCTGCTCTGGTACCTCAGCCAGGACAGCGACGTAACCCTGCTCTACCGCGCCGAGCGCGACAACCTCGCCACCCTGCTGCTGCGCCATTTCCTCCAGGCCCTGTGCGCCCTGGCATTGCTGATCGCGCTCGGCCTGTGGCACGTCGGCCAGCGCAGCGGCCCGCTCCTGCCGGCACCCAGCCTGGCTCGCCGCAGCCTGCGTGAACATCTGCGCGGCAGTGCGGATTTTCTGCTGCGCCGCGCCGGCCAGCCGAGCCTGCTGCAAGGCCTGCAACACGACATCCTGCGCCGCGCGCGGCGCCGTCACCCCGGTTTTGAACGCCTGGCCGTGGCCGAGCAGTGGCAGGTGCTCAGTCGCCTGAGCCGCCTGCCGACCAGCGCCATCGGCCAGGCCATGCGCCCGGTCCCGGCCAGCCGCGTGCCCCATGCCGACTTCATCCGCCAGGTCACCCGCCTGCAAACCCTCAGGAATGCCCTATGAGCGATATCAGTCCAGACACCCACAGCGACGAGACCGCCGCTGCCGAACCGCTTACCCCAGCACCTGCACCGGTGAGCAACGCGGCGCAGCAGCGCCAGCGCGCCAGCCAGTTGGCCCAGGCCCTGCGCGTCGAACTTGGCAAGGCGCTGATCGGCCAGCAGGCGGTGATCGATGACGTGCTCACCGCCCTGCTGGCCGGCGGCCACGTGCTGATTGAAGGCGTGCCAGGGCTGGGCAAAACCCTGCTGGTGCGTGCCCTGGCGCGTTGCTTCGGTGGCGAGTTCGCACGCATCCAGTTCACCCCTGATCTGATGCCCAGCGATGTCACCGGCCACGCCGTGTACGACCTGCAGAGCGAGCAGTTCAAGCTGCGCAAGGGCCCGGTGTTCACCAACCTGCTGCTGGCCGACGAGATCAACCGTGCACCGGCCAAGACCCAGGCCGCGCTGCTGGAAGTCATGCAGGAGCGCCAGGTCACCCTCGAAGGCCGCGCCCTGGCGGTGCCGCTGCCGTTTATGGTGCTGGCCACTCAAAACCCCATTGAGCAGGAAGGCACCTACCCGCTGCCGGAAGCCGAGCTGGACCGCTTTATGCTCAAGTTGCGCATGGAGTACCCACAGCAGGACGAAGAGCTGAACATGGTGCGCCAGGTGACCCGCTCGCCGCGCGCCGACATGCTCGAAGTCAGCCCGCTGCGCACCCTGCTGCAGGCTAAGGATGTCGCGGCGCTGCAGAAGATCGCCGCCGACCTGCCGATCGACGAACAGGTGCTCGATTACGCCGTGCGCCTGGCCCGCGCCACCCGCAGCTGGCCGGGCCTGGCCATCGGCGCCGGGCCGCGCGCCTCCATCGCCCTGGTGCGTGGCGCGCGGGCACGGGCACTGCTGCGCGGTGGCGATTTCGTCGTGCCGGATGACGTCAAGGGCTGCGCCCTGGCCGTGCTGCGTCACCGCGTGCGCCTGGCCCCGGAGCTGGACATCGAAGGCCTGGCCGTCGATCAGGTGCTGCGCCAGTTGCTCGACCAGGTCCCGGCGCCGCGTCTATGACTCAAGCGCTCAAGGCTCGCCGATGAAACCCTCGCGCCGTCTGCTGGCGCTGCTCGCCGCACTGTTCGGCCTGGCGCTGCTGCTCGGCACCCTGGACGCCCTGGGCCAGTCGCTCACGTCCCTGCACGGCCTGTGGTGGGGCTTGCTCCTGAGCCTGGCGCTGGCGGCAGGCCTGGATGCCTGGCGCCTGCGCCGCCTGCCCAGCCCCGAGGTGAGCCGCACGCTGCCCGGCAACCTGCCGCTGGGGCACTGGAGCGAGGTGCAGGTGCACCTACGCCACGGCTATGCCCAGGCGCTGCGCCTGGCCGTGTTCGACCACCTGCCAGCGACCATGCAGCACGAACACCTGCCCCAGCAGATCACCCTGCGCCCCGGCGAGCAGGCCAGCCTGAGCTACCGGGTGTGGCCCACCCAGCGCGGGCATTTCAGCTTCGCCCGGTGCGAACTGCTGCTGCCCTCGCCCTTCGGCCTGTGGCAATCCCGACGGCTGCTCGCAGTACAGGATGAGACCCGCGTTTACCCGGATTTCGCCCGCCTCTACGGCGCCGAGCTGATGGCCGTGGAAGACTGGCTTAGCCAGCTCGGTGTGCGCCAGCAGCCGCGCCGCGGCCTGGGCCAGGCCTTCCACCAGCTACGCGAGTACCGCGAGGGCGACACCCTGCGGCAGATCGACTGGAAGGCCACCGCGCGCATGCGTGCCCCCATCACCCGTGAATACCAGGACGAGCGCGACCAGCAGATCGTCTTCCTGCTCGACGGTGGCCGGCGCATGCGCAGCCGCGACGGCGAGCTGAGCCATTTCGACCACGCCCTCAACGCCGCCCTGCTACTCAGTTACGTGGCCCTGCGCCAGGGCGACGCGGTCGGCCTGCTGACCTTCGCCCAGCAGCAGCCGCGCTTCCTGCCGCCGGCCAAGGGCAACGGGCAGCTCAACCACCTGCTCAATAGCGTCTATGACCTGGAAGCCAGCCAGTTGCCGGCAGACTTTTCCGCCGCCGCCAGCCAGCTGCTCGCCCGCCAACAGCGTCGGGCGCTGGTGATCATCCTCAGCAACCTGCGCGACGAAGACGACGAGGAGTTGCAACTGGCGGTGCATCGCCTGGGCCGCCAACACCGCGTACTGGTCGCCAGCTTGCGCGAGGAGGTGCTCGACCAGGTGCGCCAGGCGCCAGTCGAGGACCTGGATTCAGCCCTGAGCTATTGCGGCGCGGTGGACTACCTGAATGCGCGCAACACCCTGCACGAACGCCTGGCCGCGCGCCAGGTGCCGGTGCTCGACGCCCGTCCCAGCGAACTCGGCCCGGCGCTGATCAACCGTTATCTGGCGTGGAAAAAGGCCGGGGTGCTCTAGGGCCTGTTGACCGCTGCGACGCTGATTAGGCGTGTGTAGGAGCGAAGGGGGCGCCTAGCCTTTATTCGCGATAGATCGTGCAAACGCTGCAGGCGTCACGACTAAAGCACAGCGCCGACCTGCCCTCCATGCTGCCTGGCATTGACCGAGACGTGATGCACCACCCGAGAGTAGCAGCCCCGCCTCGGGGCGAAGCGATTTCAGCCACTCAGTAAAGTCGAGGGTGTGCACGGCATTCGTCGCGGGGCGCGACTCCTACGAAAAGCATCGGCCCCATGCCACACCCTGCTCTAACCCGAGGCCTGATCAACCGCGCGCGGCGCGGATCACCTCGATATAGGGCTCAGCCTGGCGCTGATCCTGGATCAGGGCGATAAAGTCGTTGCCCTGGGCATCCTTGGCGTTTAGGTCATAGCCGGCCTCGACGAAGAAACCAACAAAGCGCTCGAAGTCGTTGATGCGCAGGCCACGGTAAGCCTTGACCAGCTTGTGCAGCGACGGCGGCGTGGCATCGGCCGGCTCAACTGCGAGAAACAGCTTGATCGGCTCGTCGCCAATCTCTTCGCCAATCACCTGTTGCTTGTCTTTACGCATCGTTCACTCCAGCTAGGATCTGTGGCGGGCAGCGCTGCGGGGCACGAGCGCTTACGCGGGGGCGGCAGTGTACCGCTGCCGCCGGTTCGCGCTCAACGCACGATGGTGCCACGCCCGACAATGGCCAATCGCCCTGCAGAGCCGTGCCGCTCTATACTGGCGCCACGCCCTTAGGAGTGCCTATGTCCCTACCGCCGCTGTTCGCTGCCTGGCGCCAGAGTCGCGCCGCCGGTTTTACCCTGGCTCGCCTGCGCGGCGACCTGATGGCAGGGCTGACGGTGGGCATCGTCGCCATTCCCCTGGCCATGGCCCTGGCAATTGCCGTCGGCGTGGCGCCGCAACATGGCCTCTACACCGTGCTGGTGGCCGCGCCGTTGATCGCCCTGTGCGGCGGCTCGCGCTTCAACGTGTCCGGCCCCACTGCCGCGTTCGTGGTCATCCTCTTGCCTATCACCCAGCAGTTCGGTCTCGGCGGCCTGCTGTTGTGCACCCTGATGGCCGGCCTGATTCTGATCGCCCTCGGCCTGTTGCGCGCCGGCCGGCTGATCGAGTTCGTGCCCTACCCGGTGACCCTGGGTTTTACCGCCGGCATCGGCATCGTGATCGCCACCCTGCAACTCAAGGACCTACTCGGCCTGGAGCTGGGCGCCACGCCCCAGCACTTTCTCGAGCACCTGGGCCTGCTCTGGCAAGCGCTGCCGGGCGTGCGTCCTGGGGATTTGCTGGTCGGCCTGGTATGCCTCGGCGTGCTGATCGCCTGGCCCCGCCTGGTGCCGCGCGTGCCCGGTCACCTGGTAGCTCTGGTCATCGGTGCGCTGCTCGGCCTGCTGCTGGAGCACATGGGCCTGCCCCTGGCGACCCTTGGCGAGCGCTTCAGCTATATGCTCGATGGCGTCGAGCAGCCCGGCATTCCGCCGTTTCTGCCAAGCTTTGCCTGGCCCTGGAACCTACCTGGGCCAGATGGCGCGCCCTTGCCGTTGAGCTTCGAGCTGATCCGCCAGTTGCTCGCCCCGGCCTTCGCCATTGCCATGCTCGGCGCCATTGAGTCGCTGCTCTGCGCGGTAGTCGCCGACGGCATGAGCGGCAGCAAGCACGACCCCAATGCCGAGCTGATCGGCCAGGGCCTGGGCAACCTGGCCGCGCCGCTGTTCGGCGGCATCACTGCCACCGCGGCGCTCGCCCGCACCGCCGCCAATGTACGCGCCGGGGCCTTCTCGCCGCTGGCGGCAATCATTCATGCCGGCGTGGTGCTGATCGCCATCCTCTACCTGGCGCCACTGTTCAGCTACCTGCCGATGGCCGCCCTGGCCGCGCTGCTGCTGATGGTCGCCTGGAACATGAGCGAAGCCGGCCACGTCCGCCATACCCTGCGCATCGCCCCACGCAGCGATGTGCTGGTATTGCTGACCTGCCTGGTGCTGACGGTGCTGTTCGACATGGTGCTGGCAGTGGGCGTCGGCCTGCTGCTGGCGGCCGGCCTGTTTATCAAACGCATGAGCGAACTGACCGATACCCACAACCTGCCGCGCGACCTGCACGCCGACCTCAGCGACCTGCCGCCCCATGTGCTGGCCTATGCGATTCGCGGCCCTCTGTTCTTCGGCGCGGCGGAAAAGGCCCTGAGCGTGCTGCGCCGCCTAAGCCCGGATGTGCGGGTGGTGATCGTCGATATCAGCGCCGTGCCGCTGCTGGACATGACCGCCCTGGCAGCGCTGGAAACCACCTTGCGCGACTACCGCCGGTTGAATGTCGCACTGATCTTCAGCGGCACCACGGCCCAGGTACGCCTGCAACTGCGCCGCGCCGGCATCCAGCGCGCCGAAGGGTGCCTGGCCTACGTGCGCGACCTGGCCCAGGCGCGGGCCAAGGCGTTGCGGTGGCTGGCTTAGGCCGGCGCACCTTACTCGGCTGCTCGTGTTTGTGCGGCAACGCGGCTCGCGACGACGCGTTATCCACCTTGGCGCTTGATGGTGGAAAACGCTTCGCGGTTTTCCACCATACAACGGCAGTTGTTACAGCCCTTTAACCGCGTAGATACCCGCCGCGTTACGCCAGTAGCCCTTGTAGTCCATGCCGTAGCCGAAGATATAGCGGTCGATGCACGACAGCCCTACGTAATCGGCCTTGAGGTCCGGGCGGGCTTTGCGGTCGTGGTCCTTGTCGATCAGCACGGCGGTGTGCACGGCCTTGGCCCCGGCGTGGCGGCAGAAGTCGATGATCGCGCCCAGGGTGTGCCCCTCATCGAGGATGTCGTCGATGATCAGCACTTCTCGGTCGATGAAGGAGATTTCCGGCTTGGCCTTCCAGAACAGCTCGCCGCCGCTGGTTTCGTTGCGGTAGCGGGTGGCGTGCAGATAAGAGGCTTCCAGCGGGAAGTCGAGCTTGGGCAACAGCTTGCCGGTGAAGATCAGTCCGCCGTTCATCACGCAGAACACCACCGGGTTGGCCTCGGCCAGGTCGCGGCTGATGGCAGCAGCCACTTGCTCGATGGCGGCTTCTACCTGGGCTTCGGTGTACAGGCAGTCGGCTTCGGCCATCACCTGGCGGATGTGCGCGAGATCGGCGGACATGGGCATTTCCTCTTCGGTCGTTGGGCGCATGGGCCAGCGAATAACCTGATCGATGCGTCAAAATAAAAGTCGGCAAAGGTACGCACCCAGGCGCCTTGGAGCAAGCCCCGCCCGACCGTCACCCGGGCTTTTCGACAGGCCGTCTACTGAGGCGAAAAGACTCGGCAGTCAGGCCAGCCGGCAAGCCCGCTAAATGCTAATCTATCGCGATTTTTTTGCCAGCCCGCCGGAGACTCTCGCCATGCCCATTCTCGAAATTCGCCACCCGCTGATCCGCCACAAGCTCGGTTTGATGCGCCGCGCCGATATCAGCACAAAGAACTTTCGCGAGCTGGCCCAGGAAGTCGGCGCCCTGCTGACCTACGAAGCGACCCAGGACCTGCCCCTGGAAAGCTACGAAATCCAGGGCTGGGCCGGCACAGTGTCGGTGGAGAAAATCTCCGGCAAGAAGATCACCGTGGTGCCGATCCTGCGTGCCGGCATCGGCATGCTCGACGGCGTGCTCAGCCTGATTCCCGGCGCCAAGGTCAGCGCCGTGGGCGTGGCACGTAACGAAGAAACCCTGCAGGCGCACACCTACCTGGAGAAGCTGGTGCCGGAAATCGACGAGCGCCTGGCAATGATCATCGACCCGATGCTGGCCACCGGCAGCTCCATGGTCGCCACCATCGACCTGCTGAAAAAAGCCGGCTGCAAGGAGATCCGCGCCATGGTGCTGGTCGCCGCACCCGAGGGCATTGCGGCGGTCAACCAGGCGCACCCGGACGTAATGATCTACACCGCCTCGATCGATGAGCGTCTCAACGAACACGGCTACATCATCCCGGGCCTGGGCGATGCCGGCGACAAGATCTTCGGCACCAAGCAGAAGGACGCCTGATTCATGCTCACCCATGACAACGACCCGCTGTGGCGTCAGGTGCTGTCCGGCTCGCAGATGCTCTTTGTGGCCTTCGGCGCGCTGGTGCTGATGCCACTGATCACCGGCATGGACCCGAACGTGGCGCTGTTCACGGCCGGTATCGGCACCCTGCTGTTTCAACTGGTCACCGGCCGTCAAGTGCCGGTGTTCCTGGCCTCGAGCTTTGCCTTTATCGCACCCATCCTCGCCGCCAAGGGTGAGTTCGGCTTGCCGGCAGTGCTCGGCGGCATCGTTGCTTCGGGCCTGGTGTACATCCTGCTCAGCGCCGTGGTGCGGGTCAAAGGCACCGGTTTTATCGACCGCCTGCTGCCGCCGGTGGTGATCGCCCCGGTAATCATCTCCATCGGCCTGGCGCTGTCGCCAGTGGCGGTGAACATGGCCATGGGCAAGACCGGTGACGGCGCGGTGCAACTGGTGCCCTATGCCACTGCCATGCTGATTTCGATGTCGGCACTGGTCACCACCGTGCTGGTCGCCGCCGTCGGCCGCGGCTTGCTGCGCCTGGTGCCGATCCTCGCGGGGATTATCGTCGGCTGCCTCGTCGCCGCATTCTGCGGGGTGATCGACACCAGCGCCGTGGCCAGCGCGCCTTGGCTGGCGATCCCGGCGTTCGTCACCCCCGAGCTGCACTGGGGCGCCATTCTCTACATCGTCCCGGTTGCCCTGGCGCCGGCCATCGAGCATATCGGTGGGGTCGTGGCGATTGGCAGCGTCACCGGCAACAACTTCATCAAGAAGCCCGGCCTGCACCGCACCCTGCTCGGCGATGGTCTGGCCACTTCGGCCGCTGGCCTGTTCGGTGGCCCGCCCAACACCACCTACGCGGAAGTCACAGGCGCGGTGATGCTGACCAAGAACTACAACCCGAAGATCATGACCTGGGCTGCGGTATTCGCCATCGCCCTGGCCTTTATCGGCAAGTTCGGCACCGCGCTGCAGAGCATCCCGGTACCGGTGATGGGCGGCATTCTCTGCCTGCTGTTCGGCTCCATCGCGGTGGTCGGCCTGAACACTCTGATTCGTCACCAGGTCGACCTGTCCGAGGCGCGCAACCTGATCATCGTCTCGGTAACCCTGGTGTTCGGTATCGGCGGTATGGTCATCGGCAGCAGTGAGTTCGCCCTGTCCGGCATCTCGCTGTGCGCCATCGCCGCGCTGCTGCTAAACGCGCTATTACCAGGTGGCCAGGGCTGGCGCAACAAGCCCGCCACAGGCGAAACCGACGCCTAAACCGCACCCCAAAATAGCCCCGCACATGCGGGGCTATTGCTATGTAGGGCTCTGTACTGACGGCCGCGTTAGCTGGCCTTGGCCGACCAGCTCTCCAAATGCGCCAGGCTGTCGCGGTAGGGTTTGAGGCCCATGCTCAACAGCGCGATGGAGCTGAAGACGGCAATGCTGGTGACGATCAGCAGCGAGTAGCGCAGCGCATTGTCATCGGCGAACACGTAGTCGGTGACCAGCGCCACGGCCGTCGGGCCGATGCCCAGGCCGATCAGGGTGATGACGAACAGGTAGATTGCCGAGGCCTGACCGCGCATCGAGTTGGGCATGATTTCCTGGATCGCCGCCGGCGCCACGCCAAACGGCATGCTCAGGAAGAACACCGTGGGCGCCATCAGAATCGCCGCCCACAGGGCACTGTCCATCAGCGGGAACGTCAGCACGCAAGGCACCGCGCCCAGAGCCGCATACAAACCGACACGCATATTCGCATCACGGCTGCCACGCTTGGCCATCCAGTCCGCCAGGCGCCCGCCGAAGACGATGCCCAAACAACCGAATACCGCCACGATGCTGCCGTAGATAATGCCCACCTGGCCGGCATCCCAACCGTAGGTGCGGATAAAGAAGGTTGGCACCCAGGCCGCACTGCCGTACCCGGCAAACGCCAGGCCGGCAAAACCGAAGTTATGGCACAGCACGGTGCGTCGGTTGGCGCGGATATAACGGCCCACTTCAGCCAGGGGAACCGCCACACCGGCGCCCACGCCGCGTCGCGCCGGCTCCTTGACCGCGAGCATCAGCAGGGTGAACAGCACCCCGGCGCCACCGAGAATCAGGAAGATCAGCTGCCAGGGGCGCACTTCGCCAAACACCGGCAACACCACATCGCCCTGGGCCGAGGCGAACTGGATGACCAGGCCACCGACCAGAAACGCCAGGCCAGACCCTAGGTAAACCCCCATGGAATACACGCTGATGGCGGTGGCCCGACGCTCAGCCGGGAAGCTGTCGGCGATCAGTGAATAAGCCGCTGGCGACAAGGCCGCTTCGCCCACCCCGACGCCGATGCGGCACAGCAGAAAGTGCCAGTACAGCTTGGCCAGACCGCAGGCCGCAGTGGCGGCACTCCAGAACAGTACGCCGATGGCGATCAGCCCACGCCGGCTCTTGGTATCGGCCAGACGGCCGAGGGGGATTCCGCAGACGGTGTAGAACAGCGCGAAAGACAGGCCCATCAGCAGGCTCATCTGCGTATCGCTGATCAGCAGGTCGCGACGGATCGGGCCGACCAGCAGGTTGAGAATCTGCCGGTCGATAAACGACAGCACGTACGCCACCATCAGAATGGCGACAGTGGTCCAGGCGCGAGCACTAGAGGGATAGCCGTTATTGTTGTTATGCACGGGCGGGCTCCTCGACACCGATTGCGCGGTGCGCGACGGTTGAAAGTGCCGCCAGCTTAGGTCGACTCGCGCTGCCCCGAGTACCTCAGGGCAGTCTTATCCATCAGGCGAATGCGCCACATCTGTCCGGGCGAATGAAGCTTAGAGCATCAGCGGCGCACGCTCGCACAGGGTTTTCAGGGCCGCGACCCAGGCCGGATGGGTGTTCAGGCAGGGCACCAGCTGCAGGCTCTCGCCGCCGGCCTCGACAAATTGCTCGCGGCCACGGTCGCCAATTTCTTCGAGGGTTTCGATGCAATCGGCGACGAAGGCCGGGCACATCACCAGCAACTTCTTCACGCCCTGGGCGGCCAACTCATCCAGGCGCGCCTCGGTGTAGGGCTCGATCCACTTGTCCCGGCCAAGACGCGACTGGAAGGACACCGACCATTGTTCCGGGCGCAGGCCCATACCCGCGGCGAAGGCTTCGGCGCTGCGCATGCACTGCGCGCGGTAGCAGGTGGCGAGCACTTCCGGCGGCGCCGTGCGACAGCAATCGGGGCCGCGCAGGCAATGCTTGCTCGGGTCGAGCTTGCGCAGATGGCGCTCCGGCAGACCGTGAAAACTCAGCAGCAGGTGATCGAACGGCTGCTCCAGGTACGGCTGCGCACTCTGCACCAGGGCGTCGATGTATTCGGGCTGGTCATAGAACGGCGGCAGTACCGAGAACTGCACGTCCAGTTTGCGCTCACGCACCACACGCCGGGCTTCTTCGATCACCGTGGTAGTGGTGCTGTCAGCGAACTGCGGGTACAGCGGCGCCAGGGTGATCTGCTTGATGCCCTGCTCGGTCAGGCGCAGCAGCGCGGTCTCGATGGACGGCTCGCCGTAGCGCATGGCCAGCTCGACCGGGCCGTGGTTCCAGGTGGTTTTCATCTGCTCGGTCAGGCGCTGACTGAGCACCACCAGGGGCGAGCCTTCGTCCCACCAGATGGAGGCGTAGGCATGGGCCGAGGCGGCCGGACGCTTGATCAGAATCAGCGAAACCAGCAGACGCCGCAGCGGCCACGGCAGGTCGACCACATAGGGGTCCATCAGAAACTGGTTCAGGTAGCTGCGTACATCGGCTACCTCGGTCGAGGCAGGGGAACCCAGGTTGACCAGTAACAAGGCATGGTCGGACATAACGCTTCCTATAATTTGCGGCCAGATGGCCGGTAACAATCGAAATAAAAATCAGCGACTGGGCAATAAATCAGCCAGGGCCGCCTCCAGCTCACTGAAGCGAAAATCAAAGCCTGCCGCTTGCAGCCGTGTGGGCTGCGCGTGTTGACCACCGAGCAGCAGCACCGCCAGCTCACCCAGGCCAGTGCGCAGCAAAAACGCCGGGGCCGGCAGCACGGCCGGACGCTTCAGCGCGCGCCCCAGGGCCTTGGCAAAGTCGCGGTTGCGCACCGGCTGCGGCGCGCACGCATTATAAGGACCGCGCGCCTCGGGCTGCTGCACGAGAAAATCAATCAGAGCGATTTGGTCGGCCAGGTGAATCCAAGGCATCCACTGCCGACCATTGCCCAGCGGGCCGCCCAGGCCCAGACGAAACGGCAGCAGCAAGCGCTTGAGAAAACCACCCTCGGCGGACAGCACCAGCCCGGTGCGCAGCAGCACCACACGGATGCCATCGGCTTCGGCACGCTGCGCAGTTTCTTCCCAGGCCGCGCACAGCTGCGCGGCAAAATCATCGGTTACCGGGGCATCGTCTTCGTGCAGCGGGCGCTCGCCGCCGTCACCGTACCAGCCCACGGCGGAGCCGGAGAGCAGCACGCCCGGCTTGCTCGAACGACTGCCCAGCCAGGCCACCAGGGTTTCTGTCAGTTGGATCCGGCTGGCCCAGAGCAGTTGCCGCCGGGCGCGCGTCCAAGGGCGATCGGCAATGGGCGCGCCGGCCAGGTTGACCACCGCATCCAGCGGCGTCTCGGCCAATTCTTCAAGCTGCGCAATACCGCGCACGCCCTCGCCACATAGGGCTGCGACGCGCGCCGGGGTGCGACTCCAGACAGTCAGTTGGTGCCCCTGTTGCAGCCAGTGACGGCACAGCGAGCGGCCGATCAGGCCTGTGCCGCCGGTCAGCAGAATATGCATGGCGTTATCCTCAAATAGGTGCAACACGGAGTGTCTTGGCACGTCTGAAGCAAGACAGCTGTGCGCACAGGACGAGTCGGTGGATTTAATCCGATCAACCTATACATAACAAGATTATTGTATAGCTTTTGTCTAAAGCGTAGCCTGTCTAAACTGTTTGTGTACACCGCACGCTCGCCACAGCAGGCCCAGCCACCAGCGTCTGGCGCGCGTTATCACGAGGTTCAGCATGACCCAGATTGCCCCTATCGCCATTATCGGTACCGGCATGGCCGGCCTCTCCGCCGCCCAGGCGCTGCATGCCGCCGGTCAACCTGTGCAGTTGTTCGACAAGAGCCGTGGCAGCGGCGGCCGCATGGCCAGTAAACGCAGCGATGCCGGCGCCCTGGACCTGGGCGCGCAATACTTCACCGCGCGCGACCGGCGCTTTGTCGACACCGTGCAGCACTGGCAGCGCCAGGGCCTGGCAGCCGAATGGGCGCCGGCCCTGTATTACGTGCGCAACGGCCAGCTCGCGGCATCGCCCGACGAGCAGGTGCGCTGGGTCGGCAGCCCACGCATGAGTGCGATCACCCGCGCCATGCTCGGTGAGCTGCCAGTGAACTTCGCCTGCCGCATCACCGAGGTGTTTCGTGGCGAACAGCACTGGCACCTGCTCGATGCCGAAGGCGTCAGCCACGGCCCGTTCAGCCACGTCATAGTCGCCGCACCGGCACCCCAGGCCTGCACCTTGCTGAGCGCCGCGCCCAAACTGGCCACAGTGGCGGCCAGCGTGGCCATGGAGCCGACCTGGGCAGTCAGCCTGGGATTCGCCGAGCCGCTGCAGAGCAATGTGGAGGGCTGCTTCGTGCAGGACAGCCCAATCGACTGGCTGGCGCGCAACCGCAGCAAGCCGGGTCGGGACAACACGCTCGACACCTGGGTCATCCATGCCACCAGCGCCTGGACGCGTCAGCACCTGGACCTGACCAAGGAAGCGGTGATCGAACAGCTGCACGGCGCCTTCGCCGAGCTGATCGGCTGCACAGTGCCGACCCCGGCCTTCTCCCTCGCCCACCGCTGGCTGTATGCACGACCGGCCTCGGCCCATGAATGGGGCTGCCTGGCCGACAGCGACCTGGGTATTTATGCCTGCGGCGACTGGTGCCTCTCGGGGCGCGTCGAGGGCGCCTGGCTCAGCGGTCAGGACGCGGCGCGCAAGCTGCTCGCGCACCTGCCATGAGCAGCGCCGAGCACAAGGCGCGGCCTGCCCGGCACCGCATCAACCCGGGAAAATTGCTGCTGTCGAAATGGACGGCGCGCCAGCCGCAACACCGGGAAAAACATTTCCTGGTGACCGAGCTGTACCGCGACGAGGAAGGTGAGGTGCTGGCCATCGAACTGCAGGCTGTGCTCACCCAACGCAGCGAGCGCCTGGACTGGCGCGTGCTGCAGGACGCGCAGCGCTGGCGCATGGGTTGGTGCTAAGGGGCACGGCCTGGGTGAAGCCTGTACCAGGCCATACCCAGCCCCAGCATTCCATTACAAAAGCTGTACAAACTATTTGACTTGTACAATGACGCACCTATGATGAGCACGAGTTGTACAGGGTCATCATCCTGTACAAGTAGTCAGCAGAGGTCGCCATGCAATTGCCCCCACTCAAACCCCGTCTCGGCATCAGCGCTTGCCTGCTTGGCGCCGAAGTTCGCTACAACGGTGGGCACAAGGAATCACGCCTGTGCAACCGCACCCTGAGCGACTATTTCGACTTCACCCCGGTCTGCCCGGAAGTGGCCATCGGTCTGGGTATCCCGCGAGAGCCGATTCGCCTGGTCGGTGACCCCGAGCAACCGCGGGCCGTAGGCACCGTGCACCGCGAGCTGGATGTCAGCGACGCCCTAACCGCCTATGGCGCACAAATGGCCGAGGAGTTGGGCGGCATCTGCGGCTATATCTTCATGCAACAGTCGCCGTCCTGCGGCCTGGAGCGGGTCAAGGTCTACCAGGATAACGGGCACCCCAGCGAGCCTCGCGGGCGCGGCTTGTTCGCCGCTGCTTTCTGCGCCCGCCATCCCGATCTGCCGGTCGAAGAAGATGGCCGCCTGAATGATCCGGTGCTGCGCGAGAATTTCATCACCCGCGTATTCGCCTACGCCGACTGGCAACGTACCGTCGCCGCTGGCCTGACCCGCAAGACGCTGATCGACTTCCACTCACGCTACAAATACCTGCTGATGGCCACCCACCCGGTGCAGTACCGCAGCCTCGGGCGGATGCTCGGCAACCTCGGCCAGCACGATCTGGGTGAACTGGCGCCGCGCTATTTCAGCGAGCTGATGGCGGCCCTGAAAAAATGCGCGACCCGGCGCACCCACAGCAACGTGCTGATGCACCTGAGCGGTTACTTCAAGCAGGCGCTCGACGGCGAAGACAAGCGCGAAATGCAGCACCTGATCAGCCAGTACCGCCACGGCGTGGTGCCGCTGGTGGTGCCGCTGACCCTGCTCAAACATCATCTGCGCCTGCACCCCGACCGCTACCTCCAACAACAGGTCTACCTGCAGCCGCACCCCGAAAATCTCAGCCTGCGTAATACCCTATGAGCACTCACTCGGAGCCTGCCGACGTGCAGGATGAATCCGCCGACGACTACCAGACGGCCCTGGCCCAGGGCTTTTTGCCGATCCGCGAAGTGGCGCGCATCACCGGGGTCAACGCCGTGACCCTACGCGCCTGGGAGCGCCGCTACGGGCTGATCGTGCCGCACCGCACGCCCAAGGGGCATCGCCTGTACGCCGAGAAGCACGTCGCCCGGATCCAGGCCATTCTCACCTGGCTCAACCGCGGTGTATCGGTCAGCCAGGTCAAGGGACTGCTGCGCTCCAACCAGCCGGCGTTCAGCGAAGCCACCTCGCAGTGGGAAGAAAAGCGCCAGCGCCTGCAGGAAGCGATCTGCAACCTCAACGAGCGCCGCCTCGACGAAGGCTTTAACAGCGAGCTGGCGCTCTACCCGCCCAAGACCCTGTGCCAACAACTGCTGCTGCCCTTGTTCGAGGAGCTCGAACTGCGCTGGCGCAACCAGTTCGGCGCCCAGGCCGAGCGGGTGTTCTTCTACTCCTGGCTGCGCAGCAAGCTGGGCGCCCGGCTGTACCACAACAACCGCCAGCACAGCGGCCCACCGCTGCTGATGATCAATATGTCGGACCTGCCGATGGAGCCGGGCCTGTGGCTGACCGCCTGGCTGGCCAGCAGCGCCAACTGTCCGGTGGAAGTTTTCGACTGGCCGCTGACCCCGGCCGAGCTGGCCATGGCGGTCGAGCACATCCAGCCGCGCGCCCTGCTGCTGTACTCCAGCCAGACGATCAACACCGCCCATTTACCGCGTCTGGCCACGGGTTATAGCTGCCCCTGCCTGATCGGCGGACCGGCGGTACACATCCATGAGCAGGAGTTGCGGGTATTGGTTGAGCAGCACAGCGATCTGCACCTGGCCCACGACCCACTCGGTGCCTTGCAGACCCTGACCCTGCTGAACCTGCTCGAAGCTCAATAAGGATCGATGATGCAACTGTTCTGGTTCCGTACCGACCTGCGCCTGCAGGACAACACCGCCCTCGCCGCCGCCATGGCCGCCGGGCCGACGGTGGCCCTGTACCTGATCAGCCCCGGCCAGTGGCAGGCCCATGACGACGCCCCGAGCAAGGTCGATTTCTGGTTGCGTAACCTGGCGATCCTCTCGGACGATCTTGCCGCCCTCGGTGTGCCGCTGCTGATCCGCGAGGCCGATACCTGGGCCCAGGCGCCAGCGGTGCTCGACCAACTGTGCCAGTCGCTTAACGTCAGCGCAGTACAGGTCAACGATGAATACGGCGTCCACGAAAGCCGGCGCGATCAGGCTGTGGCCGCAACCTTGCGCAGCCGTGGTGTGGCGTTTCACGGACACCTCGACCAGCTGTTCTTCGCCCCCGGCAGCGTGCTGACCAAATCCGGCGGCTACTTCCAGGTCTACAGCCAGTTCCGCAAGGCCTGCTACGCACGTCTGCACCACAGTTTGCCAGCGCTGGTTGCCACACCCCGCGCCCAGGCGCCACTGGCGATTGCCCGCGACCCGATACCTCAAGAGGTCGCCGGATTCGCCACGCCAGCCGCCAGCCTGCGCGACCTGTGGCCGGCCGGTGAAGCTCAGGCGCTGGCGCGTTTGACGCGCTTCAGCGATGAGTCCATCGACGACTACAAGCGCGACCGCGACCTGCCCGCCGTGCCCGGCACCAGCCAGCTGTCGCCCTACCTGGCGGCTGGGGTGCTGTCGCCGCGCCAATGCCTGCACGCAGCGCTACAGGCCAACCAGGGCGAGTTTGAAAGCGGCAGCGAAGGGGTGGTGACCTGGATCAACGAGCTGCTCTGGCGGGAATTCTACAAACACACGCTGGTTGGCTATCCGCGGGTATCCATGGGCCGCGCCTTTCGCCGCGAAACCGATGCCCTGGCCTGGCGCCAGGCGCCGAAAGAGCTGGCCGCCTGGCAAAGCGGGCAAACCGGCCTGCCGCTGGTCGATGCGGCCATGCGCCAGTTGCTCGCCACCGGCTGGATGCACAACCGCCTGCGCATGGTGGTGGCGATGTTCCTGACCAAGAACCTGCTGATCGACTGGCGCGAGGGCGAACGCTTTTTCATGCGCCACCTGATCGACGGCGACCTGGCCGCGAATAACGGCGGCTGGCAGTGGAGCGCCTCCACTGGTACCGACTCGGTGCCCTACTTCCGCATCTTCAACCCGCTGAGCCAGTCAGCCAAATTCGACCCCGACGGCCGTTTTATTCGTCGCTGGGTGCCTGAGCTCGCCGGTTTGAACAAAAAGGATGTGCACAACCCCGCGGCCATGGGCGGCCTGTTCGGTATCGCCGACTATCCGCGGCCTATCGTCGATCTGGCACGCAGCCGTGAGCGCGCGCTGGCCGCCTTCAAGAACCTGCCTTCGCGGCCCCCGGAGCCTAGCCATGAGTGATTTTCTGCGTCGCTTCGCCCAGGACTTCGCTGCCCTGAACAAGGACAATCTGGAGCGCCTCGGCACGCTCTACAGCGACGACGCGGTGTTCCGCGACCCGCTGCATGAGGTGCGCGGCCTGGCCAATCTGCAGCGTTACTTCGCCGAGCTGTACGCCAATGTCAGCGAGCTGCGCTTCGACTTCTATGGCTTCGATGAGGTGCGCGAAGGCGAAGGCTACCTGCGCTGGACCATGAGCTACCGCCATCCGCGCCTGGCCGGTGGCCAGTTGATCCGCGTGGAAGGCTGCTCGCACCTGCACTGGAGCGACAAAGTGCACCGCCACCGCGACTATTTCGACGCGGGCAACCTGCTCTACGAACACCTGCCCGTGTTGGGCCAGGTGATCCGCTGGCTGAAACGGAGACTGGCATGAAACGAATCTGGCTGACCGGCGCCAGCAGCGGCATTGGCGCCGCCCTGGCGGAACAGTTGCTGCAGCGCGGCTATCGCCTGGCGCTCAGTGCGCGCACGGTCGAGCCGTTACAGGCCCTGGCCACACGCTTCCCCGAACAGGTACTGGTGGTGCCCGGCGACCTCAGCGATGCAACCCGAGTCAAGGCCATTGGCGAGCACATCGCCCAGGTCTGGGGTGCCCTGGACATGGTGATACTCAACGCCGGCACCTGCGAGTACGTCGAGGTCGCCCAGTTTGAGGCGGCGATGATCGAGCGCGTGGTGCGCGCCAACCTGTTCTCCGCCAGCTACTGCATCGAAGCTGCGCTGCCGCTGCTGCGCCAGAGCAGCACGCCGCACCTGGTCGGCGTGGCCAGTTCGGTGACCTATCTGCCGCTGCCGCGTGCCGAGGCCTACGGCGCCTCCAAAGCCGGCATGCGCTACCTGTTCGAAGCACTGCGCATTGACCTGGCCGCCGAGGGCATCGACGTCACCCTGGTCAGCCCTGGCTTCGTCGATACGCCGCTGACGCAGAAGAACGACTTCCCCATGCCGATGCGCTGGCCGGTGGAGAAAGCCGCCCGTCACATCGCCGAGAAACTGGAAAAGCGCCCCTACGAGATTGCCTTTCCCACACCTTTTATCGCCGGCCTGCTGTTGCTCGCCCACCTGCCCAAGCGGCTGCAGGTGGCCCTGGGCAAGCGCATGGCGCGCACCACTGAGAGCAAGAACAGCCCATGAAAATAGCCATTATCGGCAGCGGTATTTCCGGCCTGACCAGCGCCTACCTGCTCAACCGCCAGCATGACATCAGTGTCTTCGAGGCCAGCGACTGGATCGGCGGCCACACCCATACGGTGGACGTCGAAGTCTCCGGCGAGCGGCATGCCATCGACACCGGCTTTATCGTCTTCAACGACTGGACCTATCCCAACTTCATCCGCCTGCTGGAACAACTCGGCGTGGGCTTCAAACCCACCGAGATGAGCTTCGCGGTCAGCGATCCAGTCACCGGCGTGGAGTACAACGGGCACAACCTCAATACCCTGTTTGCCCAACGCCGCAACCTGTTCTCACCACGTTTTATCGGCATGGTCCGCGACATCCTGCGCTTCAACCGCGAGGCCCTGGACGACCTGCACAGCAACCGCATTCCCAGCACCACCACCCTGGGCAACTACCTGAAGATGGGCGGCTACAGCGAACGCTTCACCCATCATTACATCGTGCCCATGGGTGCGGCGATCTGGTCGATGTCGCCGGCGCAGATGCTCAGTTTCCCGCTGCAGTTCTTCGTGCGTTTCTTCAAGAACCACGGCCTGCTCTCGGTCAGTGACCGCCCGCAGTGGTGCGTGGTCGAAGGTGGCTCGCGCGGCTACGTAGCGCCGCTGACCGCCTCGTTCAAGGAGCGCATTCGTCTGAATTGCCCGGTGCAGCGGGTCGAACGTGACAGCAGCGGAGTCACCCTGCACCACGCCGAAGGCAGCGAGTACTTCGACAAGGTGGTGTTCGCCTGTCATAGCGACCAGGCCCTGCGCCTGCTGGCCAAACCGACCCTGGCCGAACAGGCGATCCTTGGCGATCTGCCCTATGCGGAAAACGAAGTGGTGCTGCACACCGATACCCGCTTGTTGCCCAAGCGCAAGCTGGCCTGGGCCGCCTGGAACTACCGCCTCGGTGGGCCAAGCGAACAACCGGCAGCGGTGACCTACAACATGAATATCCTGCAGGGCATCCAGAGCGAGACAGTGTTCTGCGTCAGCCTCAACCAGACCGAGGCCATCGACCCGGCACGCATTCTCGGCACCTACCGCTATGCCCATCCGCAGTACGGCCTGCGCGGGGTCACGGCCCAGGCACGCTGGGAAGAGTTGCTCGGTGCGCAGCACAGCTACTTCTGCGGCGCCTACTGGGCCAACGGCTTCCATGAAGATGGCGTAGTCAGTGCCCTGCGCGTGGCCCAGGCATTCGGTGAGTCCCTGTAATGCACAGCGCCCTGTACAGCGGCTGGGTGCAGCACCGCCGCTTCGCCCCCAAGACCCACGCGTTTCGCTATCGCATGGGTCTGCTGTACCTGGACCTCGACGAGCAGGACACCGTGCTGGGCTTGTCGCGTCTGGCCGGGCGTGGGCGTTTTGCGCCCTTTGCTTTCCGTGAAACGGACTTTCTACCGGCCTTTACCGGCGCCGGCATGCGCCTGATCGACGCGGTGCGCCAGCGCGTCGGCGAAGCCCTCGGCCAGGTACCTCAAGGGCGCATCTGCCTACTCACCCAGCCGCGCAGTTGGGGCCTGGCGTTCAACCCGGCGAGTTTCTTTTATTGCTTCGATAAGCAGGACCGTCTGCAGGCGATTCTCTGCGAGGTCAGCAATACGCCGTGGCGCGAACGCTACCACTACGTACTGCCAGCCACGGGTGAGGGCCACCAGCACATGGGCGTGGCCAAGTCGTTCCATGTGTCGCCGTTTCTGCCGCGAGAGCTGGAATACCGCATGGGTTTCAGCCAACCCGGTGAGCGTTTGGGCATCCACATGGCCGACTGGGCCGGCGAGACCAAGGTGTTCGACGCCAGCCTCAGCCTGACCCGCACTGCGCTCGACCGCGCCAGCCTGCACCGCTACCTGCTCAGCTTTCCCTGGATGACCGGCAAGACGGTTGTCGGCATCTACTGGCAGGCCCTGCGCCTGCTGCTCAAGCGTGTACCCGTGTTCAACCATGAGGCCGCGGACGGTGAGTTCCGCGCAGGCCGACCCGAATCAAAGGATGTGCACCATGAAAAGCTCTAGCCTGGCGTCTGCCAAGAACGCCGTACGCGCCGGCAGCGGCGTCGGCGCCAGCCTGCTGCGCCGTGCGGTGATGGCGCAGCTCAAGCAACTGCGCCACGGTCATCTGGTTATCGTCGAAGGCGAGGAGCGCCTGTCCTTTGGCGATCCGCATTCCAGCCTGTGCGCGGAAATCCAGGTGCACGACCCAGCGGTCTGGGGCCTGGTCGCCGGTAATGGCTCGATCGGCTCGGGCGAAGCCTACATTCATGGGTACTGGAGCACCCCGGAACTGACCGCGGTGATCCGCATTTTCGTCAGCAACCTCGAACTGCTGGATGCCATGGAAGGCGGCCTGGCCCGCGTCGGCCGCCCACTGATCAAGGGCCTGCACTGGCTCAACCGCAACACCCGCCAGGGTTCGCGCAAGAACATCGAGGCGCACTACGACCTGGGCAATGACCTCTTCGAGCAGTTCCTCGACCCGACCATGATGTACTCGGCGGCCATGTTCGTGGGGCCCGACGACAGCCTGGAGCAGGCGCAACTGAACAAGCTGCAACGCATCTGCCAGAAACTCGAGCTCAAACCCAGCGACCACCTGCTGGAAATCGGCACTGGCTGGGGCAGCATGGCGCTCTACGCCGCGCGCCACTATGGCTGCCGCGTGACCACCACCACCCTGTCGCGCGAGCAATATGCCCACACCGAACAGCGCATTGCCGCCGAGGGCCTGCAAGACCGCGTGACCCTGCTGCTGGAGGACTACCGCGACCTGCGCGGCCAGTACGACAAGCTGGTGTCCATCGAAATGATCGAAGCCGTCGGCCACCGCTACCTGCCGACCTACTTCGAGCAGTGCGCCAGCCTGCTCAAGCCGGACGGCCTGATGCTGCTGCAGGCCATTACCATTCGCGACCAGCGTTACGAGCAGGCCAAGCGCAGCGTCGACTTCATTCAGCGTTACATCTTCCCCGGCGGCGCCCTGCCGTCGATGAGCGCAATGCTCGGTATCATCAGCACCCGCACCGACATGAACCTGCACCACATGGAAGACTTCGGCCTGCACTACGCGCGTACCCTGCGCCTGTGGCATGAAAACCTGCACCAGGCGCGGCATACCCTCGAGCAGTTGGGCTATGACGATTACTTCTACCGGCTGTGGGAGTTCTACCTGTGCTATTGCGAGGGCGGCTTTCTGGAGCGCACCATCGGCACCGCGCAATTGCTGCTGGCCAAACCGGCGGCCAAACCTGCACCTCTATTGGGAAACTTCAATGCCTAAACTGATCGCCAACGCCCTGCTCTTCCAGCTCGGCTGGTTCGCCTGCGTATTCGGCGGCGACGGCCCCTGGTTGCTGCTGGTGGCCGCGGCCCTCGGTGTGCATCTGTTCTGGGTCAGCAGTTGGCAGGCCGAAGGCAAACTGCTGCTGACCGTGTTTTTTACCGGCAGCGCGCTGGACAGCTTTCTGCTCAACCTCGGCGTGTTCGATTTCGGCGAGCCGCGCCTCTTGATCCCGCTGTGGCTGGCCTCGCTGTGGCTGCTGCTGGCCAGCACCCTCAACCACTGCCTGGCCTGGACCGCCCAGCCCTGGTGGCGCGCCAGCCTGCTGGGCGCCGTTAGCGCACCGCTGTCCTATTACGGCGGTGCACAGATTGCCGGCGTGGGCTTGCCCTACGGCACCTGGCAAACCCTGCTGCTGCTCGCCGCCATCTGGGCCGTGGTCATGCCGCTGCTGCACGGTTTCGCGCGGCTCTATCGCAGCCAGTACGAACAACGTCTGCGCAGCCAACAGTCGCTGTAGCGCGGCAACGCGCGCACTCGCGTAGACTGCCGATATGACGCAAACCATCGCCCACACCCAGCTCCCCGACGAGCCCGTCGTCAGTTGCAGCAACTGCGCGGCCTGCTGCTGCCAGCTGGAAGTCATGCTGATTACCGACACCGGTGTACCGCAGCGCTTTATCGACACCGACGCCTGGGGCGGCGAGGTCATGCTGCGCCTGGACGACGGCTGGTGCGCTGCCCTGGACCGCGACAGCATGCGCTGCACCATCTACCCGGTACGCCCACTGATCTGCCGCGAATTCGAGACGGCCTCGCCCGAATGCCTGGACGAACGCCGCGGCATGGCCACCATTTACCGCTAAGGCAGGTCTGTGGGGATGCCGGGCTTGCCATCGGACTGGCAAACAAGTGTGCGTTGCCGATGACGTGGCTCTATCCATTACCGCGCTGTCTGGTCTGATCGTTTTCGCCCCTTACGGGCGAGTCACTTGATTCGCTTCGCTCACCCTGCGGGCCAGCCTGCGGCTGTTACTCCGCTTCGCTCCGTAGCTCTTGTTTACCCAAGAGAAAGTAACCAAAGAGAAGGGCACCCCACCATCCGGCCCCGGCTGGGCCGGGGTTCCCTCCTGAAGGGGACTTGGGCGTCGTCTGCACGATCGCGATTCAAGAGCAAAAGCAAAAAGCCAGACGCCGCCGTACTTGATCTTGTAGAAATCTTGCAAGCTCGCGACCCGGTCCCGTCAGGAGGCCGAGCGTAGGTGTTGCGTAGGGGGACGAGCCGCATGGATGCGGCGAGAGGCGTAATGGGCCAG